>DASRWC010000028.1:0-17971 GCA_035654795.1 Flavobacteriaceae bacterium
ATTGATTACATTTTCGCAGAAGGCAATCCCGCCGGAATCAAAGCAGTATTCAAGAAAAAAGGAATCTGCGGGGATACGCTTAGATTGCCACTGGTTGGCGTGAGCGATGTGTTGAGAGAGAAGATAGGGGAGTTTGTGGATAATTTTTGATAGGTGAAGTGAAGTATGTCAAGAAAGTTTCCACTTTGTAAAGAAAAACAATAATCCACCATATATGTACGTATTTTTTCTGTACATTTGCTAAAAGATGTGTTATGGCAACAAAGGAATCCAAAATAAAAGATGCAAGATTTGATGCGCGACTTTCTCAGGCACAAAAAGATTTTTTTGAGAAAGCAGCAAGAATTGGTGGATTTAGAAATTTGACTGACTTTGTGATAATCGCGGTTCAGGAGAAAGCTAAAGAAATCATCTCGGAGAAAGAACGCATATTAGCAACGCAGAGAGACAGAAACATATTCTTCGATGCGGTTATGAATCCGCAGGAACCAAATGAAGAATTATTGAAAGCTGTTGAGGAGTATAATAGTTTGTCTGAATGAGTTACATTTCGGTTCCACTGGATTCACAACACAGGAAATCTGAGTTCGCCTGTGGAAAAGAGCTTCTGGATGTATATCTTCATACGCAAGCGAATCAGGATATTAAGAGAAAACTTTCCGCTTGCTTCGTTGTTTCAGAATTAGAAACAAATTTGGTTAAAGCTTATTATACGCTGTCAAATAGCAGTATTCCTTTAGATGATGTGCCGGAAGATATCCGAAAGAGTTTACCAAAGTCTTACACATCCATTCCAACCACGCTACTTGGCAGACTGGCGATTGACGACAGATTTCAAGGCAAAGGTTTAGGAAAATTGGTTTTGGTTGATGCTTTGAAAAGAGCCTTTGAAATATCCAAAAGTATAGGCTCATTTGCGATCATTGTGGATCCCTTGGATACCGAAGCCGAAAGCTTTTACAAGAAATATGGATTCATAAAACTTCCTGACAGCGGAAAAATGTTTTTGACGATGAAGACTGTGAGTAAATTATTTACATAAACAACATTCATTCAACTCATCCCTTCCAAATCCCACAGAAATTAATATTTGCCACATCACGCTAATTTTTCTATTTTTGCACGATGTTTTTACGACTTATGCGTTTACCACTTTTATTACTTCTTATAACCGGCTTGTTTTTCGCATCTTGCGGTGATTATCAAAAGGTTTTGCGTAAAGATGATATGGCAAAAAAATATGCTTACGCAGACTCTCTTTATCAAAAAAAGAAGTACAAAAAAGCTCTGAAATTAATGGAACAACTGGTTCCTGCATATCGCGGAAAACCTCAGGCGCAAAAGCTGATGTTTATTTACGCCAACACCTATTACGAACTTGGAGATTATTTTCAGTCCGGATATCAGTTTGAGCGGTTCGTTCAGGCATATCCCCAAAGTGACAGTGTGGAAGTAGCTTTCTTCCGTTCTGCAAAGAGTTTTTATAACCTGTCGGAGCGTTATTCTCTGGATCAGCAGGAAACTTATCGCGGAATGGAAAAGTTGCAGGCGTTCATCAATGCGTATCCAAATTCCGATTTGCGTGAAATGGCAAATCAAATGGTCGTTGAGCTGAGAACCAAACTGGAACGCAAAAAATTTGAAGTTGTAAAACAGTATTATCGTCTTGAAGCGCCGTGGAGACCGGCAAACCTGAAGGCGGCAATTGCAGCGGCAGACAATTTTATTAAAGACAATCCCGGCTCGATTTTTCGGGAAGAGGCGTTTTTAATTCGTTTGAAAGCAGCACACGAATTGGCCATAAACAGTATTCCGACATTAAAGGAAGAGCGTCTGCGGGATGCAGAAAAACATTACAACAGCTATATCAGATATTTTAAAGACGGCGAGTTCTCTAAAGAAGCAAATGAAATTCACACTGACATTGAGAAGAGACTTGCTGCCTATAACCAAGAAACGACTATTTAAACAAGAAGAAGATGGATATTAAAAATTCACAGGCCCCTGTCAACACTGTTACCTATGACCGTGATGCAATTGACGCACCAACAGGTAACATTTATGAAGCTATTTCAATTATAGCCAAAAGATCGGCGCAGATAAATCTGGATATCAAGAAAGAATTGCTTGAAAAACTTGATGAATTTGCTACTTATACAGACAGTCTTGAGGAGATTTTCGAAAATAAAGAGCAAATCGAAGTTTCAAAATTCTATGAGCGTCTGCCAAAAGCGCACGCAATGGCAGTAGAGGAGTGGCTTGAAAACAAGATTTACTACCGAAACACGAAAGAAGAGACTTTCGAAGACTAAAACACAGTGGCTGCTTCGGCGGCCATTTTTTTTATAAATTGTTTCTGAAATGAGCGTTCTAAAAGGAAAAAGAATTTTACTTGGAATCACAGGCGGAATTGCCGCATACAAAACACCATTGCTGGTGCGGCTTTTGGTCAAGGAAGGCGCCGATGTTAAGGTGGTAATGACGGAAGCCGCCAAGGATTTTGTGACACCTTTGACGCTGAACACCGTTTCAAAAAATCCGGTTTATTCTTCCTTTACTTCTGAGACAGAGAATCCGTCGGAAAATCCGGAATGGAACAATCACGTGGATCTGGCAATGAATGCCGATTTGTTGCTTTTTGCGCCCGCCACTGCCAATACACTGGCTAAAATGGCTCAGGGCGAATGTGATAATTTACTTCTGGCCGTATATCTTTCCGCTGCCTGTCCGGTTTACTACGCACCGGCGATGGATTTGGATATGTATCAACACCCCTCTGTTCAGGAATCTTTCACCAAACTTGAGGAATTTGGAAACATTCAGATTCCTGCCGGATTTGGAGAACTTGCGAGCGGACTCATTGGGCAGGGACGAATGGCAGAACCGGTAGAAATCGTGGAGTTTTTAAAAGGCGATTTGGCTGCGAAACTTCCTTTGAGAGGGAAGAAAGTGCTTATTACTGCCGGACCTACTTACGAAGCGATTGACCCTGTGCGTTTTATAGGAAATCATTCAAGCGGAAAAATGGGATATGCGCTTGCTGAAACTGCCGCCAACCTTGGTGCTCAGGTTTTTCTGATTTCGGGACCTACACATTTGAAGTTGGAAAATTCCAATGTTCACATTGACCGTGTAACGTCTGCTCAGGAGATGTATGATGCCGCTCACAAATATTTTGGGACTGTTGATATCGCCATAGCAAGTGCCGCTGTTGCTGACTATCGTCCTGCCGAAATTGCACGGGAAAAAATTAAAAAAAACGATGATGAACTTGTGCTTCATCTCACGAAAACCAAGGACATTCTTGCTTCTTTGGGCGCGGAAAAGAAAGCTCAGTTTTTAGTAGGTTTTGCTTTGGAAACGGAAAATGAAGAAGCCAATGCCAAAAAGAAACTGGAGAAAAAGAATTTAGATTTAATTGTGTTAAATTCGCTTCGTGACAAAGGCGCAGGTTTTCAAACGGACACCAATAAAGTTACATTGATTGCCAAAGACAATAAAGTCACACCTTTTGATGTTAAACCAAAAGAAGAAGTTGCCAAAGACATCTTCCAATATATTATCGAAAATTACGATGCGTAAAATACTTTTTTTAGTTGTTGCTCTTGTCGCCGTTTCCCTTCAGGCGCAGGAAATGAATTGTACTGTTAACATCAATGCCGCGCAGACGGGGCAGCCGAATCTTCAGGTTTTTAAAACGCTGGAAAATCAGCTTCGGGAGTTTATCAACAACACCAAATGGACCGATAAAGTCTATAAAAATCAAGAGCGAATCGATTGTAATATGACTTTGACCATCAACCAAATGGATGGAGAGGATTTTACCGGTTCCTTGCAGATTCAGGCTTCGCGTCCTGTGTACGGTTCTACTTACGACAGCCCAATCTACAACTATTTCGATCGTCAGGTAAATTTCCGCTATCGCGAATTTGAGCCTTTTAACTTTAATATCAATTCTTTTGATTCCAATTTGATGTCCGTCGTTGCGTTTCACGTTTACACCATCATTGGTCTTGATGCCGACAGTTTTCAGCTGAATGCCGGAGAACCTTATTTTCAGACTGCCAAACAAATTACCAATACCGCCGCGAGCGGAAAGTTTTCAGGCTGGAAAGCAGCCGATGGGAATCAGTCGAGGTATCGTTTGAATGATGCGCTGACATCGTCTGTGTATCAGGAATTTCACGATGCAATGTACATTTATCACAGAAAGGGGCTTGATGTGATGGATACCAATCAAAAAGAGGGAAAACAACAAATTATTGCCGCTATTGATAAACTAAAAGGAATCAACGACAGACGTCCGAATTCCTTTGTTATCCGTACTTTCTTTGATGCCAAAGGCGATGAAATTCAGTCCATCTTTAGCGGAGGTCCACAGGTTGATATTGTAAAACTTGTAGAAAATCTGAACAGAATGGCACCGACTAAAAGAAGCAATTGGGAAGAGATTAAATTCTGATTTCCGCGCTTCATTTCTTAATTTTGCTTTTCCAAAAATCGACTGACGGTGATTGCTACACTTGCCATAAAGAATTATGCCCTTATTGAAGACCTTCGGGTGGACCTGAAGGAGGGACTGACTGTGATTACGGGTGAGACCGGCGCGGGAAAATCCATTATTTTGGGTGCAATGGGCTTGCTTCTTGGTAAACGTGCCAATCTCGACAGTCTGAAAGATCCCGAAGTTAAATGTGTGATTGAAGGTCATTTTAAAATTGCACCCTACGATTTACAAGGACTTTTTGAAGAAAACGATTTGGATTATGACGAGCATACCATCATCCGTCGTGAAATACTTCCCGGAGGAAAATCCCGAGCGTTTGTGAATGACACACCGGTCACACTTGCTCAGATTCAGGCAGTTGCACCGTTTCTTGTAGATATTCACAGTCAGCACGAAACGTTGGAAATAAGTTCCGAAGAATATCAGCTGGAAGTTTTGGATGCCTTAGCGGCTAATGAGCTGATTCTTAAGGAATATAAACTACAACTTCAAACACTTCTGGAAACCAAAAAGCAACTTGCTCAATTAAAATCCAAAAAAGAGGAACATATTAAGGAGTTGGATTACAACCAATTTCTTTTGAATGAACTCGAGCAGGCACAACTTGCAACGCTGAATCAGGAAGAGCTGGAGGAATCCTTAAATACGCTTTCCAATGCCGAAAGTATTCGGGAATCGTTTTCAGAAATCCTGCAACGACTGACGGAAGAGCAAGTCGGGGTGATAGAAGGGGCAAAGCAAGCGAGAAGTGTTCTGTCAAGAATTCAATCCTTTTCGACAGAATATGAAAATTATTGGGAGCGTTTGAACAGTGCGATAATTGAATTGGAAGATTTATCGGATGAAATTGGTCTTAAAGCCGATACCATTTCCGCCGATCCTGAGGAGTTGGCTCGCGTGAATGACAGACTGCAAACGCTTTATAAATTACAGCAAAAACACGGGCTGACAACGGTTGACGAACTTCGTGTTTTGGAATTAGAACTTGCTGAAAAAGTGAGTGCGACTCTGGAGATTGATGATAAAATAGAAGCTTTTGAAAATAAAGTAGCTTTACTTTCCGAACAACTTCAAACTATCGGCGAAAATATCAGTGAAAACAGAGAAAAAGTAATCCCGATATTTACGGAACAGTTGGAAACTATTTTAGGAACGCTTGGACTTCCAAATGCACAATTTACTCTGAATTTGGAAACATCCGATGATTTCCGCCACAACGGAACGGACGTGCTGGAATTACTGTTTTCTGCGAATAAAGGGGTGCGTCCCGGACCGATTGGAAAAGTGGCTTCCGGGGGTGAGATGAGCAGGATAATGCTTGCAGTCAAATCAGTTTTGGCGAAGTATAAAAAACTTCCGACCTTGGTTTTTGATGAAATTGACACCGGAGTTTCAGGGGAAATTGCCAATAAAATGGCGGATATTATGGTGGCAATGGGTGCTTTTATGCAAGTTCTTACCATTACTCATTTGCCACAGGTTGCTGCAAAAGGAAAACAACATTTGAAAGTCTATAAAGAAGATTTTCAACAGATTACTTCCACACATTTAACGCCGTTGACTAGAGAAGAACGGGTTATGGAAATTGCCGAAATGCTGGGCGGAAAGAAAATATCAGAGGCAGCAATGGCAAATGCCAAAGAATTATTGAATTAAACGTATATTTACCTATTGAACTGTTCCGCAAGCTTCGGAACATTTTTTATTAACTTTTAATACAACCAAAGGATGTCATACAACTTGTTAAAAGGAAAACGCGGAATTATTTTTGGAGCTCTTGATGAGAATTCAATCGCCTGGAAAGCGGCAGAAAGGGTACACGAAGAAGGTGGAACTTTTGTGCTGACCAATGCACCAATTGCGATGCGAATGGGGCAGATTAAAGATTTGGCGGAAAAAACCAATTCAGAAATTATTCCGGCAGATGCTACAAGTATTGAGGATTTGGAAAATCTTGTTGAAAAAGCGATGGAAATCCTTGGCGGAAAAATTGATTTCGTTCTGCATTCTATCGGAATGTCTGTAAACGTGAGAAAAGGAAATCATTACACCGATCAGAATTATTCTTTTACCGAAAAAGGTTGGGATGTTTCTGCAGTATCTTTTCACAAAGTGATGCAGGTACTTTACAAAAAAGAAGCAATGAACGAATGGGGAAGTATCGTGGCACTGACCTATATGGCGGCTCAGCGTGTATTCCCTGACTATAACGATATGGCGGATAATAAGGCGTACCTGGAAAGCATTGCAAGAAGCTTTGGATATTTCTTTGGAAGAGATATGAAAGTTCGTGTAAATACCATTTCACAATCGCCTACACCTACAACGGCGGGACAAGGAGTGAAAGGATTTTCTTCCTTCCTAAGTTACGCCGAAAAGATGTCGCCGCTTGGGAATGCGACTGCTCTTGAATGTGCAAACTACATTGTCAGTTTGTTCAGTGATTTGACGAAGAAAGTAACCCTTCAAAACCTTTATCACGACGGTGGATTTTCCAATATGGGAGTGAGCGATGCGGTGATGAGTGCGTTTGAAGCCGGGGAATAGGTTTTAGACGCAATTCCTCTTTTTTGAAGAATATATTCATTAGGACAAAGAGGTTGAATCTAGTTTTTACCGTTATTTTGTTCCTACGCGACAGATTCCCGCTGTGTCTTCGTTTTCTCCATTTGAGAAAGTTGATATACACGCTCTTATCGTTAGTGTCGATGGGAGTGAGAGGTGTAACTGATATGTTATCCCTAACGGGACAAGCTGTGGTTGTTGAGCTCTAGTTTTTACCAATATTTTGTCACTACGGGACAGGGTTCTAATTTAGCCTTCTTTTTCTCCTCAAAATAAATATTGATTTGCGTTTTGGATTTTAATTTCCCAAGTCCTTCGTCTAACATCTCAAGTCTCACATCTAACATCTTCATAGATTTCCCATACTTCGTCCCTTCACAACTCCTCAACGGCAACTTCATTTTCAATAATTGGCGCATGGATCAGCTTGTATAAATCTTCAAGCGAACCATTAAAGCGATTCCCATCAACGGGAGTAGCAATTCCTTTTATTTTTACCCGCTCTGTGTATTGATGAAAATTCCAAGGAATGCGGTTCAATCGGCGATGGGGTGGGGTGTAGTCGGCAATCCATATAATATAATCATCAAGATGTCCGCGCAATAAGGTATTGTAAAAATCACTTCCGGTGTAAACAATAGGTTTTATACCATAATGTTCTTCACAGAGCCGTAGCCAGTTCAGGACACCACGTCTCAAATTTTCCGCACCATATTTACTGTAAACTTCCACATCCAGAACAGGTGGCAGATCGCCCGGAGAAATTTTTACACTTTTTTTAAAATTGTTAAATTGTAATGTAGAGTTTTCATTGGGTCGGTAATAATGATAGGCACCACGTATAAAATGGTGTTCTTGGGCATGCTTCCAATTATATTTAAAATAGGCGTCTTTGCCATTGGTTCCCATGGTGGCACGAATAAAAATGTATTTGAGCGGATGTTCTGTTTTCCGGAGTTCTGTCCAATCAATACGGCCTTGATAATGAGAGATATCTATTCCGAAAATGTGCGGTGATTGAGAAATTGCCAAATTTTCATGAACCGGTCCCACAGTGTGAAGAACCTGATCTTTATAATAAAGTACGGTCGAAATAATAATTCCCGAAAAAACAACAATGAGCGGGAGATACCATCGCACAAAAGGATGTTTAAACCACGGACGTTTTGTATGATCCGTTTTCTCTCGATATGAATTTCTTTTGGTATCACGGATTTTTTGACGCCGCTTCCCCATCTGGTAAAACCAAAATAAGAGCAGAAGAAACACAAGCAGCATCACGGCTACGATGGTCCAGAATCGTATGGGATGAAGATCTTTAAAAATAGATAACCGCTGTAGCGCACGATCTAATTTGGAAGTAAGAGTCAAGACAATCATTAAAAAATTATAGGTTTCAAGGAAAAGCCAAATGTATTTTAAAAATTATCAAAATGTTTACGGTTTCCCGTATCTGGTCTCTTCGTATGTGGAGACGGTTTCTTTATAAATAGAATTCTCATGATTGCCGTTGTTCTCCCGGTTTAGACAAACTCAAATTCTTCGATTTGGTAACAAAGGCGGAGCATCTCCGGAAAACGGATTCCACCGGCCGATGGTTTTGGCATGCATTCCGGCAGCACGCATTACAGCCCGATCTCCAAAACGTTCCCGCATCCGATCCATAGCATGATACAAATTGATTATCTTTTCTTCATCTTCAAACAAATCAATCTGATGCGCACCTTCTACCAAATGACTGAATTTAACTCCCACCATACGCACCAATAATCGTCTGGTATAGAGTTTTCGGAACAATTCCATAACCACAGGAATAATCTTATGATCGGCTGCGCTATAAGGAATTTTTCGCTGTATGCTCTGCGTCTGGAAATCAGAATAACGAATTTTAAAAGAAACACAGGCGGTCAGTTTATTCCCGCGTCGCAATTGAAATACAAGATTTTCTGCCATCGCTAGAATAATTCCTTCCAGTCGTTTAACATCAGTGGTGTCTCGTTCAAAAGAACGTTCGGTAGAAATCGATTTGCGTTCGGTATATTGTATCACGGGAGTATGGTCTATACCATTGGCTTTCTCCCAGATTGTCTGACCGTTTTTACCGAGAATTTTCGACATCATTTCCATCGGCATCTCCTGAACTGTGCGAATATGTTTTAATCCAAGATCACATAACAGCCGGTAAGTTGTATCGCCAACCATGGGAATTTTCTTTACCGACAAGGGAGAGAGGAAAGGTTTCTCAGTACCTTTCTCAATGCATTTCTGATTGTTGGGTTTAGCCTCTCCGGTCGCAATTTTAGATACTGTTTTATTGACAGAGAGTCCGAAAGAAATAGGCAATCCGGTTTCTTTAATAATGCGATGACGCAATTCAGAAGCGAGCTTCATACATCCGAAATACTTATCCATTCCCGTGAGATCAATGTAAAATTCATCTACCGAAGATTTTTCATAAAGAGGAACGTTTTCTTTAATAATATCTGTAACCTCTTCTGAAAATTTACTGTAAATCGATGCGTCTCCTCGTAGGATCACTGCCTCAGGACAAAGTTGTTTAGCCATCCTCATAGGCATAGCAGAATGAATCCCATATCTCCGGGCTTCATAACTGCAAGAAGCTACTACACCTCGGTCCGTATTGCTTCCAATCAAAACCGGCTTCCCTTCCAGCTGACTGTCAAGTCTTCGTTCACAAGACACAAAAAAAGTGTCCAGATCCATATGCACAATGTTGCGATTATCTGCCATATCCATCTCCTCAATAAAATCCCAAAGATAACCAACAATGGATTTAATCCAATAAATAAATTGGAATTTATCCAAAAAAAGAACTTGAAATAGTTTAATTTCTACCGGCTTCCCCCATCCTTTTGAACCAGATAATGTGGAGACATAATTTCAATATTGCGCTCCTTAAACACATCTTGAATGTTTTCATGCAGTTGTGAATAAATACTCCCTTGCCTGTTGGCTTCCCGGATATAAGCATTCAAATCATAAACCGCATTAAATTCCTGAAGAGAGACCTGTTGTACAAAAGGAGCAGGCTCTTTAAGAATTAAATCTGTGCGTAAGGCAGCTTCTATCAAAGCATCATGAACCTCTTTCCAGGGCACATCATAACCAATATTGACTTTAGTGTGGATAATCAGCCCCTTATCCGGCGCATCGGCACTATAATTAATAGTATGACTGCTCATTACAGTGGAATTCGGAATGGAAATAATTTCATTCTGAGTGGTGCGAACACGAGTTACCAACAAAGATTTCTCAATCACATCTCCCGATATTTCTCCAATTCGAACGCGATCGCCAATAGTAAAAAGACGCATATACGTAAGGACCAATCCTGCAATCACGTTAGATAAAGATCCGGCAGAACCGAAAGTGAAAAGAAATCCTAAGAATACAGAAACTCCTTTAAAAATAGGAGACTCGCTTCCCGGCAGATAAGGCCAGATCACAACTACCATAAAAGCAATCAGAAGTACTCTTACAATCTGATAAGTAGGCTCAGCCCAATCTCTGTAAAATCCGTTTAAAACCAAATTTCCGCGTGCAATTTCATTTTTTAAATATCGCGTGAGACGGAGAACATAACGGAAAATAATGACGATAACGACAATGGTTATTAAATCAGGAAGATAATTCCAAAAAGATAAAAAGATACGTTTTAAAGGATTCGTTATGTATCCAAATAAAGTGGATGCGAAATGCTCTGTCCAAGGAAAGAGTCCGAAAAGAATGGGTAACGCAATGTAAATGGCAGTAAGAATAACAAACCATTTGATAATCCGATTCACCAGAAGTAACACATCAATCTGTTTATCGGCATCAAATAAGGTGTAATTCTTGATTTGAACTCCTTTAATTTTCTGACCTTTCTGTAGTTGTATTCTTACCGAAACCCAATTAAAGAATTTGGAAATGTATTTAATGAGTGCCGCAATCACAATCAAAACCAATATAGCGAGCCCCACTTTTTTGAGTATGTTTAAGTATCCGGTTTCTTCCTGATATTGCGTAACAACTTGCGAAATCTTATCCCGATATTCACCGGCCAGTGCATCGCGAGTGGAATCATTCCACAACCCATCAGTTTCGGTAACGCTCATCACAATTAAATCACCATAAACAATATCTTCCGTACTTCCGGCATTGACAGTAACCAAAGCTTCGTGATTGAAATCGGGCAGATTTCCTAAACGATGAATTTTAGAAGTGGCTGATTCAGCTCTCTCCTTCGGAGAAAAACTTCCTATTTTTGAATATAGAAAGAAGAGTGTATCGTTAAAAAATCCGTGAACGGGATAGCCTTTGGTCGTGCTCTTTAAAGAATCAATGCGGGCTTTCTTTTCGCGGAGTCGTTCATTTTCTTTCTCAGTTATCGCTAAAAGTTGCTCTTGAAGTTCTTCCTTTTTTAGATTATCTGTCGTTTTTAGTGCACTTATTTCACGATACAGTTCTTCCTTTTTAATTGAATCTTCAACACGCTGCCTTTCAATTTCCTGCAGACGCTTATTATAATTTTCCAACAAGACAAGATTTAAGGAATCTTTTGTTGTAGTGGAGCTGTCAGCTTGAGCAAAACCTATTTTTCCCATAAAAAGCAGGAGTGCGGAAAGCAAGAAGAATTTAATCGAATTCATAAGCGGAATGGATTGAGAATATGACAATATACAGATAAAAAAGAGGCAAACATAAGACCAAAAAGATCCTCTTAAAAGTCGAAGATATTAAAAAAGAATGGAAAGATTATCCAAGTCTGTTAAGATGATAAGTATCATATTTAGATTCATTCTAAGATGGTATTTTCGCACTTTAAAGCTGTCACAGATATGAAAAACATTATTCAAGAAGCAGTTGCTAAAGCAATGTCATACGCTCAATATAATTTATTATTCCAACAATTAGTTGCCGAAAATAGAACCACAGGAGAGGAAACTCAAGAAAAAATCGATTACACAAAACTTAATTTAAGCAGGACAAAGCGCTTGGACAAAACGGCTCAAATAGAGGATGCACATGCCGAAGTTTTTGGTGCTCTTGAAAATTCACAGACCTGGTTGGTGATCAGCGAACCCTGGTGTGGAGATGCTGCTCAAACCTTGCCCTACTTAAACAAAATAGCTGAACTGTCTGATCGAATCGATTTGAAAATTGTATTGCGAGATGAAAATCCTGAGCTTATGGATTTGTTCTTAACAAATGGATCTCGTTCCATTCCTATCCTGATTATTCTTGATGAGGAGATGGAGGTGTTGGCGAAATGGGGACCTCGATCTGCAAAAGCTACAAAAATGGTGGCAGACTATAAAGAAGAACATGGTGTTCTGGATGCCGCTTTTAAAGAGCAACTTCAAGTGTGGTACAATAATAATAAAGGAGAAGCCATTGTTTCTGAACTTGCAGAGATGATGAACGAATTTGCATAATATTTTCTTTGCGAAAATGGTTAGTTGATTAGGATAAAAAATCCGGGCTGTGGAGTCCGGATTTTTTTAGCTCATCCTACAGCTGTTTCTGATAATTACTAGGACTCACCCCAAACTTTCTTTTAAAAGCGGTGCTGAAATGCTGCGGATTCTTATATCCCACAACCTCTGAAATCTCGGCAATAGATTTTTCTTTTTCCACAAGCAATTTTGCGGCAGTCTCCATTTTCAAATCTGCCCAAAATCCGAAAACTGTGGTGCCAAATAATTCTTTAAACTCGTGTTTAAGCGTGTATTCATTGGTGCCGACTACCTGAGCCAAATCGTGAAGAGAATGATTTTCTGCCAGATGTGCCGAGATAAAATCGCGAACCCGATACATTTTCTCTAAAATTATTTTGCGTGCGGGTGGAGTGGCATCACAAACAGTACAGAGTTCTTCAAGCTGGATAGACAGCAATTCCATAATCTTTCCTTTTAAAAAGATGTCACGGAACTCATTGTCTTTTGTAAATTCTCTGATCTCTTTAATAACTCTATAGATTGGAACACTTAGCATCCCCGGCTTTTCCCGCAAAACTGAAAAATATCCGGCCTTCATCTGCTTGTAGAAATTCTCAAAAACTGTTTCAGATTTGGGAAAATATCTGTTGAAGACAGCAAAAGGAAGCGTGATGTAAAAAGCTTCATAGGTGCCTTCTGAAAAATGAAACAGTGCTTTTAGCGGATGTGTATAAAGCACATTATGCGTAGAGGAGATAAATGAAATCTGCCCGAATGTTTCTGAATAGGCGTGAAACGTTCCGTCAAGACAAAAATAAAGTAGCACCTGATCTTCTTTGATCTCTACCGGAACGCGCATTTCCTGAGTAACTTCAGCCTTTACATATACAAATCGCACTTCTTCAAGTTTTGCAATATTGTATTCCCCCTTAAACGTAGGGTAATTGATAATCATCCGGTGACCATTTTTTTCAAATATGGTCTCCACAGCCTTTGAAGCCTCATGATTTACAGAAGTTTGTGAAATACTACTCATTCCGTTTGGCGTAGGTTTGACTCTTTTTGGCGTAAGTTGTTGTTAGTCAATGATTTTTAAGTGAGGCAAAGATAGTAATTTATAAAGAAATTGAGTAGGGAGATGGATTCTAATAATTGGAAGAACCAACACGGAAAACAGCCTTTTTGTGACGACTTCTATAGCATTACGAAAAAACAGAAACCTCCTCTGGTCCTATGCCTTGCTGTCATTCGATTTTTGTCTCTCCATTCTCACCGGCTCTTCCGCGTAGGTATTATTCCGAATTACGTAAACAAAACCCTGAAAGCTGAAGATAATTTTGCGGCGTAAAACATAATTATCTACCCGACCATCCGGAATTGTTATGAAATGCTATCAGTTTCTCTTTATTTTCTTCGTCTTGTTCTGTAGGTTCAGCTTCTCGCAGCAGAAGGAAACTGTTAATCTGGACAGCATTCAAGATTTAAATCCGGTGATTCTCACTGCACAATACCGACCACAGTCGGTAGACAAATCCATTTTTGAAGTAGATGTACTGACGCAATCAGATATCCAAAAAATGGCCGGAAATACATTGGATGATGTGCTGAAACAAACGCTGAATCTGAACGTAATTCCTAACTCAGGTGAGGGGAGAAGCGGCATTCAGCAATTCGGATTTAATTCGGAATATGTGAAAATTCTGATTGACGGGGTGCCGTTTATCGGTGATGAAGGTTTCGGAAATGCTATCGATATTTCTCAAATCAACATTGATGATATCGAACAAATTGAGATTGTAGAAGGTGCTATGGGCGTGCAATATGGAGCTAATGCAGTCACCGGAGTGGTGAACATTATAACCAAAAAATCTTCCCGTCACAAATGGAATCTTACGCCTTATATTCAGGAAGAAACCTTGGGAAGCGAATACAACTGGTCTGATAAAGGAAGACATATCCAATCCTTTAAAGTCGGCTATAATTTTTCCGATTCTTGGTATGGTGAAATCTCTTTTATAAGAAATGATTTTCGCGGATTTTATGGTCAAAAGAACGGCAGGTATTTTTATAATCCACAAGATCCAAATGATAAAACCCGTGGCTATGATTGGCTTCCAAAAATGCAACATACAGGAAAAACACTTTTAAATTACAACGGAAAAAAATTCAGAGCCTTCTATAAATTTGAATATTTCAATGAACGTACCGATAGTTATGCAAATCAGGTGCGACTGAATCTTCACGGACCTACTCAAACCGTGGATCCTACTGCCAACGATCGTGTTTTTAGAACAGACCGACAGTATCATCACGTCAACCTGACCGGCGACTGGCAGGAGATGAATTATTCAATTTCTGTCTCCTATCAGGAACAAGTAAGAAATAGAGAAGGATTTACAAGAAAGCTCTTAACCGGCGAAAAAAACAATGTAGAGCGCTATGACTACAACACCCGAAAAGGACTTTTCTCCCGGGGAACATTAAACGAATTCCTAAAATCTAATTGGATTTCAACGGAAGCGGGATATGAAATAACAGTTGATCGGGGAGAGGCGAGCGGACTTTCAGAACAAAATACAGGAACAGATACGCAACTCCGTGAAGTGAATTCTTTTAGCGGATTTTTGTCCACAGAACTTATCGCCTCTAAAAAACTATCCTTTCGCCCGGGAATTCGTTACACCACATCCAATGTTTTCAGGGATCAGATTGCCCTTTCTCTCAGCAGTAAACTTGATTTTAATAACGGTTACCAACTTCGTGCTGTATTAGGAACTGCACCAAAATTGCCAAACTTTGAGGAACTTTATTTCTATATGGTAGATTCAAATCACGATGTGCGAGGAAATCAGAATCTGAAACCGGAAAAAGGAAGATCTGTGTTCCTTCACCTGAAAAAGCGCTTTGCAACCAAAAACAATGTACTCTCTTATCAGCCAAAATTTTCAGTGTGGTATCTGGACGTAGAGGATAAAATTGACTTAATTGTTGCCAATCCCAGTCCGCTGTCTTTCCAATATGCCAATATCGACACCTATAAAACTTGGGGAGTGGCTTTCAGGAATAAAATATACTACAAACAATTCTCGGCGGGAATCGGTATTGCGCTCAACGGCGAATCGAAAATATTAAACAGTTCGAACGAATTTGATGACGATTTCCTGTATTCCATGCAACTCTCAGGACAGTTCTCTTATTCCATCTCAAAATGGAAAACATCGATCTCTGCCTACTACAAATACAATGGAAAGCAATACCAATTTGTACTTGCTCCGGACGATTTTGGAGAAGCAACGATCACCAAAGACAAACAAGATGCATATAGCTGGCTTGATTTATCAGCCCGGAAAACCTTTTGGAACGATCAATTCGAACTTTCATTAGGAGCAAGAAACTTACTTGACGTTAAGGAAATTAAAACCACATCCACATCCGGAGCAGGTCATAGCAGCAACTCACCTATGATGCTTGGATATGGACGTTCCTACTTTTTGAAATTCCTATACAACATAAATTTTTGATTATGAAGGTGTTCCTTATCAGACTATCACTTTTTCTAAGTATTTTTGTATTAATCGGCTGTGATAAAGATGATTACCCCGGAAAGAAGGATTTTGTAGTGGCTTTTGAAAATCCGTCTGAACAATTTTCGGGAGAAGAATCTTTCAAAAATATCCGTCTTGTTTTTTCACAGGCTGCACCGGAAAGTGGTGTGATTACTTTAAAAATTACTTCCGAAAATCTTTTTTATGGAGCAGAAGCCGATTTTACGACAGAACCCGAAGCTGTAAACGGAATCATTCAAATACCCGTTGTGAAAGGCAGTGCCGAATCCTTTCTAAAACTGAACAAGTTCGCTGAAATTTTGCCGGGAGAAGAAAAAGGATTGCAATTGGAAATTGAATCTGTGGCACTTCAGAAATTTCATGCCTTCGCTCAAGGAAATACGGAAACCATCATTTCTTTTTCTGAAACCGCCGCACTGGGAGGAGCGATGAATCCTGAAGTTGGTGGACCGAATCAACCCAACCAGGTTTATGTCAATTTAAACACCAAATCCGAAACCAAAATACGTCGTGATACCTGGGATTTCGGGTTTTACAGCGGAGATGATTTTCATGTAAAACTGAACAGTTCATTATACATGTTCGCACGTCCGCTGAGCTTTTATGATATCGATGATGTTCGCGAGGCAGATGTTGTTGCACTGAAACCCTGGATGAACTTTTTGCTTGCCGGATCTGAAAAATTTATGGACCACCCGAGTGGCGATCTGAATAAATTAGCTATAAAACCAATTGCTGAAAGTGATGATGAGAATCCGGTTTACCTGGTAAAAATGGGCAATGAAATCGGAACCGATATACCTGCTCCCGGAAGTGTGGCAGTGGCCGGAAAAGACCGAGGATGGAAAAAAATACGCATTCTCAGACGTGGAAATGACTACCTGTTTCAATATGCGGATGTCAATAGTAATTCACATCACGAGGTTTTGATTTCAAAAGAAGATACTTTCAATTTTACGTTTTTCAGCATTTCGAATGGAAAGGTCTCTGTCGAACCCGCACGCCAAAACTGGACGTTGAATTTTACAGTCACCATGGAAATTGAACCTCTGCCTGAAGGTCCTGATACTGCCTATGGTTTTTCAGATTATGTGAAAATAAATTCTTTGGGAAATGTAAAGGCGTATCGGGTCTCTACTTCAGATTATACCTATACCGATTTTGCAGAGAATCAAATTGAAGAAAGTAAATTCAGCGCCGATGAGCGCATAATCGGAAGCAGCTGGCGCAAAGCTACTCCGCCGGAGAGGGAATTGATCACGGATATCTTCTATGTAATTAAGGATGCACAAAACCATTATTATAAGTTGCGCTTCACAGCCCTTGAAAATGAAAACGGTTTGCGCGGCTATCCGGCATTTGAATACAAACTTTTAAAATAATTAATACCACAAACTATACATTATGAATAAATTCGCCTTTTTTATTGCCTGCTTACTTCTTTCCGGAGTGGCATTTTCCCAGGAACAGGTCGTAAACTTATCACATCAACCCGGATATTCTCAGGAAGTTTATTTTCATTTTGAAACTGAAGCGGTTCATAGCATTGCTGTAAACAGTTGGGAACTTGCTTTTAACCGTACCGGATTCCGAGATTTGGGAACACGAATCAACGACGGTCTGGAAATTGAGGTGTATGAAATGTCTCTTAATCCCGATGATTATGATGCTGTTACTCCAAATGATATAACGGAAAACACACCGCGCTGGTACAATAGTGACTCGCAGTGGGATATTGGAGCTTTTGATCAACGTACTGATCCGAATAATCCATTCTTCTATGGTTGGGGCATTTATAATCCCGCAACACACCACATAGATGGAGTGGCAACCTATATTCTAAAATATCCTGACAATACTTTCAAAAAATTCATGATTGAAGACTTTATGCA
>DASRWC010000029.1:0-128486 GCA_035654795.1 Flavobacteriaceae bacterium
TACTCTAAAAGCCTCTTCTTTTCCATTAACAAACTTCACGTGGAAGATGTAGGCTCCTGAAGCGAGTTCAGAAACATCTATGGTTCCATTATTAAGGTGTTTGTTATTAATCACTTGTTGACCCAGTACGTTGTATCCAGAAACAGATTCGATTGCGATCTCTGATTTCAGATAAAGTACGTCTTCTACCGGGTTTGGATAGAATGAGAAGTTGACGAATGCATTATCTTCTATTCCAACTCCGGAATCTACCACCAAGGTATAATCTTCAAATTCTCCGAAATATGTCGGATCATTGAGACATGGCTCCTCCGGCGCGGGGTTTGTAGATCCTACAGCACCAACCATAAACCTCATGCGGTATTGACCATCAGCGGTACCTGCCGGTATGTCAATGACATCTTCCAGTACTACGCCTTGACCACCGTCTCCGATTTCACCGACGTAGTCTGACTGATCAAAAAGGCCATCCTTGTTCCAGTCAATCCACAATGATACTCTCTCATACCATCCATCTCCCACGGTGACTGATATTGGGTAGGATTCACCTGCCACGACCGTTGCGGTTAAGTGCGTATAATCTCCGTATCCGCCGGGGCTACAGGTGGATGAATTATTAATCTCACGGAAGGTTACGTTTGTGATATTATCTCCGTCTGAACAGTTTGCGGCCGGAGTACAATATACTATTCCGGTGGTGAATGTAGCTGTGGTTGAATATGCCGATTGGTTGGAAGCCGTACAAGTCACTTTTAATCTCCATTCTACTTGAACATCCATTTCACTTGGTGCGGTTGCTGAGAATGTTTCATATTCATCTGTAGCGGTTCCTTCATCTACCCATCCGGCTCCGTCTGTATTGGATTCCCATTGGAATGACAATCCTGTATTAATAGAGAAACCTGATGCAGACACAATGTATGTAGAATCCGGTGCTCCTATTGCCGGAGCCACTGCAGCTGTTCCGGCTTCAGGGGTACCGTCACATGGAGTGAGTTCGGCAACGACGAATTTATAATCTTCAAATTCGCCATAAGTAAATCCTGTAGCACAAGGATTAACATCACCTGTGGTACTTAGCCAATGACTTGCGATTCTCATTCTGGTTTCTCCTTCCAGTGCGGCTGCAGGAACTGTAAATGAGCCGGAGTGTGCAGCGAGATATCCTGCAGAGGCGTATGCCACTTCATCAGCATCAAACGTTCCGTCTTGGTTCCAGTCCACCCAGATTCTGAATCCGGCTGTTCCCCCTTGAATGCTTACGTTAAAATTAACTGATTCACCGGGCACTTGTCCAACAGAATGGGTATCGTAGTAATCACCATAACCTCCGGCAGAGAATCCGGTACCATCGTTTGTAATATTCGGATTTCCACCTGTGGTGCTAAAGCTGCTGATATACCTTGAGGCATCGGTTGCTCCCGGAGTACAATATAATTTCACAGTGGTGAATGTAGCCACTGAAGAGTAAGAAGATTCATTAGAAGCAACGCATGTCACTTTTAATCTCCACTCAACCTCAACTCCCACTTCATCAGGTGCAGTAGCTGAAACTGCCTCATAGAAATCAGTTGGTGTTCCTTCGTCAATCCATCCGGCACCATCTGTATTTGATTCCCATTGGAAGCTCATACCTGATGCGATGGAATATCCTGTTGAAGAAACTTGATAAGTAGATCCAACATTTCCTTCGTCTGGAGTAACTGCCGCCGTACCACCATCTGGTGTCCCGGTACAAGGTGTTAGAGCCTGCACCACAAATTTGTAGTCTTCAAATTCACCATAAGTAAATCCGGTTGCACATGGATCCACATCACCTGTAGTACTCAACCAGTGACTTACTACACGCATTCTAGTTTCCCCCGACAATGCCGAGGCAGGAACTTGGAAAGAACCTGTTTGTGAATTTGCATAACCTGAAGATTGATAGGCTACCTCATCCGCAGTAAATTCTCCATCTTGATTCCAATCTACCCATATTCTGAATCCGGCTGTTCCGCCTGAAATATCAGCTTCAAAACTTACCTCTTCATTTGCGATTTGCTGGATCATATGTGAATCATAGTAATCGCCATATCCACCAGCAGAGAATCCTGAATTCAAGTTGCTGGTATTCACTAATGCTCCGGTTGTCGAAAAGTTATTGATATACCTGGTGTTATTCGTTCCTTCTGGGGTACAATAAACAACAGGTGTTGGAGCCGGCACAACAGTAAATTTATAATCTTCAAATTCGCCTGTAGTATAGGCAGTAGCGCAGGGGCTTGCATCACCGGTTGTGCTTGACCAATGGTTTACAATTCTCATTCTGGTATCTCCCGGTAGTGCGGTATCAGGCACCGTAAAGCTTCCGGAATGGCTATTTCCAAATCCTGATGAAGCATAAACAACTTCATCCGCCTCAAATGTTCCGTTTTGGTTCCAGTCCACCCAGATTCTAAATCCGAATGTACCTCCTTCAAAACTTGCTTCAAAGTCTATATCTTCTCCTACTAATTGCGTTGCGCTATGAGTGTCATAAAAATCTCCATACCCACCGGTAGAGAAGCCGCTTGACATATTGGTTATGTCAGTGATTCCATTTGAGGTAGAGAAATCGTCGATATATCGTGCTGTATTTGTTGCAGCAGGAATGCAATATACTTTTTCCGAAGTAAATGTAACCACTGTTGAATATGAAGATTCATTAGAAGCAACGCAGGTCACTTTTAATCTCCAATCCACTGTACTTCCTACAGGTCCTTGTGCTGTGGCAGTTTTATCTTCATAGAATTCCGTAGCATCTCCTGATGCTTCCCATCCGCTTCCGGAGTCTGATTCCCATTGGAAGGATAATCCCGATGCAGCAGTGTATCCCGTTGAAGACACAGTATAGATAGATCCCACATTTCCTGATGCCGGATTTACTGAAGCGGCTCCTCCTGCGGGTGTACCGGTACAACCGGGTAAGGGCACAACAACAAATTCATAATCTTCAAATTCACCGTTTGTAAATGCCGTAGTACACGGACTAGTATCTCCTGTTGTACTTAAATAATGACTCACCACTCTCATCCTAGTAGAACCTGTCAGTGCATTGGTAGGAACTGTGATTGTTCCGGATTGTGAGTTTCCATAGGCTGTAGAAGCATAGGCTACCTCATTGGCTTCAAAAGTTCCGTTTTGATTCCAATCTACCCATACTCTCAGTCCGGCAGTTCCTCCGGAGATGTCAGCGGTAACGTCTATTGTCTCACCAAGCATTTGAGAAACGGAGTGAGTGGCAGTAAAATTACCATAACCTCCTGTCGAGAAGCCACTCGCCATGTTGGAAATATTAGTTATTCCATCTTCTGTAGAGAAGTTATTGATAAAGCGGGAACTGTTGGTAGCTGAAGGCGTACAATATACTCTCTCTGAAGTAAATGTTGCAACAGTAGAGTATGAACTTTCGTTAGAAGCAACGCAGGTCACTTTTAATCTCCAATCCGCCGTGGCTCCCACGGGCCCTTGAGCTGTTGCTGTTTTGTCTTCGTAGAACTCAGTAGCATCTCCCGAAGCTGCCCATCCACTACCGGTATTTGATTCCCATTGGAAGGATAATCCTGATGCAGTGGTATAACCGGTGGAAGAAACCGTGTAAGTAGTACCGATGTTTCCTGAGGTTGGGTTGACCGAAGCAGTTCCTCCTGCAGGCGTACCGGTACAAGCCGGCAATGGCACGACAACAAATTCATAATCTTCAAATTCTCCATTTGTAAATGCAGTAGTACACGGACTAGTATCTCCTGTTGTACTTAAATAATGACTCACGATCCTCATTCTAGTAGAGCCTGTAAGTGCATTGGTAGGAACTGTGATTGTTCCAGACTGTGAGTTTCCATAGGCGGTAGAAGCATAGGCTACCTCATTGGCTTCAAAAGTTCCGTTTTGATTCCAATCTACCCAAACTCTAAATCCGGCAGTACCTCCGGAGATGTCTGTAGTAAAACTTACAGATTCTCCTACCATTTGAGAAACAGAGTGTGTATCCACAAAATTTCCATATCCCCCGGTGGAAAAACCGCTGTTAAGATTCGAAATATTTACAGAACCTCCTGTCGTTGAAAAATTATTAATGAACCTCGAATTATTTGTTGCCGAAGGAGTGCAATAAAGATCTGTTGTAAATGATGCCACAGTTGAATAAGCAGATTCGTTTGAGGCTGTACAAGTCGCTTTTAGTCTCCACTCTACCACGGTTCCTACAGGTCCCTGAGCAGTTGCGGAATAGGTTGTAGCTTCTGACGTTGGAGTTCCCACAGGGGTCCATCCACTTCCCGAATTATGCTCCCATTGAAATGTCAGCCCCATACCGTTTGTTGCTCCGGTTGTAGACAAAACGTAAGTTGATCCTTCAGTACCTCGTGCAGGATTGGCGGAAGCCGTACCTGCTGAAGGTGTTCCGGTACAAGGTGCAAGAAGGCTTCCTACAAATTGGATTTGAGCAACAGTATTACTTCTGCTACTGGCAGTTGGCGGCGAAGCGGGATTCGGATTGGTGGAGTCCGAATAATAATAAATTGACTTATTTCCTGATGAAGGTGCCAAAATATATCCTGCCCATGAAGGATTATTCCCATAGTCAGGCGTATTTTCGTCAACAGCAACTATGATATTACTTGTTCCGTCCCAGGTGAACGGTGTGGAAAGGGTAATCTCCATCCATTCATTTGCTACCACTGAACTTGGAATTTCCCCATTAAATACCTGAATTAAGGAAGCGACCGGAACCCAGTCGGTAGTTGAAGAGAAATTGGTTTTGGTTGTTGTGCCCATGTAAACTATCCAGTCTTTCCAATACGTGGTGGACATTGAAGCTTTCGCTTTATATCTGATTTTGGTGATTTCTCCGGCGACTGCTCCCTGGGCAACCATTTCAGCAGCAGTATAAATTACTTGGGAATATGAATAATTATACAAATAATAATTAGGAGAATAATTGGAAGTCTCAGTTCCGCTACCTCCCAAATGGACTGCGCTTTGAGACCACCCCAAGGAACTTACTAAAAGGGCGATAATAAACGTTAGAGGGATGAAACCAAACCTCCAAGTTGCACTACGCTTTTGTGGCTTTCCACGCGTGTAATCATAGATCATAATTGTTACAATTTAGTTAATAAAAAAGATGAATAACAAATTTAGGAAATATTTTGGCAACCCTTGCATTAATTTTAGGATTACCTTTCTCTTTCTTATTAGTGTACTCACAAACCCATGAATATGTCAACTTCATATTTCCGGGCATTGTCAATAATAAAAAAGCTCCGCAGGGTCAAACCTTGTGGAGCTTTTATGATCTTAACTATGATTTATTTTTACCTTCTATCTAAAAACATGGAGATAAAATACAGCAATGTTGCCAAAGAACCAATAGCTGCAACGACATAGGTACGTGCCGCCCATTTTAACGCATCTTTGGCTCCATCATGTTCTTGAGGTGTGAGCATGTTATTGGCTTCAAGCCATACGAGCGCTCTTTTGCTAGCGTCAAATTCTACAGGCAGGGTGATGAATGAAAACAAAGTTGTCATTGCGAAGAGCCCGATTCCTATAGCAAAAATCCAAGCGCCAAAGGCAGATCCGGTAGCGAAAAGAATGATGCCCGCCATTATAACGAAATTCGACAATTTACTCGAAATACTCACTGCCGGCACAATTGCCGACCGCATTTTTAGCCAACTATATGCGGTAGCATGTTGCACGGCGTGTCCACATTCGTGGGCAGCTACTGCTGCGGCCGCGGCATTTCGTTGCATATACACCGGCTCGCTTAGATTCACTGTCTTTTTTGTTGGATCATAATGATCTGTAAGTTGCCCTGGCACGGAAATTACTTTCACATCATAAATACCATTATCAGCTAGCATTTTTTCTGCTATTTCCTTTCCGCTCATGCCGTTTCGCAAGTGGATTTGGCTGTATTTTTTAAATTTTGATTTTAACTGATTGCTCACCAACCAGCTTACCAGGAAGATAACTCCGGCAAGTAAATAGTATCCTGTCATTTTAATATGGTTTTTACATTTCTTCTATAGCAAATAGTGTGCAATTTAAATCACGATATTCACAATCTTCCCCGGCACCACTATAATTTTTTTTGGAGATGCTCCTTCCAAATAACGCGCAGTCTTATCGTGTGACATAACGGCAGCTTCTATTTCTTCTTTTGACAAAGAAGCCGGTAGATTTAAGTTGAAGCGCATCTTTCCGTTGAAAGAGATGGGATAGTTTTTTTCATTTTCCACCAAATATTTCTCATCGAATATGGGAAAGGCTGCTTTCGAAATGCTTTCGGTATGTCCCAGTTTCTCCCACAGTTCTTCGGCAATATGGGGGGCGTAGGGAGAAATTAAAATCAACAGAGGCTCTAGGATTTCTCTGGCGTAACATCCGGCTGCGGTTAATTCATTCACAGCAATCATAAAGGTAGATACTGAGGTATTAAAACTAAAACCATCAATATCTTCTTGAACTTTCTTTATGGTTTTGTGCAAGATTTTCATTCCCTCTTTGGATGTATCTGCTGTCTTCTCGACAACAAAAAAAGTTTCATTTTCTCCGGAATGGTACAGTTTCCACAGTTTTTTCAGAAAACCATGCACCCCCGTTATTCCGGCTGTATTCCATGGTTTTGCTTGCTCCAACGGGCCTAGAAACATCTCATACATTCTCAATGTGTCTGCCCCATACTGATCGCAAATCGCATCAGGATTTACCACATTAAACTTGCTTTTAGACATTTTCTCCACTTCTCGGGAAACTTTAAAGGTTTCTGATTTCCCTACATATATTTCCCCGTTTTCCAGTTCAAAAGTGGCATCTGCGAATTCCCCTCCTGAATCGACAAGTGCTTTTATATTTAGTTGATTGTGCCCATCTACAAAATCCACATTCACGTGGAGGGGGTGTGTATTGTATGCTTCTGCCCGGCCGGCAGATACAAATTTCTTTTTTTCCTCACCCTCTACCCGATAAATGAATGCACTCTCACCCAAGATCATGCCTTGATTTATCAGTTTTTTGAACGGCTCGTCAACAGGCACCAGATTTCTGTCAAAAAGAAATTTTACCCAAAACCGACTATAGAGCAAATGCCCTGTAGCGTGTTCGCTTCCACCAATATAGAGATCTACGTCCTGCCAATAGTCCAATGCTCCCTTTGATGCAAAATATTTGGCTCTGTTTTCTTTCTCTTCCATATACCTGAAAAAGTACCAGCTACTTCCCGCCCAACCCGGCATGGTATTCAGTTCCAACGGAAAAACGGTAATATTATCGATCGCATTATTTGACACAACCTCGTTTTTTTCTGTGTCCCATGCCCAGATGTCAGCACGGCCTAAAGGGGGTTCTCCTTCTTCTGTCGGAAGGTATTTTTCAACTTCCGGAAGTCTCAAGGGGAGGTATTTTTCAGAAATGGCTTGAGGCATTCCGTCTTGGTAGTATATAGGAAACGGTTCTCCCCAATAACGCTGCCGGCTGAAAACTGCATCGCGCATGCGGAATGATATTTTTCCTCTTCCGATTCCTTTTTCTTCCAATTTTTGAATAACGATCGCCACGGCTTTCTGATATTCGAGACCATTTAAAAAGTCGCTGTTTTCAAGTCTTATGTCCGACTTAGCTGCAAAAGGCAACTCGGCATCATCGATTCCTTCAAATATATTGGGAACAGGCAAATTAAATTGTTTTGCAAAATCATAATCTCGACGGTCTCCCGCGGGGACACTCATTACTGCTCCAGTTCCATATCCGGCAAGAACATAGTCTCCAATCCAAACAGGAATATTTTCTCCCGTAAAAGGATGTATGGCATAGGCTCCTGTAAATACCCCGGTAATATTTTTCACATCAGCCATCCGGTCACGCTCACTTCTTTTTGCCGTTGCATCTATATAATTCCGGACTTCCTGTTTTTGCGCCTCTGTTGTAATTTTTAATACCAAATCGTGTTCCGGCGCAAGGACCATGAAGCTTACACCAAAAATGGTATCGGGACGCGTTGTGAACACATTAATTTTATGACCGGAATCTAAAAGATTGAAAGTCACTTCTGCGCCTTCGCTTCTTCCTATCCAGTTGGTTTGTGATTCTTTCAGAGGCAGCGGCCAATCTATCTTGTTTAGATCATCCAGCAATCTTTGTGCATAGGCACTGATGCGCATGATCCATTGTTTCATTTTTTTTCGTACGACCGGATATCCTCCTCTTTCCGAAACGCCGTTTACGATCTCGTCGTTTGCCAAAACAGTTCCCAACTGCGCGCACCAATTCACCTCTGTATCTGCAAGGTATGTTAGTCTGTATTTTAAAAGAATTTCTTCTTTTGCGACTTTATCAAAATCCAGCCATTCCTGAGCTGTAAATACAGGTACATCATCATCGGATGCGGCTTTCACGTTACTGTTTCCTTCCGAAGAGAAAATTATTCGCAGTTCCTCAATGGAACGTGCTTTGTCTGCTTCTTTATCATACCAACTGTCAAAAAGTTGAAGAAAAATCCACTGAGTCCACCGGTAATATTCCGGATCGGAGGTGCGCACTTCACGATCCCAATCAAATGAAAACCCGATTTTATCGAGCTGCTCTCGGTACCTTGCAATGTTTTCTTCTGTTGTTTTGGCCGGATGTTGTCCGGTCTGGATGGCGTATTGCTCTGCCGGAAGCCCAAAGGAATCATATCCCATGGGATGGAGAACGTTGTACCCGCGATGTCTCATGTAGCGGG
The DNA here is from genome assembly GCA_035654795.1 of Flavobacteriaceae bacterium. Taxonomy (GTDB): domain Bacteria; phylum Bacteroidota; class Bacteroidia; order Flavobacteriales; family Flavobacteriaceae; genus JAAYLC01. Next base: position 8,750 of record DASRWC010000029.1, read on the forward strand.
CATAGATATCACTCGCGATGTAGCCCAGCGGATGCCCCACATGAAGTCCGACTCCCGATGGATATGGGAACATATCGAGAACGTAATACTTCGGTTTTTCGCTTCGGTTATCGGCGGCGAAGGTTTTGTTCTCTGCCCAATATTTTTGCCATTTTCGTTCAATTTCGTTGAAGTGATATTTACTCATGGTCCTTTTTCTAAAATTAGGCTGCAAATTTACGTTTAATTCAGGAAGTATCCATGTTTAAAACAATTCCTTGTGACTGTGGAAATAATCGGCTGTTATTATGCGTTTATGATGAGCAATCTTTGATGTCTGCTTACCCGCAGATACAAAATAACTTGTATTTTTACAACCTAAATCTCCTGCTTCTTATGAGTTCCTCTTTTGAAAGATATCAAAAACGAAGACTTGTTTCTTCCTATTTCTCTGTAGTAATAAGCATTTCATTGGTTTTATTTCTCTTGGGAATTTTGGGACTTTTGGTTTTGAATTCTAAGAAAGTAGCCGATTATTTTAAAGAGCAAGTTGCCATTTCCATTTTTTTAAAAGACACTGCAAAGGAAGTAGAAATTGAACAGTTGAAACAAAGTTTGGCCATGGCCGATTATACCAAGAGCGCCACATATGTATCTAAAGAAGATGCAGCCAAAGAGCACCAGCAGGTTTTGGGAGAAAATTTTATTGAGTATTTGGGGGAGAATCCATTACAAAATAGTATTGATGTATATGTTTTGGCTGATTATGTGACTCCGGAGAAAATGGAAGAAATCACAGGAGAGATCAAAGCAAAGAATTTCGTGGAAGATGTTATTTACGACAAACCATTAATTGCGCAATTAACAGAAAACGTACAGCGTATTAGTTTTTGGATCCTTGTTGTCAGCGGAATCTTTACTTTTATTGCCGTTCTTCTTATTAACAGCAGCATTAGACTTTCCATTTATTCCAAGCGATTTACAATCAAAACCATGCAGATGGTAGGCGCTACCAAACGTTTTATCAGGCGCCCCTTTGTGTGGAAGAGTGTGAGACTCGGCATCATAGGCGCTGCCATAGCTATGGCAGGAATGGGTGCTGTTTTATACTATTTGGATAAGAGCTTTCCTCAGCTTCAGCTTCTAAATGATCGGTTATTGTTGGCAGGATTATTTGTCTTTATCTTATTGATGGGCTCATTGATAACCTGGTTCAGCACTTTTATAGCAACACAACGTTTCTTAAATTTGCGCACAGACGATTTATATTATTAAAAATTAAATTTTTTTGGATGGAAAAACGCCGAATTGAACAATCAACACAAGGAGATTCTTTTGTTTTTGGACGTAAGAATTACCTCTTTATGTTTATCGGGATTGGGTTTATTGTGCTCGGATATTTATTAATGGCAGGCGGCGGAAGCAACGACCCCAATGTTTTTAATCCGGAAATTTACAGCTGGAGGCGCATCCGTCTTGCTCCTGCCATTGTTCTTTTGGGGTTTGCCATACAGGTCTATGCCATTTTGTTAAACCCTAAAAAGGAACAAGAATAGTGGATACGTTACAGGCCATTATTTTGGCAATAGTTGAGGGACTGACAGAATTTTTGCCGGTTTCCTCTACCGGGCACATGATTATTACGTCTTCTTTATTTGGAATAGCACACGAAGACTTCACCAAGCTTTTCACTATAGTGATTCAGCTGGGAACGATTCTCTCTGTTGTTGTTCTTTATTTCAAACGATTCTTTCAGAGTATGGATTTCTACTACAAGCTTTTTGTTGCTTTTCTACCTGCCGTTGTTTTTGGGTTATTATTGAGTGATTTTATTGACAGCTTGTTAGAGAACCCCATTACTGTTGCCGTCTCTCTTGTCATAGGAGGAATCATTCTTATTAAAATAGATGACTGGTTTGGCGACGGGGAGGGCACAGAAATTTCTTATCTCACTGCGCTGAAAATTGGTTTTTTCCAATGTCTGGCAATGATTCCCGGTGTATCTCGAAGCGCGGCGACCATTGTTGGGGGAATGACCCAGAAATTATCGCGAAAGACTGCTGCTGAATTTTCTTTCTTTCTTGCTGTTCCCACTATGCTTGGGGCTACCGTTAAAAAAAGCTACGACTATTACAAAGCGGGATTTGAATTGACCTCAGAACAAGTAAATTATTTAATTATCGGGAATGTGGTGGGATTTGTGGTAGCCATGATTGCCATAAAGTTTTTTATAAGTTATCTCAGCAAGCACGGTTTCAAGCTCTTTGGTTATTACCGTATAATTGCCGGAATTGCTATTTTGTTTATTCATTTCTTTATCCAGAAGCTGACCATTGTTTAAGTTGGTCTCTTAAATTCTCCAGCCATGAATTTTTCCCAACTTCCGGCCGAAGCCTTTAAGGAAGGTCAAGTAATTCTTATTGATAAGCCCCTGCATTGGTCATCATTTCAGGTTGTGAATAAACTGCGATGGCTCTTGCGGAAAAAGTTTGATCTTAAAAAAATAAAGGTTGGGCATGCCGGAACTTTAGATCCTTTGGCAACGGGACTTTTGATTATTTGCACCGGCAAATTCACCAAGAAGATAGACATCTACCAGGCACAGGAAAAAGAATATACCGGTACCTTTACGCTGGGAGCTACTACCCCCAGTTATGATGCGGAAACCGAGATAGATGCCAGATTTGATATTTCCCACATAACGAACGAAAACATTATGCAAGCCACTTGCATGTTTTTGGGAGAGATTGACCAACAGCCTCCTGTATTTTCAGCTCTAAAAAAAGACGGGAAGCGCATGTATGAATTGGCGCGAGCCGGAGAGGAAATAGATATTCCTTCAAGACGGGTGACCATTTTGGAATTTGAAATAACTCGAATTTCCTTACCTGAAGTAGATTTTCGGGTTGTTTGTAGTAAAGGCACGTATATCCGTTCTTTAGCCCATGATTTTGGAAAAAGTCTTGGAGTTGGCGCTTACCTTTCTGCCTTACGTCGCACTAAAATAGGCACGTTTTCCGTAGATAACGCCATCGATATCAATGATTTTGCGGAATCATTTTCAAGTTAAAAAAACATTAACACTCATTCCGACCCTTGCTGAATTGTTGAAATTTGCGGAATGTATGTTCGTTCAAAAATGAATTTCAATTATTCATACCGCGCATTTATTATCACTTCGCTCCTTTGTGGGTGTCTTGTTTTGATTTTATACAGCATTCGGTTGAGAGGGTTTATCATTCCTGATGATACCGCCACTTATGACGTAGAGATTCTGCCTATCGAAGTTCCTCAAGAGCAAGAGCCTGATTTCATATCCGAGAATTTTACTGAAATTGAGACCAACAAGGCCTTCAATCAGTCGGAACAAGAAAGAGCAGAAATTTCCCGGCAGAGCCGGAAATTAACAGAAGCCACTGAAGGTAAATTGGAGGAGTTAAACGAGGCTCTGAGGCACACGCAAGAGAGCAACAGCGCCCTGAAAAAGTTGAACATACCTGCCCGTCTTGATCCGCCCGACAAAAACTTCAGTAATGCGAAAAATGAAAATGAAACTGTTGCTGTCAATGCCGGTGGAAACCGAAAAACCAACATATTCTATAATCTTCCGGGACGCGAAGCTCTACGCCTGCCCAACCCGGTTTATACTTGCGCTGCCTCAGGAACGGTGGTAGTGAACGTAGAAGTGGACAGCAAAGGGATGGTGCAGAAATCAAGTTATAACCGAGCGGCATCCACCACCACCAATGAATGTCTGATAGACGCTGCGAAAGCATATTCCTCTCATGCAATCTTTACAACTATGGCTTCCAAACCAAAACAAATTGGAACCATTACCTTTGTTTTTCCGGGACAGGATTAATTCTACAAGCTATGAAACCCAAAACCCGATGCTGCTGGAGTGGTACAGATCCGCTTTATATAAAATACCACGATGAAGAGTGGGGTGTCCCCGTTTATGATGATCAGGTATTTTTTGAATTTCTAATTTTAGAAACTTTTCAAGCGGGGCTAAGCTGGATTACCATCTTGAGAAAAAGAGAAAACTTTCGCGAAGCCTTTGATGCTTTTGATTATAACAAAATCGCCCAATACGATTTGGAAAAAACAAATAACTTGATGCAAAACGAGGGCATTATCCGCAACAGGTTAAAGATACAAGCCGCCATTTCCAATGCTCAAGCTTTCTTAGCCTTGCGGGAGGCACATGGAAGTTTTAGTGCTTTTGTTTGGAATTTTATCGGGAATAAACCAATTGTAAACTATCCGAAAACCCAACTTGATGTTCCGGCTACCACTGAACTGAGTGATCGGTTAAGTAAAGAATTGAAAAAACGCGGATTTAAATTTGTAGGCAGCACGATAGTCTATGCTTTTATGCAAGCTACCGGATTGGTGGACGATCATTTGGTTGGATGTTTCCGGAAAAAGGAATCAGGTAGCTAACAGTTTTAAAAATTCCTTTCTCGGAATTTCTTCCGCGCCTAAGCTTTGGGTATGTGGTGTATATACCTGGCAATCTATAAACTTATAATTCTTTGCAAGGGTATAACCAACAAGGGTTGCAAAGGCAACCTTTGAGGCATCTGAAACCAGGCTGAACATGCTCTCCCCACAGAACACCTTTTTATCTTTCAGGTTAACGCCATATAATCCGCCTACCAATTTTTCTTCTTGCCAAACTTCGAAAGATTCGGCTAATCCCGCCTTGTGGAGGTTTTTATAAGCAGTGCGCATTTCAGGAATAATCCAGGTTCCCTTCTGTCCGGTCCGTTTCACGGAAGCGCAGTTATCGATTACTTCGTTAAAAGCTTTATTTCTTGTAACTTCAAATCTTCCCGACCGCATTGTCTTTCGGAGACTTTTTGAAGCGCGGAATTTCTCCGGAAACAATACCATCCTTGGGTCAGGACTCCACCATATAATGGGATCTGTAGAATTATACCAAGGAAAGATTCCGGAATTGTAGGCTAATACCAACCGATCTAATGAAAGATCCCCGCCTATTGCAACGATACCGTCTCCAACATCATCAATAACGGGGAAACATAAAGCATGTTTTGAAAGAAAGCTAAACACTTCTGAGACTTATGAAATCAAATTTAGAAGGGCAGATCGTCGTGCTCATCTTCGTTTAAATCATTTGTAGATTCAAAAGAACTTAAAGGAGGCATAGGTGGCATCTCTTGTCCGGAATAATTCTGAGAGGGCGCCAGACTTTCTATTCTCCACCCATTCAAACTATTAAAATATTTTACTTCTCCTTGCGGGTTTACCCATTCTCTTCCTCTGATATTGATGCTTATTTTCACATCCTGCCCTACTTGGAAGTTGTTTAGCAAATCAGTTTTGTCTTGTGTAAATTCAATCATAATCGTTTGTGGGTACTGCTCCTCGGTAGTAATAACCACTTCTCTTTTTCGAAAACCATTATTCCCGTAGGTTTTGGTTTCGTCAATCAGTTTTATTTTTCCTTGTATTTCCATTACTCAATAATATTTTAAATTCGAAAATTTGGGCTTCTAATATATGTTATTTTTAATTTATTGCCTTATCAATTACCTCTCTTAGACACGTTTGATTTATGACTTTTTATTTATGAAATCACTCTTCTTTACTGAGAACCTAATTCTCTTCAAGCTTGCCTTCCGTGGCCATTAAGAGGCACCAAGCCTCCATAATTTTTCCTTCACGTAGAAATTTCTGTGCGTTTTGGTGGATCAACATCTCTTCTTTAGCATTCAAAAAGTTTCCTTCTGCATAAGCGTTCAAGAAGTTTTGAATTTCTTGCGGCGTAGGCAGATTTTCTACATTGGCCAGGATTCCCAGGTCATTTCCGGTGAGTACTTTACTATGCTTTATTCTTGGAGGCAGATTATCGATCCCTATGCCAATAGTTGTGAGTGGTTTGGGAACTTTAAATAATCCGTTTTTTGCTCTGGAATACCAGTCACCACCCAAACGGGATACCGTGTCAATTTTATATGGATCTATCACTCCGTTTTCATCCAAGATTTCTTCTTTCATGTGGAATTTTACTACCTCGCAAATAACAAGGTTTCCCGCTCCTCCTTCTTCCCCCAACCGGATGATATCCTTTACCACACATTCCATCTGTACCGGTGCTTCTGCTACTCGGGGAGGTTTTATTTCCAAGGAGGGCAATTGCGTAAATCCTGCTTTAACAAATTCATTAATTCCTTTCGGATATTCTGTAGAGGCCAACGAAGTCTGTTGCACCATATCATAATTCACGATATTGATCACCACTTCGGGTACTTCCAATAAATTTTCGAAGGTATGCTTTGTCGTATTGTCCCGTCCTCTTCTGGCAGGAGAAAAAACCACTACCGGGGGATTTGCGCTAAAAACATTAAAAAAGCTGAAAGGCGACAAGTTGATATTTCCTTGGCTATCTATTGTACTTGCAAATGCAATAGGTCTGGGAGAAACTGCCCCCAACAGATGGGCATGAATCTCTTTTACCGAAACTTCTTTTGGAGTTATTGTTATCATATCGCAAAGGTATCAAAGATTGGTTCCTTACAAAAATTGCATTTCCACAATAATTCGGATATTTGTGTGTTGACAAAGTGATACCGGAACCGAAATCTTTGTTAAAATCTCTTCTTATGTTGCGCAATCGCACTCTTATTCGTTGGGCCTTTATTTTAGCATCTCTCTTTATAATCAGTTTGATTTTATGGAACACTTATAACTTCTTTAATCATCTGAAAGAAACTGAGCGGGAGAAAATGGAGATTTGGGCTCAGGCATATCAGGAACTACTAAGCAATGACAATTCTGATTTCCTGGTGGGCGAAATGGTACTTACCGTAATCCAGAGCAATGCTACTACTCCCATGATTTTGTATGGCGTAAAGGAGCACTCTTATACCGAAAAAAATATTAAAGCAAAAGATTTTGATTCGGATAAGAAAAGGCAGCGTCTGGTTCAAAAATTTGAATCAGAAAATACACCGATAGAAATTTACAATGAAGAAGGCGTATTACAACAAGTACTTTATTATGGCAATCCTCCAATTCTAAACAAGCTGAAGTACTATCCGGCACTGCTCATTTTAATTCTCTTTCTCTTTATTCTTGCCATTTATTTATTTTATAGAACCTCAAAGAGTGCCGAACAAAACCGTCTATGGGCCGGGATGGCAAAAGAAACGGCACATCAAATTGGCACTCCTCTTTCTTCATTGGTGGGCTGGACTGAGATATTGAAAACTGAGGATGTAGATCAAGAGTATGTCCTGGAGATGGAGAAAGATATTCAGAGGCTGGAGACCATAACCAATCGTTTTTCTAAAATAGGTTCGATTCCCGATTTGGAGGAAAGAGATTTGGTTTCAGAAACCAAGGCTGCCTTCAGTTATCTAGAAAAACGGACTTCTAAGCTTATCTCATTCCATTTTGACCTTCCGGAGCATTCCATTCCGGTATTTTTAAATACTGAGCTTTATAGCTGGACCATTGAAAACCTTGTGAAAAACGGGATTGATGCCATGAAGGGGAAGGGTACAATTTCAGTCCATATTACAGAGACCCCAAAGTTCGCCTCTGTACAAATTACTGATGAGGGAAAAGGTCTCACCAAAGCTGAGTTTAAGCAAATTTTTCATCCCGGATATACCACCAAAAAGCGTGGTTGGGGGCTAGGCCTTTCACTTGCGAAACGTATAATCGAAGAGTATCACCGCGGAAAGATTCGCGTGGTGAAAAGCAGTCCGGGAGCAGGAACCACCATTGAGATGAGTTTTAGGATCCACAGATTATAGGAGGAATAAATCGTTCTCTGAGAGAAGCCATTCCTTCAATTTCTCATTGTTTTAAGAATAACTCCCGTTTCAACAATGCGATCCGGTGTTCTTGATTTTCCAGAATAAAATTGATAGACGCTTCGGCAAATTCTTTTCCTTTGGGAGACAAGGAAATAATTTGATTTTGAATTTCAATCAGGCCGGTCTCTTGTGCATGATGGAGCAACTTCTTCGCTTTAGATTTATTCCAGTTGAGGTGATCTTGCAAATGATCTACATGCCGCTCTTCCTTCTCCCGGTGTCGGCTGATGTGCAAAAGAAGAGATAGTAGCGATATTTCCAAATGTTGTCTTCCGGTACGATAATAGCGCGCCACAATTCCTTTTTTTGGAGCGAATAAATAAACCAAAACAAAGAAAAGCCCCAGAATGGTAGCGATAGATCCGGCTATTGAAGCGTCCAGAAGGTGGGCAAGTTGATAACCCGTAATTGCTGCAATGACCCCGACCAGAACCGAAAGAACCAGCATAATTTTTAATTTTTCTGTGAGCAAGTATGCCATGGCTGCCGGAGCAATAATCAGCGCCACTACCAAAATCGCACCTACTGCGTCAAACGCACCCACTATTGTAACAGATGACACTGTCATTAATCCATAATGAATCAAAACAGGAGAGAAACCTAAGGCTGCGGCAAGGCTTGGATCAAAGGTGCTTATTTTTAATTCTTTATAAAAAAGTCCAACCAAGATGATTATTATCAAGAGAATTATTCCGATCACCCACAAAGATTTGGGCCCAAGATCGATTTCGTTTATCACTATTCGATCAAATGGTGCAAAAGCCAATTCTCCAAGAAGTACTGCATCCACATCTAAGTGAATATCGGATGCATTTTTTGTAATAAGAATTATTCCTAAACTAAAAAGTACGGGAAATACCAATCCTATGGCGGTATCCTCTTTTACCAATTCGGTTTTCTGAATGTATTCTACCAAAATAACCGTTATCACTCCTGTAAGGGCGGCGAAAAAGATCAAGAGCGGAGCATTGAGATCTTGGGTGATAAAAAATCCAACCACAATTCCGGGAAGAATGGAATGGCTGATCGCATCGCTTATCATAGCCATCTTCCTGAGCACCAAGAACACGCCCAAAATAGAACAAGCCATGGCAACCAATGCTGCAATTATTTGTATTTCAATTTGGGGCAGAATCATATTTGCTGCTGTTTTGATTGAGTTATATATTCAAATGTCTTGGGCGTTATAGACCACATCCCGCCTGTTATGCTGATCCATCCGTCACGCTGCATTTGTTGGATGCTTTTCTTAGAATATCCCCTAAAATTATTCAAAAGCTTAACAGAGTGTGGGTGGTAAACATTCTTGTGAGAAACTGCAATGTTATACATTAGCTGAAGTGTCTTTTTTAATTTCAGATCGTTTCTGTTTCTACGATGCTTAATTTGTTTAAATAAATATCCCCGTTCCGGCGAGAATATTAAAGAAATGATCACTATCACCGCCGCCACCATTACAATCACAGGTCCGGTGGGAATATGTGCCGAAGATGCACTTATTGCCGTGCCTGTTATGCCGGATAACGCCCCAAAAATCCCTGCGAGTATGACCATATTTTTCAGACTGTTTGTCCATTGCCGTGCAGCTGCGGCCGGTGCAAGAAGAATGGCACTCATAAGGATAACACCCACCGTTTGCAATCCGAGAACAATGGCTACAACAATTAGAAGAGAAACCAATGCATCCAGAAGCTTTGTTTTAATTCCTATTGAATGTGCATAATCCTTGTCAAAGAGCATGATTTTAAATTCTTTCCAAAACAAAATAACTACAAATAAAGAAAGAGTCGTTACCGCTCCCATCATCCACACATCTTCTACCATAAGTGTGGCAGCTTGACCAAAGAGGAATTTGTCTAATCCTGCCTGGTTTGCGTCAGGCATTTTTTGGATGAATGTCAGTAATACCATCCCGAATCCGAAAAAAACCGAAAGCACCAGCCCAAGAGCTGTGTCTGTTTTTAGATGCGTTTTTGTCACAATTTTTCGAATCCAAAATAATCCGAGCAGCGCGCTCAAGAAAGCTCCTATCAGTAATCCGGATGACGATTTTGTTCCGGTAATCAAAAAAGCAAGGACTATGCCCGGCAGTGCAGCGTGTGAGATAGCATCTCCAAGCAAACTTTCTTTTTTCAGCACCGCAAAACACCCCAACATGCCACTGATCGCCCCCAACAATGCTGTTCCACAGGTTATGACACCTACCGTATAATCGGTAAAGATTAATTTTAAGGAGTCCCACATTTTCTATTGATTTAGTGCCACTTTATAGTTAATCCCATAGGTACGGGTAAGATTATCATCGTTAAAAATATCTTTCACAGGACCTGTATCAATTCTTTTGACATTCAGGAAGGTAACCCAGTCAAAATATTCCGGCACTGTCTGCAAGTCGTGATGTACTACAACCACAGTTTTGTTTCGATTCCGAAGTTCTTTGAGAATGTTTATAATGGCAACTTCCGTAACAGCATCTACTCCTTGTAGAGGTTCATCCATTATATAAATATCGGCATCTTGTGCAAGTGCACGTGCCAGGAATACTCTTTGTTGCTGTCCGCCACTGAGCTGGCTTATTTGCCTGTTTTGGAAGTCGGTCATCTTCACTTGCTCCATTGCGGTTAGGGCAATTTTCTTCTCTTTAATTCCCGGTCTTTTGATCCATCCCAAGTTTCCGTATGTACCCATAAGAACAACATCCAGGGCGGTAGTTGGGAAATCCCAATCCACACTTCCTTTCTGAGGCACGTATGCCACCCTTTTTCTGTTCTCTTTGTAAGGTTTTCCGAAAACTCTCACACTTCCTGCAATGGGTTTAATGAGTCCGAGAATAGATTTAATTAAGGTTGATTTTCCGGCGCCATTCGGCCCCACAATTGCCATTAGAACGCCTTCGGGAACTTTCAAATCAATATCCCATAACACCGGCTTATAATCATAGGCCACTGTGAGATCATCTACTTGTATTGCAATATTTTCCTTCATTCTTTTAATCCGTTTACAATGGTGTTCACGTTATAAGTGTACATCCCGATGTATGTACCTTCAGAACTGTTTTTATTTCCAAGGGTGTCACTAAAAAGCTCTCCACCAATGCTTACTTCAAATCCCCTTGCTTTCACAGCTGCCTGTAACGCTTCTATCATTCTTCTTGGCACTGAGTTTTCAACAAAAATGGATTTAATTTCATGCGTCACAATAAAATCAGCCAACGCCCGAACATCTTTTACTCCGGCCTCTGTAGCTGTTGAAATTCCCTGCAACCCGACGACTTTGAATCCGAAGGATTTTCCGAAATAACCAAAAGCATCGTGAGCAGTCACAAGTATTCTTTTTTCTTCCGGAATTTCATTGACTTTCTCTATTAGTTCTGCTTTCAGAGCTGATAGTTCCTTTTGAAAAGCCATATTATTTTCTCGGAAGAAAGCTGCTTGTTCAGGACGGATGGCTATGAGTTCCTTGGTTATTACTGAACACATTTCTTTTACAAGATCAACATCAAACCATACGTGCGGATCATAACTTCCGCCGAAATTGGAAGATTCCAGTAATTGATTTTTTGGAAGCGAATCTCCTAAAGCCACCATATGTCGTTTATCTTTTAATTTTGCAAAAACATCGGTCAGTTTCCCTTCAAGATGGAGGCCTCCATAGAAAATAATATCTGCTTCATAAAGCTTCAAGACGTCTCCTTCGCTTGCTTTATAAAGGTGCGGATCCACTCCCGGACCCATGAGATGCCGGAGTGCAATTTCATTTCCTCCGATTCTGGAAATAAGGTCTGCTACAATGTTGGTCGTTGCCAAAACCTTCAAACGGTCATCTTTTGGTTTAGGTTTGTTGCAGGCTAGAAATAGGAATGACAGAATTAAGAATGGTAGCATTTTCATCTTCAAATTAGTTTTAGAAACAGATTCTCTGCAACCTTTCCTGAAAGAGAAAGCAGAACACCATCAACTTCTATTAAAACTGAATCATCAAAGGATTCTTTGGCAACTACTTTTATTTTTGTTCCGATATTTATTTTGAGTCGGTCAAGATATTGTAGAAAATCGGCGCTTGATTCTTTAACTCCCACACATACTCCCATTTGTTCCGGAGTCGCATCTGAAAGTAACTTCTTCTCGGTTCGAGCCATAATGCCATCTGCGTTTGGAATGGGATCACCGTGTGGATCAAATTCAGGGTTTCCAAGATAATCATCAAGCCGACGTACAAGTTCGTCTGATTGAACATGTTCCAGTTGTTCTGCAATATCATGGACCTGGTCCCATTCAAAATGGAGCTTTTCTACAAGAAAGACTTCCCACAGCCTATGTTTTCGGATTACGCCGGTAGCTATTTTTCTTCCGCGGGCAGTGAGCCTCACCCCTCGATACCGCTTGTAAGTTGCCAAGTTTTTGTCTGATAGCCTCTGCACCATATCTGTTACTGATGAAGGTTTATTTTCCATAGCCTCAGCAATGGCCGTGGTATTCACCTCTTGTGGTTTATCCCCTTCAAGATGATAGATGGTTTTTAGATAATTTTCTTCAGCACGGGTAAGCATAATTTTCATTTGAGGCAAAAATATGTTTTATTTATGAAAATAAAAATTTAGCTAAGGCTAAATTCTAAATCTTGGGATTAAAAAAGCCCTTGCGGAAATAGATCAACAAGGGCTTAATTTTAATTTGGATTCTCTACTTATTTCTTCACGATAATAAATTCAGAACGTCTATTATCCTCGTGTTGTTGTTCCGTACAATTATCACCACAATCGTGGAGAGGTCTTGATTTACCAAATCCTTCTCCGCTGATTCTGTCTTTGGAGATTCCTTTGGAAATTACATATTCTACGGTACTTTTTGCTCTTCTGTTAGACAATGCCTTGTTATAAGCTGCAGAACCGCGGTTGTCTGTATGCGCTTCCACCTTAATTACCACATCTTTGTTCTTTTTCATGTATTCCACCAGCTTATCGAGTTCAAAAGCAGCTTGAGGTCTTATATTGTGTTTATCGAAATCGAAATGGATGGCATTAAGTTTTACTTTACCTTCTTCTGCAATCAAGTCAATTGGTCTAAGGGCAATAGTAATTTCTTTTTCTTCACTTTTTGAAACAGATGCAATGGTTTGCGCACCGCTCTCATAGCCTTCTTTTGATGCTTGAATCACGTGACCTTGATCACATGCTAAAGCAAACCTTCCTTTTCCTTGGTTATCAGATGTCTGTGTTTTTAATCTATTTTCTTTATTGTCGAACAACTCAAGTCGTACATTGGAAAGTTTTTCTTTAGTCTGTATGTCTATGACGGTAACATTCGCAATAAGCTCACAAGATTTGATCTTTTCAATTCGGTAGATGTCATCGCTTCCTTTTCCTCCTGATCTGTCTGAAGACACAAATCCTTCTTCAGTTTTCACATCATAAAAGAATGCGAAATCGTCTTTAAGGCTATTTACTCCAAGCCCCATGTTTACCGGCTTTTCAAATCCGTTCCCTTTCGCTTTGGCTGCAAACACGTCAAGACCTCCCATTCCCATATGCCCGTCACTTGAGAAATAAAGCGTTCCGTTAGCATCTACAAACGGGAATCCTTCTCGTCCTTCAGTATTCACATCAGTAACATTTTCCGGAGTTCCGAAACTTCCATCAGCCTTAATAGCCACTTTATAGATATCTGATTGTCCTTTACCTCCCGGTCTGTCACTTGTAAAATAAAGTGTTTTTCCATCAGCACTAATGGCCGGGTGACTGTTTGAATATTCCGTATCGTTAAAAGACACAGGTTGAATATCTGTCCATCTTCCATCAACATTAGTAGCATAGTAGATGTTCAGCTGGTTAATCCCGTCTTTATCTTTCTTATATTTTCCTTTGTAATAGTCGTTTCTATCAAAATACATTCTTTTTCCGTCGGGTGAAATGGCCACTGTACTTTCGTGGTATTTTGTATTGACATCACCTTTCAGCAGCTCGGCGTCTTTTATAACTCCTCCAACTATAGATGCCTTGTAGATGTCTAAAAAAGGTTCGTCATTCCATTCATACGTCTTGCGCGCAGTATTTCTTGCTGAAGTAAAATAGAAAGTACCGTTATAGATTCTTCCTCCGAAGTCTGAAAATTTGGAATTCAGCTCATTCAGGTTAGAGGCGGTATATTTCTGTTTGCTTTCTTCAATAATTCTCGGCAAATAATTTGGATCTTTCATAAACTCAACGGCTCTGGAATCGTTGGGTTTCATCTGTGCAAATCTTTTCATTTGCTCATTAAACTCCTTTGGTTTCCCATTGGATTTTAATGTTTGCGCATAGTTAAAAACTGTTTCCGGATCCACATTTTTATCCTTTACTACTCTTTGGTAATAGGTTTCAGCATTTTTGGTATCATTTACAAAATAGTAGCTGTTAGCGAGGCGTTCGTGGACATAATTGGAATTGTCTCCATTCTTTACAAGCGAAAGATATTCCTCTGCGGCATCTGTATATTTTAGCTGATCGTATAGCTTATCAGCCTTTTTTGTCTTACTTGATTGAGCGAATGCTACCGTAGAGCTAATCGCTAGCAGTAAAAATATTGTATATATCTTTTTCATCTTAAATGAAATTTATTTAATTATTAGAAGAATCTTGGTGATCTCAACACTTTTGGTTTGAAGTATAGGTCAAAGGTCAATACTACTTCGTGAGAAGCAGGACCTACTGCTTTAATATCAGACATCACGTGGTCATAGGCGTATCCAATTCTGATATTGTCATTTACTTGAAAACCTATCAACCCACTGAAAGAATCATCAAGTCTATAAGACGCCCCTATTTCGAAGCGGTCATAGAACAAGGCATTCAGGTTTCCGTCAAAAGAAACCGGTGCTTCAAAAGCAGATTTCACCATAACGGATGGCTTTAATTTAAAGTTTTCTGAAAGTTGGAAGACATATCCGGCAGTAGCGAAGTAGTGATTTACTTCAGAACCGTATTTCAATCCGTTTTCATCTAAGTGAACAGACTTTAACAAGTTTGGAGCAGATAATCCGATATAGAAGTTATCTCCATAAAAGAAGGCACCGGCTCCAACGTTGGGGTACACGTTATTGATGTTCTGAGAAAAGAACGGGTCATTTGGATCTTGCAGTTCCAAAGAGGTCAATCCTACATCATGAAAAGTTGCACCGGCTTTAACTCCTAATGCTAATTTCAAAGATGTTGACAATTGCAGGGTATAAGAAAAATCTGCAAAAACGTTAGTCTCTGTTACGGGCCCGAGCTGATCGCGAATGGCAGAAAGACCCAGGCCTACTTTCTCCCCTACAGGTGAATGTGCGGCAAAGGTAAAGGTAACCGGATTGTCATCAAGTCCTGTCCATTGGTTTCTATAGAGACCGGTGAGTGACAGACTTTCTTTAGACCCCGCATAAGCAGGATTCACCACGTTCATGTTATACATATATTGGGTGTACTGAGGATCTTGTTGTGCTCGTGATTCCTGGAAGAGAAGCACGACCATTAACACTGTAAGGATATATATATTCTTTTTCATTGTTATCATATTGATAGTTAAAAAGGATTTCATGGTGAATTACGGTTTTCTATTCAAATATATCCACCCAGTTGCCTGTTGTCCATAAACGGTATCTTCTCCGTTGAGGTCAATTACGTAGAAATAAGTTCCTGTTGGAAGTTCTTTACCGTCATTGGTTTGACCTTCCCACTGATTCACATAGTTGGTTTGTTCGAAAACTAAAGCTCCCAATCTATTGAAAATCTGCAACTTCTTAATTCCAGTTCTATCGTTCAAGAAGGTTAGGTCCAGACTATCATTAAAGCCATCTCCGTTTGGCGAGATACCTTGTGAAATGATACAATTTCCGACAGGGTAAAGTCTGACATCAACAGAATCTGTTCCTGTACATCCCCCTGAGGTAATTACTACAGTAAATGTAGTAGTCATATTTCCTGCATCTACGCTTACTTCAATAGAATTTCCGGTTTCTCCGGCTATTTCGTTTCCATCTTTAAACCATTGGAAGGTAACGTTCTCCTCATCAGTTATTGCAGTTAAAATATGCTTTTCATTAGGACAAAGAAGTACGTCCTCACCTAGCGAAACAATAAGTCCTTCACCCGGAGATACTACAACTGAATCTGTTGCGGAACAATTTCCTAAGGTTGCTGTTACCGAATATGTTCCAGGTTCTGTTATGAGCAGTGTTGCCTGATCAGCACCTACAATAATATTCCCATCAAGAGACCACACATAAACTGTTGCATCGGGATGTTGTCCATCGGCATTTGCATTAAGTGTGATGTCTGAATCAAAACATGCTGTAAAATCTTCTCCCAGATCTACAGAAATAGCTCCCGGCGTTACCACCACTTCATCCGTTGCGATACATCCTCCTGCATTGACCGTAACTCCGTAAGTACCTTCTTGTGTGATTGCCAAAGTAGAGTCTGTTTCTCCGGCGATTACGTTTCCGTTTAGCGTCCACTCATATACTGTGGTACTTGGGAAGCTGCCATCAGCATTTGCATCTAGAACTACACCGTCTTCAAAACAACTTTCAAAATCAGGTCCTAGATCTACGGTAATAGCGTCTGTGGTGACGGTAATCTCATCCATTCCCACACAATATTCCACTGTTACAGCCACACCATATACTCCGGCCTCTGTAACGGTCAAGGTAGCATCAGTAGCTCCTGAAATTACAGCTCCGTCTTTTGTCCATTCATAAGTGGCTAAGTTTGCTCCAAATGGCGGAGTAGCATCAAGAATAATTGGATCTCCCAGACAGGAGATAATATCTTCTCCAAGATCAATATCCATGGTGCCTACGCCAATATTTACTTCATCGGTTGTTTCACAATCCAGAACAGAAACTTTTACTGCATATAAACCGGGCTCAGTTACAGCCAATGTTGGAGCAGTTTCTCCTGCGATGATATTTCCATCTTTTCTCCACTCATAAGTAAGAGCGGCGGGATTGGTATAGTTGCTGGGTGAAGCGTCTAGAATTAGCGGATCTACGAAACATGAGTCTCTATCTTCTCCCAAATCTATAATTGGCGCCTCATTGAAATCAACGGTAACCGCCTCGGTAATTGTACAAGTATCAATAGTTACCTCTACGGTATATGTTCCGGATGCGGTGACCGTAATGGAAGGCGTAGTTTCTCCCGTACTCCAGGTATAGGTGGCATTGGTAGGATCTCCATTGATGATAGTAGCAGTAATATCATAAGAATTTACCCCACACAGTTCTTGATCTCCTCCTAAATCAACAGTAAAAGCATCAGCAGGCTTGCTTACGGTAACGGTGTCTGTAACGGTTACTTGATCTCCGTTACAATTATTCCAAACGGCCTTAGCTGTGTAGGTAGTTACATCCTCTGTAGGACACACAGTAATGGTAGTATCTGTACCGATCACATCTCCATCGGCATTTAACCACTCAAATGTTACGTTTGAATCTCCTGCCGGCATAAATCTCCAAGCCTCATTGGTAGCAGACCAATCTCCTGTATTTCTTCCCGGTGCTGTATATCCTTGGGTTCCGGTTTGATTTTGAATACCCAATACAGCAACTCCGCTTTGCCAAGAACATCCCGAAGGACGATTTTGAACATATACTTCAATGGCATTGGTTGTTTCATAAATGATCACTTGCGAAGTGAGGCTTAGATGAGAACAGGCGCTTCCAAAATACTTAATATTCGGAAAGTTAACTACCATGGCTCTATTTGGAGCTGTTCCGGTGACATACCAATTAATTGTTCCGGATCCAGCAACGGCAGGGTTTGTATCCATATATGGACCAAAAATGGTAGTTTTAAATAATTCGGGGGTCGGAATAGCATCTCTTGCTCCGAATGACCATTCACAACGACCGCCTGCTGTTTGGCCGGCAATATTTGTTTCAAAGGAAATAACTGAGTTTGATCCAATTATCATTTTGTTGTAACTCTGCCCAAAGAAGCAAAAATCAAAAGGCATGTTAATGAGAGGAGACCAAACGTCATCAGTGTTTGCTGATACGGGTGTTCCTCCTGTAAATGGGAACGGGGGGTTGTAAGGAATTGAATGAACCTCATATTCTGAGGTTTGGCCGGTATGTAAAAAATCGGCAGTAAGCTCGGTACATGTCTCTCCACAGTCGAGAGTAACGTCTTGTCCTGCATCTACATAAGGGCTTCCCGGACCAAACTGCGCGGCCGCGCCGAAGGAAACCAAAAAAAAGCTTAGAAGCAGAAAGTTAGAGAGTCCAAAGTATTCTCGTATTTGTGGGGAATAGCTTTGAAGCGAGAGTAATAGTTTCTTCATAAAACATTTATTGGAGTTATTTAACGTGTTAAAAATTTAACAGCGAAATATATGAAAAAATTAAATTAAACCAACCGAAATGGAAACGGATTAACTTTTGACATCTTTCTTAAAGGATTTTAACCTTTTCACCACGAGACGTAAATTGTTTTCTATTTTTGTAGATATTATTTGCTATGATAGAAGAAACGAACATATCCTACGAAAAGAGTGTCTTAATCGGATTAATAACTCCATTCCAAGATGAGGCTACCAGTGAGGAATATCTTGACGAATTGGAATTTTTGGCCTTCACTGCGGGCGGTGAAGTTTTGAAACGATTTATCCAAAAAATTGACGTGCCGAATCCTAAAACTTTTATCGGAAGCGGAAAACTTGAGGAAGTAAGAATATTTGTTGAGGAACATCAAGTGGATACCGCCATTTTTGACGACGAACTATCCCCGGCACAACAGAAAAACATTGAGAAAATACTGCATTGCAAAGTAGTGGATCGAACGAATTTGATTCTCGACATTTTTGCACAGCGAGCCCAAACCAGTTATGCTCGAACTCAAGTGGAGCTTGCACAGTATGAATATCTTCTCCCTCGACTTGCGGGAATGTGGACTCACTTAGAGCGCCAAAGAGGAGGAATAGGAATGCGTGGTCCGGGAGAACGCGAAATAGAAACAGACCGAAGGATTGTTCGAGACCGTATAGCCCTTTTAAAAGACCGCTTAAAAAAGATTGACCGCCAGATGGAAGTACAGCGCGGAAATCGTGGTGCCTTAGTGAGAGTGGCATTAGTGGGATATACAAACGTAGGGAAATCTACCCTAATGAATGTATTGAGTAAAAGCGAGGTGTTTGCCGAGAATAAACTGTTTGCTACACTAGATACCACCGTTCGGAAGGTGGTGATCGGCAATCTGCCCTTTCTTTTGACAGACACTGTGGGCTTTATCAGAAAATTGCCTACGCAACTCGTCGAATCTTTTAAAAGCACGCTTGACGAGGTTCGCGAGGCTGATCTACTCCTACATGTTGTAGATATTTCTCATCCATCTTTTGAACACCATATTGAGTCTGTAAACAGCACATTAAAAGAAATTGGGGTTTCAGACAAACCGACCATCATGGTCTTTAATAAGATCGATGCTTACGAACCTGAAGAAATCAAGGAAAATGACTTGGTAACCGAACGTACCTCTGCGCATTATTCACTGGCTGAATGGCAACAAACTTGGATGGCAAGAGTTGACGGAGACGCTGTTTTTATTTCTGCCTTAAATAAAGAAAATATCCAAGAGTTCCGGCACATGGTTTATGACCGGGTTAAGGATATTCATGTAACACGTTTTCCTTACAACAATTTCTTATTTGAATATTATGAAGACGACAAGGAAGAGTGAGAATTCAAACCGGAGATCGAGAGAAAACCTCTGCAGACGCTATAAAACTAATTATGAGAATCTTTATTATATAAAAGCGCTATAGCCGGTGATGGCTCGGCCTACGATTAAAGAATTAATTTCTTTGGTTCCTTCATAACTATAAATCGCCTCTGCATCGGCAACAAATCTGGCTACGTCATATTCTAAGAGAATTCCGTTTCCGCCCATCACTTCCCGTGCGCTACGAACGACATCTCTGGTTCGCATACTGCAAAAAACTTTAGCAAGAGAAGCATGTTCATCCGTAAGTAAACCTTCATCCTGCAATTCAGATAAACGATAACAAAGCGTCTGCATAGCAGTAAGATTGGAAACCATTTCTACAAGGTGGTTTTGTACCAATTGAAAAGCGGCAATAGCCTTACCGAATTGCTCCCTTTTTCGCGTATATTTCAAGGCACTCTCATATGCTCCTCGTGCACAACCCACTGCTTGCCAAGCCACTGCGGCTCTTGTCATTTTCAGAACACGAGCGGTATCCTTAAAAGATTCGCATCTTTGCAGGCGATCTGCCTCAGGTATTTTACAATTGGTGAGCGTAATAAGCGCATTTTCCACTGTCCGAAGCGCCATTTTGTGTTGCATTTTTTCTGCCTTGAATCCCGGTGTATTTTTTCGCACCATGAAACCTTTAACCGAATTATTTTCATCGCTCGCCCAAATTATCACCACATCTGCAAAGGTGGCATTCCCAATCCATTTTTTTTGACCGTTTAAAACCCAATGATCTCCTTCTTTTCTACATGTAGTTCCTAACCCTCCTGCTACAGCCGAACCAACATCGGGCTCGGTTAAACCAAAAGCTCCGATGCATTCCATTCGCGCCATTTTTGGAAGCCACTCCTTCTTTTGTTCTTCACTTCCACACAAATAAATAGAACCCATAGCTAAGCCGCTGTGCACACCGAAAAAAGTAGAAACCGAAACATCTACCCGTGCCATTTCCATTGCTATAATTCCTTGAAGCACATGCGATGCTGTTGTAGATCCGTATCCCTTATAATTTAGCGCACAGATATCGAGTTCAGCCATTTTGGGAATGATTTGGAAAGGAAACTCACCCCTGTTCCAATAATCGTTTGCAATGGGTCTGATTTCATCCTCCATAAAATTCCTAACCTTTAGTTGCAACTCTCGTTCCTCTTGATTTAATTGTAGTGCCAGATTGTAGAAATCCCCGTCTATGGCCGGAAGCTTGTGCTGACCCTTTTTCCTTTTCTTATGCTTTAGCATCTTCATCAAGCTTTCCAGCTCTCGGTCATCCAATTCTCCAACCGTCTTCATCACTTCGGAAAGATCTATTTTTTGCGAAATTCCGGAAAGCGTATCCAGATCAATATCCTTCAACAGACGGAAAGTTTGTTTAATTTTCGAAAGAAGAGTCATAGTAAAAGGTTTTTCTAAAAATACCAAAAGGAAAAACCCAATGCTTCTAAGGTAACGTTAAAAAACAGATCCGGTTATCTAGGTAAACAAATGGCGGACGAGGTCATGCACTTTAGAAACGCGAATAATATCTATTCCATACCCCGCTTTAGGAATTTTACTGTGTTTTGAGATTACAATGGAGGTAAAACCCAATTTCTCCGCTTCCGAAATACGTTGTTCTACCCTTATAACAGGTCTCACCTCTCCTGCCAATCCCACCTCACCGGCAAAGCATGTGCGCTTATCAATGGCCACATCAATATTAGAAGATAAAACTGCTGCTACCACCGCCAAATCTATAGCAGGATCTATAATATTTATTCCTCCGGTTATATTTAAAAAAACGTCTTTAGAAGCCAGTTTAAATCCCACTCTTTTTTCCAGCACAGCAAGGATCATATTGAGTCGCTTTACATTATATCCGGTGGTACTTCTTTGAGGCATCCCATAGACTGCACTACTCACCAGGGCCTGAATTTCTATTAATAAGGGTCGCATCCCCTCTATTGTTGCGGCGATGGCTGTGCCACTGAGACCCTCTTCATTTCTGGAAATGAGAATTTCTGAAGGATTAGAAACTTCACGTAAGCCGTCCCCCCGCATTTCATAGATTCCCAATTCACTCGTACTTCCAAATCGGTTTTTATGCGCCCTGAGTAATCTATACAAGTGGCTTCGGTCTCCTTCAAATTGCAAGACGGTATCCACCATGTGTTCCAATATTTTAGGTCCCGCAATATTTCCGTCTTTTGTTATATGACCGATAAGAATAACCGGAGTGGCAGTTTCTTTGGCAAATTTAATCAACTCCGATGCGGTTTCCCTTATCTGCGATATACTGCCGGCAGTGCTCTCAATAGTTTCGGTATGCAAGGTTTGGATGGAATCAATAATAACCACATCGGGCTCTATTTCTTCGATTATTCTGAAAATATGCTGTGTTTTCGTTTCAGTAAGAATATAGCAGTTTTCGGAACTGGGATGGATTCGTTCTGCTCTCATCTTGATCTGTTGGGCACTTTCCTCGCCCGAAACGTACAGCACTTTGTATGGCAGTTTCAGCGCAAGCTGCAGCATCAGTGTACTTTTCCCTATACCCGGTTCACCCCCCAACAAGGTCAAAGATCCGGGCACTAATCCTCCACCCAGGACCCGATTCAATTCCTCATTTAAGGTGTCCAAGCGCCGGTGCGTTTCTTTTGGAATTTCAGAAATACGTTGGGGTACGGCAACTTTGGTTACACCTGAAGACACTCTCCAAGAAGATTTCTCTTCCTTTTGGATCACTTCTTCGGCAATAGTATTCCACTGCTTGCACGAGGTACATTGACCTTGCCATTTTGCATATTGTGCCCCACAGCTTTGACAGAAGAAGGTTGTTTTAATTTTTGCCAACAGGAATTATTTTTGAATAACCAAAAGTAATCAAATTGAATTATTTCAGAGCGTCGGCACGATCCAGTAACAGATCTACTGTAATAAAATCTACTTCTTCTTTTCCAAAGGAATTCCTATAGGTATGTACCGCCTTTTTGATGTTGCCGTTCTCCTCATAAGATCTCCCCAGATAGTAATCTCCTATTAATTTTTCAGGATACTGTTTCTGCGCCAGCTTTCCTATTTTTTCGAGT
Source organism: Flavobacteriaceae bacterium (assembly GCA_035654795.1). Classification (GTDB taxonomy): domain Bacteria; phylum Bacteroidota; class Bacteroidia; order Flavobacteriales; family Flavobacteriaceae; genus JAAYLC01. The sequence goes on from DASRWC010000029.1 coordinate 31,378, forward strand.
TCGTCCCATTCCTTTCGTTTTTCGGCTGCTGTGCCTACAGCTAAAAAGTCATTGATGCGGATTTTATCATCCAATCCGAAAAGATTTTTGATGATGGCATATTTTTCCGTTAAGAAATCATACATGGGTGTTTTTGTGGTCATCAACACTTCAGAAAATTCCTTTTTTGTAATGGGTCTGTACACCGAAAATATTTTCTCCAATGCGTTGGGAATTCCTCGGCTCACTAAGGTATAGTGACTTGCATCCGGGAAGCTGTCAAAATAGTAGTGGAAATTATCAGAAGTGAGGGCAGCAAGTCTGGCATGAAGAGCTTCGGCATCGTCTCTTAATTTCGGTATATCTTCAGAACCGGTTGCAATGTAATAAAAGGTTTTTTGTTTCACCTCCGGAAGCCGTGCTGCAATACGTTGGTCTAATGTAGGGGCCAGATCCGGACTCAAAACGATATATCCGTTAAAAAGAACCGGATTTTTGAAAAGGTAATAATTTATAAAATTGGCTGATACATCGTGGCCTACGGCAATAATGAACTTGGCAGTGCGGTATTTTTTATCAACATAAGGAAGGAGTTCCATCCCGATAAATTCAAAAAACTTGGCTCCGGTTCCACCGGGCATAAAATGCTGATCATCATAAGCACAATCGGTGTGCCTGTTTGCTCCTTGCATGATTCCTACCACAATGGCCTCAGGGATGTCTTCCCAATAGCTTAAATAATCCACATTACCAGCCACGGGCTCAAATAAATAATCGGCATCAAAGACCAGAACTATGGGATATCTTTTATCCTTATTTTTTTCGTAGTTTCTCGGGAGCTGGATTTTAATCCTTCTGGTGTCTCCCATTTTTTTAGAGTCAATTTCTTCATATATGGTTTGACCGCAAATGAAGTGAGCAACTAAAAGAAATATAGAAAATAATAACAATTTTCTCATGGCAGGTTAGTTTTTATAGAGGTTTTCAATTACAGAATGTTAAAGTTCCTTAATTGAGGGCAAAAGATAATAAAATTATCTAAAAATTATGAGGTTTAGATCAGCAGAGATTACAATTTAATTCCAAGAATGCTTTTTGGAGCGGCAAGTTTCCTAAAAATAAGAGACGGCAAACCTATTTCCGGATCTGCCTGTTGTATGCCGGCAATATCATAAGCGAAACAACGCCAATAACCAATAAGGATAGAATATTTGAAGTCCAGATGATCCAGCCGATGGCGACCCCCGCAGTTTTGGCTACTCCAAAAATAAAAAGAATCCCCGCCATGGCTGCCGGATAAGTTCCAAATCCGTTGTGGGTGAAAGTGAGTGTGAAACTACCTACCACAAAAGAAATAATCACTATACCAATTGGGAGAACTCCCGTGTCCGGCAATGATCTTAAGGCTGCATAAAAAGAAAGTACGTAAAGCACCCAAATGGCGAGAGATAGAAGAACAAATCCGGTCTTTCTTTTCATTCTCAAAATACTAAAGAGTCCTTCTTTTAATCCGAAAACAAAATTCTTTATTTTCCTGTTTATCTTCGACTTGGAAAAAATGATATAAAGAGGAATTGCCAGGGCAATCGCTCCAATCGCAATTAAAATTTTCACTAATAAAGATGCAGGAATGGTGCCGAGAATATATTCATAGAGAATATGATACTCCAAAACAACGGCTACCGTTGTAAAAAAGAGCAGGAAAAGCAGGTCAATTACCCGTTCGGCAATAATGGTTCCAAAACTTTTCTGAAAAGGCACATCTTCATACTTATCCAGCACAACAGCACGCGATACTTCTCCACTTCTGGGGATGAAAATATTGAAAAGGTATCCTACTGAAACAGCTAAGAAATTATTCAGAAGTCGCGGACGGTAACCCATAGGTTCCAATAAATATCCCCATCTATAAGCTCTTGTGATATGACTGATTAAACTCAAAAAAACGGATAATAAAACATATCCGTAATCTGCTTTTGAGAAATAGGCTTTTGTCTCACTCAGCTGTTCCGGTGAAAAGGATTGGAAAATGTACCATATCAAAAAGATCCCAAGGCCGAGAGGGAGAATTATCTGTAGAGCTTTTGATATGTTTTTGTTCAATTATTTCAACAGGTTTGTCTCTTCGTCGGGGAAAACCAAAGCAGGTTTAAAAGTTTTAGCTTCTTCTGCATCCATAAGGGCATAAGTAATGAGGATAAGAATATCACCCGGTGCTACTTTCCTTGCTGCAGCTCCATTCAAGGTGATTTCTCCGCTACCCCGAGGGCCGGGAATTACGTAAGTTTCAAGGCGTTCTCCGTTATTGTTGTTCACTATCTGAACTTTTTCTCCTTCAATAATATTGGCCGCATCCATCAGATCTTCATCAATCGTAATACTGCCGATATAATTTAAATCGGCTCCGGTTACTTTAACGCGATGAATCTTAGATTTAACAACGTGTAACAACATAGGTTTCATTTTAATTTAAAGACATATTATCTATCAATCTCACATTACCTACAAAGGCTGCTATAAAAGCACGATATTTAACAGAAGGTTCTTTAATTGATTTTGATTTTAAGGTTTGTTCGTCGGCAATTTCAAAATACTCCAATTGCACCTTTGGATTTCGCAAAAACCGTTCCGTAACCTCTTTAGTTATTTCCGGAATGGAAAGTTGCTCAAAATTATTCTTTGCCCATTGTAAAGCTTCATACAGCGCGAGGGCTTCTTTTTTATCCTCGTTTGACAGCCTCTCATTTCTGGAACTCATGGCAAGGCCGTTTTCTTCTCTTAAAATGGGGCAACTGATGATTTCTATGTTCAGCTTTTGTTTTTCGACCAATTTCTTAATGATTTGCAGCTGTTGAAAATCTTTTTCTCCAAAATAAGCTCGTGTGGGCTGAACGGCGTTAAACAATTTGGCTACCACTGTACCTACACCGTCAAAATGTCCTGCCCGGTGCTTTCCTTCCATTTCATTTTCAAGGTTATCAAAAGAAAAAACCTCCGATGAAACGTTATTCCCATAAAGATCTTCCACGGCAGGCAAATAAACCCATACTTTGTCTCCCATTTCCTTCAAAAGCAGGATGTCTTTCTCGGGAGTACGCGGATATTTTTCCAGATCTGCCGGGTTATCAAATTGAGTGGGATTTACAAAGATGCTCACCACTACCAGATCGTTTTCTTTTAAAGCTTGTTTCACTAACGAGAGATGCCCTTGATGTAGAGCTCCCATGGTAGGAACAAAGCCTATTTCACTACGACTGTTAATCAACTTTGCTAACGCTTCTGTCAGCTTCTCTTTCTCTGTAAAAGTGAGCATAAGGGGATTTTTGAAGCGGCCAAAATTAATATATTCAAGGCAATCTACATAAAATTTCGTAATTTTGCATGTTTTTAAAAACCGCTAAAGATTTCTATTTCTTTTCTTAGAAGTTCTTTTGCACGATAATATAAACTACAAATACAATTATAGATGAAAGATAAAAGAGTCTTGTATGTGTCCTCAGAAGTAATTCCATACCTTCCGGAAACCGAGATTTCTTCAATGTCGTTTGAAGCCCCCAGAATGATTAACAACGCCGGCGGACAGATTCGAATTTTTATGCCCCGATACGGCAACATAAATGAAAGAAGACATCAACTACACGAAGTGATTCGATTATCAGGAATGAACCTTGTAATCAACGATATGGATATGCCGCTAATCATTAAAGTCGCTTCCATACCTCGAGAGCGGATTCAAGTTTACTTTATTGATAATGACGAATACTTCAAAAGAAAAGCTACCTACACAGATGAAGCAGGTAAACTTTTTGAAGACAATGATGAACGCGCGATTTTCTTTGCCAAAGGAGTAATCGAAACCGTTAAAAAATTGAATTGGGCTCCGGATATTATTCACGTTCACGGATGGCTCGCTTCTTTCTTACCTTTGTACATTAAGCATTACTATTATAATGAGCCTTTATTCGAAAACAGCAAGATCGTAACTTCTGTTTATAACACCGGATTTGAGGGACAACTTGGCGATAAAACTTTAAAAAAATTACAATATGATGAGCTGGATGCTACTGCCATTGCACGCATGGAAGATCCAACTTACGTAAATTTGATGGAGACTGCCATAGAAAATTCAGACGCGGTGATTATTGGTTCTGCTACTATTGATCCTGAGCTAAAGGCTTTTATTGAAAAATCAGAAAAACCTGTACTATCACATCAGGCTATGGAAGAATTTTCTCAAGCTTATATGGATTTTTATAAAGATCATTTAGATTAACTTTCTCTTCCGGTTGTGTGTATGAATAAAAACAGCATGTGGATTTGGGCAATTTTTATTGCTCTTGGTTTAATTAGTTTGGCGTCATGCCACGAAGATCTCAGCACTATTGGTTCTGAAGTTATTGGTTCAGAAACGCCCTATGGTATTTTGGATGACAGCCATAGCGTTAAAGCTTATAGTCAAAAAATGAATCCTGTTCAAACCAATCGGCTCGATGCCTACCGATTGGGGACTTATAATGATCCAAATTATGGTAAAACCACTTCCAATCTTCTCACCCAACTTCTTCTGGGTAGCAATGATCCTAAATTTGGGGAAGAGGCTACAGTAGACAGCGTTGAGGTTTACCTGCCGTATTTTGCTACCGAAATCCCTAGAGACACCACAATGACCTATAAATTAGATTCTATTTATGGCAACTCTCCCATAAATATTAGTGTCTTTGAATCCGGATATTATTTGCGTGAGTATGATCCGGAATCAGGTTTTGAGCGTGTACAGCCCTATTATTCTAATCAAGGAGCGGAATTCGATAACTTCCTCGGTGCGGAAATCGGCCGAATCGAAGGATTTAAACCTTCTGAAAAAGGATATATCTTTAACAAAGGCGAGGATAATGAGGAACGCATTGCTCCGGGTTTACGTATGATGTTGTCAAAGGATTTTTTTCAGCAAAAAATCATTGCAAAAGAAGGCTCTGCCGAACTGCGGAACAACAACAACTTCCGAAATTACTTCAGAGGTCTATACTTTAAGGTAGATTCACCGGACAGCAATGGAAATCTTTTCATGTTTGATCCCTCAAAGGCATATGTTCAAATTTATTATTCTTACTTAGACGATAAGGACGAAAAAAAACAAAAACGTCTGAAATTAAATTTCGCAAGTAAGAATGGCGGTGTGATTGTAAATACATTTGACAATGCTCCACTTCCGGGGAATATTGAAAATGAAGTTGCGAATCCCAACCGTATAAACGGCAACCAAAATCTCTACCTGCGTGGCGGTGACGGCATTATGACGGTGGTAGAACTCTTTGGGGATGATCTTGATAACAACGGAGTTCCTGATGAACTTGAACTTTTACGAAGCAAACGCTGGATGCTCAATGAAGCAAATCTGATTTTTTATGTAAATCAAGATATTATGACCGGAGGCGCTTCGGAACCTGAGAGAATATCCATTTACAACCTGCGAACCAACCAGCTTCTAGTAGATTATCTGGTTGATCCCACAAATGGGATGAAACCCATAGACGCCTTTACACAGCATCTTGGCCGACTTGAACGCGGGACGGATCAATTGGGAAAATTTTATAGACTGCGCATCACCAATCATGTGAGCAACCTTATCAATAAAGACAGTATTAATGCACCTTTAGGAGTTGTTGTATCTCAAAACGTTAAAGATCAAAATTTCCAAAACCTAAGCTCCCCACAAGATCCTCAAGTGAAAAAAATACCCGCAGGAAGCGTTATGTCTCCAAAGGGAACCATTTTGCATGGAAATCTCAGCACTAATCCAGAGAAGCGGCTAAAATTACAGATTTATTATACTGAACCAAATTAGAAAATTATGTGTGGAATTGTGGGTTATATAGGCCAAAAAGATGCCTTCCCTATTATTTTAAAAGGGTTAAAAAGATTAGAATACCGCGGATATGATAGCGCCGGAATAGCGATTTATAACGGTTCCGAAATTGAAGTGAGCAAAACGGCAGGAAAAGTATCTGCCCTGGAGGAGAAGTCAAACAAAGAGATCAGCAGGAAAGGCTCCTTAGGAATTGGTCATACCCGGTGGGCTACTCACGGAGAACCAAATGATGTAAACAGCCACCCACACACTTCCAACAGTGGCGATTTGGTAATGATCCACAACGGTATAATAGAGAATTACGGAACTTTAAAAACCGAGCTCAAAAAGCGAGGATACGTTTTTCATTCAGACACAGACACTGAAGTTTTGGTCAACCTGATAGAAGATGTTCAGCGTAATGAAAGCGTGAAGCTGGGGAAAGCCGTACAAATCGCATTAAACCAAGTAGTAGGTGCCTATGCCATTGCGGTAATCGATAAGAAAAAACCGGACGAAATTGTGGTAGCGAAATTGGGTAGCCCGTTAGCCATTGGGATAGGAGATGACGAATATTTCATTGCCAGCGATGCCTCACCTTTTATTGAATATACCAATAATGCCATTTATCTTGAAGACGGACAAATGGGTATTATTCGTCTGGGGCGTGATGTGCGACTGAGAAAAGTAGAAGATGATCAATTGATCGTACCTTATGTTCAGGAACTTCAGCTGAACCTGGAGCAGATAGAAAAAGGAGGTTTTGATCATTTCATGCTTAAAGAAATTTATGAGCAACCTGATGTGATACGCGACACCTACCGCGGACGATTACTTCCAAAAGAAGGAATCGTGAGGATGGGCGGCCTGGAAGAGCATCTCGAGAAATTCTTGAATGCGCAGCGAATCATCATTGTAGCTTGTGGAACCTCTTGGCATGCCGGATTAGTGGCTGAATATATTTTTGAAGAACTAGCACGTATTCCCGTAGAAGTAGAATATGCATCTGAATTCCGATACCGGAATCCTATCATTTCAGAAAAAGATGTTGTTATTGCTATTTCTCAAAGCGGAGAAACAGCCGACACCCTAGCCGCCATCAAGCTTGCAAAATCTAAAGGAGCATTGGTCTATGGAGTTTGTAACGTAGTGGGATCCTCCATTTCTCGTGAATCTCATGCCGGCAGCTACACACATGCCGGGCCGGAAATTGGGGTAGCCTCTACGAAAGCCTTTACCACTCAAATCACCGTTTTAACTATGATTGGTTTGCGTCTGGCACACGCGCGGGGAACCCTACCAACTTCCCGATATATGAGATGCTTGCAAGAATTGGAACTTATTCCAGAAAAAGTGCAGCAAGCTCTTAAAACAGAGGATAAGATCAAAGAAATAGCCTCCGTTTTTATGAACGCTACGAATTTCCTTTACTTAGGGCGTGGATACAACTTTCCCGTTGCGCTTGAAGGTGCTTTAAAATTAAAGGAAATCTCCTATATCCATGCAGAAGGTTATCCGGCGGCAGAAATGAAGCACGGTCCAATTGCCCTGATTGATGATCAAATGCCCGTAGTTGTCATAGCCGTAGATAGTGAACATTACGATAAAGTGGTGAGCAATATTCAGGAAATTAAAGCCAGAAAGGGAAAGATTATCGCTGTTGTTTCAGAGGGAGATACCATTGTAAGTGAAATGGCTGATTATGTAATGGAAGTACCAAAAACGCCTGAAGTCCTAACGCCTCTTGTCACTACCATCCCGCTTCAACTATTAGCTTATCACATCGCGGTAATGCTTGGGAAGAATGTTGATCAACCAAGAAATTTAGCAAAATCGGTTACTGTAGAGTAATCTTAATAAATTGGTTGTTAGTTATGAACTAAAAGCATGAGGCGGGAACATCCCGCCTCATGCTTTTAGTGTTATTCACAATTTCCTGTTTCTGTCAAGATCATTTCACCCAGTTTCTGTTTTTCTTCGGGTGAAGGATATTTTTTATCAAGCTCTTCACTTTTACGCTCCATACGGTCCGAAAGCTCGTCCATTTTTGACTGCGCGTCCATATCTCCTGCCATCGCTTTCCCCATCAATTTAATGCTTTCACAGGTTAGCTCAGCAAATTCTCGCGCATCTTTCTTTATACTGTCTTCTTTACTGCAAGCGCCCAAAACTAGAACACCTGCTACGAACAAAAGTATTTTTATTTTCTTCATTGGAAAGTTAGTTTACGATTAAGGTATAAAGGTAGTAGATTTTGCACCACTTCGGGATATCTATTTTTTAAAAATGAAATACACTGCCAAGATCAAAAAAACAAATCCTACAAAATGATTCCATCGAAAACTTTCATTTTTGAAAAAGATAAGAGTAAAAGCAGTAAATACTACCAAGGTAATGGCCTCTTGAATCACTTTTAATTGCCACAAATTAAAAGGACCTCCATTGCCTTCAAATCCAATTCGGTTTGCCGGAACCTGAAAACTGTATTCAAAAAGCGCTATCCCCCAACTTATAAAAATAATAGCTGTAAGTCCAAGGTTAGAGGACCAGCTCATTTGTTTGAATTTCAAATGACCATACCAAGCAAAAGTCATAAAAGTGTTGGAAAGCACCAGCAATAGAATCGTGATGATAGCTCTTTTCATATTCGGAAAAAGATAAGACTTAAAGATAACAAAGTTACGAAGTTGTTTTTTCGGAATTGATCGTTTTATGTTTACTCCATTGGGAATGCCAATAAAAAACAGCTCCAAAAAAATGAAGCTGTTTTTCATTTAACAATTCGAATCTGTCCGTGGTCAGTCTTCAGAAGGCCAATGATTCCGCCGTCCAAAAATTAACATCTCACGTCTAAATTCTCAAGTCTAATATCTATAGTAATCTGGCTTATACGGTCCTTCCACCGTTACACCAATATATTCTGCTTGATCAGGACGAAGTTCTGTAAGCTCTACCCCGATTTTCTCTAGGTGCAGTTTGGCAACTTTCTCGTCAAGATGCTTCGGAAGCATGTAAACCTTGTTTTCATATTTATCGGCATGCTTCCAAAGTTCAATTTGCGCAAGCGTCTGATTGGTAAAGCTGTTACTCATCACAAAGCTGGGATGCCCTGTAGCACAACCGAGGTTTACCAACCGGCCTTCCGCCAACAGAATGATATCGTTACCGTTTACAGTGTATTTATCTACTTGAGGTTTGATTTCGATTTTTGTATTCCCGTGGTTTTTATTGAGCCAGGCAACATCAATTTCATTGTCGAAGTGTCCGATATTACAAACAATGGTTTTGTCTTTCATGGCTTCAAAATGTTCGCCACGCACGATGTCTTTATTTCCTGTTGTGGTAATTACGATATCTGCTTTGCCCACAACATTCTCAAGACGCTTAACCTCATATCCGTCCATTGCAGCTTGAAGTGCACATATAGGATCAATTTCGGTAATGGTAACAATACTTCCCGCACCGCGGAACGAAGCAGCTGTTCCTTTCCCCACATCACCATACCCGCATACTACCACGCGTTTTCCGGCAAGCATAACATCGGTTGCACGACGCACGGCGTCAACGGCACTCTCGCGACATCCGTATTTATTGTCAAATTTACTCTTGGTGACGCTGTCGTTTACGTTAATGGCAGGCATAGGAAGCGTACCTTTTTTCATACGCTCATAAAGTCGATGTACTCCTGTGGTGGTTTCTTCTGAAATTCCCTTTACATCTTTTGCAAGCTCCGGAAAACGATCCAAAACCATATTGGTCAAGTCTCCCCCGTCGTCAAGAATCATATTCAAGGGTTGGCGATCTTCTCCAAAAAATAAGGTTTGCTCAATACACCAGTCAAACTCCTCTTCATTCATACCTTTCCAGGCATAAACAGGAATTCCGGCGGCAGCAATGGCAGCAGCGGCATGATCTTGGGTAGAGAAAATATTACAAGAGCTCCAGGTAACCTCCGCACCAAGTGCAACAAGAGTTTCAATAAGAACCGCTGTCTGAATTGTCATGTGCAGACAACCGGCAATGCGAGCTCCCTTTAACGGCTGTTCTTCTCCAAATTCTTCACGCAAAGACATAAGTCCCGGCATTTCCGCCTCAGCCAATTCAATTTCTTTTCTTCCCCAGTCGGCAAGACTGATGTCCTTCACTTTGTAAGGAACATAGGATACTGTTTTAATCGACATAATTTCCGTTGCTTTTTAATCCTGAAAATACAGGATGTTATTGATTATCTTTGATTAATTTCTACAAAACGACTGCAAAAGTAAGCAATCATTACCAATTTTCTATGCCGCTTTACAAAACTATAACGCCTGATAAACATACTAACGTTCTCATTTGGAAGATAGAAGAAACGTTTGAAGAGCTCTCGAAAGATATCCAACTCACTGAAAAATGCAGAATTCGCGTTGAAGGTATGAAGAGCGATTTACACCGACGCGGATTCCTGAGTGTGCGTCATCTGTTGGCTCTGAAAGGTTATTCCGACTTCGATTTGTTTTATGATAATCACGGAAAACCACATTTGAATAACGGAAAGTTCATTTCGATTACTCATTCCTATGAGTATGCCGGAATTATTATCAGCAATAAAGAAGTCGGAATAGACATTGAAAAACAACGGCAAAAAATTATTAGAATTGCCCATAAGTTCACACCTATCGAAGAATACCGCACGCTGGCGAATGATGAGGCACTCATCCGAAAACTGACCATTGTATGGTGCGCAAAGGAATCATTGTATAAAAGCTTCGCTGAAAAAGGATTGAGCCTGCTACGCCATATTGACGTTTTCGATTTTGACATGGATGATACAGAAACGACAGCAAAAGTGGTTTTCGGAAAAAAACAGGCTCAATATGATGTTTCGTTTTTTGAATTTGACGGTTTCACCTGCGCCTGGGCATTTAAACGAGAGGAATGAATAACAACATCCTGAAAAACATAATGAAGATCAAGGAGGCTGAGGGAAAATTACTGGCAATTCTTATTGATCCCGAAAAATTTGTGCCGCATAGAGCTTCTGCTTTTTTAAAAGCTATTCCGAAAGAAACCACTCATATTTTTGTTGGTGGCAGCGCCAAAAGCGCCTTAGGCATCGAAAAAACCGTTCAGAGCATAAAGGAACTATCATCCTTGCCGATTATTCTTTTTCCGGGAGATTATTCGCAACTCACGCCACAAGCCGATGGAGTGTTGTTCCTTTGCTTGTTGTCCGGGCGCAATCCGGAATACCTGATCGACCAGCAAATAAAAGGGGCCGAAGTTCTGAAAACCATGCCCATGGAAGTCATTCCCACTGCCTACATCCTGATAGACGGCGGAAATATTTCTTCGGTTGCAAAAGTTACCGGAACAACCCCAATGAACCAAACAGATATTCCCGCCATTGTGCATACCGCCCTGGCAGGGCAATATATGGGAGCCAAAATGATTTATCTTGAAGCCGGAAGCGGCGCGTCTTTTCCCGTATCTTCCAAAATTATTTCGGAGGTTAAAAAACACCTCTCAATTCCCATTATCGTGGGTGGCGGGATCAGATCTGAACAACAAAAATCCGATGCTTATCATGCCGGTGCCGATATGGTGGTCATGGGAACTGTTTTTGAAAAATAGCTTCTTCATATCGCCGGGTAACGAGAAAGCTTTCTCCCAAAAAGAACTTTAGTATGTTTTATCCCTTTTCTTTCTCAATGATTGGCAATTATCTTTTCGTGAATCCCGAGGATTTGATGAAAATGTATCCTTCCAAAACCGTTACATTTGTCAGAATTTAAAGCATAGATTATGAAAATTTCTGTTGAACTTACACTTTCACCCCTTCAGGATGACTACGAACCCGCTATCATAGATATGATCAGAAATTTGCGAAACTCCGGACTAAAGGTCATTGAGACTCCGCTAAGCACACAAGTTTATGGCGAATATTCGGAAGTAATGGAAATTTTGAATAGAGAAATAGAAAAGGCTTTCGATGCTATGGAACGTGGGCTGGTATATATGAAAATCGTTAAGAGCGACAGAAGTAATTATGAACCCCATTTTTGATTGGTTCTTTGCTGAATATCGGGATGTGCCGGCCTATCTTGTAGGAATTGAACTCACAGCCATTTTCTTCGGAATCATCAGCGCCTGGTTTTCAAGGCTGAATAACATTCTTATTTACCCCACAGGTATTATCAGCACGGCCCTGTTCGTTTACCTTCTTTTCGTCTATGCCCTTCTGGGAGATATGATCATCAATGCCTATTATTTTTCGATGAGCATATACGGCTGGTATTTCTGGACTAGAAAAGTGGACGAAACACACTATGTTCCCATCACACGCACCAATAAAAAAGAGAAACTAATTGCTTCGGTAATCTTCACGGGCACACTATTTTTTATCTTTATGGTATATCAGATTTTTGAAAAATGGAACAGCTGGACAGCCTGGGTGGACACACTAACAACTGCCATCTTTTTTGTGGCGATGTGGCTTTTGGCACGGAAAAAACTGGAAAACTGGATCTTTCTGCTGGTAGGGAACCTCATTTCGATTCCGCTCTATTTCTATAAAGGATTAATTTTCACTTCTTTTCAATTTGTTTTATTTGTAATAATCTCCATAATCGGCTATCACGCTTGGAAGAAACAACTTTACATACCGGAAACGAGTCTGATGGGATCCTCAAAATAGTGTTATACGGCCCCGAATCAACAGGCAAAACCACTCTTGCCCAAGACTTGGCTGCTTATTATCAAACACTATGGGTTCCGGAGTATATGCGTATATATCTGGAGGAAAAAAGAGCTTCTTTTGGAACTTCCATTACCCAAAGTGACCTGGTTCCTATTGCTAAAGGACAGTTAATCCTGGAAGAAAAAGCCCTTAAAGAAGTAAAAAATCTATTGATTTGCGACACCAATTTACTTGAAATAAAAGTATATTCGAAATATTATTACAATGGGTTTGTTCCGGATTTTATTCTGAAGGAAGCAACCCGCCGAAAATATGACATCTACTTACTGACTTATATCGACGTACCTTGGGAACCGGATCCATTGCGAGATAGACCGCACCACCGCGCGGAAATGTTTCATCTTTTTGAAAAAGAACTTATATCCGAAGGAGCGAAGTATCATATCATTAAAGGAAATAGAGCCCATAGATTACAAGAGTCCGTTAAGATTATTGACCAACTTATTGCAGAAAAAATGTCATCTTTATAACGAATTTTAAAAAAATGACTACAGTGCCGACCATAACAAAGCTTGATGATGAAATCGAAAAACAACTCCGAATCTTTAAACAAGGAATTCCTTATGTAAACATTGTGGCTCCTGCCTCTATAGGAAAAGGTATCCTAAAACTTTCGCCGGAAGAACAAGCAAAATTTGCCGCTCATTTTGAGAAATTACAGGACCAACTGGAAATTGTCAAATTTGTTCCTGCCTCAGGTGCTGCCACAAGAATGTTCAAGTTCTTACATCAATTTTTAGAAGATTATAATCCTGACCGGGAAGACGTGGAGGCTTTTTTAGAAAAAGAAGAACATCTGCCGGTCAAAGAGTTTTTTGAAGGTCGAAAAGATTTTGCATTTCATGATTTAATCATGGAACAATTGGTTTCAAAATATCCCGAATATCACGATTTACCCCGTGGCCGTCGGTATTTTCTATTCGTAAAGGAAATGCTGGATGAAGAGGGGCTAAATTTTGGAGATATCCCTAAGGGTCTGGTTCCTTTTCACAATTGCACCGAAGACTACAGAACCGCATTTGGCGAACAACTCTATGAAAGCGTTTTTTATGCAGCCTCAAATGGAAAAGCAAAAGTTCATTTTACGGTTTCTCCTCAACATGAGGAAAAATTTCGCCGTAGATTCGAGGAAATTGAACGCCGGATTGAAGAAATAACCAACGTAGAATTTGATGTCTCCTATTCGTTCCAGAAGAAAGAAACCGACACCGTTGCTGTAACTCCTGAAAATGAATTGTATTATGATGAACACGGAAGCTTATTATTTCGACCCTCCGGTCACGGTGCACTTCTGGAAAATCTTAATGATATAGATGCCGATATCATTTTCATAAAAAACATTGACAACGTCATTCATCGAAAGCATACGGAGACCATAGGATTTTACAAGAAAATGTTAGCAGGAAAGCTTCTGGAAGTACAGCAAAGCGTCTATAATTTTCTACAAAAAGCCGAGCTTTCATTTGATGAAAATCTGGTAGAAGAAATAAAAGATTTCACGGCCTCTACCTTTCATCTCTCCGGAATCCCGACAGAAAAGAAACAATTAATCCATTTACTCAACCGCCCGCTTCGCGTTTGCGGTGTTGTAGAAAACACGGGGGCTCCCGGAGGAGGTCCTTTCTTAGTAAAACATCCCGATGAACACTATTCATATCAAATTGTAGAAATGTCACAAATTGATCCTAAGGATGAAAAGCATATGCAACTGGTATCAAAAGCCACTCATTTCAATCCCGTGGACCTTGTATGTGGAGTCCGGAATTACAAAGGCGAAAAATTTAACTTAATGGAGTTTTGTGATCCAAACACAGGACTGATTACCGAAAAATCACATCAAGGGAAGCCTATTAAAGCTTTAGAACGTCCGGGATTATGGAATGGAGCCATGGCCCATTGGAATACTATTTTTGTAGAAGTACCTTTGATAACTTTCAATCCGGTGAAAACGGTGAATGATCTTCTAAACGATGCACATCAGGCAAAATGAAAGTTGACATCTTATTGAAAGAACTGAATTTAAAAGCCGTTCGAAGTGGTGGCGCAGGCGGTCAACATGTTAACAAAACTTCTTCCAAAGTTGAAGTAGCATTTAGTATTCCCAATTCTGCCGCGCTGTCTGAAGATGAAAAGCAACGCTTATTAAAGAAACAAGACTCTCGGATATCCAAAGAAGGGGTTATTGTTATGCAGAGTGATGAAACCCGCAGCCAACATAAAAACAAAAGCCTCGTCATCGAAAGATTGTTGAAATGGCTGGAAGAAAATCTTAAAGAAAAAAAACTCCGTAAGAAAACAAAACTCTCTAAAGCGGTAATCGAGAAGCGCCTGAAAGAAAAAAAGAGACAGGCACTGAAAAAACTTCATCGCAAGAATCCGGAGCATTGATGAGCATTTGTGTAATTATTACCCTCCTCTGAGAATAATTTTTACAGATTCCTTTCTTTGGTAAGATCCTGAATGTGAACAAAGATATTTTGCATATAATTACAGATCAATACAGTACATCTATAATATTCATGAATTGCTGACTCTTGCCAAGGAAGGCATGCTTTTTTCATTAATCGAGTTAAAGAATAATAATTAAACCAACCTTATTTTAAAGATCGAATGACTATTTTAGCATAAATCTTCAATCAAGAATTCAACATTTTAAAGATTAGACTATGAAAAAATTATTTTTAACCATTGCGATTGTTCTCGGCGGACTAACTGCGATGAACGCACAAGCCAAAGATTTAAAGTCTGTATCACAGGATAAAAACACTGTCCCGGATAAAGAAAATGTTACTGAGCGCAAACAAGATCTAAGTACCAAGAAAACAACCGAGCTATCGCCGGCGACAAATCAGCAACCCGTCAAAGCTGCCCCTCAGGTTTATCAGAAAGTGGAGCACTCAAAAGTACCTGCTCCGGTGCAGCAGGAAATAGCAAAAAAACATAAAGGTTCAAAGATTTCAACAGCCTCAGTAAATTCTGCTGGTATTTATAAAGTGGAATTAATAGGAGCTGATAAAACTCAACGCACCATATACGTAGACAAAAACGGAAAAGAAATTAAAGATGATTTAAAACAATAATTGTTTTGCTCACCGAATTCAGGCACCTCCTCGCGGGGTGCTTTTTTTTTGGGAAATCTTTAAATATTTGGTCTGAGATAGTGGTTATTTTTACCGCAAGAACAATTCCCATGACTCAGCATATCCATATTGTAGAAGATGATGTTTCCTTTGGTACTATGCTCGCTTCTTTTTTAAAAAGGAAAGGCTTTGACGTTGATATTTCACTTAGCGGTGCCTCAGCTCGTGAACAGATGAAAAAAAAAGCTCCAGATTTCCTTATAACAGACCTCAAACTTCCCGATGATTCCGGGCTGGAACTTCTCAATTTTTCTAAAAAACTAAATCCCACTACCAAAGTAATATTAATGACGGGTTATGCGGAAGTGGATACTGCCGTGAAAGCCATCAAACGCGGTGCAATTGATTATATTTCCAAACCTTTTAGACCCGAGGAACTGCTTATGGTCATTCGGGATTCAGAACCGATTAAATCCCAAACTTTAGGTATTGAACAACATCACGAGAAAAAAACACCACCGGAAAAGTCTCCCTTCGTGATGGGAATAAGCCAAGTATCCAAAAAATTTAATGAATACCTCAAACTCGTAGGTCCCACAGAGATGAACGTGTTGATTGAAGGAGAAAGCGGAACAGGGAAAGAAGTGGCCGCTCGTGCCATACACGACTACAGCAAAAGGAGACAGAATTCTTTTATAGCAGTGGATTGCGGCGCGATTCCCAATGAAATTGCCGCAAGTGAATTTTTTGGTCACATCAAAGGAAGTTTTACCGGAGCAATAACTGACAAAACCGGACATTTTAAAGCTGCTGACGGGGGAACCTTATTTTTAGATGAGATCGGGAATTTATCCTATGAAAATCAAATTCAATTATTGCGAGCATTACAAGAACGAAAAATCAAACCCGTGGGAAGCAATATGGAAATAGAGGTAGATGTGCGTATTGTGGCAGCAACCAATGAGAATCTTGTGGAGGCGGTGGCAGAAGGACGCTTTCGCGAAGATCTTTACCATCGCTTAAATGAATTTTCTATTGAAATTCCTCCTTTGCGAGAGCGCAGAGATGATTTATTTCTCTTTATCGAATATTTCCTGGAACAAGCCAATGTATCCCTAAACAAAAATGTTATCTCCCTTTCCAAAGAAGTTAAAAAAGCTTTTGAAGAATATACCTGGCCCGGAAATTTACGGGAACTGAAGAACGTAATAAAACGAGCTGTGCTTCTCACTCCGGGATCTGAAATTCCCGCAGAAGTCATTCCAAAAGAAGTTCTGAATCCGCCACAAACGGAAATCCCGGCAAATGAGTTTTCAATTGAAGCCCGGGAACGACAATTGATTCTAAAAGCCTTGAAGGAAACCGGAAACAACAAAACCAAAGCCGCACAACTCCTTAATTTCACCAGAAAAACGCTTTACAACAAGATGGCCTACTATGGCATTGACCTTTAGAATTGAAAGAATTTCAAAAGAAATTGGGCTTCTAGGGATTCGCTCGGAACAGTCAAACAGAGGGTGCGACACCAACAGCGACAATAAGATCTTTTTCCAAATCAATTATACGTTTTTTCAAAAGGTCTAGTATTATTTGCACCTCCTTTACCGGAATGGTTTCTTCCAGATTTTCCAACTCTTCAAGAATCGGGATGACTTTTACCGCACAGATTTGCTTATACATAGTAAGCATGCGATGAGAAATATGGCGAATGGTTTCGAAATTGCCAACAGCCACAGCCTCATGCATGTCACGTAGATCTTTATCTGTCTGTTGTTTAAGTTGATGTAAAATCTTGTTTACCTCGTCTTTGGTTTCCAAAAAGGAATAGAGCATTTTCAAATCAAAATCATCCGTCTTTATACTCGATACCGGCGCCACATCTTCTCTATCTTTTTTTACCTCAACAAAATTTTGAAGCAGCATCACCAGATCTTGCGAGGAAAAAGGTTTTCGAAGTACTTCTATAAATCCTTTTTTCATAAAATCTTTCCGATCCAAATTCCGA
Source organism: Flavobacteriaceae bacterium (assembly GCA_035654795.1). GTDB lineage: Bacteria > Bacteroidota > Bacteroidia > Flavobacteriales > Flavobacteriaceae > JAAYLC01. The sequence continues at coordinate 49,029 of DASRWC010000029.1, forward strand.
TCCCCGGTCATCGCAATTACAGGTTGATTAGAAAACGATTTTATGTCTCCGTTCTTCAGTCTATCCAGAAGTTGAAAACCGTCTATCTCCGGCATTTGTATATCAGTAATAATTAGATCATACTTAAGGTTTGAGATGACATCGGCATTTTTAAAATCTGAATAACTTTTGAAAGAGAGACAAGCCACAGATAGATTCTTCAATAATTCACACAGCAGCATGCTGAGGCTGGAATCGTCATCAATAATGATGGCCGTAGGTGTTGCGGTTCCGGGCGTGTTGTTTTTTGGTAAAGGATCTTTTTCAATAGGCGACAATGGAAGCAGCAGAGTAAAGCAGCTCCCTTCTCCGGGAACGCTGTCAACGTGGAGTGTTCCCTGAAGCAAGGTGGTAAGTTTTTTAGATATTGCAAGTCCTAGTCCGCTACCTCCAAAACGTCCGGCAATGGATGCATCTGCTTGCGTAAATTCTTCAAAAATGGCCTTTTGTTTTTCTTTTGCAATTCCTATCCCTGTATCTTTAACCATTATTTTGACCATCTTTTGCCCCGATCTCCCTCTAACGGGTTCAGCGCTGATACTGACTTTTCCTTTTTCAGTGAATTTAAAGGCATTGCTCAGTAAATTGTTGAGGATCTGTCTAATCCTTAGCGGATCACTAGAAAAAAAACGGTTCTTTAATTCCGGTGAAATAGCTACCTCCAAAAGTACCATAGGTTTTCTATATGCCTGTTCCACAGCCGAAGCAGTATCCACAATCAGATGTTCTAAAGAAAAATGTTTTTGTTCCGGTGTCAGTTTTCCGGCCTCCAGTTTGGAATAATCCAGCAGATCATTTACCAAACGATTTATAAACTCACTCCCGGTAACAATGTGGCTTAGGTATTTCTCTTGTGTCGGAGTAAGGGAGGTATTTTGAAGTAACTCGGAATAACCGGAAATCGTGTTTAAGGGAGTGTTTAAATCGTGACTCACGGTTGATATCAATTGCTCTCTGCTCTTTAGAAGCGTTTCAGAATATTTTTTAGACGCCTCCAAGAACCTCTTATATCTTTCTGCTTTAAAGAAATCAGAAAGTACAAAATATGAAAAAAGCAGCACCACTGTCACTCCCAAGACAGCCGCAAACTTTAAAACTTGACCGGTTTTATGAAGTGCCTCTGCCCGGGCCAAAGCATAGTCATCGGCGTTTTTAGCCAGTTCTGCATCAAAACTGGAAATAATTTTTCTTAGCCTTTCAGAAATATTCAGATCATTGCGAATCAATTCATTTTCCTTTTGAATAAGACTCTCACGAATTCTCGAATTTTCCTTCTTAGCCTCAGCAACTATATAGCGACTGGCAATAAGCATGGAATCTACCACCTTTGATTTCACCATAGATTGATTCCGTTCAGCGCTACTGTTTAGATAATCTGCATAAGATTGCCAGATACGTCTTTCCCGGGCGGTGAGTTTCCATGGTTCCCGTACCATAGATTCTACTGATGCCAGACCTACGGAAGCCTCCAATTTTCTTACTTCCTTCATAATGTCATCCAGAGAAGTTTCTTTCTGATTGGTGAGCCTCAGAATACGAAGCTGTTCAATATTCGTATTCTTCTCCTCAAGAAGCACACGAATACTGTCCAATTGTTTGCGTTGAAAATCATCTGAAGTAAGCGATTTTATTTCCTCTATTTTTTCATAAAGGGAATCATTGCGAATGATGTAGTTTTCAAAATCTTCTTCACTTCCGGTGACTAGCGCCAGTCGGGAAAATCCGTCGGTTTTATAGAGAAGGTTAATTAAAGTTCCTGTTTCAACAATCTTCTTTTCACCGTCCATCTGCTTCTCCTCAGAGTAGTTTTTTATTTCGGCAAATAGAAACCACCCTACCAGAGTGGCAAGTATGCCCAGAACAAGATATCCCAGGATTATTTTGAGCGTGAATGAGTTTTTCACATCCGCCATAGCGTCAAAAGTAACCAGACTTAAATCAGGAAGTTATTAAGAAATAGATAAATATTAAGGTTTTTTGAGATTTCATAAAACAACGTATCTTTGCGCCACAATCTCAAAGGGGTGCCAAGTTCCAATTTGGCTGAGATCATACCCATTGAACCTGGGCAGGTAATGCTGCCAAGGGAATAGACGGAAATCCCCGCGATAATGACTGCAGCTTTATCTCGGGGATTTTTTGTTTTCAATTTATATCTAAAATTATTAACCAAGAATAACGCCCCTTTTATTCGTATTAAAACTTTTTATACGAATGAACAAGTTATTTATCTCTGCCTTTGCTGCCTTAACTTTCTTTGCCTCTCAGGCACAAGAAAAAGCTCCGGACACTTTGCGTCCGGAAAGACTGGACGAGGTACTCATCCGGGCAGTACGCGTCAAAGAAGACGCTCCGGTCACGCATTCAAACATCAATAAAAATGAGCTGGAAAGCCGAAATCTAGGTCAAGAGCTGCCCATTATGATGAATTATTTACCCTCAGTGGTTACAACCACCGATGCCGGAGCAGGTGTGGGTTATACATCCTTAAGGGTGCGGGGAAGCGATGCAACACGAATCAATGTAACGCTAAATGGAATTCCTTATAACGACTCTGAAAGTCAAAGCACTATTTGGGTTAACATGCCGGATTTCACTTCTTCTGTACACAGTTTACAACTTCAGCGCGGGGTGGGAACATCAACGAACGGATCGGGAGCCTTTGGTGCAAGTATTAATATTCTGACAGATGAAACCCAAGAAACGCCATTTGCAGAAATTGCGAATTCCTTCGGAAGCTATAACACAAGAAAGCATAATGTGAAATTCGGAACAGGGAGAATCAACGATCATTTCGAATTCTCAGGCCGATTTTCGTCTTTAAAATCAGACGGATACATAGATCGCGCATTTTCCGACCTAAATTCATACTTCTTGCAAGGAGCTTTTAAAAAAGAGCGTACCTTACTCAAACTCCTGGTCTTTGGCGGCAAACAAGAAACGTATCAAGCCTGGAACGGAATTGAAGATTTAGACAAGCTGAAAAACGACAGAACTTTTAATCCATCAGGCATGTACACAGACGAATCCGGTAATATTCGCTTTTATGACAATGAAGTGGATCATTATGAGCAAAATCACTATCAATTACTATGGTCACAACGCTTCAATAACAACTGGAGTTCAAATCTATCCCTCAATTATACCCGAGGCCTAGGCTATTTTGAACAATATAAGGAGAATCAGAAGTTTAAGAATTATGGTTTGACTCCCTTGATATTTGGACAGGATACGATTTCAAAAACAGATTTAATCAGAAGAAGATGGCTGGACAATCATTTCTATGCCGCAAATGCAAATATCCAATACCGCAAAGACGGCTTGGAAATGAACTCAGGAATTTATTATGGATTTTACACAGGAGATCATTACGGAGAAATCTTATGGGCTCGATTCGCTAGTGAGTCGGAAATACGAGATCGGTATTATGAGGGAGATTCTCAAAAAACCGAATTTACAGCTTTTTCCCAATGGTCTTATTCCATCACAAATAAGCTCCATGTTTTTGGAGATGTGCAAGGCCGTTTCATCAATTACACCACCTCCGGATTTACATCTGATTTGGTAGAAATGACACTTGATGAGCATTACAATTTTTTTAATCCTAAAGCGGGAGCTTCTTATGCTGTAAACAGTGCTAACCAGATTTATGCTTCTTATGGTCGGGCACATCGTGAGCCATCAAGAACAGATTTTAGAGAGGGCATTACCACTCCCGAAAAAATGGATGATTTTGAATTAGGTTGGCGTTTCAAAAAGGAAAGATTCAGAATAAATACCAATGTGTATTTTATGAATTACAAAGATCAACTGGTTTTAACGGGAGAAATGACAGATACAGGACGCCCCAAACGCACCAATAGCGGAAAAAGTTACCGCCTGGGCTTAGAGGTAGATGCCGATATCAATATAGGGAAACAGCTGAGACTTTTGCCAAACATCACGCTTAGCGAAAACAAGAACGTGGACTTTGTAGCTGCCATCGACGGACAACTTGTAAACCTTGGAAAAACAAACATTTCCTTTTCACCCTCCATCATAGCGGGTAATATGTTCCTTTATTCTCCTCTGGAAAACCTAGAGTTCGGTTTATTATCGAAATATGTGGGCGAGCAATATATGGGCAATATTGACAGTGAGAAGTCAAAATTGGAAAGTTATTTTATAAATGATTTAAACATCAGCTACCGTCTTGAAAATGTTCTTTGGACCCGGGAGATTCTTTTATCGGCCTTGGTCAACAACCTTTTCAATGTAAAATATATCTCAAACGGGTATTTTTACACCTACGACGATGATTACAGTAACCCCGGAGTAGTGAAAACAATTGAGGGTGCCGGATATTTTCCGCAAGCAACTATCAATTTCATGGTTGGTGCTACTGTCAAATTTTAGGAGATAATCTTAAGAAGGCTCTTCAGGTTTTCGCGAAGAGCCTTTTTTAATTTCTAACGGTGACATAATTACCGGAACGCTGAGCACGGTAAGGCTGCATAGGGTATTTGGTGTCCGGATCTGTTTTATGCTGCCCGGTAATGATGAAATATTCATTCTCGTCATTGGGGCAAGGGCAGGTGGCAATAATTCCTTCCACAGACATTCTGGAACATTCTATAGGTGCATGATTGGGATCTGCAAGATCAAAAGCTACATATTGATTTTCATTTATACAGTATATAACAATGCCTTTAACACCCTGAGGCGCGATGATATAATTTCCCGGAAATTTTAAAGAATTGTATTCCGGCAGGTTTAAGTTTAAACTTAAATTCACAACAGGATTGGTCAGAAAAGGATTGGTATTTAATCTCCTGTCATCTGAAGAACAAGCTGATAAGAGAAGAAGGACTATAGAAAGAGATATAAGCCGTTTCATGGTTTTTAATTTACGTTTCGAAAGTACAATAAAATGCAGAGGAACTAAATTTTTTGTATATTTGTTTATGAATCCCGTCAGCGAATGGGATTTTTCAATTTTCAGAGGTCCCGACATGTGCCGGGATTTCGTCGTATCATGGATTGTATGATGTAATTAGTAAAAATGAATGATGTTATGAGCAAAATATCTTATTATACTGCTGAGGGGCTTAAGAAGCTAAAGGATGAACTTGATTATTTAAGAGATGTAGAACGTCCGCGTGCGTCTAATGCTATTGCCGAGGCACGAGACAAAGGAGATTTAAGTGAGAATGCTGAATATGATGCTGCAAAGGATGCTCAAGGCATGCTGGAGCTCAAAATCGCAAAGCTTGAAGAGATCGTGGCAAATGCCCGCATTATAGATGAAACACAATTAGACTTGAGCAAAGTGCTCGTTCACTCCACCGTTAGAATCAAAAACCAAGCAAACGGGATGGAAATGAAGTATAAACTGGTAGCGCAAAGTGAAGCCGACCTAAAAGCCGGAAAAATATCTGTGGATTCACCTATTGGAAAAGGACTCCTTGGAAAAAAAGAAGGAGAAGTAGCCGAAATTCAGGTTCCAAACGGTTTGCTTAAATTTGATATCTTAGAAATTTATAGGGATTAATATATGGCTTCAATTTTCACCAAAATTATTCAAGGCGAACTTCCCGCTTATAAAATAGCTGAAGACGAGAATTTTATAGCATTTCTTGATGTGAATCCGAATGCCAAAGGACATACACTGTGTGTTCCAAAAGAGGAAATTGACAAAATCTTTGAAATGGGAGAGCATATGTATCTCCAACTGATGCAATTTTCTAGAAAAGTGGCTATAGCTTTGGAAAAAACCGTTCCGTGCAAACGTGTAGGAATGGCAGTCGTCGGCTTGGAGGTTCCTCATGTTCACGTTCACCTCATCCCATTAAATCAAATGGCCGATATGAATTTTGCAAACAAAATTTCGATGTCTCCATCAGAATTTCAAACTCTGGCTGCCGATATCGCCAAAAATTTCAAATCGTAAATCTCAGCACACGCCCGATAAAAAGATTCTCCCTCCCTTCGAGTAGTGAGAAACCTGCTTAAGGAAAAAATAAAAAATCCCTCCCTCGCAAATCCAAACGGATTTATTCCAATTTCTCAAAACAAAAACCCGAAGAAACTACTCTTCGGGTTTTGTTTTTAAATACTTCCTCTATCGCTAGATCAGCTTTAACTGGTTTACAATTTCTTGTAACATTACTTTCGCATCTCCAAAAAGAATGCTGCAATTTTCCATTCCGAAAAGATCATTTTGAACGCCGGCATATCCGGTGCTCATGCTCCTTTTCATTACTATAACTTGTTTGGCCTCATGGGTTCGGATAATCGGCATCCCGAAAATGGGACTGTCTGGATTATTTTCAGCGGCCGGGTTAACTACGTCATTGGCACCAATGACCATGACAACATCATATTGAGACATGATTTCATTTCCTTCTTCCATTTCTTTAAGCCTATCATAATCGACATTGGCTTCAGCCAAAAGAACGTTCATGTGTCCCGGCATTCTTCCTGCCACAGGATGAATGATATAATCTACTTCTGTTCCTCTTTTTTCCAATATTTGCTCCATCTGCGCACAGATGTGCTGGGCTTGTGCTACTGCCAGCCCGTAACCCGGAACAACTGCCACTTTTTGAGCAAAGGAAAGCGCAAGTGCAGTTTCGGCAACGCTGATGTCTTTGATTTCTTGAGCTGTCTCTGCGCTTCCACCTGCCACGGACTTCTTAAATTTTCCGGCAAGAACATTCAGAAGTGATCTGTTCATGGCTTTGGTCATGAGCACGGTTAAAATTAATCCGGCAGCTCCCACCAGAATTCCACCTGCTATCATCACCTTATTCCCTATGGCAAATCCGGCAAATGCAGTGGCCACCCCCGTAATACTATTTAGTAAAGAAATAACTACCGGCATATCAGCGCCTCCAATGGGAAGAACGAAAAGCACACCATAAACCAAGGCAATGGCAGCAAGTATATACATAAATACCGTTAGATTCACCGGCTGAAATCCTGAAAAATACAGAACAGGAAGAACAACCAAGGAGATTAGAAGCAGCCGAGCAGTAAGTACCGTAACTTTCTCACGGTTGTCTTTAACCTTACCGGAAAGTTTTCGTTCTGCCAAAATACTTCCGGAGAAAGCAATAGCACCTGTAGCCATTCCCACAGTCAACAAAGACAGGGTCCCCACTCCGGCCAACGCTATGTTGGTAATGTTGGCTTCAATCAAACCGAGCAACATGGCACAACCGCCGCCGGTGGCATTGAAAATAGAAACCATTTGCGGCATCTCTGTCATGGGCACTTGATCAGACATCCGTTTACCCACTACGGTCCCTGCAATAATAGCAACAATCAGAACTACCAGATTCGTGATTTTGATTGATGAGTTTTCAAAGACTAACGCAGCGATAAAGGTGAGAACTACCGCCAAAATCATTCCTATAGCGGCAATGGTATTTCCTGTTTTTGCGCGCACGGGCGAACTCATAAATTTGAGTCCGAGAATAAATGAAACTGCGGCTAAAAGATATCCTACTTGTATAACTGTGTACATGGTAAAGTATTTCCGGCTTTATCAGCCATAGGTTGGTTGGTGATGATCGGTTATTTTTTGGTATTAAACATTTTAAGCATTCTTCCGGTTACGAAAAACCCTCCTGCTATATTCAATGTTCCAAGAAACACGGCTATTCCGCCAAGAATCAGGTTCAGATAATCATCGGCATCTACTTTCATAATCATAATTACAGCTCCCACCAGAATGATTCCGCTAATGGCATTGGCTCCGGACATTAGAGGGGTGTGAAGAATGGCGGGAACATTGCTAATTACTTCGATACCGATAAAAATACAAAAGATGACAAAATAGATTTCTGACATGTATATCGCTGTGTATAAGTTGATGGTCTCCATTTCTTAATTGTTTTGTGGTTCTGTAAATCGCGGATGTGTAAATACACCGTCTGTCATAATCCGACTTCCTTCTATTAGAGGGTCGTTCTCTTTGGCCTTGGCCATATGCTTCATAAAGGAGAAAAAGTTGTTGGAGAGTAATTTGGAGGCTGCGGAGGGTATTTCGGCCGCCAGATTGGAATTCCCTACAATGGTTATCCCCTGATGATAGATGGTTTCATTATTCCTTGACAGTGTGCAGTTGCCTCCTTGTTCCGCCGCAAGATCAATAATCACACTCCCCGGCTTCATAGCATCAACGGAGCGATTTTCTATAAGTACGGGAGCTTTTCTCCCGGGAATATTGGCGGTACTAATAACAATATCGGCAGAAGAAATGTGTTTATGAATTAATTCCTTCTGTTTTCTTTGGTATTCTTCACTTTGTTCCACGGCATAACCTCCTGCACTTTGAGATTCTGTATGTCCTTCGACCTCAATAAACGATGCGCCTAAACTTCTTACTTCCTCACCTGCCGCTGATCTCACGTCAAAGGCTTCTACAACGGCTCCCAGACGTCGCGCAGTGGCAATGGCTTGCAATCCTGCAACGCCGGCCCCAAGAATTAGGGTTTTGGCCGGAGTTATGGTTCCTGCGGCGGTGGTGAACATGGGCAAGATACCGTTGAATAAATTGGCAGCCTTTATTACTGCTCTATATCCCGCCAAGGACGCCATAGAAGAAAGCACATCCATAGATTGCGCCAATGTGGTGCGAGGTAGTAAATCAAGACTGGTGACCGTTAAGGCATGATTTTTATAAATCTCAAGCCGGTCTCGATAAAACAACGGATTAAATATCCCAATAAAATGCACGCCCGGTCTAATATCCTCCCCACCATAAGTATGATCTATAGAGATGATAACATCCGCATTTTTTAAAATATCCTCTTTTGATGTAATTGTAGCTCCGGCCTCACGATATTCTGCATCAGATATTCCAAGGCTCTCTCCAAGATCTTCCTGGATCAACACATTCCATTTCAGTTCTGCTACAAGGCGTTTTGTTTCTTTTGGCAGTAAGCATACACGGGGATCTCGGTCGGTTTTCAAGACACCAAGACTCCCTCGTACAGGTTGGTCAGTCATAGAGTAAATCTAATTTTGATGAAATATTTATACGAAAGTATCAATATCTTCCAAATTTGATGCAATAACGGAAAAAAATCCTTTAAATGAATATATTTTTTGGGTCCAAATGATACAGAATTTTCCTGGCAATGGAACAAGATGAAATTTGATAAAAATTACTCATCCGAAATCCAGGCAACAGATTCCCACGCTAAAGGAGAATTCATCCGTATAAAATCAAAACGCCCGTTTCTTGACGGGCGCTTGAATTTCTATTAATTGATTCTCTTAATAAGTTTATTAGAATGGGATACAGTCCAATTTTTCTTTTAAAGGTGCCTGAACGGCAAAAAACGGCTCTTGAAGTTCTTTTTTAAGCGGCTCTGAGAATGGCGTTTCTTCAGTAAACGGATCCACTTCCTTTCCATTTTTCCAAAAACGGTAACAAACGTGAGGTCCGCTGGTATTCCCGGTCATTCCAATCCAGCCAATAACATCTCCCTGGCGCACATATTGCCCTACCTTTACATTCCGGGCTTTCATATGCAGGTATTGAGTTTCATAAGTGCTATTGTGTCGTATCTTTACATAATTCCCATTACCTCCGCGGTATTCAGATTTTGATACCACACCATCAGCCGTAGCTAAGATGGGAGTGCCTACCGGTGCAGCGAAATCTGTCCCCCGGTGAGGTCTCAATTGATAACCATAGTAAGCTATCCTTCTGTTTAAATTATATCTGGAGGAGATCCGACTGAATTGAACCGGAGCCTTTAAAAATGCTCTACGTAAGTTATTGGCGTTTTCGTCATAGAATCCCACAGCAGTTTTGTTCCCGTTCAAGTCCGTTTCAAACCGGAAGGCATAAAGTGGTTTTCCTCTATGCTCAAAATATGCTGCTTTGATTTCGTGTAGCCCGGCAGAGATGGTGTCATCTATAAATTTTTCGGTATAAATCACCTTGAAACGGTCGCCTTTCTGAAGCCTGAAAAAATTTACCGTCCACGCAAAAATATTGGCCAATTGATCAGTCATATACGGACTGAGATTTTGCTCCTCCATGGTAGCGGAGAGTGAGTTATTAATCACCCCGGCGGCTTCTTTTTCTACAAAAGTGACAGGTTTCCTATATTTTTTCACTTCCCCCGACTCTCTCAGATCGACTACAGCGAAATCTATTTTGGAATTTTCATAGATAAAGACTTGAGTATTCTTCAGAGAATCTTTAGAATTTAATAGAATGTATGGATTTCCAACCCGAATTTTCCTGACGTCAAAGCTGTCTCGATACTTATTCGCTATTTCTAAAATCTTGTCATGGGGCACGCCATTGCTTCCGAGAATATCTCCAAAGGTATCCCCTCTTCTAATAGTATCTCTTACAATGTGAAAATCGTCCAACACATATCCATATTCAATGGTAGGGGTGTAAAGTTCTGCTAGTTCCTCTGTGAACTCTTCTTCCTGATGTTTGCAAGATGCGAATAACAAAAAGGGTAGAACGGCAAAAATGACTTTTCTCAAATCGATTCGTTTTTCAGTTTGATAGATTCTATTTTTGTAATATAAATGGATGGCTTAAGCCTTTGTACTCAATTAACGATGCTTTTAAAGAACCAACGGCAAGTTCCGCTTTGATTAATAAGGGTATTTTGTTCTCATCATCACTGATCCAAACCGTAAGACTTTCTTTTTCTCTAAATACCCTCCCGGATTGTACATAGGGTCTGAAAACCAAAGTAGAAGCCGTGCCAAATTTAGTACTTAATTTTTCTCTCCCAAGAAATTTAAGCTGGAATTTGAAGTTTTCATCGTCAAAAAACATATTCATTTCCACAACATCTCCTTCCTTGATCGTCTTCACATCAATATAATTCCGCAAGTAGTAAAATGCCGAAATCATATCTTGGGTATTTTTCTCAATAGAAAAGACAGTGGTCTTGTCGTTCTTCCTGTCTTTAACTGTTGCTTTTGATAATCGATGATCAAAATCTACTCGAATGTCTTTCGTATATCCGCCCTCATCAATATCTCTCACAAAGTGAAGGGGAAGACCGGTAGATTTCTCAATATAACTTTGATAATCATCTCTCACCTTAAAGAACCATTTAGACACTCCTACCGTCTCACCAAATCCTTTAACATGGTGAACCGGCCTGCCGCGATAAGTTGCATCTTTCACCTCAAGGGTAGCATAACCCGCAGTAACAAATCCATAGTGAACTCTAAACTTAAACCACTCTCCGTTTTTATACGCGCTTTTTTGAGCGAATCCCGGCAAAAAACCTAAAGGAATCACCAATAACAACATCAATAACTTTCTCATTCAGTATAGCTTAGCAATTTTACGGGCATCGAAAGTGCAATTACCATTCCATTTTGAAAACCCTGTCTTTTAAAAAAACAAAAACATAGAACGAGGATCATTTTGTTTCTCTCGCTCTATGTTTTTGCAGTTCTTTTTCATTAAATCGTTACAGCGTTCCACGTTGCGCTTGTTCTCTCTCTATAGATTCAAACAAAGCTTTAAAATTTCCTGCTCCAAAACCTTTAGCTCCCATCCTTTGGATAATTTCAAAGAAAAGCGTAGGTCTGTCTTCTACCGGTTTCGTAAAAATCTGCAATAGATAGCCCTCTTCATCGGCATCTACAAGAATGGAATGTTTCTGAAGTTCCTTTAGATCTTCTTTCATTACCTTCATGTGGTCTCCAAGTCTTCTCGGAATATCATCATAATAGGCTTGCGGCGGCGGAGGCAAGAATTCCACACCTCTTTCTTTTAACTGCTCAACGGTGGAAACAATGTCATCTGTGGTAACGGCCAAATGCTGAACTCCTTCCCCTTCATAGAAATCCAAATACTCTTCAATTTGTGATTTCTTAATCCCTTTTGCAGGTTCATTAATAGGAAACTTTATCCTTCCATTTCCGTTACTCATTACCTTACTCATCAGGGCTGAATATTCCGTATGGATTTGTTTGTCGTCAAAAGACAAGAAATTCACAAACCCCATAACATCTTCATACCATTGAACCCATTTATTCATTTGGCCCCAGCCCACATTCCCCACAACGTGATCGATGTATTTAAGACCTACGGGTTTAGGATTGTAGTCACTTTCCCATTTTCGGAATCCGGGCATGAAGGTGCCCTTATAATTCTTTCGTTCAACAAACATATGTACCGTTTCGCCGTAGGTGTAGATTCCACTTCTCACAACCTCTCCATGTTCATCCTTTTCTACTGTAGGCTCCAAATAAGGTCTGGCTCCTCTTTTTGTTGTTTCTTCAAAAGCACTTCTGGCATCCTCTACCCAAAGTGCCACAACCTTCACCCCGTCTCCGTGCTTTACGATGTGATCGTTAATGGAAGATTTACTGTTTAAAGGAGTGGTGAGTACCAAACGAATTTTATCCTGAATTACCACATAACTCACTTCGTCACGCGATCCTGTTTCCAAACCTTTGTATGCGTATGATTGAAAGCCAAAGGCAGTTTTATAATAATGTGCAGCCTGTTTGGCATTTCCTACGTAAAACTCGATATAGTCTGTCCCTAGTAGAGGCAAAAAATCTTCTGCACCCTCAAAAATTTTCTCCAGGCCATATTCGACCGATTTCACTTCTTTACTCATAAATAAATTTTTCTTTAATTTTTGATTTGTTTATTCAAGCCAACTTTGATAATACGTACCGTCGGCTATTTTCTTACCGTCTTCCGTTAACTGTAACGGGCGGAAAGTATCTACCATTACGGCAAGTTCTTGTGTTTCAGTTTTACCGATACTTCTTTCTGCCGCACCCGGATGAGGTCCATGAGGGATTCCGGCAGGGTGTAGCGTGATTTGACCAGCTTCAATGTCATTTCTGCTCATGAAATCGCCATCTACATAATACAGCACTTCATCACTGTCAATATTACTATGGTTATAGGGCGCAGGAATACTTTCCGGATGATAATCATAAAGTCTCGGAACAAAACTGCAAATTACCATCGCAGTAGTTTCAAATGTCTGATGAACCGGAGGCGGCTGATGAATACGTCCGGTTATGGGTTCAAAATCGTGAATGGAAAAAGCGTAAGGATAATTATAACCATCATACCCCACTACATCAAAAGGATGCGTGGCATATTCCAATTCAAATAGGTCATCTTGTTTTTTGATTTTCATGAGGAAACTTCCTTCTTCATTATGGGTTTCAAGTTCCTCCGGACGCCTTATATCTCGCTCACAAAAAGGAGAATGCTCCAGAAGCTGACCAAACCAGTTCCGATATCTTTTTGGAGTATAAACCGGCTGCCGTGACTCCACGATGAAGAGTCTGTTGTCTTCCGTATTAAAATCAATTTGATAAATAATTCCACGAGGGACTACAAGATAATCACCATAAGAAAATTCAATGTTCCCCAGAAAGGTGCGAAGTTTCCCACTTCCTTTATGGATGAAAATGACCTCATCAGCATCCGTATTCTTATAAAAATAATCTCGTAAAGATTTTCGTGGCGCAGCAAGAATGATGCTACAATCACTATTGGTAAGAATGGTTTTCCTGCTCTTCAGGAAATCATCTTCCGGTTTAATATCAAAGCCTTTCAATCGTAAAGATTCGATATTATTCGCCTGCGCTATTTTGGGCGCTACGGAATATTGTTTTTTAATTTCTTTAACCTGAGTGGGTCTGTGTTCGTGATATATATTGCTATACATTCCGTCAAAACCTACTGTTCCAAAAAGCTGCTCAGGATAAAGACTGCCATCAGGTTTTCTGAACTGGATATGTCTTTTCCGAGGAATTTTGCCGAGTTTATGATAAAATGGCATAGTTGAAATTTATTAATGAAATGTGTTTAGCATGCATTTCCCATAGGATCTTGTATGCATACTCTACAAATATCGTAAAAATAAAATGTTCCCGATTGGTTATCTGCGTTAAAACCGATATCCTAAAGAAACATGCCATTCTGAAGTTCCTTTTTCCGGGGCATGTGCAAATTTTACTTCCATAGGTCCAAGCAAGGTTTCTAAACCATAACCCACTGAAAAACTATAATATGCTATTTCCTTTATCCATGCACCGGTATGAAACAGGTCATTCCCAATATTCGCAATATGACCTGAAAGATTGATATGATTTTTTCTAAGGAAATTATAATCAATGGTAAGTGTAGATTTCATATAAGTATTCCCTCTAAGACTGACTGACTTATACCCGACAAAAGGGATAATGTTGTTCATCTCCTTAAAACCATAACCTCCTAATGCAAAATCCATAGTGGTGCCTCCTCTGCTGCCAAATTTGAAACCTCCTTCGGCCTCTAAATGCAAGGAAACATTACTGCTGATAGGCCGCGCATACCCGGCTCTGGCCTTTCCGATGGAAAAAGGATGAAAATTTTCATTCCTCCCATAGGCATAAAGATACCAATGAAAGTCCCCCTGAAAAAACATCCCCTTTCGAGGGAAAAATCTATTGTCATAGCTGTCATATTTGAGAAAACTATAAGCCGACAAATAATTGGTGCTCTCAAAAATTACCCGTTCTTTCTCAACTTCATCAACACCTAAAGATTCGCTCGTATATCTCAAATACTTATGTTCTCCACCCACGCCAAAATTAAAACTGCGCTTCAACAAGGTTTCAAAAAACATCTGATTGGTAAAATCGCTGTAATTGATAAAAATGGAATTGATAGGCACCGGCCAGTCTGCTCCATAATCAACGCTTATAAAACTCAAAGGCACCTGGGAGTCGAAGAAATGAAACTTAGATGCTAACCCAACACTCCAATAATATCCCTTATCAATATAATAGTCAAAATTATACCGAATGTTGTCTCCAATAATCAAATCCAAAGACACAATGTCATTATTGGTAAGAACCCGTTTCCTGGTAACATTGACTAAGGCAGCTGTTTTAAACAATTGATCATAGTGAGCGGCAAATCGAAATGACATTTTAGACGGATTTTCAGTGACATTCAAAGTAACGACCACCCCCGTTTCCGGATCTCCATCCATTCTGTAGTTAATATTTGAAAAATTCCCCGTTGCCGACAAAGAATTGATTCCGTCTCCAAAATCCGTATAACTCAATTTTATGGGGGTTCGCATCCGTAATTTTCCCATGATATAACTGCGGGTGTACTGCTCATTTCCGGTTATATGCATCTCCTTTATATAAATACTGTCTTGATGCTTTATAGGGGTTCTCTCCATTCTCCCCTTTTTTTGTCTTCTTGCAATAGCTTCTAAAGTATCTTTTTGACTCATGGCACTTTCAATCCCTGAATCTATAATGCGTCTGCCGTCTTCAAAAGAAAGAACAGAAAAATCGGAGATATTCGGGTGCATGTAAATATCTGTCAGATCTCGCTTTTCATTCATAGCAAAAATAGTGGGAAAGTTGTTGATTTGAACCAGAATCTTGAAGGCCGATTG
The DNA here is from genome assembly GCA_035654795.1 of Flavobacteriaceae bacterium. Classification (GTDB taxonomy): domain Bacteria; phylum Bacteroidota; class Bacteroidia; order Flavobacteriales; family Flavobacteriaceae; genus JAAYLC01. The sequence continues at coordinate 64,484 of DASRWC010000029.1, forward strand.
CAGGTCATCCCGCGTTTTAAGGCTATCCTGCACATCAACACCTATGATAACGTCCATTCCTTTGGCCCTCACTTCTTTCACAGGATAATTATTTACAACCCCACCGTCAATCATCACCACATCATCTATCAGAACCGGATTAAAAACAGATGGCAATGCTCCACTGGCAGCAATGGCACGCGGTAAAAATCCTTTATCCAAAATAATTTCCTCGCCTGTCTCCACATTTGTTGCTACACAGAAAAAGGGAATAGGCAATTTGCTGAAATCTGTTACATCCGAAACATGGCTGGTGAGTTTTGACAGCAAATTATACAGGTTCTGACCCTTTGAGAAACCGGTGGGAAATCCGATTTTGAAATTGTCAAACGGAAGAATTAAAGCATATTTCTCCGAAACTTGCTTCTCATAAAGGGATTTGGTCCTTCTTGGAATATCGTCTTGTATAAGGCGACTAAAATTGGTTTGATTAAAAATACTGTCTAACTGCTCCGGGGTATATCCTGCTGCATAGAGCCCGCCAATAATAGCCCCCATACTTGTGCCACCAATATAATCTACACGTATTCCCGCTTCTTCAATAACCTTTAATGCCCCAATATGTGCCAGACCCTTGGCTCCTCCTCCGCTTAAAACCAGACCCACTTTCACATCGTCAATTTTTGATTTTTCTTGTGATTGTAGCGTCACCACCCAGAGAGCCATGAACAAAAAAGAAAGTTTTCTCATAAATAAGTTTATGTTTTTAAAAAAAGGTCGGGGACAACCTATGCTTCGGAACTTTGAAAATAAGTAAAAATCTTCTTTGCACGAGCAGTGCCAACCACATTTACCAACTCATCAAAAGACGCCTCTTTTATTCGCTTTTTACTTTTGAAATGGCGAAGCAATTGAATGGCAGTCTTTTCCCCTACTCCCGGAATATCTTCCAGCTCCGTCTCCAATGCTTCTTTACTTCTTTTATTACGATGAAAGGAAAGCCCAAATCTATGTGCCTCATTTCTTAACTGCTGAATGATTTTGAGGGTTTCACTTTTCTTATCAAGATAGAGCGGAACTGGATCATCAGGATAAAACAGCTCTTCTAAACGCTCGGCAATGCCAATAATCGCAATCTTTCCACGCAGTTCAAGCTTCTCCAAACTTTTAAGCGCTGAGGACAATTGACCTTTCCCGCCATCTATCACAATCAACTGTGGAAGTGATTCATTTTCTTTTAACATTCTGCTATACCTCCGATATACAACCTCCTCCATAGAAGCGTAATCATTAGGCCCTGATACGGACTTAATATTGAATTTGCGATAATCCTTCTTGCTGGGCTTGGTGTTTCTAAAAACAACACAAGCTGCTACCGGGTTTGTTCCTTGGATATTACTATTATCAAAACATTCAATGTGTCGCGGCAACTCAGGTAATCGCAAATCTTTTTTCATCTGCGAAAGAATTCTTTTTTCGTGTCTTTCAGGATCTACTATTTTCGACTGCTTGAAACGCTCCATTCTATAATATTTTGCATTGCGTTCAGACAAATCGAGAATGTGTTTCTTATCACCAACCTTCGGCATAGTAACCTTTACACCCTCACCCACTTCTATTTCAAACGGCACATAAATTTCTTTTGATTGTGAATGAAAACGCTGCCGGATTTCGATGACGGCCAACTGCAGTAATTCCTCATCGGTTTCATCAAGCTTCTTTTTGATCTCCATGGTGTGCGAACGAATGATCGCGCCATGTGAAATTTGGAGAAAATTTATATAGCCATAACTTTCATCTGTCACTATGGAAAAAACATCTACATTATTGATTTTAGGATTTATAACTGTTGATCTGGCTTGATAATTTTCAAGAATTTCAATCTTATCTTTTATACGCTGTGCAGCTTCAAAATGAAGATTATCGGCCAGCTCCTTCATCTGAACCCGAAACCGCTGAAGTGACTCTTTAAAGTTTCCTTTGATGATGTTCCGGATAGCATCAATATTATCGGCATAATCTTTCTCATTCATAAGTCCCTCGCAGGGTCCGAGACAGTTTCCCAGGTGGTATTCCAGACACACTTTAAACTTCCCTGCCCGAATGTTCTCTTGCGTCAAGTTGTAATTGCAAGTTCGCAAAGGATACAATCCGCGGATGAGTTCCATCAAAACATGAACGGTCTTCATACTGGTATAAGGTCCGTAATATTCAGAACCGTCTTTGATTACCTGCCTCGTTGGAAAAACACGCGGAAAAGGCTCATTTTTAATACAAATCCAAGGATAACTCTTGTCATCTTTCAGTAAAACATTATACCGAGGCTGATATTTCTTTATCAGATTATTCTCCAGCAATAAGGCATCAGTTTCAGTATCCACCACAATATGTTTGATGGTGGCAATCTTCCTTACCAAAACTCTGGTTTTAGCACTGTCATGGATCTTTGTAAAATAGGAAGAAACACGTTTTTTTAAGTCCTTAGCCTTCCCGACATACAACAGCCTACCGGCTTTATCATAATATTGATAAACTCCCGGTAAATTAGGTAAAGTTGAAATTTGTAGATTAACAGATGCTTCAGACATAGCTACAAAGATACCTTTTTAAGGGCTTTTTATAAAGCACCATCTACAAAACTCAGAGACTACGCAAGCTGAAATAATTTCCCGGGCAGAGGCTTCACCACGCCTTTTAACTCCATATTCATCAAAACGGTAGCAGCTTTAAAAACGGGAAAATCACATTCTATGGCAATAATGTCCAGCAATTCTCTTTCCTTCTCTTTTAGAAGCCGAAACACTTTCTTCTCTTCCTCATTCAGCTCCACAAAAAGTTGTGTTTGAACGGGCATTTTTTTCTCCTCAATTTTCCAATCCAGATGATAAACAATATCTACCGCAGAGGTGAGCAGATGCGCCTTTTGTTGTTTTATTAAATCTAAACACCCTTGACTTTGAGAATCTGTTGTTCTTCCCGGCACCGCAAAAACTTCGCGATCGTAGGATACAGCTATTTCCGCGGTTACCAAGCTGCCTCCTTTTTTTCCCGATTCAATAACAACAGTTGCTTCTGAAAGCCCGGCGATTACGCGATTTCTTCTTAAAAAATTATTCCGATCAAAAACAGAGTCGCTCCAAAATTCAGTAAAAAAACCGCCATGTCTTTCAATGGCTTCCATATACTTTTTATGATCACGCGGATACACCTGATTAAGCCCATGTGCCAGGCACCCGATAGTCTGAAGATTATGCTCCAGGGCCGCCCGGTGTGCACAGATATCAACTCCATAGGCTAAACCTGAGACAATCACAGGATTCAACGGGGCAAGATCTGCTATTAATTCTTGACAAAATGCTCTTCCATAAGTGGTAATCTTTCGGGTGCCTACTATGCTGAGTATTCTTTTCCCTTTCAAGTCAATATTCCCTCTGCCAAAAAGTAAAACAGGCCCGTCTATACAATGCTTTAACCGTTCAGGATAATCCGAATCTTGAAAAAAAGAAACCCGTATATCGTTTCCTTCAATATACTTCAATTCCTCTTCTGCCTGTTCCAGCTGAAGCTTTCGGTTAAATTGGCTCAATCGACCGGCGCCAATGCCATCAACTTTTGATAAAATGCTGTTCTTTTCTTTGAATATGTTTTCTGCCGAACCCATTCTCGAAAGCAATTTTTTGATAGAGATATCGCCAAGATTTGGAGTGCGTTGAAGAGCAAGAAGATACTTGAGCTCTGTCTGTGTCAGCATAAGCAAGAATTTAGGAGATAGCGTGAAACATTCTGTTGTTGATAAGTTGAGCAGGGAAAGATAGCAATCTTTACATAAAAAGCTATCTTTGTTCTTATGCAACTTACCACCTATATTTCAGACTTACTCTTTCGCTACGAATGTGTTATCATTCCCGGTTTTGGTGCTTTTTTGACGCATCGACACTCGGCTTGGATTGATCCTGAAACCGATACATTCCACCCGCCGTTTAAAAAAGTTACTTTCAATAGGCAATTACAAACCAACGACGGCCTGGTCGCCAATTATTTGGCATCCATGGAAAGCATTTCCTATGAAGAAGCGCTGCATAAGCTTAGAGTGTTCTCCGCTCAGATAAATATGGATTTGCAATATGGAAGGCAAGTTGTTTTTCCTACCATCGGTGAATTTGTTGCTTTAGAAGAAGGTAAGATTCAATTTAAAGCCGATAAAAAAGGTAATTTCTCCACAGATTCCTTTGGCTTAGACAGTTTTATCCTTCCCAAAATTAAAAGAGAAGTCTCCACATCGCTTTCCGAAGTTTCGCAGGAAAATGAACCTGTTGTGCTCCATCGCACACCTCGCACTACATATTTCAAATATGCCGCTGCCGCAGCTGTTGCATTGTTAATTGGAGGCATTGGAGGATTAAAATGGCAAACTCTTGAAGTTGAAAAACAAAATCTTGCCGAACGCCAAAAAGCGGCATCTTTAATTGAAAATAAAATTCAAGAAGCCACTTTTGTTCTCGACGACCCACTTCCTGCCATAAACCTCCGGGTTTCTAAACAACGCGGAGCATTCCACATTGTAGCCGGAGCCTATAAAGAAGAGGAAAATGCACACAAAAAGATAGCTCAGCTCAAAGAAAAAGGATACCACTCCATTTCTATTCCTACCAAACATGGGCTGCATCAGGTTATCTATGACAGTTTTGAAAATAAACGAGACGCCATCAATAAATTGCACGCTATCCAAAAAACCGAAAATGCCGATGCGTGGCTTCTCATTAAAGAATTGGATTAATCCTTCTTTTTTAAGAAGATACAACTGATATGGCCGGAGAGGTTTCTATCTTTGCCAAAAAACTAACATGAAAGCCAAAACGCCGCAAGAATCTTTAGCCATTTCTACCGATATCGTTCTTCCAAGCGAAACCAACCCATTGGGCAATATGTTTGGAGGCGAACTCTTAGCCAGAATGGATCGTACGGCCAGTATTGCAGCCAGAAGACACAGTAGAGAAATTGTTGTAACTGCATCCGTAAATCACGTCGCTTTTAGCCGGATGATTCCCTTAGGCAGCGTGGTCACTATCGAAGCAAAAGTATCCAGAGCTTTCAAAAGTTCTATGGAAGTTTTCTTAGATGTTTATATTGAAGATCGGGAAAGTGGAGAACGGTCAGTGGCCAATGAAGCTATTTACACTTTTGTGGCTGTGGACCATGCAGGCAAACCCGTAACCGTACCCGAATTAATACCACAAACCGAAGTTGAAAAAAGCAGACATGCGGCGGCGTTACGAAGAAAACAACTAAGCTTGGTTTTGGCAGGAAAAATGAATCCTTCTGAAGCAACAGAATTAAAAGCACTTTTTATTTAGTTACACGCATTTCAATATCAGTACCTTTTTATAACTCATGCTTATCAATAGAAACCCATACCCTCTCAATTCCAAGCTTTTGCCATTCGCCATTACGGAATTGAGGTCTGGACCGAAGATTTCCAAGAACTCCGGAACTTTCCGAAAACCGGTGTGCATTCCAAATTGCTGTGCGTGATGTTCCGTTTTTATAATAGGTAGTTATCCAGGCGGTTCGGGTGATCAGGAGCCTCCGCTTAAATTCGGATTCAGACGGCGGGTTTAATGTTATAGGCAATATTCCTGAAGAATTGTATTGGTTATTCTGCCCTATTTTCGCCGATGCGCTCACCGACGGAAGTAACGGCTGTTTCAAGACCGGCGATATCTCGATTTTCAGATCAGCCATAACCGAATCAATCAACTCTCCATCATAATCATTTAAGAACTCCTGCTTGATCATTTCAGAAATCCTTTCGCGAAATTCAGCAGAACGTATGATTTCTTTTAATTTTTTGTAATCTTCTTTCCGATTGATTTTATCCAGAGCAGTTAGCGTAAACTTCTTTAAGGCTTCTTCATCAAAAGTATCTTTCGAGAAAAGCTTAACGAAATTGATCCCTTTCTCGTCATTAGGAACAAAACGTATGATTTCCAAAAGAACCGGATCTTCCTGATTTTTTAAATCCCCGTCATAGAATATCTGAATCGCTTGACCAATCAAAAGTCCGTAATCCAGTTTTAGTTGCCTCATATACGAAAACAACTGTTGTTGAAATACCGGATTAAACTGCAAGTCGGGACGTTTTATCTCAATTACAAAAGCTTTTTTATCTCCTTTTTTGATCAGAATGTCTGGAGCTATCCGGTTGACTGCGCCAATGTGTAGTGAAGGACGAACTTCAATTTCTCCGAGATACTCTTTCCAGTTCAAAACCCTAAGTGCCTGAATCACCTTCTGTTCAAAATCGGTTTCACTAATCGTTTCTTTTATATTCTCGGATAACAGAAAACAGATTTCATTCCATTTTTCAGTTGGCATTTTTATTTTGCGGTTTATTAAATTACCCTATAAAACTACTATTAAACTTGATAATAAACCACCCCGCTGAAGTATTTAGACACTTTCAGAAAATGCCATTATACGCATTCCCGGTAAAGTCTGTCCTCGCACAAAGTGCTATCCGTCGTCTTTTGTCTAAAATCTAACCTCTCATGTCTAACATCTTGACCACAATAACAAAAACTGACAAAATAAATAGCTTCGGGATTACCAAATTTGTAGTTCCGGCTCATGAGGTTGTTTAGGTTTCTAAAGACATTCGGGCTGGCCGTGCGATGCAATCGTGCGGAAGTGGAATATGGACGGGATTTCAAGCACTGAACTTTAATCGGAAAAAAGAAGTGCGTATCATAACCGATTTTTAAACCGAAAGGAGAAACCCTGAGCAGTGAATATATTAAATATTATTAATCAACAATTAAACTATTGGAAATTATTTTTCAACGAATCCATTAAAAAAGCGCCTCTCTCCAAAACAGTCAAGGCTATTTAAGGAAGTACAAATTTCCCTCGTCCATCGTCATAGCACAGCGACGTCAATCGTCTAACATCTCATGTCTAATTTCTCATGTCTAATATCTCATGTCTGATTGTCAATTCCCCCATCCTTCGCCCATCCCCACTAAAAATCCAAATTGGCTTTTATTTTGTCTCTCAAGCGTTTACTTTTCTAAAGATTTCCTAATTTGCCGCCTTGATGTTATACTATTTACCATGAAGAAAAATTCCCCTTGGATTCTTGCGGCGACTTTTAGCCTGTTGATAACCGCTTCAGGTTTTTCGCAAGAGCCAAAAACTATCAATTTCAGAGGAGAAACGATTGAATTTCCAAATAATGTTTCCACTCTCGACTGGAAAACATTTCCTTCCTCTTCCCGATTAAATACAGGATATATCGGCTGGATCCAATTTGATAAAACACCTTCCCAACAGGTACAGGATGCTTTTAAAGCGGAGGGTATGGAACTTTTGGAATATGTGCCGCACCACACCTATCTTTTTTATTTTCCACAGGCCATTTCAAATCAATTTTTAGCAGATTACGGGGTTGTCAGCATCATACCCCTAGATGCCGCAACGAAGCAATCTGTAGAACTGAAAGCCGGAAACTATGAATGGTGGGCTAAAGACCAAGAGAATATCCTAATCTCTTTAGAATTTTTCAAAGATGCCAACCCCGAAGCAGTGTTAGCAGAACTAAAAGGGCTTCCTATTCAGGTGAAAGAGACCTATCCGGGGCATCATAAAGTAGATGTATCTGTTCCGGCTTATTATATAGATGCACTCGCCTCCCGCTCTTTTGTGAAATGGATGGATTTAATTGCACCTCCTCCGGTTCCCGAAGACACCAAAGGAAGATCCCTCCATCGCTCAAGTAACCTGGACAGCCAAACCGGTGCAGGAAGAAATTATACGGGAGAGGGCATCGGTGTCCTTGTAAGAGATGACGGATTTGTAGGTCCACACATTGATTTCCAGGGAAGAATTACAAATTTGTCTAACGTTAGAAATCAATCTCACGGAGACGGAGTCGCAGGAATTATGGCGGGCGCAGGAAATCTTTTACCTTCTAACAGAGGCATGGCCGCAGGCACCAATATTTTTGTTATTAATTATGTAGATCATTTTTTAGATTACGCTACCAACAATCTAGCTGATACCGGCCAGGTTCAAATCACCAACTCTTCCTACGGTCAGGGCTGTAATCAAGGCTACACCACAATCACCCGAGAGGTGGACAAACAGATGCGCGAGAAACCGCACTTGATGCACGTCTTTTCGGCCGGAAACTCCAACGGATCAAACTGTGGTTATGGTGCGGGAAGTCAATGGGGGAACATTACAGGAGGACATAAACAAGGTAAAAACGTAATTGCCACAGCAAACGTGTATGCTAATGCACTCTTGGTAGAATCAAGCAGCCGCGGACCGGCTCACGACGGGCGCATAAAACCGGACATCACCGCACACGGCCAAGGACAGATTTCTACAAACGAAAACAATACATACCAAACTTTCGGAGGAACCTCAGGTGCCGCCCCGGGCATAGCAGGAGTTTCAGCACAACTTTATGAAGCTTATCAATTATTAAATAACGGAAACCTGCCCCCCGCAGCTCTTATAAAAGCAGTTTTATTAAACACTGCCAACGATGCAGGAAATGAAGGCCCCGACTTTAAATTTGGATGGGGAATTGTAAACGGACTTCAGGCAGCGAAATTAATTGAAGAAGAAAGGTATTTAACAGATACGGTATCGCAAGGAGAAACACAAACCCATACATTACAAATTCCCGAAAATACCGTACAAGCTCGGTTTATGATTTATTGGAACGACATGGAGGCTGCACCGGGCGCTAACCCTGCCCTCGTAAACGATCTGGATCTAAAGGTTACGACCCCGTCAAATGAGGAGTTGCTGCCTTGGGTATTGGACCCCACTCCAAACGTAAGCAACTTAAATCTTCCTGCCACCTCCGGTATAGATCGGTTAAATAATGTGGAGCAAGTCCTCATCAACAATCCTACACAAGGGGAATATACCCTTACCATTACCGGACATAATGTACCGATGGGACCTCAGGAATATTTTATTGTTTATGAACTTATTGAACAAAACCTTACCCTTACCTACCCCATTGGCGGCGAGAGTTTCCAATCCAATCAATTAGAAACCATTCATTGGGATGCAACAAACACAACGGAAGATTTTGTTTTAAGTTTTTCATCCGACAATGGTGAAACTTGGACGCAAATTGCCACCGTCAATGCAGGAACACACCTCTATGAATGGCGTGCTCCAAATATTTCAAACGGTAAAAACCGTATCAAGGTGACCTCCGGAAGTTATGAAAGCATCAGTCCGGAATCTTTCAGTATTGCCAGAATCCCGACTTCATTAAACATTTTGAGTATGTGCCCGGAATACTTAACCCTGACTTGGGCTGCATCAAGTGGTGCAGATTCGTATGATGTGTATTTGTTGGGTGAAAAGTATATGGAACTTGTAGGATCCACTACAGAAACCTCCCTGGAGATACCCGTCACCAATCCTGATGCAACTTTCTGGTTTGCCGTTAGAGCCAAAAACGAACAGGAAGGATGGGTAAGTCCACGAACAAGAGCTAAAACCTATTCCGGTGGCGTTTTTAACTGTTCTGTGGTAGGGATTGAAGACAATGTTTTCAGTTCTCAAGTAAATATTTATCCCAACCCAACATCGGGAGAATTTACCGTAAAATTGGGGAACGAAATTTCAGGTAAAACTGAAATCTCAGTAATTAATAATCTGGGGCAAGTGCTGCGCAACATCCTTTGGACAAGTTCAAATAACTTGGAAACCGTGGATGTTTCTAATCTAACTCCGGGATTGTATTTCGTGAGAATTGAATCCGGAAGAAATTCGGTTACCAAAAAACTTATAATAAAATAACATTTTAAACCATAACTTTGTGCACGAGATTGCCGATCGAAGTCTTTTCGCTCGGCAATTTTTTTCGAGGGTCTTTCACCGATTGTAAGGACAAAATAACTAAAACAATAATTTAATGACAGGTCTATTCAAAAATGCCGGATAGTATCATAACAATTATTATATTGGTGAAGTCAAAACAAATTCCTTTTGAAACAAGAAATAGGCAGAATCGATCGGGCAGATTTTCCTGCACTTGAATTATTTGATATTGAAGTGAAAGTAGATACAGGAGCTTACACTTCATCCATCCATTGTAAAAACGTAAAGGTTGAAAACGGTCTTTTGAAGTGTAATTTTCTGGATGAGGCTCACCCAAATTATCATGAGAAAGAATTTGCCTTTAAGAACTTTGATCTGAAAATTGTTAAAAGCAGTAATGGAATTGCCGAGCCACGATATCGGATTAAAACGAAGATCACAATTTTTGGTCAAACCTATGATATTTTTTTAACCTTGAGTGACCGGGAAGAAATGCGCTATCCGGTGCTGCTGGGAAGACGTTTTCTAAGTAGGAAGTTTGTCGTGGATCCGCACAAAACCAACCTCTCCTATAAAGCAAAAAACAAGCAATCAACTTAATTTTTCTCAAATTCATAAATGAACATCAAAGTACTTTCAACAAATGCGAATTTATACTCAACCAAAAGACTGGTAGAGGCCGCAAAAAAACGAAATCACAATGTAGAGGTTATAAATCACGTGAAATGTGACATCGTCATTGAGAAAAAAAAACCTACTATTTATTACAATGGCCGCACCATTGATGATGCTGATGCCGTAATCCCGCGCATTGGAGCCTCTGTTACTTTTTATGGTACGGCGGTGGTACGCCAATTTGAGATGATGCGTGTTTTTACAACCACAGAATCACAAGCGCTGGTGCGTTCACGGGACAAACTCCGAAGCCTTCAAGTTCTTGCACGTGCAGGACTTGGGCTTCCAAAAACAGTGTTTACAAATTATTCTAAGAACGTCAAAGAGATAATCACGCAAGCAGGAGGCGCTCCTGTCATTATTAAACTTCTTGAAGGAACACAGGGAATCGGAGTGATTCTGGCAGAGACAAGGAAAGCGGCAGAATCTGTAATTGAAGCCTTTAACAACTTGCAGGCTAGGGTTATTGTTCAGGAGTTTATTAAAGAAGCAGGAGGTGCCGATGTTCGGGCCTTTGTGGTAGATGGACGTGTAGTTGGAGCTATGAAACGGCAGGCAAAAGAGGGAGAATTCCGTTCAAATCTACATAGAGGAGGTACGGCAACCGTAATCAAATTGACAGACGAAGAAGAAACAGCGGCTCTCAAGGCTGCAAAAGCCATGAGCCTTGATATTGCCGGTGTTGATCTCTTACAATCTTCCAGAGGGCCTCTGATATTAGAGGTTAATTCCTCGCCCGGATTGGAAGGAATAGAAAAGGCTACAGGAAAAGATATAGCAAACGAAATCATTAAATACATCGAACGCAACACGTGATAAAATGGCAAAAAAAGAAGAACGAGATATCGTCATTCTAAATGAACGAATTGCGCTTGGCGAAAGTAAAACCATCGATTTCAGCATAGCAAAGCTCTATACCACCACTCCGGTAGAAATTCCAATCATTATTGAACGATCCAAAATTCCGGGACCAACCGTTCTTCTTACTGCTGCCCTTCATGGAGATGAAATAAATGGTGTAGAAATAATTAGGCAAATAATCGCTAAAAAATACAATAAACCCAAACGCGGAACCATAATCTGTGTTCCCATTTTAAACGTTTTCGGATTCCTAAACGGAAACAGGTTTTATCCTGACGGTAGGGACCTGAATCGGGTTTTTCCGGGAACAAAGACAGGTTCTTTAGCTAGTAGAGTAGCATACCATTTCACCAAGAAAATTCTTCCGCACGCGGATTATTGTATCGATTTTCATACCGGAGGAGCGAGCAGACACAATGCCCCCCAAATCCGTATTAAACCCGGCGATGAAAGGCTTATGAACTTGGCTAAAGTTTTTAATGCCCCATTCACGATTTATTCTAACACTATAGAAAAATCATACCGAATAACCTGTGCCAAAATGGGCATTCCATCACTGTTATTTGAAGGAGGAAAGAGCTTGGAAAGCAATAAGGACGTAGTAAAAGAAGGCGTGGATGGGGTGTTGAGAGTTCTACATCATCTGGATATGCTCAACAAAAAAAATCCTCCGGCTGCCGCTCATGGAAAAACTGTTATTATCGCCAAATCTAAATGGATACGTGCACAGCGAAGCGGATTACTCCACGTAAAAGTGGAATCTGATAAACACGTAGAAAAAGGAGAATTCCTTGCTACCATTACAGATCCTTACGGCAAAATGCGATTTAAAGTTTCGGCGCCAAATGAAGGATACATAATAAACGTAAACCAGTCTCCAATCGTAAATCAAGGAGATGCTATCTTCCATATTTCTACAGCAACGGTTCCTTATGATCAGCCTCATATTGAATCAGAAGAAGTAAAAACAGCTGCTTTGACAACAGAGATAAATGAACAAGAACAAGCAACGAATCAAGTATAAAAAACTGAGAGAATCGCTCTCTGATACGGAAAGAGATGAATTGAGCATCCGAATCGCAAATCAGACGCTCAGACTTCCCATATGGAATAAAATATACTACCATCTCTTCCTGAGCATCCATAAGCATCAAGAAATTGATACGGAATTTCTCCTGCAGATATTACAAGGGCGCGATAAAAGTGTGGTTATTTCAAAATCAGATTTCAAAACCGGTGAAATGATTCATTTTCTCCTTCAGGAAAATACACGAATTCTTATTTCTTCTTTTGGAATTCCCGAACCCGTTGAAGGTCTTGAGGTAGCTGTATCTCAAATAGACGTTGTTTTTGTTCCCTTACTCGCTTTTGACAAACAAGGCCATCGCATTGGATACGGAAAAGGATTTTATGACCGATTTTTAAGCCAATGTAAACCGGATGCCATTTTTGTTGGATTGTCTTTTTTTGATGCGGAAGAACATATCCAAGCTGAGAGTACCGATATTCCGCTTCATTTTTGTGTTACTCCCGACAAAATCTACGACTTCAACAAGCCTTAACTTTCCAAAGAGTCTTTGCCCGTAGTCTCAGGTTTAGGAAAAGCTCTTTTATTAAAGAAAAGTAGAATTCCTACAGCTACGCTGATGGCGGAATCAGCAATATTAAAAACGGGATCAAAGAAGGTGAAATACTTTCCGCCCCATATCGGGATCCAGTTTGGTAGCGTATCGTGATATAAAGGAAAATAAAGCATATCCACCACCTTTCCATGAAAGAGAGTACCATATCCCCCTTCTTCCGGGAAAAGTGTAGCTACTTGACGGTAACTGTCATTAAAAATAACGCCATAAAAAACCGAATCTATGATATTACCCATAGCACCGGCAAAAATAAGCGCAATACAAAATACCAGAACCCCCGGAGCATTCTTCCGAACAGAATCCCACAACCAGTAACCGATACCGCCGATGGCCACAATCCTGAACAGCGTTAACATCAGTTTGCCGTAAGTGCCCGGTATTTTCGCTCCCCAAGCCATTCCTTCATTCTCTACAAATAGAATTCTGAACCAGCTGAACACGCGTACTTCTTCACCTAAAACGAAATGGGTCTTAATATAGATTTTGGATACCTGATCAATCAGTAAAATGATTATTATAACGGCAATAGCTTTTTTTAAGCTCATAAACAGTTTTTATGGCAGGAGAATACTTTGGAGTGGTAAAAGTAAGAATAGTTTAGTAGCAATTCTCAATGGGCTGTATATAATACAATACGAATTGAGACCCTCATGCTGTCATGAAGATCTCAATTGCGTGTATCATAAAACATAACGTCTATTTCTGCATATTTTTAGCCTCAATACTCAAAGTAGCATGAGGTACCAATTTTAGACGCTCTTTGTTTATCAATTTTCCGGTTACTCGGCAAATACCGTAAGTTTTGTTTTCAATACGGGCCAAGGCATTTTTTAGATCCCGGATAAACTTTTCCTGACGAATGGCAAGTTGCGAATTCGCTTCCTTGCTCATTACCTCACTTCCTTCATCAAAAGCTTTAAAAGTGGGTGAAGTATCATCGGTGCCATTATTGCTGTCATTCTTGTAAGCACTCTGAATCAACTCAAGTTGTTGTGTTGCTTTCTCAATTTTCTCATTTATAAGAGCTCTGAACTCCTCCAGCTCGGTATCAGAGTATCTTGTTCTTTCTGTCTCTGTCATGGTTCAAACTTTTTTAATTCTTATTTTCGTTATTATGTCATCAAATGCGATGCTTTCGCCTTCTTCTAACAAGTGTTGGAACTTCAAGTCATCGGTTAAGGTTTCTTCTTTTATATAGGCGAGGTTGTTCTCCACAGCCTTCTTTAAGATTTCATTTTCTTGTAATTCAATATTTATCCGATCCGTAACTTCAAATCCACTGTCTTTCCTTAGATTCTGGATTCGATTTACCAATTCTCTCGCAATGCCCTCATTTTTTAATTCCGGAGTCAGAGTGATATCAAGCGCAACTGTAGTTCCGTTATAATTGGCTACTAACCATCCCTCAATATCTTGCGAAGTGATTATTACATCAGACAGTGCCAAAATAGTACTTTTTCCGTTAATAACCACCTCCAATTCCCCCTCTTTCTCTATTGTTGCAATTTGTTTTTGATCAAATCCTGAAATAACATCCGCCACAGCCTTCATTTCTTTACCAAAGCGCGGTCCAAGCACTTTAAAATCCGGCTTAATTTGCTTTACCAGCATTTCATTGTCCTCGTCTATAAGCTCAATCTCCTTTACGTTCACCTCACGCTTTATCAACTCCGCAACCGCCAGGATTTCTTCACGATCCCGATTATCCAAAACCGGAATCATGATTTTCTGAAGGGGTTGACGAACCTTTATTTTTTCTTTTTGACGTAACGATAAAACCAACGATGATACATTTTGCGCCTTTTTCATTTTATGCTCAAGACTATCATCAATCAAGCCTTCATCTGCTATCGGAAATTCCGTAAGATGCACAGACTCCTTAACATTTCTTCTACGCTTCACTTCCGGGCTAAGATTTTTAGTGAGATCCCGGTAGAGTTTATCCATGTAAAATGGCGCTACAGGGGCTCCAAGTTGAGCGATGGTTTCCAAACAGATATAAAGCGTTTGGTAAGCAGATATCTTATCCGTGTTATAACTTCCCTTCCAATACCTTCTTCTTCCTAAACGCACATACCAGTTACTCAAGTTTTCGAGCACAAAGTCAGATAAGGCCCTGGTCGCCTTGGTAGGCTCATAATCTTCATAGAAAGCGTCCACCTGCTTCACAAGTGTATTCAGTTCTGAAAGAATCCATCTATCCAGCTCCGGACGTAGGTCAAAAGGAACATCATCTTCAATATACTCAAAATTATCGAGATTGGCATACAGGCTAAAAAAGCTGTAAGTATTGTATAAAGTTCCGAATAGCTTATTACGAACCTCAGCGATCCCATCAGAATCGAATTTCAGATTGTCCCACGGATTGGCATTGCTGATCATATACCAGCGAGTGGCATCGGGTCCATAAGTATCCAAGGTTTTAAATGGATCTACGGCATTGCTGAGACGCTTACTCATCTTCAAACCATTCTTGTCAAGCACCAATCCGTTTGAAACCACATTTTTATAAGCCACGTCGTCAAAAATCATTGTGGCAATGGCGTGAAGGGTATAAAACCATCCTCTGGTTTGATCTACTCCCTCTGCTATAAAATCTGCCTTACGCCATTCTTTTTCAACTTTCTCTTTATTTTCAAAAGGATAGTGCCACTGAGCATAAGGCATACTTCCGCTGTCAAACCACACATCAATAAGATCTGTTTCACGCTTCATGGGTTTCCCTGAATCTGAAACTAAAACGAATTGATCTACAATATTTTTATGCAAATCTATTTGCGCATAATTCTCATCAGAGAAATCATTTTCAACAAAATTTGCAAAAGCGTTTTCTGTCATAAATCCTACAGCAACTGATTTTTCCAGCTCTTGCTTCAATTCGCTCACAGAACCAATAACTTTTTCTTCTGCTCCGTCCTCAGTCCTCCAAATGGGCAGCGGAATTCCCCAATATCGCGAGCGAGAAAGATTCCAATCATTGGCATTGGCCAACCAATTTCCAAACCTGCCCTCGCCGGTTGCTTTCGGTTTCCAATTTATCTTCCGATTTAATTCAAACATCCTGTCTTTGAATTCCGTAACTTTTATAAACCAGGAGTCCAGCGGATAATACAATATGGGTTTATCGGTCCGCCAGCAATTGGGATAACTGTGAACATATTTCTCTACCTTAAAAGCTTTGTTTTCTACTTTTAGTTTAATGGCAATTTCCACATCCACCGATTTCTCCGGTGCTTCCCCGTCATCATAATACTCATTCTTCACATACTTTCCGGCCAATTCTTTCATTTCCGGACGGAATCTTCCTTGTAGGTCAACTAAAGGCACTAAATTATATGCTCGTCTTTCACAAGCATTGGCGGCACAGGAGGAACCGCCTCTTTAGCAACCTTGGCGTCATCGGCACCAAAAGTGGGCGCTGTATGAACTATTCCCGTTCCGTCTTCGGTAGTTACAAAATCTCCACCTATCACACGAAATGCAAGTTCGGGGGTTTCATAAGGCAAGGTGTAATCCAATAATTGTTCATATCGAATTCCGATCAACTCAGAACCTTTAAATTCTTGTAATATCAGATAAGGTATTTTCTTGTCGCCCTCTATATAGGAAGCAATTGCGCTCTCTTCGGTTACTGCCTCATATTTTCCCGTAAATTGTGCCTTCACCAGGTTTTTCGCCAGAATAACTTTAATGGGTTCATGAGTATATTGATTAAAGGTCTTTACCAAAACATAATCAATCTTAGGCCCCACGGTAAGAGCAGTATTACTTGGAAGAGTCCACGGGGTAGTAGTCCAAGCCAAGAACCAAACTGCGCCTTCTTCTTTTAAAAATGCCGGCAAAGTCGATTCTACAGCTTTAAATTGCGCCACTACAGTGGTATCTGTAACATCTTGATAGGTTCCGGGCTGATTCAGCTCGTGCGAACTCAATCCGGTTCCGGCTTTTGGAGAGTAAGGCTGTATGGTGTAGCCTTTATAAAGTAAATTTTTGGAATAAATCTCTTTTAATAACCACCATACCGTTTCCATGTATTTTGGATGATAGGTGATATACGGATTTTCCATATCAACCCAATATCCCACTTTCTCTGTTAGATCATTCCATACATCGGTATATCGCATCACTGCCTTTTTGCAGGCTTCGTTATAAGCTTCCACAGATATTTTCTTCCCGATATCCTCTTTGGTTATTCCAAGCTCCTTTTCTACACCCAGCTCTATGGGTAATCCATGAGTGTCCCACCCTGCTTTACGTTCTACTTTAAACCCTTTTTGAGTTTTATAGCGACAAAAAATATCCTTGATTGTTCGAGCCATAACATGGTGAATGCCGGGAAGGCCGTTTGCCGACGGCGGACCCTCAAAAAATATAAAAGGCTCCGCTCCCTCACGAATAGCAATACTTTCCTCAAAAATATTTTCTGATTTCCAAAAAGCAAGTATTTCTTCCGCAATAGCAGGGAGATTCAAATTTTTATATTCTTTAAACTTTGTACCCATGATATATTTTCTAAAATAAAGTGTGCAAAAGTAAGCATTTTTCATCCAAAAAAGATTTCAGACCTGAGCAATATAGTCAAGTGTGAATTGACTGTAGCCTGATTATGAGTAACCTCAAAAAAAAAGAAGCCCATTACAGACTTCCTTTTTTCCCAATTAACACTTAGAAAAGATTTTTAGAACTTATAAGCGATTCCGAATTCCATTTTGCCAAGAAGCAATTCAAAACCAAAGTTTGTAGTAGCTTCAGCACCGCTGACATCAGCCTTTGTAGAAGAATATTCTAGTCCTCCTAATTTCCCGGAAATTAAAAAGTTCTCATTTAGAAAGAAGCTGACAGCCGGTTTTAATCCTACAGCAAGTGTATTCACTTTTATAGGACCTGCATCAGCAGTAGCATAACCCACGTTTAACTCTCCAAAAATAGAAAATCTTGAAGCAGGTGTGAAGTAATATCTTCCAAAAGCAGAAAATCCGAAAATATCAGCCGAAACTGAATTTCCTCCGGTAGATACTTTTGATGATTCATAAGCTACTCCTAATCCCGCAGCCACGTTGTCTGTAAAGAAATATCCTACTACAGGAGCAATTCCAAACCCTGAAACAGTTTCATTTCCTTGTTTTTCAGAATTATACATAATTCCTCCTTCTACAAAAATATTCCCCTCAGAGAATCCTCCTACAGCGTCTTCCTGAGCATTTGCAAATTGAATAAAAGATAGGGCGATAAATAAAATAAAAATTTTGCGCATAATGATGATTTAATTAATGATGGTTTTTAATGTGAATCAATTGGGGTTTGGCTATTAGTGACAGACCCATTTTAAAGTAAACACGCGCCAACATCAAAACTCGCTACGCAATGATTGATAGAAGTAGTAATCTAAAGCTCTTTCGAATAAATTGTATATTCCTTGTAAAGCCGGAAGCCCGGAAGCCGCTCTATCTCTGCCCTCATTTTAGTATTATTTTTCATAATCAAGTGGCTGTCCATTTTCGTGAATCCAAGATCGAGAGCTGATTTAATAAGTTTTACAGCCAACACGGCGTCAAGCCCCTTGTTTTGCATCTCATTTTCAACACTTCCTAAGAGGAGTACCAGCCTTTGAGAGCTACGCATTTCTCTTAAAATGTGAAACCATCCGAGAGGCAACAACCGTCCATTTGCTTTTCTTATAGCTTCACTCAAATCGGGCATGGCAATTACAAAAGCGACTACATTTTCGTTTCTATCTAAAATGAGTTTTACAAGCTTCGGATTCAATAATGGAATAAATCTCTTCGCAAATTCCGATGCTTCCTGTTCGGTAACTCTCGTAAAGCCGTAAATGTCTGTGTAGGTTCTGTTGATTAATTGGAAAACACGCTGAACGAAAGGCTGAATCTCTTTGGTGTTACGAAACTCCTGAACTTTAATCTGCAAATTTCGCATCACACGTTCAGTTATGGGCTCATACCTTTGGAGAATAGCACGACTCAAAGGCACCTCATACTGGCAAAGCTCAACGAATGAAGAAAATCCTGCTCTTTCAATATATTCCTCCATATATTGGAAACTGTGGTTTGTCACCATCATTGTTTTTTCCTCAAAACCCTTCGTCAAAAAACCTTGCGGTTCTTTATCAGAAAACCCCATAGGCCCTATGATTGTGGTACAATGGAATGGCCGGGCCCAATCCTGAACACTCTTTAAAAGAGTATTAAAAACTTCTTCATCATCATAACATTCCAAATAGCTAAACCTTGCCGTATGCACTCCATTTATGGAGTTGAATTCTTTTGGAATAATCCCCATTATTCTTCCTACTGCTTTAGAATCTTTAAAAGCAAGAAAGAGAATGGTCTCATTTTCCTCAAACTGCGGATTCTTTTTGACATTAAAAAAATTCTTCTCATCCACATATAAGGGAGGCAACCAATTGAGATGATCTTTATGAATTTTCTCCGGTAAATAAATGAAAGTCTTGAGGTCTTGAGAGCTACGGACTTGACGAATGAGGACAGACATAAGGAAGGGGGAGTGAGTTAAAAATCAGCTCCACATCAATTTTCGTAGGCGAAAGTAACATTTCCTTACCAATAAATAAACAACAGGTGCACTGATCAAACCTCCAATAACATCAGTAACATAATGTGCCTTGATATAGACTGTGGCAAGAATGAGCAAAAGGGTGGTTGGAACCAGAAACAAATAAAATTTGGTTTCATATCTCTTTAACCAGAGCAAAATGATGATAGAAATCCCTACATGTGAACTTGGAAATGCAGCTGTTGGCGCCTCTCCGTGCAACTGTATGGTCTTAACTATTTTACTGAATAGCCCTCGAGCATCAATGACATTATCGGGAGCATCCCAAAAGAACTGAGGTCCAACAGCGGGGAAGAAAATAAATAGAGAATAATAAACCAGAAATGAACCTATAAGTACAAATCCAAATTCCTCGAGACGTTGAGGCATTTTGATCCATATAAAAGATAGTGCTACAAGCGGAAGGAGATAATATGAGAAGTACCCAAAGAACATCAACTCGCTAAAAACAGGATGGTTCCGGCTTTCTGAAAATTGAAGTGCCGGCTGGAAACCGAAAAGCCATTCATCCCACGCCTGAAGAACAGGATCCATCACCGGATAATATAGTTGGTTTAATATAGCTGTTTCCTTGTATAAAAGTGCGAGTAGGGCATAAACCGTCATAATGTTTACAAGAGATTTTACACGATGACCCACTCTTTGTGTCAGCAAGAAAATAGATGTAAAAGCAAATAGAAAAATGAATCGGTTAAATACTAATGTTTTATCAAGAAATAATTCCGGTTTTTTAACCAGTACAATCACTTCCGTCAACGCCAGATAAAGCAGCACCGGCATCCATAAGAGAGAGATTTTCCTAAAGAAATTCAATTTCGGATTTTCGGCAAAGGTAAAAGAAGTAAGGTTTTACAATGCTTATGTTCCCATTATGTTTGAATCAAAGAAATTTATAAGTTAATCCGAATTGATATCCCGAATTTCTTAAATTCCAATCCCATCCCCATCCTGACTCAATATAATTTGTTAACACCCCGATTCTGGCTTTGGCTGTTATTGCAAAATGGTCTCCCAGATGAATCCCGATACCGCCCTGCGCTTTTATATCTATAGCGTACATATACTCTTCTAAAATTTCATCATCAGCAAAGGCAAGATATCCGAAATCAGCTCCAACGTCCAAACTTAGAAACTTTGCGAGATAGACTTTTGGCACAAATGAAAGATTTAAATACATCAAATTGGATTCCGGCTCGCCCTCATTTGTTAGAGAAAATCCCATTTCCAATCCTGCAATTCCACCTTTATGCTCAAATCCGACTTCAAAGAAAAAATCGGTCTTTGATTCGGGTGAAGATTGTTCATCTATTACGAAATGCGTCAATCCAATTCCTGCACGGAGATATAAGAAAGTCCTTCTTTCTATGGATTGATCTTGCATTTCATCTTGCTTTTGTTGGACCCCCTCAGTTTTCTCCGATGTTCTCCTTGCCACCGGTTCTCTTGAGGTGGCAAAACCTTTACCTCCTTTTTGCACCAAAAGCATGCCTTCATAAAATGGTCCTCCACTGACTCTTCGGAAATAGGTTCTGTCAATCTTGCTATCAGGATTTTCCTCATCGGCTCCAAATCGATTATCCCACAAAGGATAGGAAGGATCTACTTTAACCGTTCCCACTCTTGCATATTTGGTTCTTCCGTTCTCGTCGATGCGCTGCTCAATAACTTCAAATTGGGATTTAGTGGTCAATCCTTCTTTTAACCCGATTTTAGCGGTCAAGGGTGTTCCGGTGAAAATTGGCGTTTTGGTTTTAAAGACATCATGGCTCTTTTGAAGTTTCACAATTACCGCATCCATCGCCTTCATTGTTGCCCGTTCCACAAGCTCAACTTCGGTTTTATTTGTGAAGATTGTAGATTGCACGTCAGCCCAAGAGGTATCGGAACCAATCAGTTTCAATTTGAAAATAATAGCCTCCTCAAAAGCTCGCTTCTTATCGGGTGTAATGGTTTTCGCATCGGCCCAATACATGGAATAAAACATGGCTGCCGTCTCTTCGTCCCAAACCAGTTGATACAGACTAGCCGTTGTTTTAACCACATAACCCTTTCCTGCCACAGTACTCGCCACTTGGGCACCTGAAGCGATATTTGATAAGGTGCCCGCCCCGGCTTGATCTGCTACAAATTTTAAGATGCTAAGACCTGTATTAACAGCAGCAGCCACTTCCTCTTTATTTACATATTTAAATTCGTTAACAAGCACAAAGGTTTTTCCAATGAGTTCTTCCCCGGCATCTGCCAATAAATCGACTCCTCTTTTACTGGCTCTGGCTGTTGCAATATCTATGGCCGAAGCATCATAATTTCCGCGTTGGGCTACCAAATCCATATTGAAGGCGCCCTTTGCATCCCGATTAAACCATTTGGCTACCAAATCACGCGCTATAATTCTCAAGGGATCATTATTTCCCAAAACAGCGTTTTCACCGGATGCCAATTCCTCAGAAGTATAAATACGTTTTCCAAGGTTGTGATCGTTAAATTTGTCAGGAATGGGACTTTTGGTAAAGTAAGCTTTTATTTCTTCCGCATATGGAAGTCCGGGAGATTCGATCATCACGGTGTAGAGTGAGCTTCTGCGGTAAGTAGTTTCTCTTTCCGCCATTTGCGAGAAACAAAAGGTGCTGATTAGAAGCAATATAAGAGATAAATAATTTTTTTTCATGACTTTAGTTTTTGGCATAGTGATCCGACCTGAACAAAAAACCTCTTCCGAAGATTTCCCATTCATTAACCGGTTTTTTCATTTTAAAAAGGTGCAGGAAACTGATGTTCTCTACATCAACCTTCACAGGTAAGTTTTGTGGAAATTACTTTACCACCAACCTCTGATGTTGTAATGCACTGTTTTGGGCTGCCCTTCTCCCCAGGCTTTCCCGACGTCTCTGTATGCTTTAATTAGATCTTTCTGTAGTCCCACTTCTTTATCCACATATAAATCCCACTCACGACCATCGAGTTCCAAAACTCTTTTTCCTACAGTAGCCGTAAATTTTGATACGTCTTTGTAACAATTGGCTCGCGGATCAATATCTCTCAAAATTTCAGCAACTACCTGAGCTCCTTCTACAGTGGGATTTGCAGCCCAATAATTCTTTGCATCATTAAGCAACAACGGACATTCGCGATTTATTTTCTTTTTATAAATATCATCTACAGCGGCAAGCGCTTTATTAAAGCACGATGATGCCTCAGGCACGTTTATCAGCATATAAATGGCTTCATCAAAATGGTTCTGATTTTCCAGCATCTGAGCTTTTCTGATAATTACATCACAACGTTGCGAATAATACTTTACGATTTCTTCTTTCCCGCGGGAGACGAAATCTTTGATCTCGCGACTATTTGTGCTTAAATTATTGAAGGCATTGATAAAAGCTTTTTCTTCAGTGCGCCCCACTCCTTTCAAGGTTAATGTATGAGATGTAAAGACATTCCCGTCAAATCCGTCTCCCAAGAAAAGACTCAAGTTTATCGTATAGGCGAATGTTGACGGCGCTGTACCTAAAACGTCTTTAGTGACCACCACCGGAAAGGCTGTAAGGATAAACCTGGAATAACCATTTGTCATTCCATTGGCACTTATAATTTGTGACAATCGATTTTCCAATATAGGAGCAGATCCTCCAAGGTCCTTGGCCACAGAAGAATCCACGTAGGAGGTTAATGCCAAAAGACCTAAATTATCTCCTCCTTGCGCTGACGAGTGTAGGCTTAATCCGATAAACATCAAAGGAAGAAGCAAGTATATAAAGAATCGTTTCATAATTGTAATTTTTTATTTGTCCCCAAGAACAATGATTACTTCACCGAGTCCTTTGGTCATTAGTTTATTTGTAATTTTATAAGGAGCAGCTTGTAAGAAATTTTGCAGTTGCCTCATATACCTTCTTGCGTCTGTGCCATTTCCTTTTTCATCGTAAAGCGGAATTCGAACTTGTTCAAAGAGCATAAAATTCTCTGTGGCATCAGTAGTATTAAACCTTCCTTTAACGGTGTTTGCGCTCATCCATTCTTCTATAATCTCACCCAATTCTTGACCATCGTATTCGGTTTCAAGATCGTTTGGCCAGGATCCAAATCTTTTAATTCGAACAATAATTTCCCGACCATTTGCAAAGAGATCATCAAAATAATCCTGAAGAGACGCACTGAAATTGTCTAAATGTGCCAATACAGCTTCTTCCAGAAGAACGGGCGATTCTGACGAAAAAGAAGGCGTACCCGTCCCGGCAGCAGTTGCTATTTGCTTATCTGTATAAGAATCCAGTCCTTGCAAATTGAAAGTGATTGATCTTTTAGGACCTACATGATTTACAGTCCAGGTAAGTTGCATGATAATATCAGCTTTTGCATTTTTACGAAGAAGATCTATAGGACTTTCCACAACTTCACTTCCCCCTTTTGACGCTAACATGGCATTTTCTGCACTCTCTCTTTTTATTGATTTTATGGAGGATTCCAGGTTTTTTAGAGGGAATCCCCTTTCAGCCATAAGTCCGTTTATTTTACTGATAACCAATAGCAAATCGGGATTTTCACGAAAAGCGCGTTCATAATCAGGAATGGATTCAACCTCTCCTTGATTTTTAAATTGCATCATGTAGCCGTTCTGGAAACACCACGCGTCACTTGGCACTACCATAAGTGTTGGTTTTTTCGCTTGGGAAATCACAGTCTGCGGATACAGAAAAATAACGGCAGTTATTCCAACTAACAATTTTAAAATTTTCATAATGTCTCTTTATTTAATAATACCGTCTTGTTTTAATCTGGTTTCCAATTTTGATCGGAGCACACGCACGACAGTGGAATATACAACACCCTCTTTTTGCCTGGTTCCGTCTCTGTCAAGCTTATTGGAGATGCGTTCATCTCTCATTGAAATGAATTCTAAGAACGGACCGCCGTCTGCAAAGAAGTTATTAAAGTAGCTTTCATACTTTTCCTCGGCATTCACCTCAAACACCAAAGGTTTGTATTTACACCCTTGCCTGCCTTCCCGACTTCCGTTGAAAATGATTTCTCTTACAGCGTTTTTCTTCGCTTGCTCTATAGCGTCTGCTCTATTTCTGCCAAATCCCCAACTTTTGAGCGTGTGCGATCCGTCTAGTTCTACTCCCATACACACGGGTTTATGATCCATATAGGACGCTGTTGATTTGGGAGCACACGATAAAACAGCTAGAACAGCAGCCACAACAATTGATGTTTTTAATAATGTTTTCATTTGAGTCAATTTTAAAATCCGGAGCTGAGGCTTCTAATAATACCGGCCTCTTCCAGCTCTTTTCGAAGGGCATCTTTCATTACGGAAACAATTACCCCTATCTTATATTCTTTCCCAACCTTCATTCTGTCTTTTGCGTGGACCCCGCCGTCAGTGGATACACTAACGTATTTCATGTAATTTCCGCCGTCGGCAAAAAACATTTTGAAAAAATCCTTTTCCTTATCTTCTATTCCGGAATCTCTGGCTAGAGCCTTCTGAGAATTGCAAGTTCTTCCCGAGCCTGCCACTCCTTTAAAAATTATTCCGTGCACGGCATTCTTTTTTGCTTGTTCAATGGCCACGTTGCCTTTTTTAGAGTAAGACCATACCTTGACTAAATATGTGCCGTCTGTACCGGTACCGGCACACTCCAATTCATACCTCCACTGTTCGGTTGCGATATTTGCTTTTTTCTTTGCTTGACTGTATCCACTAAAAGCGCAGATAAATAGTAATAGGGTGAGAATCTTTTTCATGTTTTCGAGATTAGATATATCAGGTCATAATTGATTTCGATTTTAGAACATGTAACCTACCGAGATTTGAAATACGGAGTTGGCGTATCGATGGACATCTGCATCTACAGAACGATTTACATTGGTAAGTCCGAGATTGTAGCGCGCCTGACAGAAGATCCCATTGGCAATGTCATATCCCAATCCTAAATTGACTCCGAAATCAAACACACTTTGTTTTTGAATCTTGTCATTCCCGTCGTTTCCTCTTTCAATTGCGCTCACCAAAAATCCGGCTTGAGGACCGGCATCAATGCTCAAATCAGGCATTACATAATATTTTATAAGAACAGGTAAAGTGATATAGTCAAATTTCTTTTTTGTATCCTCTCCTATATATCCTTGTCCGGAATAAAGAAGCTCGATCTGCAAAGAAGTATCTCCGCCCAATATCATCTCTGATAGAACTCCTATGTGCGGGCTTGTTCTAACCGCCATCTTTTCTTGAATATCGCTACTAATAAAACTTGCTACGTTCAATCCGCCCTTCACTCCGAAGAGCGCACCTTTTTCTCTTTTTGAAACTTGAGAAAAAACAGAGCCATTTAGAAGAAGGGCACATAGACTTAGAATTAATATTTTATACCTTGTTTTCATCAGTTGATTTCTTTTTAACCACAACTACCTCAAATAGTCGGAATGTTTGAAAACCGAAATTAATGTTAACGTTTACCGCAAAAAATACCCTGAGTAGGGTATTTTTCAGCCGGATAAGCAATTGTCTTTTTAGGAATATAAAATTTCAATCATTTCAAAATCTCCTACTTGTTTGTACATTTGGCACTTAAAATTTGAATCATGTTACAAGTCTCAGAAATTCGCGAGAACAAGCAGAAATTTGTGGATGCTCTTGCAAAAAGAGGTTTTGAAGCCGCCACTTTATTTGATGAAATTCTTCAACTGGATGAAGAAAGACGTTCTAACCAGGCCAAGCTTGATGAAGTTTTGGCAGAAAGTAACCGATATTCCAAGGAAATCGGGGAGCTTTTCAAATCAGGAAAAGTAGAACGAGCAAATGAGTTGAAGGCAAAATCGGGAGACTTAAAAGAATCCTCTAAGTTGTATGGCCAAAAAATGACTGAGGCTGCAGAGAAATTGCAACAACTCTTATATCTTATTCCAAATATTCCTCATGAACTTGTGAATCCCGGAAAGGATGAAGCTGATAACGTGGAGGTTCATAAAGAAGGAGAAATCCCTGTCCTGCCTGAAAATGCCTTGCCACACTGGGAACTTGCAAAAAAATATGATCTAATTGATTTTGAACTGGGAGTAAAGGTTACCGGTGCAGGTTTTCCCATATATAAAAACTGGGGAGCCCGTTTACAAAGAGGATTGATTGCTTATTTTTTAGATAAAAATATCACTGCAGGCTACACCGAATATCAAGTACCTTTAATGGTAAACGAGGCTTCCGGATACGGAACAGGTCAGTTGCCGGATAAAGAAGGTCAAATGTATCACGTACAGCTGGATGACCTATATCTTATTCCTACTTCTGAGGTGCCTATCACCAATATGTTTCGTGATACAGTTATAGACCGAGCAGACTTTTCCATAAAATGTACAGGATACACTCCTTGTTTCCGAAGAGAAGCCGGAAGCTATGGCGCCCATGTTCGCGGATTGAATCGATTGCATCAATTTGACAAGGTTGAAATTGTTCGTATTGAGCATCCCGATAATTCATATAAAGCACTAGACGATATGGTAGCTCATGTGAAAGATATTCTTCAAGAGTTGGAGCTTCCTTACCGAATTCTCCGACTTTGCGGAGGAGATTTAGGATTTACTTCTGCAATGACTTATGATTTTGAAGTATATTCTGCAGCACAAGATCGGTGGCTGGAAATATCTTCTGTTTCAAATTTTGAAACCTTTCAAGCAAATAGATTAAAACTTAGGTTCCGAGATACTGACGGAAAAAACAAACTTGCACATACCTTAAACGGAAGTGCGCTGGCATTGCCACGAGTATTAGCTGCAATTTTGGAGAACTATCAGCAAGAAGACGGTATAAAAATCCCGGAAGTTCTGGTGCCTTATTGTGGATTTGACTATATAAAATAAACAGGAGCGGACAACACCATGTTCGCTCTTTCTTTTGTTCCAAACAAGCATCTTGTTTTGGAAGGATGAAGATATAATTCAGGAGATTGGGGCTTTTTCAAAAACTTTTTAAACAAACTTTTATTTACGGACTTGCCACCGTACTGCCGCGTATTCTGTCAGTAATCCTGGTGCCTCTTTACGTGGAGGTACTTCTTCCCGAAGAGTATGGAATTTATGCAGGTCTCATGGCGTTTATAATCCTCGGTAATGTGTTGCTTTCTTACGGTATGGAAACTGCTTTTTTCAGGTTCTTTACCAAACAAGATACTGACCGGGAAAAAGTTCAATCCACGACCCTTACTTCTCTCACAGCATCGTCTATCATATTTCTGATTACCGGTCTTTCCTTTAGGACTCTACTGGCAGAAATATCCCAATTCCAGCTTGATTATGTGGTGTACAGTCTTTGGATATTGACCTTGGACGCTCTGGTAGTACTGCCGTTTGTATGGTTTCGAGCTAATGAACAGCCGCTGCGATATGCTGTTTTAAAAATCATCAACGTCTTTATCAATCTTGGGTTGAATCTCTTTTTCTTTTTGGCGCTCCCAATCCTCGCGGAAACGGAAGGAATATGGAGCAAACTCTGGAATCCGGACAACAAAGTGGCATACGTTTTTATTTCCAATCTGATTGCAAGTGCGGCAACATTGCTAATGGTCCTTCCGGTTTACATAAAAATAGGTTTCGGATTTAGCAAGTCGTTGTGGCGGGAGATGATGAAGTATGCACTTCCGGTATTGGTTGCAGGCATTGCATTTAGTATTAATGAAGCTTTTGACCGGATCCTTTTGAAATATCTCTTACCTGAAGATATTGCGGAAGTAGAAGTCGGGTTATATTCGGCTTGCTACAAACTCGGGATGTTTATGACCCTTTTTGTCATGGCTTTCCGACTGGGAATAGAGCCTTTCTTCTTTAATTATTCTTCCGCTGAAAACGCAAAAAATACTTATGCAGCGATTACCAAATATTTTACGTCTCTGGGCTGTATCATTTTAATGGTGGTTACTGTATATATCGATTTTTTTAAGCTGTTGTTGATACCAAACAGCCGCTATTGGGAAGCATTAAAGATTGTTCCCATCATTTTGGTGGCCAATTTATTTTTAGGGATTTACCATAATCTTTCGGTTTGGTATAAAGTTACGGACCGCACAAAATTTGGCGCATACATTTCCATCTTTGCAGCCATAATTACGCTTTTGGCAAACTATATATTGATTCCTAAAATAGGTTATGTCGGTTCGGCAATTGCTACCTTGCTGGCTTATGGAAGTATGATGCTCCTTTCGTATATTTATGGGCAAAAATATTATGCCATTCCCTATGAATTGCGGGCGATAGGGAGCGTGCTCACGGCGTCCATTTTGTTTTCGTCTCTGTCCTTTTATGTGTTTAGAGGCAATTACTGGATTGGGAGCGGACTACTGTTCGTGTTTTTATGCGGAATCTTATATCTTGAGCGCGAACAATTCAAACGAATTTGGAATAAATAACTATGACTCACACATCTGAAATGGTTTCAATAAAAATCATCAATAAATCCGGCAATCCACTTCCCAATTACGAAACCCAAGCCTCTGCGGGGATGGATCTGCGTGCCAATATTGATCACCCCATAACGCTACAGCCTTTGGAGCGAGCTATCATAAAAACCGGACTTTTTATAGAACTTCCTGTTGGATATGAGGCACAAATCAGACCCAGAAGCGGATTGGCTGCAAAAAAAGGAATTACAGTGGCCAACGCTCCCGGAACCATAGATGCCGATTACCGTGGAGAAATTGGAATCATTCTGGTCAATCTCTCCAACGAAGCCTACACCATTGAAGACGGCGAACGCATTGCACAAATGATTATCTCCAAACATGAGCGAGCCTCGTGGCAAGAAGTAACAGAGCTGTCTGAAACTGAAAGAGGTCACCGAGGTTTTGGCAGTACCGGAATCAAATAAATTACGAATCAAAACTACTTTAACCATATGAAAATAATTGTTCCAATGGCCGGCCGCGGAAGCAGGCTGAGACCACATACGTTGACCGTTCCAAAACCTTTAATTCCCGTTGCCGGAAAACCCATTGTTCATCGATTGGTAGAAGATATTGCCGGTGTTCTTAATGAAGAGATTGAAGAAATTGCCTTCATCTTGGGAGATCCCGCTTTTTTTGGTGCTGATGTAGTGGAAAGTCTGGAAGATTTAGCAAAAAAACTTGGAGCGAAAGTTTCCATATACCGCCAACTAGACCCAAAAGGCACCGGTCATGCCATTATGTGCGCCAAAGACTCCTTGTCAGGCCCGGCTGTCATCGCTTATGCAGATACCTTGATCCGTGCTAATTTCGATCTGGATAGAGAAGCAGATGCTGTGATCTGGACCAAAAAGGTAGCAAATCCGGAGGCTTATGGAGTTGTGAATCTAAACGAGAAAAACGAAATTATTGAACTGGTTGAAAAACCCAAAACCTTTGTGAGTGACCAGGCAGTAATCGGGATTTACTATTTTAAGGAGGTGGGCGATTTAAAAAAGGAACTGGAGTATGTTCTTGAAAACAACATCATCAACGGCGGAGAATATCAGATAAATGACGGAATTAAGCGCATGATGGAAAATGGAAAGATTTTTAAAACAGGCACTGTGGAAGAATGGATGGATTGTGGAAACAAAGAAGTGACTGTGGAAACAAATCAAAAAATGCTCCGATTTCTTGCAGATGATGGCAATTTAATTTCGAACCACACCAATGACAATTCTGAAATCATTGAGCCTTGTTTTATTGGTAAAAATGTAGTGTTGAAAAACAGCAAAATAGGACCGTATGTATCGGTAGGAGCCAACACTACCATAGAAAACAGTAGCATAACAAACAGCCTTATCCAATCGCATTCCAGAATTTCCAATGCCACTCTGGACAATGCAATGATAGGAAACCACGTTGTATATGACGGGAATTTCAAACACATCAGTATAGGGGATTATTCCGAATTAAAATAACTTGAAGCACTTCCTAAACATACTAATCCTTTGTTTCTGGAGCATCTCCTTTTTTGGGCAGATACCTGAAGGAGATGCTACAGTGCAAGCATTTGAGCCAACGGAAGATTTGGAAGATAAGTTTCAGGAGTACTTTTTTGAAGCCCTACGTCAAAAAGCAATTGAAAATTATGAACTTGCACTTACTGCTCTTGACAAGGCCGAACTAGTGGCAGGATCAAAGGAAAAGACTGCAGTAGTGTTTTTCGAAAAAGGAAAAAATCATGCGCTCTTGCGAGATTATGTACAAGCCGAAAGTTTTTATAAACAGGTTTTGGCCTCCGAAGGTGATAGGCAAGATGTTCTAGAGCATCTATACGATTTGTATTACAAGCAACAAGATTTTGATAAAGCCCTTCCGATTGTTCAAAAATTGATCTCGTATCATGATGATTATAAAGAAGACCTTGTAAATCTTTACGTACATACTAAAAAATATGATGAGGCACTTGCCCTTCTGAAAGAACTGGAATCCATTTGGGGTGAAAGTGATATCAGAAATGCACTAAAGGCACAGATATACCGATTAACAGGAGATACCGCCGGCGCTATAGAAGAAATCGAACAAAAAATTGATGACAATCCCGGAAATGAAAAAGAATATCTCAATCTGATTTTCTTATACAGCGAACAAGGAGACAAGGAAAAAGCTTTTGAAACTGCTCAGCAATTGTTACAAGCTGTTCCAAATTCCAAGATGGTTCATCTCGCGCTGTACAAGTTTTACATTGAAAAAGGGAAGGTAGAAGAGGCCGTGTCTTCCATGAAAATTATTTTTTCAACAGATATTATTGACGACGACACCGTATTAAAGGTGCTTCTTGATTTCATTGCTTTCGTAGAGACACATCAACAGTATCAGGATGAATTAGAATCTGTGGCAAATCAATATTCTAAACGCAATCCGAAAGTTTTTGAATTTATGGGCAATTATTACCTCAGCAAAAACTTGAAAGTTCCGGCCCTGGAATATTATGAGAAAGGTGTGGCAAAAGATCCGGAAAATTACAGCCTATTAAAAAACACATTGCTCCTTCAGTTGGACAATAAGAATTTTTCTGAAGCTGATAAATTGAGCGCGAAAGCTCTGTCGTTTTTCCCTGCCCAACCCCTATTATACTTGATACAGGGCATGGCCAACAACGGATTAAATAAGCACGATCAAGCCATTGAAGCTCTTGAAATGGGAATAGATTTTGTGCTTGACGATGCCAAAATGGAGAAAGATTTTTACGAACAACTTTCCATTGCATACCGAGCTAAAGGAAACCTTTCCAAGG
Source organism: Flavobacteriaceae bacterium (assembly GCA_035654795.1). Classification (GTDB taxonomy): domain Bacteria; phylum Bacteroidota; class Bacteroidia; order Flavobacteriales; family Flavobacteriaceae; genus JAAYLC01. The sequence goes on from DASRWC010000029.1 coordinate 96,298, forward strand.
CCGATCATTATGCTAACAAGGCTACTAAAATCATACTCCCGGAGTAAATTTCTATGAAAAAAAGCATGTATATTATTCTTCTGCTTTCTTTGATCTCCTGTGGGGGAACGAAAAAAATATCAACTACCACAGCAGAGGCACTATCTGCCAAGCAAGTATTTAAACTTCATGAAGATACCTTTCCGGAGTTTAACACTTTGGCCGCACGTGTACAGGTTGCACATCAGACTATAGACAAGGAACAACGCATCACCATTAGTCTGCGGATGAAAAAAGACGAAGTGATTTGGGCAAAAGCAGCAATCCTGGGCATCACTGTTGCTAAAGTTTATATAACTCCAAAGAAGGTGATGTACTACGAAACCGTGGGAGGAACCTATTTTGAAGGGGATTTTGCCTTGTTAAGCGAGTGGATTGGAATGGATGTTAATTTTGAACAGACTCAGAACATTTTGTTAGGACAGTCCATTTTTAATTTATCATCGGCAGCTTATTCTTCCGAAATTTCCCAAAATAAGTTTAAGGTGCAACCGAAAAAGCAACTTCCAAATTTTATACTTTCGTTATTTATAAATCCGGGAGATTATCGGGTAGCATCTACGTCTGTGGAACAACCGGAATATGAGCGCATTTTGTATTTGCGGTACGGCGATTATCAGATGTTGCAAAATCAATACTTTCCTACAACTATTGCCGTTGTGAGTACTGAGAGTGGAGAGCAAACAAAAATTGGCATAGATTACAAAAAAATAGACATTAACGCCGATGTGAGTTTTCCTTTTGAGATTCCTTCCGGATATAAGCGTATAGAACTATAGCTCCATGAAGTATTTAAAGATTTTTCTTTTTTCGTTTTGTTTTATGCTTGCAGCGCCTCAGGTTTATTCTCAAAAGGATAAACAGAAGGAACTGGAAGCCAAAAGAAAGGCGATTTTAGAAGAAATCAAACAAATCAATTCGCTTTTATCTAAAACACGCACTCAGGAAAAGTCTGTTCTTTCTCAGGTGGAGGATATCAACACTAAAATTGCAGCTACTGAAAATCTGATCCGGGTTACCAATCAGCAGGCTAATTTACTCACGCGCAACATCAATAGTAACATTGACAAGATCAGCACCCTTCAAGAGGAACTGAAAGTGATGAAAGAAGATTATGCCGAGATGGTGCGAAAGTCATACAAGAGTAAGAATCAGCAAAGTCGGGTAATGTTTTTGTTATCGTCTGAAAGTTTTCTACAAGCTTACAAACGGGTTCAGTATATGAAGCAGTATGCAGCCTACCGAAAACGTCAGGGAGAGGAAATTAACCTGAAAACCAAAGAGCTTCAGAGGTTAAATGACGATTTAATGGCGCAGAAGAAAGAAAAACAAAAACTTATAGATGAGAATAATGTTGCCAAAAATCAATTATTAAAAGAGCGACAGGCTCAACAAGAGCTGGTGGCAACTTTAAAGAAGAATGAGAGCACTTATACCGCTCAAATCAGAACCAAGCAGAAGGAAGCCGATAAAATAGACCGTGAAATTGATGCCTTGATTCGTGCTGCAATTGAGGAAGCAAATAGGAAGGCGGCAGCCGCCGCAGGCTCAAAAAAGACACCTACTGCTCCTGCTGCTTCGGGTGGGTTTGCTTTAACGGCAGAAGACAAAGCTCTCGCAGCTAGTTTTAGCAGCAACAAAGGAAAACTTCCTTGGCCCGTAGAACGCGGGATGGTCGTTAAAAGTTTTGGAACGCATAGACATCCTCAATTCCCCAACGTCACCACAAGTAGCAGCGGTGTAGAAATTGCTACTGAAGATCTGGCTCCCGTACGTGCAGTTTTTGACGGAACAGTGATGTCTATTCAAAAAATAAAAGGAGCCCATATTACGCTCTTTATTCAGCATGGGGATTATATCACCGTTTACAGCAATCTTGAAACCGTATCCGTTAAAAAGGGAGACAAGGTAACCACCAAGCAACAAATCGGAACAGTAGCTCAGAGCCCTACAGCAGGACGCACTATTTTGAAGTTTTATATTTACAGAAACAACGTCAAAATAAATCCGGCGGAATGGATTTATAGAATGTAGGTTTCACACCGATTCAAAACAGAAAGAGCTTGATACCGAATATTTCTAAAAGTAGGGAAGTGAACGATTCATCTTTACGAAGAAGTAGAAATTAAAAAATCCCGAGCTCTAAGAGATCGGGATTTTTTAGTTGGCCCACTAGGGATCGAACCTAGACTCTTCTGAACCAAAATCAGACGTGTTGCCAATTACACCATGGGCCATTTTCCTTAATGCGGTGCAAATTTAATACAATCTTTCAATTAACCAAATATTGAGTAGAAATAAATTTCACACACCACCTTAAACCTCTGTTTATCAAGAGAGCATTATTCAAATTAAATCACTATTGCCTCCGCTTTTGCTCCTAAACTCAGTAACGCATCTGTTATTTCTTCCGTAAATTGTCTTGGGCCGCAGACGTAGAACTGCCTGTCAAATCTTCCTATATTCTCAATCAGGAACTTTTTATCAATTTTTTTCTCCATAAATCCGATCACTCCTTCCCTTGTAAATACGTTCATAAAAGCGGGTCCCAACATTTTAAAAAGTTCTTCTCCCAGAATCACATCATCCTTTCTTTTGTTTGAATAAATTAGTGCAACCCTCTTCAGATTTCCGCTGTAGTACAAGGCTCGAAAGATAGCGATGAAAGGCGTGATGCCTGTTCCGCCGGCAATAAAGATTCCGGGACCCTTATAGCTTATGGTTCCGAAAACATCATGCAGTAAGAATTCGGCACCGGCATTTAACTTTCCCATTTCTTTTGTGACTCCGTCCCTATCGTCATAAATTTTCACAATAAACTCCAGATGCGGCCATTCATTTAAAGAAGTAAAAGTAAAAGGTCTCAGCTTATCTTCCCATCCGGGAAGGTTAATGGATAAATGGGTGGACTGTCCGGGACGATATACGAAATCCTTTGGCTTTTCCACCACAAATTGCTTGACATCATGGGTAAGATAGCTTGTGCCTAAAATTTTTAAGGTGTACATGAATCACTTTTAAGGGCTAAAGGTAACAGAAATGAGGCTGTTCTAAAAGTTCATTTTATAAATTCACCACAACATTAGATTGTTTCATACGTTTGTGTGAAGGGAAGGCTTCTTAAAGTTCTATCTATCTGTATAATTATCATTAAATTCGCAGCTTCAAAAACCGATCGCATAGATGCAGACATTCAATTTTACGAAATGGAACAAAATTACCGGATGGGTTGTTTTCGCCATAGCTCTCACCACTTACTGGCTAACCGTTGAACCGACTGTCAGTTTTTGGGATTCGGGGGAATTTATAACAACCTCCAGTAATCTAGAAGTGGGGCATCCTCCGGGAGCGCCTTTATTCCAAATGATAGGAGCGTTTTTCTCCATTTTTGCGCCCGATGCAACCTATGTAGCACTCACCATAAACCTGATGTCTGTTTTTGCGAGTGCTTTTACGATTTTGTTTATGTTCTGGTCGCTTACCATTCTTATCGGAAAAATGGTGGGGCTGCATGAAACCGTAGATGCTATTCGTGCTAAGGCCATTATTGGAAGTGCCGCTGTGGGATCATTGGCATTTGCTTTTACAGATAGTTTTTGGTTTAATGCCGTAGAAGCAGAAGTATATGCCATGGCTATTTGCCTTATGTCTATTCTTTTCTACCTCGGTCTTCGTTGGGAGCGAGATATGCATACCCCTCGAGGGAATAAATGGCTGGTACTCATTGCATTTATCATTGGTCTCTCGTTTGGAGTCCATTTTATGGCGCTATTGGCCATTCCGGCAATCTTTTTCCTTTATTATTTCAAAAATGTAAAGACTGTTACGGTTAGCAATTTCATTATAGCATGTATTGCAAGTGCGGCGATTTTGCTTTTCATTTTTATCTTCCTTCTGCCTATGACGATGAAGTTTTTCAGTTCGGCAGAAGTCTTCTTTGTGAATAGCGTAGGCCTTCCATTTAACGGGGGAACCATTATAGCTGCTCTTATTTTCATCGGACTTTTCTACTTTTTCTTAAAATACACGAGAAAAAAAGGATACGTTCACGCAAACACTTTGGTTCTTTGTATCCTTTTCATTTTCATAGGGTTTTCAAGTTGGTTGATGCTCCCGATTCGCGCCAATGCAGGAACCGTTATCAATGAAAATAATCCGGCCGATGCTCGTGAGCTACTGGCTTATTACAATCGAGAGCAATATCCGGAAACCTCTTTGATTTACGGGCCAATGTTTTCTGACACCTATGCCGGTCTGGATCCTGTAAATCCGTATAAAGATGACAAACCGAATTATGAGCGGGATACCGTTAACAAGAAATACATCATTGTAAATAACTACAAAAATGCCGCTCAAAATACAGACGATGCGCATAAAGGACTACTTCCCAGGATGTGGAGTCCGGAGCATAGCAAAAATTATCTGGAATTCACCGGCGGTTTGGATTTTACAATCAAACAGGAATACCTTGATGAGCGAGGTCTTGTGGAGCAGGTAAATCTTTTCAAAAATGCCTATAGGCAAGGTAGAGTGGATACCGAAGAACTTCACAAATTCTTGAAAGAGTTTGGTGACATTTTAAACATCAAACCTCCTTCCCTAATGCAGAACCTGAGATTTATGTTTGAGTATCAGTTTGGGTATATGTATTGGCGTTATTTTATGTGGAACTTCACCGGCAGACAAGATGATATTCAAGGTAGATATGACGATCTTCACGGGAATTGGATTAGCGGGATAAAATTCATTGATGAAATGCTGGTGGGGAATCAGAATGACCTGCCGTCGGACGTAAAAAACAATAAAGGACGGAATACTTACTTCTTCCTTCCCTTCATCTTAGGAATAATTGGGCTCGTCTTTCATTTTAAAAATGACAGAAACAACTGGTGGGTATTGATGGTTTTTTTCCTTTTTACGGGAATAGCTTTAAAAATATATTTGAATGAACGCCCCTTCGAGCCGAGAGAGCGGGATTACGCGCTGGTGGGAAGTTTTTATGTTTTCGGAATGTGGATCGCCTATGGGGTCTACGCATTGTTTGACTTCTTAAAAAAACATTTAAAACCGCAGGCAGCTCTTCCTGTCGTTCTTGTTGTTACATCATTTGCCGCACCTGTATTGTTGGCTACTCAAAATTGGGATGACCACGACCGGAGCCACCGATATACCGCTCGCTCCATGGCTAAAATGTATCTTGATTCTTGCGATGAGAATGCAATCATCTTTACTATTGGAGATAACGATACTTTCGCCTTGTGGTATGCACAAAACGTGGAAGGCTATCGCCGGGATGTCCGTGTGGTAAATACGAGTCTGTTCCAAACCGACTGGTATATAGACGATATGAAACGGCAAGCTTTTACAAGCGCACCTATTCCATCTCAACTGGTGCACAATCAATATCGTTGGGGAACGCGAGATTTCCTTATTCACAATCAAAGGATTTCTATTGATACCTTAGACATTGCCGATTGGATGCGCTTTGTTGCCGATGATACTGACCGCACCACAATCACCTGGGAAAACGGACAAGTGATCCACACCTTCCCGACAAAAGTGATTCGTATTCCTGTAGATAAAGAAAGTGTTTTAAAACACGGAATTGTTCCCCAAAAAGATGCCGATAAAATTGTAGATGAAATTTTTATAAATCTGAAAAGCAACGTTATCTACAAAAACAGACTTTTGATGCTGGATATTATTGCCAACAACAACTGGGAACGTCCCATTTATTTCAGCGGCGGCAGCTTTGGAGATGATGATTATTTGTGGATGAAGGATTATCTTCAACTGGAAGGAACGGTATATAAGTTGGTCCCAATTTATACGCCTATTGACAAAAGAAATCCTTTTGATATGGGAAGAATAGATGCTGACAAAATGTATGACATTGTCATGGGATGGGATTGGGGCAATGGCGAAAGTCCAAAAATCTACCACGACCCGGAAACTCGTAAAAATGCGATTACATACCGCAGCAACCTTGCTCGTTTGGCAGAGACTTTATTAAATGAAGAGAAAAAAGATAAGGCTGAAAAAATTATAGACCTTGCGGTGGAAAAAATGCCCGTAAAATATTACGGCTATTATTCTCTGCTGGAACCTTTCGTCCTCGGGTATTACGAACTTGAGAAAGATGAGAAAGCCCGTGCGCTTTATGAAGAAGTACGTGATATTTATCGCGAACATCTTAACTGGTTTAACGGGTTCAAATTCAACCGCCAGCGCAATATTGCGGAGGAAATCATCTCCACAGTGGAGCGGTACCGAAGTTTGGTGAGGATTGTTGTTATTTATGATTCCGAAGAATACGGCAGAGAAGAAGTAAAACGTTTTAACGATTACATCAGAATGTTCAGGCATTTCTACAATGCTGATGAAGGGCTGGATTATCAGGATGATGATTCGCCTACGGAGACTCATGAACTTTTAGACTTGGATTCTGCTATTATCAAAGAACTGGAGGAGCAGATGGAGCAACACCGGATGAGAGAAACCGAAAACCCTTGATGTGTGAAACCTGTTGGCGTTCCTAAGTTTATTCAGCGTCTTTTTCCGAGACGTTTATGGGAAGCAGAAACCGATGAGAAAAAGATCTATCTAACCTTTGATGATGGCCCCATTCCTATTGTCACCCCTTGGGTAATGGATCAACTATCCGAATATAACGCTAAGGGAACCTTCTTTTGCATCGGCGAAAATATTGAGAGACATTCGGATCTCTTCAAGAGACTTGCAGCAGCGGGCCACACTATCGGGAACCACACTTTTAACCATTTAAAAGGTTGGAAAACCCACAAATACGATTATTTAGAAAACGTAAGATTGGCAGAACATTCCATGATAAAGTATGTTCCTGATGTTTTTGAGTCAAAGAAATTCTTTCGTCCACCTTATGGCAAAATGACTTCTTCTCAAGCAAAACTCATCGAGAATGCCGGATATATCATTGTAATGTGGAATCTTCTGTCCTATGATTATGACGCTTCTCTGTCAGGGGAACAAGTATTTAAAAATGTGCAAGAAAACCTTGGCAAGGGCAGTATTGTTGTTTTACATGACAGTTTAAAGGCTGAGAAAAACTTGAGGTATGTTTTGCCTTTAATGCTAAGGGAATATTCAGAAGAAGGCTATAAGTTCTGCGGTCTTAATGATCTTTATTCAGCCACATATTCCTGAAGCAAGCCTGTAAGTGTGCCGGCGTCTTGTTCGCCACTTTGGCGCCACTTCATCTCTCCGTCTTTATAAATCATGAGCGTAGGAACCGTTTTGATTTTCAGCGCATCAGCCAATTCCTGATTTTTTTCAATATCGATTTTAATCACCTTGGCGGCGTCTCCCAAATTGGAAGCAATGGTTCGGAGCACCGGATTCATGTTTTCGCTTTCATGGTTTCCTTCGTTATAGAATGCTAACAGAACAGGAACTTTCGCATCAATTAAATCTCCGAACTTTGACATAATGTAATTTCTGTGATTAGTTTCACAAATATAATATTTCCGTTCTATAAATTTAGACCGCCGAATTTCTTTTCTTTCTCAATTCGATCACCGTAATTTCCGGCCAGATCCCCACTCTTCCGGGATAGGCGAGGTAACCAAAGCCGCGGTTTACGTTGAGATAGCGGTTATGATTTTCATCCTTATAGATTCCGGCCCAGTATTTATACCTCCATTCTGCCGGACTCCACTTTACGATTCCGGGAATTTCAATCCCGAACTGCATTCCGTGGGTGTGTCCGCTCAACGTAAGGTCAAAATTGCGCATATCGTCTTTAATCTCTTCTTGCCAGTGAGTAGGATCATGTGTTAGCACAATTTTAAAATCTTCTGAAGTTAGCCCTTCTGATGCCTGATTGAGATTCCCATCTTTTCGGAATCCTACTCCCCAGTTCTCTACACCTACCACAGCCATGCGGCCGCCCTCACGCTTTATCCATCGATGTTCGTTAAGAAGAAGATTCCAACCCATTTCTCTTTGTATTTCTTTCAATTTGTTCAGGTTGGCTTTCTTATCGGCTATACTTTTCCAGTGCACATAATCGCCATAATCATGATTTCCGAGCACCGAAATCACACCGTCTCTTGCCTTTAATCTTGAAAAACTGCTTTGCCATGCTTCCATTTCTTCAGAAACGTTGTTCACCAGATCTCCGGTAAAAACAATCATATCACTTTGTTGTGCATTTATTAAGTCAATTCCATAGTTGACTTTGTTGTAGTTATCAAAACTTCCGCTATGAATATCACTAATTTGTGAGATGGTGTAGCCATCAAAAGCATCGGGAAGATTATCAAATTCCAAGACATATTTTAAAACCCGATAATCATATTTTCCTTTAATCATGCCATAAATAAGTGAGGAAAAAGGAATGGCTGCAAGTCCCAAAGCGAGGGTGCTTATAAACTTCCTTCTCGAAGGCATAAACGCCCCTCCCCCGTCTGAAAAAGAAGAAGTGCTAAAGAGCCCCGCCATCAATCGAATAATATCTTCTAAAAGAAGAAAAGCAACGAGGATAAGTTTCGGTCCGAAAACCACAAGAAACAATCCAAGGAGATACATTCGTGGCGGCTGCATCATTTTGGGAGATCCGGCCCAGGAAAATTCATATAATATACCTGCAAGTGCAAGTGATGAGAGTGTGAAATAAATGAAAACCGGCAAATATCCCCGGAAAAGCGTTCTCACCGCTTGGAATGCATAAACATCCAGAAGAACAACTACCGTTATAAAAATTATCCATCGCATCATAAGGGGTGCAAAGATAATATACTCCAATTCATCGTGTACCCTCTAAATGGAAGTTTACCTTAATTGTAAACTTAAAACAACGAAACAAGACTTATTCCCAGTAGCGAAAACGAAACTAAAGTCACTATCATTCCCAAGCATCCTTTGCTCACCATTCTCCCGATTTTTTGCTGTCTCCCACTTTTGGTCAAAGGTATTCCGGTTTTTCTGGAGATTTGTCTTTTCACATTGCTTATCCCCACAAAGCGTTTCCAAGAAAATCCTCCTCTATTCATTGATCTAATTTTTGAAATGGCCGTTCCCCCGGAGAAACAGCCATTTTCTTATTTATTCTTTTAATTCTTTATCAGGCGTAATGACTGCTTTTCTCCTTCAAATTCCAATGTAACTATGTAGGCACCTGAGGGGAGTTGATTTTCCGGATTCACAGTTAGTTTAGCGGATGGAGTCTGCATTATTTGTTTATGAACTCTTCTGCCCGCAAGATCTGTTATCAACACTTGTACTTGTTTGCCTATAAGATGTGGTGCATGTATGAAAAAAGTATCGTCGTGAATCGGGTTCGGAAACAAACGAACTCCTTCGAAAATATGGTCTGTAATGCTCAAAGATGATTCAGTTCTAATTAAAAACCGATCAGTTGCCCGGCTCTCTTCATTGTTGTCGATGACAAAATTGTAGAAATTCTCACCGGAAGCCAAAAGCATCGAAGCACCGGTATAAATGTCGTCTAAATATAAATCAACTCCTTGCAGCCCATCCATATTAATTTTAAGGACGTACTCACTTTCGGTATATCCTGAAGTATGGAATCTATATATCTCTGCGGGAACAGGCATCTCTCGTTTTTCTATACTGAGATAAGTAGCGTTATTATCTATTGCCAGATTTTCTTCAAAATTCATCGGTTTTATGGCATCTAGCTGATTGATATCATTACCGTACCCTTCGCCAAACAATAATAGAAACCCGTCATGAGGTCGCTCTCCGGCTTCCATATTCCGGCGGGTATAGAGAAGGACGTTAATCGAATTCTCAATTTCGAAGGCGTTTCCGCTTGCATTTGTTGTTGCGTGGTTTCCCGGAGCCTTGGCTGACTCGGTGAAAATCACAAATGAAGAACCGGGAGTATCGGTAGCAAACTGAGCGGCCTGACCGGCTTGAAGGAAATGGTTTGCCGGAGAACCTTGCCCGTTTGTTCCTTGAGGCAGCATAACCGTTACATATCCTCCTTGTGCACCATTGCTCGGATCATAAATATAGTAATGATTCGGATTGATATTTACCGAATTGGAGAAAAGCGTGTTAACGTTTACAGCACTTTGATAAGGGTTTCCGAACATAGCAAAGGTACCGGTGGTTGTGGTGTAAAATTCTTCTAACTTATCTCCTATATGCAAAATACCTTTAGCCCTTAGAGTAGTATGGCCTTCGGAGGTATTGCTATCCAGATTAATACTTCTGTCTCCTCGAATATACATCAGATAAGAATCACCGGCAGCAAGGGTTTTTGTATTGGTATTGGCAATGGGCACAAACTGTTGCGCGGCAATATCAACAGTCCACATGGAAGAATTTCCTGTCTGTGTGGCGTCAAATCCGTTTGTTCCGTCCACTGTTGTTCCTGTTATATGGGTGCCATATCCCGGCGCCGGATTATCAGATCGGTTTGTAGCATCCTCTTGCCAGTTTTGTCTGATAGACGTGGAAGTATAAACAGGAGAAGAAACCATTCTGTAGGCTCTTCTACTTTGGAAATAGCGTTCCACTGTAGCTAATCCTGTTATGGTTGAAGAGGGTCCAACTGTTCCCAGCTCTCCATTTTTAGTTGCTGTACTTTTGAAGGTCAGATTCCCTTCAATATTCATATCACCGTGAAGATTGAGCACATCTTCCACATCAAGACTTGCATTTGCAAGAATATCCAATCGGTTTACAGTGGTTTCTGCCGGGAAACTTGTGGTTCCGTTTATTATAAAAACGTTATCAGCAGAAGAAGCTATTCCGCTGGGATGTGAGGGCTCCCAGGTATTATTCTGATAAATAAAGGTATTTGGTTTTAATGCGAAACGAATGGAAAACCTGTTGGATGCACGACTGGGGTGGCCGGTTTGATTCACCACATTAAAGGGAACAACGGAATTCTGAGTAACCAGGGAGCTTGTTCCGGTGTAGGCATCGTCAATATAGATATCTACCATTTCGAGTCCATCTAACAATATCTTGAGAGCATATGCTGTGCTTCTGTAATTATCAGAATACAACTCCAACTGTTCGCCGGGAAGGGGAAGTTTTCGATATTCGATACTCAGGAGTCTTTCTCCTAATTTCCGTCCCAAGTTTTCATTAAAATTCCTGGGTTTAAGAGCATCCATTATATCATACCCGTTGTTGTAGTTATCTCCAAAATGAATGAGAACTCCATCATGCGGACTTCCGTTGTTATTCAAATTAGCTATGGTATATAACCGAACTACCAGGGCATTGGGTCCGTATTGATAAGGTGGATTTTCCGGGTGTTGCGAAATATTTTCCGAAAGATCTTGGAATACAGCCTCGCCATTTCCCGAAGAGAAACTAATAAAGCCGGATAAAATAAACAGAAGTAAAAGTAATTTATGTCTCACTTGGAAAGTTTTTTAGGTGAAAAAGAATCAATCAAATGTACATTTTATTTCTATTGGAAATCACATTTGTTTCCCATAATGCTATTTTTCAAATTTTTCATTTCGGAGGTATTCCGAAATTTTTGGATGTAAAAAAATCACTTTCCTATCAAACTTCTAAAATTGTATTCAACTGATGCTTATGCGGTTGCTAAGGATCTATAGTATAAGTGATACCTACTTTCTTTTCTTAAATCAAAATTATGGCACTCTTCATATAAAAACATCTCCAAAAAAAAAATGACTGTCTCTTTCGAAACAGCCATTTTTTGTCCAGTTTCTATTAATTATTTTTTAATTAATTTGAATGTTTGTATTTCATCGGCAAATTTCAATGTTACCACATAGATTCCCGCTGTGAGAGAATCAGCTGCATCCACAGTAATTTTATCAGATAAAGAAACTTGGGTGTCGTTATACACCATACGTCCTGCCATATCTGCAATACTTAAAGCAACTTGTTGCCCGTTTAATTGTGGGGCGTGAATGTAGAATGTTCCGTCAATTGTAGGGTTCGGGAACAAGCGAATTCCTGCCAGCGTGTTATCAGTTACCCCAAGGCGTGCTTCCACACGAATGGTGAAACGGTCTGTAGCTCTACTTGCCTCATCTGCTACTTCAAAAGAATATGCAGATTCTCCTTGTGTAAGCAATGTGCTTGTTCCGGTGTAGGCATCATCAAGGTAAAGAACGGTATCTTCTAGTCCGTCAACCTGCAGTTTTAAGGTATAATTGGAATAAGTATATCCGTCACTATAAATTTGGAAAACTTCAGACGCAACCGGCAATTCTCTGCGTTCCAAGCTGAAATACCTTCCTTCCAGCTCAATTCCTAAATTTTCTCTGAAACCCATTGGTTTTGGTGCATCCATAAGCGTGATGGCATTGTCATATTGATCATCAAACATCATCACAAACCCATCGTGCGGACGACCTCCGTTATTGAAGTTTTCTGAAGAAAACAATTGTACGTTTATCATATTGGCTTCAGCAAAACCATTTCCTGTAGCATTTGTACTATTATTATTACCCGGTGCTTTTGTTCCCGGAGTAAAAGTTAATGATGAAGGTCCGGCTGCGGCAGTTGCAAATTGTGCGGCCTGGCCGGGTTGTAAAAATTGATTGGCAGTAGAACCAATTCCGTTATCTCCTCCCGGTAGAGCTACTGTTACGTAATTTCCATAGTCTCCTACACTTGGATCGTAAATGTAATAGATGTTTTGGTTTACATTGGTGGCTCCTGCAAATAGATCATTGACATTAACTGTGCTCTGGTAAGGGTTTCCAAACATTGCAAAATCGCCGTCGGCACTCGTATTGAAGTTTTGAGTTTGGACACCTACAAACAATTCTCCTTTTGCTCTAAGGGTTGTTGCCGTAGAGCCGGGGTTTGGATTGTCTAAATCTACAGAACGATCACCACGGATAAACATCAGGTATGGATTTCCGGCAGTTAATGTATTTACACTTGTATTTGTAATTGGAGCAAAAACTTGGTTATCCAAATCTACCAGCCACATGGAAGGATTTCCGGTTTGAGTCCCGTCAAAACCGTCAAATTGGTCGGTTGTGGAACCTGTGATGTGGGTTCCGTATCCCGGATTCGGATTGTGTGTTTTGCTATTTGCATCTTCTTGCCAGTTTACGTGGATGGAGGTAGTTGTAGTAACGGCTGGAGAGACCATTCTGTAAGAACGTCTATTCTGCATGTATCGCTCTACAGTAGCTTCTCCGGCAATAGTAGAAGTAGGTGAAACAAGACCCAATTGCCCCGTACCTGTAGCCGTACTTTTAAATACCACATCTCCATTCATGGTAAGGTTTCCGTGAACGTTAAGAACATCGGTAATGTTTAAGGTAGCATTTTCCAGAACAGTAAGATTGTTAACATTCACCTCTCCGTCCAAGGTTACCGCGCCGTCTATGATGGCAATATTGTCATCGGCAGTAACTGTACCTGTTGGGTCTGAAGGACTCCAAGCACCGTTTTCATAGGTGTAAGTGGTGGGACCTTCTTCTATGATTTTGTACAAGTAAATAGATTGTTGACCGCTTGAATAGCACGAAAAAAGATTAGCTGAAGAATTATATCGCATCAAGTTTTTCACTGCGGTTCCTTTGGATGTTATTACTGCATTTCCCCCAGTTCCAAAAGTAATTGACCATTCCGAGTCCAGGTCAAAATTCGAGGGTCGAGTTCTTAGATAATTTTTATCGCTTGATCCACTCGCTGCATACAAAAAACCGTTATTGACAGCATCAAATAATGTCCAATGTTGATTTCCTTGGCCAAGAGTTATTGCGAAGGGCATGCCGGTATCCTCGTTGGTTTCCGCAAGGGGTGTGGAGATTTTCATAACTCCTGCCTCTGCTGCTATTGTAATAACTGCCGGACCCCGATTGTTTCCTCTTTGCTCACTTATTGCTGCCGCACTTCCTGCAATATTTTTATTTACAATCAAGTAAGTCTTCCCCGCCTCCAGTTCTGCCTCAGAGGTCACGAGTTTAAAACTCGTTTGCCCCCACGAGGTGCCAACCAAAAGAAGCATAATCATCAACCAAAAGAAACTCATAAACTCTGAGCCTGTTGATTTTATTAAAGTAATTCTTTTCATAAAATGATTTTTTAATTAATAATTCAAATTTAATTCTTAAAAACCACTAAAAACATAATGAGTAGATATTTAACAATTTTTATAGAAAGAGATAATTTAACTATAACAATTCTTAACAGGCACTCCCATTATTTTAGTGAGGAACCACATGAGGAATTCATTGATAGCACTTTCATCTTGAAATCAGAAGATCAGTTACAGAGTTTTTAATTCGTGCTACACGCTCAAGGTTAGCATCAAAAAAAACGCCTCAATTTCGGTTTAAAATGAAGCGTCTTTATTGAATTTATTTCTGTTTAGTGATTTAATTCATCTTCATTTGTCTGAAGAGGCACGGTTTGAGGTACAAAGTCTTGTCCCGGAATAACATAATCCGTTCCTTCCTTATTAAGTTTACTATAATCGTAAGCCCATCTATAAACAGTTGGTAACGGACCATCCCAGTTTCCGTGAATTGGTTTAATATCCGTTGTCCATTCCAAGGTTGTGGCATTCCAGGGATTCTGAGGTCCTACTTTTCCGAAGAACATGGAGTGGAAGAAGTTATACACGAAAATTAACTGCGCACCCACTGTAATGATTGCAAATACGGTCATTACCACGTTAATATCTGCTAAGTCATCAAAGTAAGGGAAGTTGCTGTTTGTATAATATCGTCTGGGCAATCCTGCGAGTCCTACGAAGTGCATCGGGAAGAAAATTCCATAAGCACCTATAGCTGTGATCCAGAAATGGATATAACCCAGTTGTTTATTCATCAGTCTTCCCGAGAACATTTTAGGGAACCAATGATACACACCCGCAATAAAACCATAGGCAGCCGACACACCCATTACCAAGTGGAAGTGAGCAACCACAAAGTATGTATCGTGAACGTTAATATCAAGCGCACTGTCTCCTACAATTAGTCCGGTAAGTCCTCCAGTAATGAAGGTAGAAACAAAACCGATAGACCAAAGCATGGCTACGTTCATCTGCAGATTTCCGCGCCAAATGGTTGTAATCCAATTGAATGATTTAACGGCCGAAGGAATAGCAATTAAAAGGGTTGTAAATGTAAATACCGATCCGAGGAAAGGATTCATTCCTGACACAAACATGTGGTGTCCCCAAACGAGGGTGGACAAGAACGCAATGGCCAATAGAGATGCCACCATCGCTCGATAACCAAATATTGGTTTTCGGGAGTTTGTAGCAAGAATTTCAGATACGATACCCATTGCCGGCAGAATTACGATATAAACTTCCGGGTGTCCGAGGAACCAGAAAAGGTGTTCAAACAACACAGGAGATCCTCCTTGATGGTGGAGTACCTCGCCGGCAATATAAATATCCGACAAGAAGAAAGAAGTTCCGAAACTTCTATCCATAATAAGCATCAGCGCTGCTGAGAATAGTACAGGAAACGAAACCAAACCAACAATGGCAGTAACAAGGAAAGCCCATACCGTAAGTGGCAGTCGAGTCATTGACATTCCTTTGGTTCTCAGGTTTAGTACGGTAACAATAAAGTTTAAGGAACCCAATAGCGAAGAGGCAATAAAGATGGCAATAGAAATGAGCCAGAGGGTCATACCTGTTCCAGATCCCGGAATTGCTTGTGGTAGCGCGCTAAGGGGAGGATAAATTGTCCATCCGGCCGAAGCAGGTCCGGTTTCCACAAATAACGAGATCAGCATAAGCATGCTAGAGATAAAAAACAACCAATAGGACACCATGTTCAAGAATCCTGATGCCATATCTCTTGCTCCAATCTGCAATGGAATTAATAAGTTACTGAAAGTACCGCTTAGCCCCGCCGTAAGAACAAAGAACACCATGATGGTTCCGTGTATGGTAACCAGGGCTAGATACATATTAGGATCCATTACTCCGTCAGTGGACCATTTCCCGAGAAATATATCGTAAATTGTAAAATGATGATCAGGCCAAGCGAGCTGAAGTCTGAACAAAACAGACATAAAGAGACCAATAGCTCCCATGAAAAGACCGGTGATCATATATTGTTTAGAAATGATCTTATGATCTTTGCTAAAAATATATTTTGTAATAAAAGTCTCTTTATGGTGCTCTAAATCCTCTTGATGTTCGTCATAAGGGTGAACTACTTGTGCTGACATATCTTAATGCTAAATTAATTCTGTTCTTATTTATTTAACTGTTCGGCCAAAGTGGGCTGTTCTGCCAACCAAGACCTAAAATCCTCTTCCGATTCAACTACAATTTTCATCTGCATATTATAGTGGCTTACACCGCAAATTTTATTACAGAGAAGTAAATAGTCGAATTCATAAGGCTCAAGTGCGTCGTCACCTGCAGCAATAAGTTTCTCACTCTCTTTTCGACGAATTTCATTGATATTTTTTACCTTTTCAATGATATGTTCTGTCTGACGCATTTCCTCAGTAGTTACTGTAGGTGTAAAGGCAAATTGTGTAATCATTCCCGGCACACAGTTCATTTGTGCTCTAAAATGAGGCATGTAAGCAGAGTGCAATACATCCTGTGACCTAATTTTGAAGAGCACTTTTCTATCCACGGGCAGGTGAATTTCTGATACTACTTTATCGTCTTGCCCGTTTGGATCTGCGGGATCAACTCCCAGCACGTTCGGCCCGTCAATTAACCGTACGTTTGCTTCTCCCAGCGTATTATCATCTCCGGCATATCTTGCTCTCCATCCAAATTGATAAGCATAGAGTTCAACAATCAGAGGATCATCATCTTTATGGACGTTCATAATGTCTGTCCAGGTAAACAAGCCGTAAATAATCAATCCTGCAAGTGTAATTACCGGAATAATTGTCCAGATAAATTCCAGTTTATCGTTATCTGCATAGAACGTTGCTCTTTTCTTTTTATTTCCGCGGTAAACGAATGCAAACCAGTGTAATAAAGCCTGTGTTAGGATACCCACGATGAAAATAAGGATCATCGTGATGAGCATTAGGTTATCAATTTTGGCCCCGTGCTCTGATCCGGATTTTGGGAGGAGCGTTCCATACCACAAATAAAAACAAACGATTGTAAGTATGTAAATAAATGCTAAGAACCCGAGCATTAAATACCCTTGCGTATTGTTATCATTATCTGAGGCGATATCATTATAACCGATTGGTTTGATTCTTGCCAGTTGAAAAATTCTTTTCATCTGCCACACAGATACTCCAAACAACAGGATAACGAGAATTACTAAAAATGCAGTCATCTTTTAATTTCTTCTGTTTTTACTAATTGACTAAAAATGGTAGTTTTTACTTTCTTTAATAAACGGATCATTGCCCGGGTCGAGAGATGTTTTTCCTAAAGCAGTTCCTATTATCAGAATGAATAAACCAAGGAAGAATAAAATACCGCTAATTTCGGGAATTCCGAAATGCCAGTTCGCTCCAACTGTTGAAGGCATCACCAGCAAATACACATCAATATAATGCCCTACAAGCAAAAGGATACCGGTTATTACAACAAACCAAGGGATTCTTTTGAAATCGCTACTCATTAAAATTAAGATCGGGAAAACAAAGTTAAGGATTAGCATTCCGAAAAACAATAAACCATACTCTTGAATTCTAATAACGAAGTAAGTTACCTCTTCCGGAATATTGGCATACCATATCAACATAAACTGCCCGAACCACAAGTAGGTCCAGAATATACTGAATGCGAATATGTATTTCGCTAAATCATGTAGGTGTTTATCACTGACAAATGGAACGAGTCCCAGGTTTCGCAAGTAAATTGTCACCAACGCAAGAACTGTAATTCCGGAAACAAACATGGTTGCGAAAACGTACCAAGGGAATAGCGTACTATGCCAGTGTGGTGTCATAGTCATAAACCAGTCCGTTGCCATAAAGGCTTCCGTTACAATAAAGAAAGCAAGGAAAATAACCGCAGCTTTAAAATTCTTTCTGTATAAGTTATAGTTATTGGCAGTTGCTTGTTCTAATGAATTCCTTCTTGCTACAAAGCGGTATAGATTCCATCCCGCGACATAGATAATGGCACGAATAAGAAAGAAAGGGAAGTTTAAGTATCCTGATTTATGGATCAAGTATTTGTCATTAGCCACAAGTTCTTTATTCATCCAAGGGAAGAAATTGGTACCCGCCAGTGCGACTATAATTAGTACGATAATGGATCCCGGAAGAAGGTAGGCAGTTATTCCCTCCATAATTCTATAAAGTCCCGGAGACCATCCCGCTTTGGAAGCATATTGTATTGCATAAAAAACAAGGACAGCCAAAGCAAGCATCATAAAGAAGAACGCTGCCACAAAGGTAGCTGACCATGGCCGAGCTTTCATTTGGTGCAACACGTGTTCTGCATGTGAATTTGCTCCGTGTGCCATATCTCCGTGATCTTGCGAGCTTGCCATTGCTTTTTCTGCGTAACCTTCCTCTCCTCTGGCGCGATCCACAAAGTTTGCCGCATTACTTTTTTCGGCTGTGGCTTGATGCGCCTGTTGTTCCGCCAAGACGTGTTCAATATCATTTACAGTCTTGGGAACAGTAAGAAAACCGTAGACAATCCCCACCAACCCAACTACTACAAGAATAATTGAAAACAGTTTTAATTTACCCGGTAATGTATACATTTTATTAGCCATTCTCTTTTAGATTCTTTAATTAGATTGTGTTTCGTCTGTATTGTCAGAAGAAGTTTCTCCAACAGCGGTTTGTAATTCTGATGGTCCCCCTTTGGCTGCAGTAGTTAAAATGCCCGGTTCACCCATCAAATTTGCTTTTAAGTCCATGACATGCATGGCTATTTGCCATCTTTCTTTTGAATTTACTTGAGACGCATACGAGCCCATAGAGTTGAGACCATACGTTTCTACATGATAAATTCTTCCCGGCACAATAGCCCTTCCTGCATCGGCATAACTCGGAACACCCAGATATTTTTCTCTTTCCACAAGAATTCCTTTCCCGTCTCCTTTATCACCGTGACAAACTGCACAGTATAGGGTATAAAGATGAGCTCCTGTTGCCAAGTTTTCTTCAGTTACTTCAAATGGGAAATCCAAAATATCCTTGGATTTATCGTACCCTTCAAAGTTATTTTCTAGTTCGTAGGGTTCATAGCCTCTAGGAATTGTATTTTCTGCCGGAAGCATAGCTGATTGTTCTCCCGGAAATATTTCATAGGCACCATAGGTTTCGTAGCTAGGTGACACATACATATCGGGAAAATATTGATAGTTCGGTTTGTTTTTATTAAAACACCCCACCAAAGTCGATGAAACCGCCAGGATGATGGCAATATTAGATAGTGTTTTCATATTAATGTGCTTCTTCAGTTTTTACTAAGCTTATTTCAGAAGCTCCTGTGTTATACAAAAATTCTGCAAGCTTATCAATATCGTGATTTTCTACATCCACTTCCATCAGGAAATGATCATCAGTGGTTCTGAGATCAGGATTTTCAGCTTGTTTAAACGGCCATAAACGGCTTCTCATATAGAATGTGATAACCATTAAGTGTCCTGCAAAGAAGACCGTCATTTCAAACATGATCGGAATGAAAGCGGGCATATTTTGATGAAATGAAAAGCTTGGTTTTCCCCCAATGTTTTGTGGCCAATCTACAATCATCATATAATTCATCATCCATACTGCAACCGCCAATCCTACCAAACCATAAAGGAAGGAGGTAATAGCAAGTCTTGTTGGAGCCAGCCCCATAGCCTCATCCAATCCGTGCACCGGAAAGGGAGTATAAACTTCAGAGATCTGATATTCTTCAGCGCGGACCTGTTTGACTGCTTGTAAAAGCAAATCATCGTCAGTATATATTGCGTGTATCTTATTTGCTGCCATAATTACTTCTCATTTTTTAAAATAAGTGCCTGTCCCGCCCAGTCATCTTGTTGTGGGCTTCCCGGGAATTCGCTGATAATTTCTTTCAACAACTCATAATCCACATCAGTCATTCTGCTGATTTGAGTATAGGTAAAAATTCCGATCTGATGCAGTTTCTGTTCAAGTACGGGTCCGACACCATTAATTCTTTGAAGGTCATCTTGTGTTTCAATTTTAGCATCAAACACACCAATGTTTGCCAACAGTTGAGCTATTTTCCCTTGTCTAACCTGTTCTGACGGAACGGATGGGTTTGTTGCGACCGGATTTCTGGAATAAGCAAAAGAGTTGTCAAATCTTTTATGTGAAATATTTGCTGCCGGTCCGAAATCGCCTTGATCCAGCTGCTGTACGTGGCTGACATCGTCCCCATGTTCAGCGCGTAGTCTTTTATATCCTTCTCCGGAAGATTTTAAGATTCCTTTTAAAGTGGCTTGTGAAATTACCGGGAAAGTTCTTGCATATAATAGAAATAGAACAAAGAAGAATCCAATGGTTCCCATGAAAGTTCCGATATCCACGAAGGTTGGTTGGAATAAAGTCCACGACGAAGTCAATCGATCTTTACTCAAGTCAATCACGATAATATCAAAACGCTCAAACCACATTCCAATGTTAATGATTATCGAAACAACAAATGTCCAAATGATATTACGTCTATATTTTCGTATCCAAAGCGTCAATGGCACAACCATGTTACAAATAATCAGAGCCCAGAAAGCCCACCAGTATGGTCCCGTAGCTGCACCGAATGAAAGGTACACGTAGTTCTCATAAGGCATTCCGGTGTACCATCCCATAAAATATTCGGTTATATAGGCCACGCTTACAATTCCTCCCGTTACCAAGATAATCTGGTTCATATAATCGATATGAAGGACAGTGATATAGTCTTCGAGATGCAAAACTTTTCTCATGATAATAAGAAGCGTTTGCACCATTGCGAATCCTGAGAAAACCGCACCGGCAACGAAATATGGAGGATAAATAGTACTATGCCATCCGGGAACAACAGAGGTGGCGAAGTCAAATGATACAATGGTGTGAACTGAGAGTACAAGTGGCGTAGCCAATCCTGCAAGAACAAGTTCTACCTCTTCAAAACGTTGCCAGTCTTTTGCTCTTCCTGTCCAACCAAAACTAAGAATACTGTAAATCTTCTTTTGGAATGGTTTAGTTGCTCGGTCTCTGATCATTGCAAAATCCGGAAGCAATCCGGTCCACCAGAAGACGAGCGAAATTGAAAGATAAGTTGAAATTGCGAAAACGTCCCAAAGCAGTGGAGAGTTAAAGTTTACCCATAAGGATCCGAATTGGTTTGGAATGGGTAGTACCCAATAAGCAAGCCATGGACGCCCCATGTGAATAATTGGGAAAAGTCCCGCTTGAACTACCGCAAAAATGGTCATGGCTTCCGCAGATCGGTTTACGGCCATTCTCCATTTTTGGCGGAAGAGGAGTAGCACGGCAGAAATCAGTGTTCCTGCGTGCCCGATTCCAACCCACCAAACGAAGTTGGTAATATCCCAAGCCCATCCAATGGTTTTGTTCAGACCCCATACTCCGATTCCTGTTGAAACTGTGTAAATGATACATCCTAATCCCCAAAGAAAAGCAACAAGGGATATGGTAAAAACAATCCACCAAGATTTATTCGCCCTTCCCAGAATGGGTGCTCCTATTTCAACGGAAACATCATGATAGGACTTTTCTCCCAGAACCAAAGGCTCTCTAATAGGTGCTTCGTAGTGTGATGACATACTTAACTCTTATATAATTGTTCTAACTTTTTTATTAATTCTCCGAAGTATTTTTAACGATCATTTGATACATAACATTCGGTTTTGTACCTACATCTTCTAATAAACGATACATACGGTCGTCATTTCTGAGTTTGGTAATTTCCGCATCTTTATCATTTATATCTCCAAAAACAATCGCTCCGGTATCACATGCTGCGGAACAAGCCGTTTTAAACTCTCCGTCTTTAATTTCACGACCTTCATTTTTGGCATCCAATATAGTTTTTTGAGTCATTTGGATACACAGTGAACATTTCTCCATTACCCCTCGAGAACGAACCACAACATCAGGATTTAAGACCATTCTTCCAAGGTCATTGTTCATGTTGTAATCAAACTCATCATTCTCACTATACTTGAACCAGTTAAATCTTCTTACTTTGTAAGGACAGTTATTTGCACAGTAACGAGTACCTACACAACGGTTATATACCATATGGTTCTGTCCTTGACGGCCGTGTGAAGTAGCCGCAACCGGACAAACAGTCTCACAAGGTGCGTGATTACAGTGTTGACACATTACCGGCTGGAATGCCACCATCGGATTATCGTAGCTTGGAGTTTCTACTTTCTTGTAAGTTTCAAATGTTCCAAGATTTTGATGCATCTCGATTTCTTCTTCAAAGGTGTCTCCTGCCGAATAGTACCGGTCAATACGCAACCAGTGCATATCTCTGAATTTCCTGACCTCATCTTTTCCTACAACCGGAACGTTGTTTTCGGCATGACAAGCAATCACACAAGCCCCACAGCCCGTACAAGCATTCAAGTCAATTGACATATTGAAATGATGCCCGATAGAGGTATCAAACGGTGCCCATATATCTGCTCTTTGATCTCTAACCTCTACAGGTTGATGATCATATTCTACAGATGGAGTTGGGTTAAAGAAGTTTTTATCTTTGGTATTAAAGATTTCAATGGTGGTTTCCCGAATAATATCTTCACTTCTTCCTGCCATTGTGCTTTGCATTTGCACGCTTGCAAACTCGTGGGTACCCGATACTTTTTCTACCGACACATTTTGGATCGAAGAGAAGTTTGCATAGAGCGGATAAGCATTAACACCTGTTTGCATTTCTTTTTGGATGGCAGCAGTTTTTCCGTATCCTAATGCCAATCCTATAGATCCTTTGGCTTGTCCGGGCTGAATGATGACAGGAACTTTTTCAAGTGTAACGTTATTCATTGTTATACTCACGTAACTTCCGTCTAGAGCACCGTTTGCAACAATTTTGTTTACTACTCCAAGTTCATCGGCATCTGCCTTAGACATGGTAACATAGTTATCCCAGGTGGTTCTGGTAATAGGATCCGGCAATTCCTGAAGCCATGGGTTGTTGGCTTGTTGACCGTCTCCTAATGCAGTTTTTGTATATAAAGTTAGTTCAAATCCGCCGGCATTCTCTTGGAATGTTGCCATAGCTCCATCTGAACTGCTGGACTCTAACACTCCACTTCCATAACCGGCGGTAGATGCAAAAAATACTCCTTTGGAACTTTTCGCGAACCCGTCATGGAGCGCTTGATTCCATGTCTTTCCGTCTAGAACAGAAGTATTCCATGTATCTTTCAAATAATCATAATAGGTCTGAGTTCCACCGGTCCATCTTAGCAGACATTCTTGGAATTGTCTTGTATTGAATAGCGGACGGATGGTTGGTTGCGAAAGGCTGAAGAATCCTGATTTTAATTGGTAATCTCCCCAAGATTCCAGGTAATGCGGTGTAGCAGCTACCATTTGGGCAAGTTCTGCTGTGGCATCGTTTCGCATGGAGAAAGCAAGTGAAAATTCAAGATTTTGGTAGGCCTCTGCGAAAGCTGAACCATTTGGAAGAGAATATACCGGGTCCACGCCCATGGTAATCAACCCTTTAATAGTTCCGGACATTACGCCGTTTACAACGGCATTCACCGCGGCGTTGCTCCCTTGTCTTATCAGTTTTGGAGCATTAGCATCCATAACCTCGCTATCTTTATTAAACTGAAGTGCGAGATTTTGAGCTTCAATCCCGGGCAAATCGGTAATCAGAATACCTTTACTACCAGCACGTTGCAATTGCGCTTTAGCTGAAGAAACAGCTTGTGCTACATTTTCAGGCAATCCGGAGGTGCTTCCCCCACCTGCAATAGCTTTCAATACTTGCATTTGTTGTGAAGGCGTAACGGGCACTCTTTTATCAGCTTTAGCTCCTGCTAACGACAAGTTAGATTCAAACTGAATGTGACGCGACATTTTTCCGTTTTTCGGAATTCTGCTTTTAGCGTAAGACGAACTATATCCCCCACCTTGCCAATCTCCCAAGAAATCAGCTCCTATTGATACAATTACTTCAGCTTTAGAAAAATCATAATCCGGCAAGGCTCTCATTCCGTATTGGCTTTGGAATGCATCCAAAGCATCAGAACAAGAAACTGCATCATATTCCACATGGCGAACGTTGGGATATTTTTCTGTAAAATCTGCAATTAATTTATATGTAGATGGACTCGCCAAAGTTTGGGTTAGTAACACCACCTCTTTTCCAGCCATGGCGTTCATTTTTTGCGCCATAGCCGCATCAAATTCTGCCCACCCCACTTCATTTCCATCAATTGTCGGTCCCGCCAATCGATTTCGATCATAAAGCCCTAGGATGGAAGCATGGACTCTTGCGTTTACACTTCCATTGTGCTCAGACAAGGCATTTCGTTCAATTTTGATTGGTCTTCCTTCCCGGGTTTTGACCAACACGTTTGCGAAGTCAAACCCGTCTCCTATGGTTGAAGCATAATAATTTGCTTCTCCCGGCACGATTTCATCAGGCATAACCACATAAGGAATTGCCTTTACAACTGGACCATCACAAGCAGCCAATGTTGCGGCCGCTGTTGAAAATCCGACATATTTTAAGAAATCACGTCTAGTAGTACTAGAAGTTTCAAGCACCTCTTTGTCTCCTAAAAAGTCTTCAACCGGTATTTCTGTTGGAAACTCCTTATTTGCCAGCGCCTTAACAATTTCATTGTCCTGGTCAAGCTCATCGATACTTCTCCAGTATTTCTTGTTTGATGCCAT
Organism: Flavobacteriaceae bacterium; assembly: GCA_035654795.1. Classification (GTDB taxonomy): domain Bacteria; phylum Bacteroidota; class Bacteroidia; order Flavobacteriales; family Flavobacteriaceae; genus JAAYLC01. Next base: position 121,096 of record DASRWC010000029.1, read on the forward strand.
AATTTTTAAACTCGGTTTTAAAGTTGATTTGCGATTTTATCCTCTACACCCTCTTCACGCCTATCGCTCCTCTATATTTATTATCCTTTGTTTCAGATTAAGATTTATTAGTAGTGGCACTTACCACATTCCAAACCACCCAATTCAGCGATGGTCAATTTTTCTACGCCGTATTTCTTTGAAAGCTCTTCATGGATCTTGGCATAATACTCGTTTGAGTTTAGCGCCACATTGGTTTCTTTGTGACACTCAACACACCAACCCATTGTTAACGGGGCGAATTGCTCCATAATTTCCATTTTCTCTACTTCGCCATGGCACTTCTGGCAAGCCACCCCGGCGGCAGTAACGTGTTGCGAGTGATTGAAATAAGCAAAATCAGGAAGATTATGGATACGAACCCATTTTACCGGCTCTGTTTTTCCTGTATAAGCCATTTCATTGGGATCCCAGCCCACGGCCTTGTATAATTTTTGGATTTCCCCATCATAAAACTCTTTCGAATATTCTGCCGTGGCTGTTGATTCCGCAACCTCAGAAATACTCATATGACAGTTCATACAAACGTTTAAAGATGGAATTCCGGCAGTTTTGCTTTGTCTTGCGGAACTATGACAGAAGTTACAATCAATCCCGTTATCGCCGGCATGAATTTTATGTGAATAGTGAATGGGCTGTACAGGCTGATATCCCTGATCCACCCCAATTTGCATCAGATATCCAAAAGCGAAATAACTTGCAGCCAACAGCAGCACTACAGAAGCAACAATCACGAGGAATTGATTTTGTATAAAAGCTTTCCACAAAGGAAGTCTTTTCTCCTTTTCCTCTTCCACAGTTAATCCTTTGGCTTCGGCAATTCTTCTAAGTGTTGTGAATACCAAGAACAACATGATAATCAACAAGAAGAAAATCAGAGCTAGAGCCGAAAGCAAAATATTATTTGACACCCCACCGCCACCGGTTCCCGCCGCTGCTGAAGAAGCAACTCCTTCTCCCCCTGCAGCATCTTGCTTTGGTTGAGATTTGGGCTGATCGGTATATGCTAGAATATTATCTATATCTGTCTCAGACAACCCCGGAAAGGGAGTCATGATTAAACGATTATTCTCTTCAAATAAACGGACGGCAGTAGGATCTCCCGCCTGCACTAAAGCCTGGCTATTTTGAATCCATTTATACAACCACTGACGATCAAAAAGCTCCCCTACTCCTCTAAGAGCCGGCCCTACTGCTTTTTTGTCAAGCTTATGACAGGCAGCACAATTTGATTTAAACAATGCCTCTCCGGCGGCGATATCACCTCCTGAGTTTGACGAAGCCTCCACTTCATCTTGAGCATATATGGTAGCTGAAAAAGTTAGCAGAAATGCTAACAAAAGAAATGGCAATTTTGAGCGAAGACTTATAAAATTTACCTTTTTCATACTATGGGTTAAATGTTTGGTCAATTTTTTGGCACACTTTTAGTCATTAGAACCTGTCCAATCAACCGCAGTTACCAGAAATTAAAGAGCAAAAGTACATTATAAACTCGATTTTGAAAGTGTAAACAAAGTGTTAACCGATAATTTATAACAATTCTAAATAACAGAAAAAACCTATAGGTTACTTATAAACTTTACATTTGCAAAAAGCCTTCGTCATATGAAAACACCTTCTTTATTTAAGATAATAATACCCACCTTATTAGCGTCTTTCTTAACGATATCGACCATGGGCCAACAAGGCACACTCCTAGTTCATGAAGATCCGAAAATACAAGAGCTTCTAAAAATTCAGAAAGAATTGGAGAAGGAAAATAAACTTAGCATTGGATACACCATTCAACTCTATTATGGTGAACTTGAGCCTGCAAATGAAGTATTAAAAAAATACAAAAGACTATATCCCGACTGGCCTGCATCCATTGAATATGAAACTCCCAATTACAAGGTATGGGCCGGCAATTTTACCACAAGGATTGAAGCAGAGCGTGTTCTTCTCCTACTTAAAAAAGACTTTTCTGCCGCATTCATTTTAAAACCTGATCGGAAAAAGTAAAACGTAGTTCTTTTCAAAAATAGGTTCCGGCCCACTTAAGGGAAGGGTTTTCTTCAAAAATCCGAATTACAGCATTTCAATGGCTTTTGTAAGCCATTCTTTAACGAGCCCCCCATGAACCGGCGAAATGCCTTTTCACCACGTTTACTGCGTTTCATTTAGGTAGTGAACAAACTCACTTTCTCCGGAAATGTTCCGGCAACGGGAATCTAATCTTGCATCAAACTGATGACCAGCCAGGCTATTGAAGGAATTTCAATCGGCAATCAAAAAAGACCACATATAGCATGCAGTCTTTTTAGTTTTTACTTGTGTTACTTATTTATTTCAATGTCTTCTTGACCTCTACCTCTTGGAAGGCTTCTATTTGATCTCCTATTTGCAGATCGTTATAGTTCTTAATCTGAAGACCACAATCATAACCTTTGGCCACCTCTTTTACGTCGTCTTTAAAGCGTTTTAGTGACAGCAGTTCACTTGTATAGATAACCACCCCATCGCGTATCAAGCGAATTCCGGAATTACGGAAAATTTTACCTGACGTCACCATACATCCTGCGATTGTTCCCACTTTAGAGATTTTGAACAATTCTCTGACCTCTGCGGTTCCTGTAATTTCTTCTTTCATAACAGGAGACAGCATCCCTTCCATAGCATCTTTCAGATCGTTGATGGCATCATAAATAATGGAATATGTTCTGATATCAATTTCTTCTTTATCTGCAAGTTGACGGGCGTTCCCCATCGGTCTTACGTTAAATCCGATAATCACCGCATCAGATGCCGAGGCCAATAGTACGTCATTCTCTGTTATCGCTCCAACTGCTTTATGAATAATATTCACCTGAATTTCTTCGGTTGACATTTCAAGGAAAGAATCTGTTAATGCCTCTACCGATCCGTCTACGTCACCTTTTAGAATTATATTTAATTCTTTGAAATCTCCAAGAGCAATTCTTCTTCCAATTTCGTCAAGTGTGATGTGTCTTTGAGTTCTAACATTTTGCTCACGTTGCAGTTGCGTACGTTTTGCTGCAATGGATTTTGCTTCTTTTTCATCCTCAAAAACGTTGAATTTATCCCCGGCCTGAGGCGCTCCATCCAGTCCTAAAATTGACACCGGCGTAGAGGGCCCGGCTTCTTGAATATTTTTCCCTCTTTCGTCCTGCATCGCACGGATTTTTCCACTGTGCTGCCCTGCAAGAACGTAATCTCCGATTCGCAAGGTTCCGCCTTGCACTAAAACTGTAGACACATATCCTCTCCCTCTATCCAGGAAAGCTTCCACAACAGTACCATTTGCAATACGATTTGGGTTTGCTTTTAACTCGAGTAATTCTGCTTCAAGCAACACTTTTTCCAGCAATTCCTTCACCCCGATACCCTGTTTGGCTGAAATATCTTGTGACTGGATGCTTCCACCCCAGTCTTCCACCAGAAGGTTCATTTGCGCTAATCCTTCTTTAATTTTTTCAGGATTGGCTGTTGGTTTATCTATTTTATTTATTGCAAAAACAATAGGCACTCCGGCCGCCTGAGCGTGACTGATGGCTTCTTTGGTTTGCGGCATAATATCATCATCAGCTGCGATAACAATAATTGCCACGTCTGTTACTTGCGCTCCTCGTGCCCGCATTGCGGTAAAAGCTTCGTGCCCGGGGGTATCAAGAAATGCGATTTTCTGGCCACTGTCAAGAGTTACTCCATAGGCTCCAATATGTTGTGTAATTCCTCCCGATTCTCCTGCAATTACATTTTCTTTTCTAATGTAATCTAAAAGGGAAGTTTTCCCGTGATCTACGTGTCCCATTACGGTTACAATAGGTGCTCTGGCAGTGAGATCTTCCGGAGCATCTTCAAGAAATTCCAGACTTTCTTCAATATCTGCCGTCACGAATTCCACCTCAAAACCAAATTCATCTGCCACTATGCTCAGCGTCTCCGCATCAAGGCGTTGGTTCATGGTAACCATTAATCCAAGTGACATACAAGCAGAAATTACTTTGGTGACAGGAACATCCATCATAGTAGCCACTTCACTTACCGTGACAAATTCGGTAACTTTAAGAAGTTTACTTTCCAGTTCTTGTTGAGCCATTTCATCCTCCGTTTTTTGACGGTGGGTTTCTCTTTTTTCTCTTCTATATCGAGCAGCTCTTCCACGTGAGGCTTTCCCTTGCAATTTCTCCAAGGTTTCGCGCACTTGCTTTTGAACTTCTTCCTCGCTAGGCTCCTCTCTGGGTGCCTGAGCTTTTCTGCCTCTTCCTTTATTATCTCGATTTCCGCCGCCGTGCTGGGAAGCAGGTTTAGGAGCGTCTTTCGAAATACGTCTTCGTTTTCCTTTTCTGTCTTTCTTATCGTCTTGCTTCGTTTCTTTTTTCTTTTCAGGTCTTTCAAATTGTGACAGGTCAATCTTTTGTCCTGTAAAACTTGGACCTTCAAGTTTTCTATATTCCGTAACGATTGTCTGCGATTCTTCCGTGGCTTCTTCTTTCTTAACTTCGGGTTCAGCCTGAACGGGTTTAGGAGATTTCTGTTGAACAGGTTTCTTCTGAAACTCTTTTTTAGGAGTTTCTACCGTTTCTTTTACAACCTGTTTTACTTCTACCTCTGCAGGTTTTTCTTCTTTAGGCTCTGTCTTTTCCGCAGGGGCTTCTTGTGGAATCGGCTCTTCTTTAGGAGAAATGTCTTCCACCGCCGGCGGAACTATTTTTTCAGGCACCTCCTCAACCTCAACGGGCTTTTCTTCTGCTTTCGGTTTGGAGAGCGGAGCATCTAAATCTATTTTACCTACTTTTTTAGGACCTGCAAGTTTGGCTTCAGCTTTAATCACACGACTTTCTTGCTCTTTACGCTGTTTTTCTTGCTCACGCTCGAGTTCCAGACGCAATTCTTCTTTTTCCTTTCTCTTTTCTTCTCCTACTTCTTTAGATTCGAGGCGTTTACTTTTATCAGTCTCAAATTCTTCGAAGAGCGCCTCATATTCGTCGTTAGATATTTTTGTATTTGGACTGGCATCCACAGTAAAGCCTTTGGAACCTAAAAATTCCACAGCGCGATCCAATGAAATATTGAATTCACGTAATACCTGATTCAGTCGTTTTCTTTTTACTTCAGCCATAAATGCTATTCTCCGTTTTTCTCTTTTTAAAAAGTGCCTAAAAGTACTCAAACTTTAAGCTATTCCTCAAACTCTTTTCTTAATATTCTCACTACCTCTCTGATGGTTTCTTCCTCCAGGTCTGTGCGTGTCACAAGGTCTGCTACTTCATATTGAAGAACCCTTTTGGCTGTATCCAGCCCTATTCTATGGAATTCTTCAATGATCCAAGCATCGATTTCATCTGTAAATTCTGATAACTCAACGTCTTCATCATCCTCATTACCCTCCCTCATAACCTCAATCTCATACCCCGTCAGTTGCCCGGCAAGGCGAATATTGTGTCCACCTCTCCCAATAGCCTTACTCACTTCTTCAAGACGAAGAGAAACTTCAGCTGTTTTATTTTCTTCATCTATTTTGATTGAAGTAATTTTTGCAGGACTTAGTGCTCTTGCGATGTATAGATTGGTATTGGTGGTGTAGTTAATCACATCTATATTTTCATTCCCCAATTCTCTTACAATACCATGGATTCTTGATCCCTTCATTCCCACACAAGCTCCTACCGGATCAATGCGATCATCATAAGAATCTACCGCAACTTTTGCTTTTTCTCCGGGAATACGAACTACTTTTTTCACGGTAATCAAACCATCAAATACTTCGGGAATTTCTTGTTCAAAAAGCTTTTCCAAGAAGAGTGGGTGCGCACGAGACATAATGATCGTGGGTTTACTCCCTTTCAAGTCAACGCTCTCAATAATCCCTCTCACATTATCTCCTTTACGGAAAAAATCTGAAGGTATTTGTTTCTCCTTTGGAAGTATGATTTCGTTTCCTTCGTCATCTAAAAGAATAACGGCACGGTGACGAATATGATGCACCTCGGCATTATAGATTTCACCCTCTAAATCTTTAAATTGCTTATAGATATTGGTATTGTCGTGTTCATGAATTTTGGCAATAAGATTTTGCCTCAAAGCCAAAATTGCTCTACGTCCTAAATCAATGAGCTTCACCTCTTCAGACACATCTTCACCAATTTCAAAATCCGCTTCAATTTTTCTAGCCTCACTCAATGAAATTTCCGCGTTTGGATCTTCTACCTCTCCATCTGCCACGACAACTCTATTTCTCCATATTTCCATATCTCCTTTATCAGGATTTATGATGATGTCAAAATTATCATCGCTTCCAAATTTCTTTTTTAGAGCATTTCGAAACACATCTTCAAGTATCGCCATGAGCGTTACTCTGTCTATTAGTTTATCGTCTTTAAATTCCGAAAAAGATTCTATTAATGCAATGTTTTCCATATCCCTTGCAATTAAAATGTTATCATCACTTTTGCTTCTTTAATATCTTTATAAGGCACAACAGCCTCTTTAGTTACCGTTATTTTACCCTTGCCTATCGGTTTGGGCTCCCTCGTCGTCCATTGTAGCACACATTCGTCTTCTGTAGCCGAAATTAATTCTCCTTCAATCTTTTCTCCATCAATTTTTGTGACAGATAGTGAGCGTCCAATATTTTTTCGATACTGTCTGGGCAATTTCAGAGACTCACTAAGTCCGGCAGACATCACTTCGATTGAAACATCATCTGTCTCATCCAGATGGTGCTCTATCGCTCTACTTATGGTGACACAATCGTCCACCGTAACCCCTTTATCTCCATCCATGATCACACGAATCCGATTATCTGAAGATATAGATAAATCTATTAGGAATAATTCCGGATGGTTTTCAAAAGCTGTCTTCAGCAGTTCTTCTACTCGTTCACGCATAAATTTTGCGAATAAAAGAGGGGACATTATGTCCCCTCAGATCGTTGTTTCATCAAAAATCGATGCAAATATACAATTTTCTTTTTATCTCTTTAAAAAACTATTCAAAGATTTCAAAATGAGTGTGTTTACTTTTGACGTGTACCAATTGAAATCCTTTCATCCGAACTTAAAGAATTTTGAACGGGGGCAGGTTTATTGCCGCTGATTTTTTCAGCCAGACCATCTCCATCAACAATAATTCTTCCTTCGTTGTTTCCTATAAAATTACCACCCGGATTTCCGTAATTATCTTTCATAAAGAAGCCCAATTGGATGTCATGGATTCCGTCATTTTCTATCTTTCCGGAAATAACAATAGCCGTATCTGCTCTATAGGTATCTGATTCTGTTGCCGTAATCAGATAGACTGTAAATTTGTTTCCATCTCCCGAAATAAAAGATCCGTCTCCAACATCG
>DASRWC010000030.1:0-33927 GCA_035654795.1 Flavobacteriaceae bacterium
ATTACCTATTTTTGACACAAAGAGTCTCCTTATGTTTTCAAAAGCATGTGAATATGGTATTCGGTCTGTGGTGTTTATTGCAGCACAGTCCTTGAATGATAAACGTCCGAATATCGTAGAAATAGCTAGGGCGATCAACTCCCCCGAACCTTTTACAGCCAAAATCTGTCAGCAATTGGCACGCTCCGGCATTATACTTTCACGAAAAGGACCTAACGGAGGATTTTTTATTGAAAAAGATTCTAATCTTACCTTAATGGATGTCGTCAATGCCATTGATGGCAATAAAGTTTTTTTTGGATGTGTTCTTGGCCTACCCGAATGTTCTGCCGAACATCCTTGTTCCGTACACGAACAATATCAATATATTAGAACCGATATGCGGATGATGTGTGAAAATACCAAGATCATCGACCTTGCTGTGAATTATAAAGGAGGAGATTCATTCTTGAGGCTTTGACCATCCCATCACACTAAAAGATCTAAGCTTTTATTTCTGACAAATTTGTCTTAAATAGATTTTATCTTATATTTGCCATAATAATTCTTCATGATGTTTTCCAAAGCTTGTCAATACGGAATTAAAGCGTCTGTTTACGTTGCGCGCCAATCTTCTCTGGGAATACGTGCCAATCTTAAAGATATTGCACAAAACATCGATTCACCTGAAGCTTTTACTGCAAAAGTATTGCATCAACTGGCCAAAAATAACCTTCTGGAATCTCATAAAGGTCCAACAGGTGGTTTTATGATTGCAAGTGCTCAAGCACAAAAAATCAACCTCAGTGATATCGTTGAAGCCATTGACGGAGATCAGATTTTTAATGGTTGCGCTCTGGGATTTCCCCGTTGCGATGCGAGTAAACCTTGCCCGATGCATAGCAAGTTCGTATCCATAAGAGAAAATCTAAAAAAAATGCTTCAAAATACCACACTGCACCAGCTTGCACATGAACTCGTGGAGGAACCTACATTCTTAAAACGTTAAAATTTTTAATCTAATTTCTGACAAACAGGTAAGAAACTCTTTTATGAAAAAATTTCTTCTCTTTCTTGCGCTCTTGGTTCTGAGCATTGGGGCTTTTGCCCAGTCTCAAAACCAACCCATCACCAGCGAAGGATGGCTCACCAGTCCGGGAATTATTGGAACGATAGTTTTGGTAGTTATTGTTCTAGTTGTGGCCGTGCTGATTATTCTCGTAAAACTCAATAGTTATGTTGACAATATGAGAAGTAAACAAGTTGAACGGAATCAATTGGCTCTTGATGAAGATATCATGTCTTTAGAAGGCTCTGAAATCGACGCCATTCTTGAAAAACGAAAGACAGCCCTCAAATACAAACTCTCCGGAACAGAACTGGGAGGGGAAGATGCTGAAGTGGTGGATGACAAAGGGCTGGTCCAAAGGATAAATAAAAATCCAAATAATGCTTTTTTCTCCAGTAAAAAAAGAACTTCATTAAGTATCGAAACTCCGATTGAGTTAAAAAAGATCGTCATTTTCTACCTGGGAGCAGCCGCACTATGGCTGGTTGTCGGAACCCTCATCGGACAATATGTAGGAATGAAATTCTTATGGCCGGAAATGGATCATTTACCGGCTTTTTCTTTTGGACGTCTCAGACCGGTACATACCAATATGGTGTTTTGGGGATGGTCTTCACTTTCAATGATTGGATTAGGATATTTTGTTATTGCCCGCACTTCCAACACTAAAATCTACAACTATAAATGGGCTTGGACCGGATGGGGCTTGATCAACGCAACCATAGTTCTGGGCAGTTTGTCTTTAATGGCAGGAATAAATAATGGAGGAGGAGAATATCGAGAATATATCTGGCCGATTATGCTCCTTTTCGCCATAGGGCTGATTCTGACATTCTGGAACTTTTACAAAACAGTCGCCACCAGAAAAATATCTGAGATTTATATTTCCAATTGGTTTATTCTGGCATCGCTTATCTGGACCATCGTCTTGTCAATAATTGGTTACCTCCCTTTTTATCAAGATGGTCTGGGAGAAACTGTAATTCAAGGATATTATATGCACCAAGGAGTAGGGATGTGGTTTATGACCTTCACTCTCGGACTCGTTTATTACTATTTGCCTTCTTCTTTGAATAAGCCCATTTATTCCTATTCTTTGGGAGTTCTCGCGTTTTGGACTCAAATGCTTTTCTACACCATGATCGGGACGCATCATTTTGTTTTTAGTCCGCTTCCTTGGTGGCTACAGACTGTGGCTATAGTTTTCAGTGCAGGGATGGCGATACCCGTAGTAGCGGGAACAACAAACTTTTTGATGACCATGAAAGGTTCTTGGAGCCACATAAGCAAGAGTTATGTTCTCCCATTCTTTTTAGTTGGAACGATCTTCTATTTTGTAGGGTCTATGCAAGGAAGTGTTCAGGCATTTAGATTCACCAATTTCGTTTGGCACTTTACTGACTTTAACGTGGCTCACTCTCATATGACCATGTATGGGATTATTGCCTTTTTCTTATGGGCTTGTATCTATGCAATTCTTCCCAAACTCACAGGGAAAGAACCACCGCAAGTCTTAGTGGGAGCTCACTTCTGGTTGGCATTTATAGGATTATTTGCATATATGATATCGATGATGTGGGGCGGCACTTATAAAGGATTAAGCTGGATTGACGGACATCCGTTTTTGGAATCTGTGACACTGATGAAGCCCTATTGGGTATGGAGAGCTATAGGAGGCTCGCTCATGTTTACTTCACATTTGGTTTTCGTGTATAACTTGATTTATATGATTAAAGGATACACCAAAACGGATGAAAAACGTAAAAATATTGAAGAAATAACCGTATAATAAAGTACTTCCAGAGATGCTTAATTTTCATAAAAACCATCAAAATTTGGCCTTAACAGCAGGAGCTGTGTTTGTGGCACTGAGTATTCTAATTGCCATTCTGCCGGCCTTTCAAATGCAAGAGACAGAACCCATTCCGGATCAAAAACCGCTCACAGCCCAACAAGAAAAAGGTCTGGCAGTGTATGTAAAGGAAAACTGCATGGCTTGTCACACACAACAGGTGAGAAATATTGAAATGGATAAGATGTGGGGAGATCGTCCTTCCATTCCCTCAGATTATTATTTTTCTAAAAAACGAATGGATATCTGGAGGCAGTCTCCGTCATTATTAGGTAGTGAACGCACCGGACCCGACCTCACCAATATTGGGAAAAGACAGCCCAGTGAAGATTGGCACCTGTTGCATCTCTACAATCCGCGAGCGGTGGTCTCAGAATCGGTGATGCCTTCTTATCCGTGGCTTTTTAAGGTTGTTGATAGTACACTTGTCAAGCCCGATGAAAAAGTAGTGGCTGTACCTCAAGAATTTTTTAATAAAAAAGGAAAAAAAGTCGTTGCTCGTGAAGAAGCTCTTTTGCTTGTTGAGTATTTGAAATCATTAAAACAAACTGATTTGCCGGGAGGTGATATTGCCGACTTTATCCCTGCCTTACGAAAAATTCAGGAAGAAGGAATGCAAGGTGGTTCCGGAGGTGGAAAACCTGATGGAGCTAACTTATATAAACAAACCTGTGCTGCTTGTCATCAAGATAACGGAAAAGGTGTAGCCGGTGCGTTTCCTCCATTGGCCGGTAGTAAAATTGTAACAGATAAAGACCCGGAAACGTTTATCAGAATCATTTTACAGGGATATAATTCTCGGCCGGATTATGGGGTGATGCCTCCGTTTGCAGATATGCTCACAGATGCCGAGATCGCGGCCATTGCAACTCATGAAAGAAGTAGTTGGGGAAATAGTGCCGATGAAGTTACTGAAGAAGACGTGAAAAAAATTCGCGAGTTTGTGGAAAATGAACTAAAACCTTAAAGTTATGAAACGAATAATCAATATACTCTTAATATTCCTTTTCGGAGGAATGTCTTATACCCGTGCTTGTGATGTCTGCCAAAGAAATCAACCCGCCGGTTTTGAAAAAATCACCCATGGCGCCGGACCCTCAGGAATGATAGATTACATTATCATTTGGACATCTGTAATCATAGTGGTTGCCACTTTATACATGGCCTTCAAGCTCCTTATAAAGCCAAACGAGAAGAATCCTGATCATATAAAAAATATTGTACGCAACGAAGGTTTTTAGTTATGGAAGATAATCGAATAGTTAAAGTTTTCTTGGATGATGATTCCAAGCCTTTCGCATCTTTTGCGCCGCCGGTCAAAATTGTATTGGACACTACCAAAATTCCGGATGGGAAACACGTGCTGAAAATAGTGGCGCGCTCATCAGATGGAGTAGAAGGAATAAGAGAAATTCCGTTTATCGTCAGGAACGGACCTGCTATTTCAGTGGTGGGTCTTAAAGAAAATGAAGTTGTAGATACCCAGCTTCCGCTTGTAATAAATGCTTACGGAAGCGAAACCAAAGATTTCTTCGTGATTCGCGGATCAGAAACACCGAAAGCTATCCCCGCATGGGTTTGGATGCTGGTGGTAATATTCATTGCTTTTGGATTGTTCTACATCATAATGTACTGGAATTCGGATCTGTACAAGTCCTTCTTCTAATTGATTATTAAAAGGCTTGGATGTCCTGTTTAAAGTAACTATCTTTAATCAAATTCAGAAAAAAATGGAACAAAAAGATTTATTTCCGACAGTCGATCGAGAAATGATCGAAAAAAAAGCCGGGCTTGCTCCTAAGAATATCGAGGCCTGGCGCACATTTAGCAGAACTGTTTTTGAACCCGGTGCTTTAGATGAGAAAACCAAACAACTGATAGCGGTGGCAGTAGCTCATGTCACTCAGTGTCCCTATTGCATTAAAGCACATACCCCTCAAGCCCTCAGAAAAGGAGCAACCAAAGAAGAAATTATGGAAGCCATTTGGGTAGCGGCTGAAATGAGAGCCGGGGCTGCTTATGCACATGCCAGCATTGCCATGGATGCAATGGATGAATATGAAGAGAAACACAAATCAAAATAGCCATGAGAAACGAACCGGTAAAAATTAAGAATATAGAACATCTCACTCATGATGTGCTTCATATTGTAGTTGATAAACCTGAAGATATAAAATTTCATTCCGGTCAGGCTACAGAGATTTTTATTGATAAAGAAGGGTGGAGAAATGAAGGTCGTCCTTTTACTTTTATTTGTCTTCCGGAAGATAAGTACCTTGAATTTGCCATAAAAACCTATCCCGACAGGAAAGGCGTCACTAACGAACTTCTTTCTTTGAAAGAAGGAGATTCATTAATATTAAATGACGTATTTGGCGCTATTGAATATAAAGGGAAAGGAACTTTTATTGCCGGAGGAGCAGGAGTGACGCCTTTCATTTCCATCATCCGAAATCTGGATTCTCAAGATAGTTTAAAAGGAAATAAACTGATTTTTGCTAATAAAACACAAGCAGATATCATTCTTCGGGAGGAATTTGAAGAATTATTGAAAGATGATTTTATTAATATTCTCTCTGAAGAAAATAATGAAAGCTATCATCATGGTCAGATAACGGCAGAATTTATCAAAAAACATGCGTCATCTCTTGATGATTATTTCTATGTATGCGGGCCGCCACCTATGATGGATGCTATCCGGGATCAATTGTCTGCCCTGGGTGTAGCAAAAGAAAAAATAGTTACAGAAGAATTTTAAGAAGAAAATCGTGAAAAAAAGAATCGATTACGGAAAACAGTTTCCAAAAAGTATCAAAGGTCTGCTGGAAGTAGAGAAATATGTGCATCAATCTTCTTTAGACCCTAAAATATTCGAACTTGTGAAAATGAGAGCTTCCCAAATAAACGGTTGTGCCTTTTGCCTGGATATGCACAGCAAAGATGCCAGGGCGGCAGGTGAAACTGAACAAAGGCTCTATTTACTGAATGCTTGGAGAGAAGCACCTTTTTATTCAGAAAAGGAACGGGCTGCCCTGGAGTGGACAGAAATATTAACACTCGTACATCAGCATCACGTTTCAGACGAACTATATCAAAAGATTAAAGAGCATTTTGATGATGAAGAAATGATGGCCCTAACCATGACCATTATAGCCATTAACGGATGGAACCGACTTTCTATAGGCTTCGGAACGGAAGCGGGCACCTACGAACCTCAAAAGAATAAATGAAAAACCTGGCTTCTTCCATAGCGATTGTTACCGGAGCCGGAAGGGGTCTCGGAGCTGCCATTGCGAAAAAACTTGCTGAAGAAGGAGCAAGGGTTTATGGTATGGCGCGAAATGAGAACGAATTGACACAACTTGCGAATACAACCAAAGGTGAACTGATACCTGTAGTGCTTGACCTAACAATGCGCAATGAAATTGCAAATTGGGTCCAATCAGAATTTGTTTCATCTTTCCCCAATATCCTGATAAACAATGCGGGGGCCGGAGTCTTTGCGAAAATAGACGAGATGCAAGAGGATCAATGGGACCAAATGATCGGAGTAAATCTTACGGGAGTCTTTAACATAACTGCCCCCGTGGTTTCCAAAATGAGGAAAAACAACCAAGGATATATCATCAATATTGGTTCCATCTTAGGAACTACAACACGGGCGGAGGGTGCAGCATATTCGGCAACCAAGTACGGAATTCGAGGATTTAGTGAGTCGTTGATGAAAGAACTTCGCGGAGATAATATCAAAGTTTCTTGCATAAATCCGGGATCTATTGATACCGATTTTTTTCAAAGTTCCGGAATCAGAAAGCACGCGAATATGCTACAACCGGAAGACCTGGCTGAAGTGATTTTATTTCTATTGAAAACTCCGAACAATATGCTCATTGATGAATTGACCGTGCGACCTCTTGATTCCAGAAACCCTGATAAACTATGACATGAGTTTTTTAAAACGACTTTTTGGAAAAAAGAAATCCACAACTTCTGTCAAAGATGAAAGTGTGAGTGAAGAAAGTTGTCCGTTTTGCTGGGGCTACCAAGATTATGGCAACAAACACAGGAATAAAGGATATGACAAACAAATAGACGTCAAAAATCATCGAGATAAGTATGTGAAAGTCGGAAAATTTATGGTGGAACATGTAGAGGGATTTAAAAGGCAAAAACGAATAATAGAACGATGCCCCAAATGCGGAGGAAAAAGAATCCGTTATAAAGAAGATTAATTATATGGAAACCAAAAAGCAACCGATCAAAAGACATCAAGCACTTCAACCCTTTAGTAGGCAACACCACTTTGGCTTGTTGTTTAGCTGGAAACTAAGGAAGGGTTTGAGTAAAAATATTGAAATGGAACGATTGATGGCCTTTTCAAAATGGTTCTTCGAAAATGAAATCCAACCTCATTTCGAAGATGAAGAAAAGTTTTTATTCCCTCTTTTCCCTGAAGGAAATGAATTGGTAGATCGAGCTCTTCGCGAACATAGGCGAATTAGAAGACTATTTACCGATGAAAGTGATCTTGAACGTTCGCTCCACAGATTGGAAGAAGAGCTGGATGCTCATATCCGCTTTGAGGAACGAGTTTTATTCAATGAAATCCAAAAAGTGGCTACTCCGGAACAACTTGATAAAATTGACGAAATACACCAGGAAGTAAAATACATGGAATATGAAGATCCTTTTTGGGAAGATTAGGAATATGATTTAAATCATATTTTACTAATTTTCTATTTAAGACATTTGTGTCCGAAATAGATGTTACACCCATAAAGCAAAAAGAAATGGAAGCATTACAAGAAAGAACAGTAGCCGATGTGGTTACCGAAAATATTAAAGCCGCACACGTTTTCAAAAAATATGGAATCGATTTTTGCTGTGGCGGGGGAGTGAGTATTAAAAGAGCTTGTGAAAAAGCCAATGTAGATCCTGCTATTCTGGAAGCGGAACTTTTGAATCTACAAAATGTTCAAGACCGAGCAACAAATTACAATGCTTGGCAACTTGATTTTCTGGCAGATCATATTGTGAATGTACACCACAGTTATGTAGAAGAAAGCAGTCCACTTTTACTTCAGTATGCCAAACGTGTGAACCATGTTCATGGTCATCATTATACAGAACTTGCGGAAATTGAAAGATTGGTCATTGAAGTAGTTCAAGAAATGGCTGCTCATCAACGCAAGGAAGAATTAATTCTTTTCCCTTTCATCAAACGATTGGTAAAGGCAGAGAAAGAAAATTCTGAAAAGCCACAAAGCCACTTCGGAAGTGTTGAGAACCCAATAAAAATGATGGAGGCAGATCATGATGACGCGGGCGAACTAATGAGGAAAATTTCTGAATTGAGCAACGGTTTTACTCCTCCCCAGGGCGCTTGTAATACTTATAGAGCATTCTTCTCTAAATTAGAAGAATTTGAAGAAGATCTTCACCATCATATTCATTTGGAAAATAACATCTTATTTCCAAAAGCTCTAAAGCTTGAGAGAAGTTTATCATAGGTAAAAGTTGTTGTATAGATTTTTTTGATTGATTTTTTGATTTGTTTTGGCAGCTCGGGAGGAACACGAAGAAAATTCGAGGTTTATCCCGAGCTGTTTTTTATTTTTGAGCGGTGATAGATTTACATAAACATATTCGCATTGCCATAGGTTACTTTCTAATGGTTGCATTGATGGGAGTCTTAATGCGATTTTACGTGGTTTTCCCCCTTCCTTTCATTCATAAATATATGCTTCATGCACATTCACATGTAGCTATACTCGGATGGATTTATCTTGGTTTAACCACGCTTGTCTATCACGTTTTTTTGCGAGAGGCGCAACTATCAAAACGCTATAGAAGGATTTTTATATTCACCAACATCACCATCTTAGGGATGTTAGTTACTTTCCCCATACAAGGGTATGCTCTTTTTTCTATTATATTTTCAACACTTTTTTTGTTCGCATCCTACTGGTTTGCAGCCTTTGCTATAAACCATGTTCCTGAAAAATATAAAAACAGATTTTCTTGGAAATTGATAAAAACCGGAATCTGGTATTTGGTCATTTCTAGCATTGGACCCTGGGCAATTGGAGGTGTGATGGCTACCTTGGGGCCGGAATCCATTTGGTACAAAACATCTATTTATTTTTATCTCCATTTTCAGTATAACGGATGGTTTATCCTCGCTCTTCTTGGTGTGTTTTTTTATATTATGGAAGAGCAGGGGATGCGTTTCAATCAGGCAAAACTCAAATCCTTATTCTTTACACTGAATTGTGGGATACTTCTTTCTTTCTTCTTATCGGCACTCTGGTTCAAACCTCCCGTAATCTTCTACATTCTCGGGGCGGTGGGTGCCACGGCACAATTACTTGCCTTCATTGAACTTTTTGAGATTTTAAAACCCCATAAACAGAAATTGAAGAGCTTGTTTTCTGAGCGAGCCTTACTACTGATAGATATTGCGATAGTGCTGCTGGGGATTAAGTTATTTATGCAGTTAATGTCGGCAATTCCTCATTATGCTGCCCTTGTAAATGCTTTGAAGGACTTCATTATTGGTTATTTACATATGGTTTTTTTGGGAATAATCATTCCATTGATGTTGGTGCTGTTAAACTTTTTTAATCTAATTCGCCTCACAAAACGCTTTCTCAATTTGTTTATTTTCACCGTCGCTGCTACGGAAATTATCATTTTTTATAAAGCTTTTGCGTTATGGCTGGGATGGCCATTCTTTGCTAAATATTATCTTCTTCTGGCAAGTGTAAGTGTCCTCTTTTTAGTAGCCATCGGAATGTTGTTTCAAGACAATATGAAACCGCTACACCAAGGAATTAAGAAGTAATCCGCAAAAAATATTAGATATAAAATCTGATATTTGTCATATAGAATGTAACCTTAAATTTTGATATTTGCGGCCATCCAAACAAACCCTATTTAGTTGAAAATATGATTAATTGCTTCCATTGTGGTGATCCATGTGAGGCGGTCGAGATAAAACATGAAGACAAGTCTTTTTGTTGTCAAGGATGCAAAACCGTTTTTGATATTCTTCACGAAAATGACCTGTCGTTTTATTATGATCTGCAAGCGAATCCGGGTATCTCTCCCCAGGAAGTGGAGGGGAAGTTTGATTTTTTGAATAATCAGGCCATTGTTGAAAAGCTTTTAGAATTTAATGACGGTGGCACTCAGGTAGTGTCTTTTCTTATTCCGGCCATACATTGTAGTAGCTGTATTTGGATACTTGAAAACCTCAACAAGTTATTTCCGGAAGTAAGAAGTTCGCAAGTAAATTTTCCCGAAAAAACAGTACGCATCACTTTAGCCGGGTCTGAAAAGTCTCTTAAAAATCTGGTTGTGCTATTAGCCCGTATCGGATACGAGCCCTATATCTCTTTGGAGGATTCAGACAAACAGGAAAAGAAAAAAGATAGAAGTCTAATCTATAAATTAGGCATTGCAGGCTTCGCTTTCGGAAATATTATGTTCCTGTCCTTGCCGGAGTATTTTGTGGATTATGATTTCTGGTTGGATCAATTCAAACCATTTTTTCGCTGGATCATGTTTGCCTTTTCGCTTCCGGTAGTTTTCTACTCTTCAAGCGGATATTTCATTTCGGCCTATAAAGGAATTCGATCGCGAATTTTAAATATAGATATTCCTATTGCAATCGGAATTGTGGCACTCTTCGTAAGAAGTACCCTCGACATTGTGATGGATTGGGGAACCGGTTTTTTTGACAGTCTTGCGGGATTATTGTTTTTCCTTCTTCTAGGAAAATTCTTCCAACAAAAAACCTATGCCTATTTATCTTTCGAAAGAGATTACAAATCATATTTTCCTATTGCCGTCACGCGTCTTTTGAAAAATGAATACGGAGAAGCGATAGAAGAACAGGTGGAGGTTTACGAAGTCCGGAAAGGAGATAGACTGCTGATCAGAAATAATGAAATACTTCCTGTAGATGCAATCTTGATGAGAGGAAAAGCCTTGATTGATTATAGTTTTGTTACGGGAGAAGCAGAGCCTATAGCCAAGAAAAGTGGAGACAGGCTGTTTGCCGGAGGAAAACAACAGGCCGGAATTATGGAAATTGAAGTGCTGAAGCCGGTATCACAAAGTTATTTAACCCAACTTTGGAGTAACGATGTTTTTCAAAAAGATCAAGAAAGTTTT
Source organism: Flavobacteriaceae bacterium (assembly GCA_035654795.1). Taxonomy (GTDB): domain Bacteria; phylum Bacteroidota; class Bacteroidia; order Flavobacteriales; family Flavobacteriaceae; genus JAAYLC01. Next base: position 11,079 of record DASRWC010000030.1, read on the forward strand.
TTCCAATCTATAACTGATGGCATAAGTAAACGATTTACAATTGTTCTGCTCACCATCGCTTTTGTTTCTACTTTGATTTGGATGTTTATTGATTCCTCCAAAGCTTTTGAGGTATTTACAGCCATCCTTATTGTGGCTTGTCCTTGTGCTATAGCATTGGCGGCGCCTTTTACTCTTGGAAATTTACTCCGTATTTATGGAAGAGAAAAACTGTATTTGAAAGAAGCTTCCGTGATTGAGCAAATGGCTAAGGTGGACACGGTGGTTTTTGACAAAACGGGAACCTTAACAACCAATCAAAAAAATGTAATTACCTATGAAGGATTGGAATTGACCTCTGAAGAACAGGAAATATTGACCGGAACCCTTCGAGCGTCAAACCATCCACTGAGTCGTGCGCTGTACAGAATGCTATCTAAACACAACATACAAACTCCTGATGAATTTGAAGAAGAAGTGGGTAAAGGAATTAAGGCAAAATTTAACGGGCGTTCCATCCGTGTAGGTTCTTATGATTTTGTCGGTAGTGAAGAGCGTATGGAAATTATACCTGAAAATCAATCCATAAATCGTACCGAAGTTCATATCAGTACTAATGAGAAATATAAGGGATGCTACGTTTTCAATAACGAATATCGAAAAGGTGTAAGTGAGGTTTTTGAGTCATTGCAGTCAAAGGAACTTGTTGTTCTTTCGGGAGATAATGACGGAGAGCGGGAACATTTGGAGAAATTACTACCGGCCGGGACGTCGATGTATTTTAACCAGAAACCCGATGACAAACTTAATTTTATTAAAAAACTTCAGAAAGACGGAAGAACCGTTATGATGATTGGAGACGGATTGAATGATGCGGGTGCGCTGAAACAAAGTAACGTCGGAATCGCAGTGGCCGAGAATACGAATGTGTTTACACCTGCCTGTGACGGTATTATGGAAGCATCACGTTTTAATAAACTTCCGGAATATTTAAATCTGGCAAAACAAGGGAAGAAGATCATTACGTGGGCATTTCTGTTCTCACTTTTCTATAATATAATTGGATTGAGTTTTGCGACCACCGGACATTTAAAGCCGGTGGTGGCGGCTATTCTGATGCCTTTGAGTTCTATTAGTATTGTGGTTTTTACAACAGTAATGACCTCAAGAGCGGGAAGAAAACTTAGAGGTTAAATTTATGAAAGGTGATAAAAATCATATATATAAGACTTTGACAAATATATTTTTGAATCCATAAATTAAGAGAATGACTGTTATTTATATGTTGTTGGCAATTAGCGTTTTAGTGGCTATTTTCTTTTTTGTTGCCTTTATTATTTCCGTACGGAGCGGTCAATTTGATGACACCTACACCCCTTCGGTTCGTATGCTTTTTGAAGATGAACTTGTGAAAGAAGCTACGAATTCCCATAAAAATAAGATCAAAACCACAAATCAGACTATCAAAACAAATTAATCATTATGCAGACAGAGCAGTTTTATTACGACAATAAGATTGTCAGAAAGTTCGTTAATGCCACAATTTTCTGGGGAATTATTGGAATGGCGGTAGGGCTTTTACTTGCCTTTCTTTTCTTATTCCCGAACATGACGGAAGACATCCCTTGGTTGAGCTTTGGAAGATTACGTCCACTTCACACCAATGCGGTAATTTTTGCATTTGTGGGGAACGCAATATTTGCAGGGGTTTATTATTCTTCGCAGCGACTTCTTAAAGCCAGAATGTGGAGTGACTTTCTGAGTAACTTAAATTTTTGGGGTTGGCAAGCTATAATTGTAGCAGCGGCCATTACTCTTCCTTTAGGTTACACCACCACAAAAGAATATGCAGAACTTGAATGGCCAATAGATATTGCGATTGCTATAGTCTGGGTTGCATTTGGGATTAACCTTATTATGACGATGATTAAAAGACGTCAACGTCATCTTTATGTAGCATTGTGGTTTTATCTTGGAACATTTGTTACAGTTGCAGTATTGCATATTGTAAACAGTATTGAGATTCCTGTCAGTGCATTAAAAAGTTATTCTGCCTACTCAGGAGTTCAGGATGCTTTGGTGCAATGGTGGTATGGACATAACGCGGTTGCCTTCTTCCTTACCACACCGTTTCTGGGATTAATGTATTATTTTGTTCCGAAGGCGGCTAACAGACCTGTTTATTCCTATCGTCTTTCAATTATTCACTTCTGGTCTCTAATTTTTATTTATATCTGGGCCGGACCGCACCACTTGCTATATACAGCCCTGCCAGAATGGGCACAAAACCTTGGGGTGGCTTTCTCTGTGATGCTGATTGCACCTTCTTGGGGAGGGATGATTAACGGATTATTGACCCTGCGTGGAGCTTGGGACAAAGTGAGAGTAGATCCTGTGTTGAAATTCTTCGTTGTGGCTATCACCGGATATGGAATGGCAACTTTTGAGGGCCCGATGCTGTCTTTGAAAAACGTAAACGCGATTGCACACTATACCGACTGGATTATTGCGCACGTACACGTGGGAGCTTTGGCTTGGAACGGATTCCTGACATTCGGGATGATTTACTGGCTGGTTCCGCGTTTGTTTAAAACTCAGTTATTCTCTGTCCGGCTTGCCAACCTACACTTCTGGCTCGGAACTTTGGGGATCATTATTTATGCTCTTCCATTGTACGTCGCCGGATTTACTCAGGCTTCTATGTGGAATCAGTTTGACCCCGATGGGAAACTGACCTACGGAAACTTTTTGGAGACCGTTACTCAAATTATCCCGATGTATGCGATGAGAGCCATTGGAGGAACTCTTTACATCGTTGGAGCTTGTGTGGCGCTTTACAACGTTTATATGACCTCAAGAAGAGGAAGCAAAGTAACCGATGAACTTGCAGAGGCTGCACCACTTACTCCGGTGACCAAAAAACAGACTGCAGGTGAAGGATGGCACTCGTGGCTGGAGAGAAGACCGGTTAAACTTACCGTCTATGCTACTATCGCTATTTTGATTGGAGGAATGGTACAGATTATTCCGTCTCTTTTAGTAGATGATTACGTGCCACGAATCGCCAGCGTGAAACCATACACTCCATTAGAGTTAGAAGGAAGAGATCTTTACATCCGTGAAGGTTGTGTTTCTTGCCACTCTCAGATGGTGAGACCTTTTAGAAGTGAGGTGGCACGATATGGCGAGTATTCAAAATCAGGTGAATATGTTTATGACCACCCATTTTTATGGGGAAGTAAACGAACCGGACCCGATTTGCACCGTGTGGGAGGAAAATACTCAGACAACTGGCATTTCAACCATATGTATGACCCACAGAGTACTTCATCAGGATCTATTATGCCTTCCTATCGTTGGTTAATTTCCTCTGCCTTAGATAAGAGTTATACAGAAAAGAAGATGCGTGCCCTCACAAAAGTGGGAGTTCCTTACACCGATGAAGAAATAGCCAATGCACAACAGTCTATGGCAGAACAAGGTGCACGGATTGAAAAGAATTTATATAACGATCCTGACTTCGTAAGCACTTATGAAGCCGATAAAAAGTATGCTCAAGAAAACGGACTTGATTTCGTAGAGATGAGAGACCGTGAGATTGTAGCGATGATTGCCTATCTGCAAAGATTAGGTACCGACATTAAAGTTGAGAATGTAGAAAATGCTTCGGCACAAAACGATTAATTATGCTAAAGTTTGTAAAAGGCAATTTAGAGAATATCGATAATGTGGAGGTGTATCCTATAATATCGTTGCTTATTTTCTTCATCTTCTTCGTCGCCCTTTTCTATTGGGTAGCGACGGCAAAAAAAGAACACATCAAGGAAGTAAGTTACCTTCCGTTAGAAAATAATAACGAAAACGAAGAACAAATATGACAAATTTAGTTGCGGTCCTAAGAATAATAGCCTACCTGGTGTTTTCATTTTTCGTTCTGGAACTTGCCATTCCTACAGAAGGTTCATTGGCAATTGAGGAACATCCGGTATTGTGGGCAGTTTTAACGGTTATCCTCTTTTTTGCGATCGTCTTTGAAATCATTGTTGAGGCCATTAAGAGAGTATTAGTCAGATCTCTGGAAAATGGGACAAGGGCAAGATATTATGCCATGGAAGCAATGCGTGAAGAAGGCAGAAGAAATTGGTTAAAGAGATTAATGGGTTCAAAACCTTTGACCAAAGAACAAGAAATTGTGCTGGATCATGAATATGACGGTATTCGGGAATTAGATAATATTCTTCCTCCTTGGTGGGTATATTTATTTTGGGGAACTATCATTTTCGCAGTGATCTATCTGGTGAGATACGAAGTAATGGGAGGTGCCAATCAATACCAGGAATTGGAACAGGAGCTCATAGTAGCAGAACAACAAATTGCCGAGTATAAGAAGAATAACCAAGACCTTATAGACGCAGATAATGTAGTGCTATTAACTGACGCTTCTGATCTTTCGGCAGGAAAATCCATCTATGTAGAGAACTGTGTAGCTTGTCATAAAGACTCTGGAGGTGGAGGTATTGGACCAAATTTAACCGATGATTATTGGATTTTAGGAGGTGGAATTAAAAACATCTACCATACCATCAGTGAAGGAGGTAGACCGGGCAAGGGAATGATTGCTTGGAAATCTGAGTTAAAACCTGTAGAAATGGCTCAGGTTGCAAGTTATGTTATGTCTCTGCATGGATCTAATCCGGCAGACGGAAAGGAACCCGAAGGAGATCTTTGGACTGATGAGAGTGCTGAAGCTCAAATAGAATAATTTCAAAGACCGGGGCTTGCCCCGGTTTGTTCTTTAAACTGAACAAAAAAATAAAAATCAAGTTTTGGATATATACGGTGAAGCAGACAGCTTTAGAGACAGAATCTCTACAGTAAGTGAAGAAGGAAAACGGGTTTGGGTTTATCCGAAAAAACCATCAGGAAGGTATTATGACTATAGAAAAATAGTAAGTTATATTCTTCTCACCATTCTCGTGGTGTCTCCTTTCATAAAACTTAACGGAAACCAGTTTCTGATGTTTAACGTCCTGGAGCGGCGGTTTAACATTTTCGGATTCCCGTTCTGGCCACAGGATTTCTATCTGTTCGTAATCGCGATGATTATCGGGGTAGTCTTTATTGTTCTGTTTACGGCTGCCTTTGGAAGGATTTTTTGCGGATGGATTTGTCCTCAAACGATTTTTATGGAAATGGTTTTCCGAAGAATTGAATATTGGATCGACGGAGACAGAGGAGCTCAAATTCGTTTGGATAAGCAGCCCTGGAATGCCGAAAAAATTCGGAAAAGAGCGTTGAAATGGTTTGTGTTCTTTGTGATTTCCTTCTTTATTGCAAACATTTTTTTGGCGTACATCATCGGAAGCGATCGATTGCTTAGATACATTTCTGAAGGACCTTTTGAACATTTTAGTACTCTCATTTCTTTGCTCATTTTCACCGGTGTTTTCTATTTTATTTTCGCATGGTTCAGGGAGCAAGTATGTATTATCGCCTGTCCGTATGGACGATTACAAGGCGTATTGTTGGATAACAAATCGATTGTTGTAGCCTACGACCACAAGCGCGGAGAAGGAGAGATCGGAAGAGCGAAATTCAGAAAAAATGAAGATCGCGCGGCTTTAGGAAAAGGAGATTGTATTGATTGTTTTCAATGTGTACACGTGTGTCCCACAGGAATTGACATCCGCAACGGGACTCAGCTTGAGTGCGTAAACTGTACTGCGTGTATGGATGCTTGTGACAGTATCATGGATGCCGTAGGACTTCCAAGAGGTTTGATTCGATATGCAAGTGAGGAGAATATTGAAAAGAAAGCAAAATTTGAATTCACGCCGAGACTGAAGGGTTATACAGCCGTGTTGGTCATTCTTATCGGTATTTTAGTAGGTCTTTTATTTCTTCGAAGCGATGTTGAAGCTACAGTTCTGAGAATTCCGGGGCAATTGCCGGAACAGTTGGAAAACAATGTAATGAGCAACGTTTTCACTTATAAATTGATCAACAAAACGACTTCAGAAAAACGGGACATTCACTTTAAACTGAAATCTCCAAAAGGGGAGGTTAAGACGGTTAAGAAAAATGAGATTGTTGTTCCTGCACAGGGTCTGATAGAAGGAACATTCTTTGTTGAAATTCCAAATACGGAATTAAAAGGAAATAAAAACAACATCGTGATTGAAATTTACAGCGGTGAAACGTTGGTAGAAACAACCACGGCAACTTTCTTGGGAAGAAGGAGTTTTTAATAATTAAAAAACAGATTATGAAAATAAATTGGGGTGGAGGCTTGGTAATCGGGATGGTATTGTTTATCGGATTTATTCTGTATTTCGTCATTCAGATAATGACAAATAAGAAGTATGAATTTGAACTGGTAACAGAGGATTACTATAGCAAGGAAATGGTTTTTCAAGATGAACTAAATGCTTCCCGAAACAGCTATGACTTAAAAGAAAACATTGTTTCGAAACGCACTCGTGAAGGACTGGTTTTTACTTTTCCGAAGGGATATGATTATTCCAAAATAGATGGAACAATAAATATTTACAGACCTTCCAATTCGAGACTTGATTTTGATATGCCACTGAGGCTGACCGATTCGGCATTTGTCGTGCCGGCTGACAAGCTGGTTGAGGGAAGGTACAGTGCGATAGTTACTTGGAATTACGACGGGAAGACCTATCGCTATAAAAACGATTTATATTATTAATTGGCAATGCTTTGGACCGCTTTCATATTTGGATTGTTAGGAAGTTTTCACTGTGTGGGAATGTGCGGGCCCATTGCATTTCTTTTGCCGGTTGACCGAAACAATCAGGTAAAAAAAGCGGGTCAGATTTTCCTGTATCATTTCGGAAGAATTGCGGCATACAGTATTCTCGGTCTTTTCTTTGGTCTGATTGGAAAGAGTTTGAATCTCTTCGGATTTCAACAACAGCTTTCCATTTTAATCGGAGCTCTAATGGTTCTGGTAATAGTAATTCCGCAGAAAACTTTTAACAAGTACAATTTTTCAAAGCCCATTTATAAGATAATTTCCAAAGTTAAATCCGCTTTGGGAAAGGAATTGAAAAAGCGGACTCCGGATACCTTCTTAACCATCGGTTTCCTGAACGGATTTCTTCCGTGCGGCTTGGTTTATATGGCTGTTTTTGGAGCAATTGCAGCCGGAAATGCGGGTGTTGGGAGTTTATATATGGCATTGTTTGGTCTCGGGACTGTTCCCTTGATGACTTCTGCCATTTATATCGGAAATTTTTTGAATGTACAAATCCGTCGAAAAATTACGAAAGCCGTGCCGGTTTTTGTTGTGGCTATTGGTTTTCTGTTCATTTTAAGAGGAATGGGACTGGGAATTCCTTATCTTTCGCCTAAACCTGTTTCGGAAACTGTGGAGGCAAATGCAGAATGCCATACACCGATTCAATTTTCTGTGAATTAAAACCCGAATTAGAATAAAGTAATATTTAAAATTAAAATATGATGACGACTTCGATTATTCCAATGGCAAATTGGGGAATGGGAACCGCCTTAATTGCTTTGTTTGCTTTAGTATGTATCGGTCTTACTGTTGTAGTACTGATGATGGTTTTTAGCGGGAAAAAAGGTGAAGATGATTCCATAGATTCTCCGAAATCAGAGAACATTTAAAAAATCGTTTTTATGAAAGCACTCACTATCATACCGCTTTATGATGCAGTGGGAGGCTATGCCGTGACGATCATTTCTATTGTTTTCACCCTTGCGGTGATTGGGGCTCTTGTTCTGTTTGCAAAACGCACTAAAAAACGCCGAAATATGGTTCAGAACAAGCCTAAGAAGAATGATTACCCGGGGAGAAATCAACGTAATTGATTTTTAATAGCTTCCACAGTCTCTTTTGAATCGACCGAAAGTCCTTCGCGCTGATGGACCAATTCGCCTTGTCTGTTAAAGACACTGATGATATTGGAATGCGAAAAATCGATGGGCGAGATGCGTTTGTAACTCATAGCCAAAACTGCGGCAAACTCGCGGGTGTCTTCTTCCGTTCCTCTTAGAAATAACCATTCTGAACTGTCCATCTGATTCTCGATGGCGAATGATTTAAGGCGTTCGGGAGTATCTACTTCGGGGTCTATGCTGACAAAAACGTATTGTAATTGATTGGTTTTATCTTCAGGAATTTGCTTTGCAATGTTTCTCATATCGGCAACTAAACGTGGGCAGGCTGCTTTGCAAGAAGTGTAAATCATTACAAAAACCGATACTTTTCCTTGGAGATCTTCCAGCGCCATTTCTTCTCCGTCTTGATTCGTCCAATGAGAAGGAAGATTAAAGATGGACATCTCGGAAAAATCAGTTGTTGCCGATTCTGTTGCCTCTTCTACTTTTTCCGGTTCTTTTTCCGGTTTGTTTTGGCAAGCGGCTATTAAGAGCGCCCACGGAATTATAAATTTTAGAAAGCTTATTCTCATCATTTTACATCTTTAGCACATCGGAATCCAAGATTGCTTCCGGTATGGTTTCCTTTAATACTGCTTCGATAGGCATATCTCATAAAAGCTGCATAATTCATTAAATCGGTTGCTCCCACGGCTGCAGCGCTACAGAACAAATTTGTATCATTTCCGCTGTTCCGGGATTCATTGGCAATCATAACCGAATTGAAATCTTGTGTCCATTCCCAGATTAGCCCGTGAAGGTCATAAACACCCCAGTAATTTTTAAAAGTACTTCCAACCAGTTCTCCGGCTCGCTTTGGCTTTTCATACCAAGAAAGGATGTATTGATTGTAACTTTTTTGCTCTCGGGCATCTTTGGATTTTTCATTTGCCATTGCTGCATATTCCCATTCATCTACGGTTGGAAGTCTTTTGCCCACAAAGGCACAATAATCTTTTGCCGCAAACCACGAAACATTCGTGACAGGTTCCAACGGATTTCCGGGGCCATAGTCCAGGTCATTATTCCAGTTAGACAAATAGTTTTTGTCGGCAAAAAGAGCTTTGACTTTAGATTTTTGCCATTTCGGATTCTTCTTTACAAACTCGAGAAAATCGGCTTTCGTTACGGGAATGGTATCAAGTAGAAAATCTTGTACCGATACACGAGAGTCTGTAGATCCGTACAACGGAAGATAGGTTCCTTTTTTTATCAAGACCATTTCTTTGTTTTGCGCGATAGAATGAAATCCTATCGCGCAAAAGAGAAATAGCAGGCATTTAAATTTATTCAATTTCGATTTTTATTTACTTCGAACCTTTTTCACCATATCAGGAGTTACTTCGGTTCCGTTATTGCCCCAACTGTTGTAAATGTAGGTCATTACTTGAGCAGTTTCTTCATCACTCAACATTTGAGCAGGCATTACACTATTATATTTTTTGCCGTTAACTGTAATTTCTCCCGATTTTCCTCTCAGAACAATTTCGATAGCTCTGTCCACATCGGCATTCAGATAATCGGCTTTAGCAAGAGGAGGGAAGACATCGGGAACTCCTTGTCCTGTGCCTTGGTGACAAGCGAAGCACGTGCGACCGTAAATAGTTTTTCCGCGTTCCATCATTTCTTCTTTGCTCAGGGTTGAGACATCTACTTTGGAAGCCGCTACACGATCTCGGTCAATGGGCATAACCTGAATGGCTCCACCTTCGGGCGAATAGATTCCTTCTTCAATTTTCCCTTTATAAACGCGCTCGTTCGGTTCTCCGTGCACTTCAAGTTGAGCAAGGGCTCCTTTATTAAAAGCTCTGAATATGCTGTGGTCAACCAATAAATATTCTCCCGGGGCATCTACTTTGAATTCAATAATAGCAGCTCCTCCGGCAGGAATTAAAGTTGTTTGAACGTTCTCATTTATAAGCGATCCTCCTTCAAGGTGAACCCGATCAAAAATCTCTCCAATTACGTGGAAAGAAGAAACCAAGTTGGGACCTCCATTACCAAAAAATAATCGAACGGTTTCTCCAACATTTGCTTCGAGTGCACGATCGCCAAGAAGAGCACCTACGTGACCGTTAAATACCACGTAATCTGCGTTTTCTTCAATTGCTTTCTGCATATCGAAAGGCTGCAATCCGGGTTCTCCAAATTTTCCTTCGGTATAGAAGTCTCCTTGCATCACGTAGTATTCTCTGTCAACCGGCGGAAGTCCTCCTTCAGGCTCTACAAGTATCAATCCATACATTCCGTTTGCAATGTGCATTCCCACAGGCGCGGTAGCACAGTGGTAAACGTACAAGCCGGGATTTAAAACTTTAAACGAGAATACGGTTTGATGTCCGGGAGCTACCAATGATGATACCGCACCTCCTCCCGGGCCGTTAACGGCGTGTAGATCGATGTTATGCGGTAGTTTGTTTTGAGGATGGTTTTTTAGGTGAAATTCAATCTCGTCTCCCACACGGGTTCTGATAAAACTTCCGGGGACGGTTCCGTCGAATGTCCAATATACATAAGTAACTCCGTCTGTCATGGTTCCTTCCAGTTCCAGAATTTCCATATCGACTATAAGTTTTTTAGCCATTCTTTTTCCCACGGGTGTCGGGACAAGAGGAGGAGCCGTCAATTCGGCTTGCATTTCTTGATTTACAGGGATATCTACGGCATTTTCATACTTTTTGTCGCCTTGTTTGTTGACGCAGGAAACAGTGACAAAGGCAATTGTGGCGAGACTTAGAAATAGAGTATTAAATTTTCTATACATCATTCAGTATTTTTAGTTGGTAGGGTCCAAAATAACAAATGATATCGTACTTCTCAAGAAATATGAGGTATTTTTAAGAAGTGTTTAAGGAATGACTTTGAATAAAAGAATTCTCTTTTTTTTAATAAACTTCTTCTTACTTTCCTATACAAAAGTTTGCGAAAATGTTTCCTAAAATGTCGTCTTCTGATACTTTACCTGTAATGGTGCCTAAATAGTACAGAGCCTGCCGCATATCAATAGCCAATAAATCGCCGCTAAGATTATTATCTATCCCTGCCTGAATTTTTTGCATCTCCTCCAAAGCTTTCAATAAAGCGTCATAATGCCTACTATTGGTAACAATAACTTCGTTGTTTTTTAAGGCCCCGGTGTTAACAAAATCCAATAAGGCTTCTTCAAGATCTGTTAGTCCTGTTCCGGATTTCGCAGACAAAAGGAGTACGTTTTCAAAATTCTGTTTTAGCTCTTGCTTCTGCTTATCTGAAAGGTTGTCCACCTTATTAGCAACTATTAGTAGATTCTTAAGCGGATACTTATTTTTAATGGTCTCAATTTCCACTTTTACATTTTCAAGAGAATTTATGCTCTTGCCGGCGTCAAAAAGGTAAATGACCACTTGAGCTTGTTCAATTTTTTGAAACGTTTTCCGGATTCCCAAATGTTCAATAGCATCTTCAGTCTCACGAATTCCGGCAGTATCAATAAATCTAAAACCTATACCACCAATGGAGATCTCATCTTCTATAGTATCTCTGGTTGTTCCGGCAATATCACTTACAATGGCTCGTTCTTCATTTAAAAGTGCATTTAGTAAAGTAGATTTCCCCACATTGGGTTCGCCAACAATGGCCACGGGAATTCCCTGTTTCAATACATTTCCAATAGCAAAAGAATCGATCAGCCTTTTTAATACATGGGTTATTCTCAAAACAAGATTCTGAAAGGCATCACGATCTGCAAATTCCACATCCTCTTCCGCAAAGTCGAGCTCCAATTCTATAAGCGATGCAAAATTTAAAAGCTCTTCCCGCAGGCGTTCTATTTCGCTGGAAAAGCCACCCCGCATTTGTTGGATGGCAAGTTGGTGACTTGCGGCACTGTCACTGGCGATTAAATCGGCAACAGCTTCTGCCTGGCTTAAATCCATCTTACCATTTAAGAAGGCGCGTAAAGTAAATTCTCCGGGTTGTGCCATCCGGCACCCTTTTCGAATGCACAATTGAATAATTTCTTGTTGAATATAATTACTGCCGTGACAAGAGATTTCAACTACATCTTCTCCCGTATAGCTATTTGGACCTTTAAATATGGTGAGCAACACTTCATCAACTATTCTTTTTCCATCTAGAATATTTCCCAGATGAACGGTGTGGCTTTTTTGGAGGTGTATGTTTTTTCCTGATACAGAAGAAAAAACAGATGAAGCTATTGTTAAAGCATCTCCCCCGGATAATCGTATAACTGCAATTGCACCGGTTCCTGCTGCAGTTGCCAAAGCTACTATTGTGTCATTGTGAATCATTTTGCAAAGTTACAAAGATCAAGGCTACCAAAATAAATTGGATATTGACTTGATTATAGAAATGAAAAAAGAGTCTTCACAGACTCTCTTTCAAATTTTTCAGGAACCATTCCCGAAGTTTTATTATCAAATATCTAACGTCTAAGAAACTAATTCCCCAACATAACCGGCATAACAAGCATGGTAATGGATTCTCCCTCATCCAGTCCGTCAGCGGGTTTTAGAATTCCTGCTCTATTGGGAAGACTCATTTCAAGAGTGATGTCATCGCTACTAAGATTGCTTAACATTTCAGTAAGGAAGCGGCTGTTAAATCCAATTTGCATATCATCACCCTGATAATCACAAGTGAGACGTTCTTCAGCCTTATTGCTATAATCTATATCTTCAGCCGAAATGTTCAACTCGGCTCCGGCTATTTTTAATCGGATCTGATGTGTGCTTTTGTTTGAGAAAATAGATATTCGACGAACAGAATTTAAGAATTGTGTACGCCCTATCAGTAACTTATTCGGATTTTCGACAGGAATTACAGCTTCATAGTTAGGATATTTTCCGTCAATCAATCTACAAGTCATTTCAAAATTTTCGAAAGCAAATTTCGCGTTACTTGGGTTGTATTCAATCGTTATTTCTTCCTCACGCCCGGCAAGAATATTTTTTAGAAGATTAAGAGGCTTTTTTGGCATTATAAATTCTGCATCTTCAGAAGCACTTACATCTGTTCTTTCATATTTTACCAACTTATGGGCGTCTGTAGCAACGAATATGAGTTTTTCGGGAGTGAACTGAAAGAAAACTCCACTCATCACAGGCCGCAAATCATCGTTTCCGGAAGCGAAAATGGTTTTGCTTATTGCAGTGGAAAGAATGTCTCCTTGGAAAGAAATGGATGAGGATTCCTCCATTTCTACCACTTTAGGAAATTCTTCGGCATTGGCATAAGCAAGGGCATACTTACCGTGATTGGAACTTATTTCTACCGTATGATTATCAGCTGCAGAAAAAGTCAATGGTTGCTCAGGAAAAGTTTTAAGCGTTTCAAGAAGCAATTTAGCCGATAGACAAACAGCACCGGTCTCAGAACCATCTACTTCCAGAGTAGCAGAAATGGTTGATTCTAAATCTGAGGCAGACACTGTTAAGATGTTATTGTCTAAGCTAAATAAAAAATTGTCTAAAATAGGAAGGGTGTTGGAGCTATTGATGATCCCGCCCAAAACCTGTAACTGCTTTAATAAATAAGAACTTGAAACGATAAATTTCATAAAGCTGTATTTCTAAAAATTATTCTCTAACATTAATTTTTTGTGGGTAAACCTCTTTGAAAAAGGTTTACAAATATATCGGAAATGACCACCAGGAAAAAATATTAATTTACCTTGTTTCTCTTTTTCCGAAGAAAATTAAAAGTTAATCCAAAAGCCGCAAGAAATAGCAAGGGAGCTACTAGATTTAATAATTGATATTTATTCCTGTTTTCTATAGTGGCAATTGGATCAAGAAAAGGGATATTAATCTGTTTACTCCTTATATTGATAAGCCCGGTATCGTCCAAAAGGTAATTTACGCTATTCAGTAAAAATTCCTTATTTCCATAAAAAGAATTGGTCATTCTGTCGAAGCCGAGCTCCAAGGGTTTTTTGCCTTGAAGCTGGTTTTTAATAACATCCCCGTCGCTTATCACAATAATTTTGGTGTTTTTACCTTCCTCAAGTTCATCAGGATCCTTAAAAGGTTTTACTCTATTCTTATAAACCGAGGTAAATGAACCTTCCATCAAAACTGCTAACGGGACTTCTCCTGCGTTAAATTGATTGGGATTTGGTCCTTCATTCACAACTTGTAAGAATTCAGGAATTTCCACATCTAAGTCAATTTCATAAGGCACACCAACAATTTTAGAGATAGGAGAAGAAGATAGTAAGATTGTTTTTTGTATAGAATTTTCTAAGGTGTCAATTGCACTTGCGTAATCAAATTTCACAGCTTCTATGTTGGCAACAATGGGATGATTGTTTTGGCTGCTGCTCAATGGGCTAAAAAACCAAGGATACCTCTCATATTGTGATTCGCGGTCTTCCCCTGTAGCTAAGACAATAGGTGCTGAATATACGTCTTTTAGTAGATTAGGATTTATTCGTAAACCATATCGGAAAAAGAAGTCATTCAGATTTAAATCCATAGAAAACGCAAACATTTTTCCCGTCTGTGAATCTGTATGTAACTGAATCATGTCTATAAGCCATAAAGCTTTGCCCCCGTGCATGAGGTACTGATCAAGTACATATTTTTGTTCTTCCGTGAAACTTTCTGTAGGTTTGGCGATAACAATCAAATCAAACGTTTTCAACTGTCGCAGAGTTTCAATCGGCTTTGTTGCTACGGAATCAAAAGTGAAGGGAGCGGTAAAATAATATTCCCGTAAGGTGGAAAAGAAGTCAAAAATAAAACGATCATCCAGTTCCCCATTACCTTTTATTACAGCAATTTTTTTGGATTTTTCTGTAACAAGTTTTTTTAAACCATCAGCAAAGGCATATTGCAAATTCTGAATGGAACTCTGAACGCGTTCTTCGGAAGTGGAACCTAATTGATTTTTTAATAGTGGTATTGAAACAGACTTTCCTTCATAATGTGCAAGAGCATAAGGAAAAATTATTTCAACACTCTGTTTGCCACCTTCCATAACTGAAACCTGAGCAGGCATAAGACCAAAATCTTCGATGCTCTGATGGATTTCTGTGGCATCGTCATCTGATGGGTCAATGAAGGAATATTTAATATTAGAATTCTCTGCTGCGAATTCCTCTAGTAGTTGGCGAGTCTCATCTTGTAGCTTTCGAAATTCCGGAGGAAAACTTCCTTTCAAAAGGACATCAATCACCACCGGTGAATCTGCCTGAGAGATGATGTTTTTAGTGGCAGCAGAAAGAGTGTACCGTTGGTCTGAAGTGAGATCTAAACGAACATAAAACCAACTGCTTAGACCATAAAGCACTATCAGGAATCCAAAAAGAAAAAGTAGATTGCGATAAATATTACGATTGGAAGTTTTCATCGTTTCTTCAAATTTAGAACAGTGATTCCTAAAAATAGAATAGAGACAGCCATAAAATATAAGAGGTCTCGAGTGTCCAATACTCCCCGTGATATACTATCGAAATGCGCCTTTAATCCAAGTCCGGAAATATCCATAGACGATGTGGAAATTCCTTCCGGTCCATAAAATAGAATCAAACATAGAAATACACCTATCAAGAAAGCAGCAATTTGATTTTGTGTGAGCGTAGAGGAAAAAATACCTATCGCAGTATAAGTCAGAATAAGAAAAAATAAACCAAGATAGGAACCTAAAGTGCTGCCTGAATCCCAATTTCCGGGAGGATTTCCAAGACGATCTACGGTATAGATGTAAAGAGCAGTAGGAACAAGGGCTATAAAAATTAATAAAATTGCTCCGAAGTACTTCCCTAAAACTATTTGATTTAAAGAAAGTGGTCTCGTCAATAATAATTCAAGAGTTCCCATTCTCATTTCATCTGAAAATGACTTCATACTAACAGCCGGAACTAAAAAAAGCAGCACCCAGGGCGCCAAATCAAAAAAAGGAGAGAGATCAGCAAAACCATTGTCAAGAATGTTGTAAGGACCTTTAAAAATCCAAAGGAAAAGACCATTTACAACTAAAAAAACAGCAACTACAAGATATCCGATAGCACTGGCAAAGAAAGAATTAATCTCACGATATATGATTGGGAACATAACTTTTTGGTTATTTAAGGCTGTATAACGTATCAACGCTCCAGGCTTTGGCTTTATTTTGAAAAAGAGGTTTGGTCTGAGACCAGACATTCTTGAATAATTCACTTTGGCGGTAATTTTCCAAATCCTGCTCACTCTGCCATCGGCTATAGGTGAAAAAAACATTTTTTTCGTGCTTATCTTGATAAAGTTCAAGAAAAAGGCATCCCGGAAAATTTCTGATATTGTCTTTAATCAAATTAAAATTTGAAAGAAAAGTAGGAATTTCCTCTGCACGAAAATCCATCTTTACGATTCGTGTAAACATGTTATAAGATTTTTTTTGTTTCATCGGAATAGAAAGAAACAGTCACGCTGTCTCTAAAAGATAATCCAAAAAGACTTGCAGCCCCTCCTACTGTGGAAGGATTGCTTTTGTACACAGCTAGCTCCAGGTATCCGGATGAATTCCAGATTGCCAGTTTTTTTCCGCCATCTTCTCTAGAGTCTCGTGTAGAATTGAAGTTGATACAATCACTATATCTAAGAAAAATCTCCTTAATTTCTGTTGATCTTGCTTGAATTAAAAAACGTCTACCTTTTCCTATCGATTCGAAAAACTTTCGGGTGATATTGGTTACAACATTACCATAATTATCAATGTATAACACATTTCCTATTATTTGTGAGTCGTTCTTGGTAACTACAGGACGCAAGCCGGTTAGCTTTTTAATGTCGGTTATATTTTTTCCCACAACATCCAAAGTACCCCCTCGTACAATATGGGCTGCTACTTTTACAAATACATCCAAGACAGGAAAATTGGTCGGAAAACGGTCGTGAATATTAATTTCAACAATTTTCTCGGGATTAATTTCCGAAGTAAGTAGCGAAAGTATCCCGTTGTCGGCACAAATAAAATAGTGATTATCCATGTAAATGGCCAAATGAGGATTTTCCGGATTCAACTCTGAATCTACACCTATAATATGTACTGTTCCGTCAGGAAAACTTTTATATGCATTTTGTATGATATAGGCAGCTTCATGTATGTGAAACGGAGAAATATCATGAGAAATATCTACAATTTTAACCGATTCAATTTCAGAGAATAATGCTCCTTTTATGGCGCCCACAAAGTGATCTTTAAGTCCAAAATCTGTCGTGAGGGTTATGATAGCCATAAAGGGAATTGTTCAAATTTCTAAATATTCTACCGCAAAAATAGGTTACTTTTGTTTGGGATAAAAACAATTTTTACCAATCGGGAAAAGCGAAAAATAACAAGATAAGCATATCTTTAATACCATAGATAGTAGTAAAATGAAATCTATTTCCATCTTTGATTTGTTAAACCAATAGAACAAGAAATTTGAACGAACTTATAATAGAACTCACCGCCATCAGTCCGAGAGAATTTTTCGGACAAGAGAACATAAACATTGAACTTCTCAAAAAGTATTTTCCAAAACTAAAAATTGTTGCACGAGGAAATAAAATTAAAGCTTATGGAGACGAGGAAGTTCTGGAAGAATTTGACAAAAGAATTGAAATGCTTCTTGATCAGTATGGCAAGTATAACAAGCTCGATGAAAATATGATTGAACGAGTTTTGATGAGTGATGCTCGTGAGGAAATAGAAAACACATCAGGAGGAAGCGGAATAATCGTGCACGGCGTGAGCGGTAAACCTATTAAAGCTCAAACTACCAATCAGCGAAAATTAGTTTCACTGATGGAAAAGAATGACATGGTTTTTGCCGTTGGCCCTGCCGGTACCGGAAAAACTTATACGGGGGTAGCTCTAGCCGTACGCGCCTTAAAGCACAAAGAGGTGAGACGGATTATTTTAACTAGGCCTGCTGTAGAATCCGGTGAGAATCTTGGTTTTCTTCCCGGAGATTTGAAAGAAAAATTGGATCCTTATATGCAACCTTTATATGATGCATTAAGAGATATGATACCGGCGGAAAAACTGGCATCATATCTGGAGACGGGTACTATACAAATAGCTCCATTGGCTTTTATGAGAGGAAGAACATTAGATAATGCTTTTGTAATATTAGATGAAGCCCAGAACACCACTCATGCACAAATGAAGATGTTTCTAACTCGAATGGGAAAAAATGCAAAATTCATGATAACCGGAGACCCTGGACAAATTGATTTACCCAGACGAATAGTTTCCGGCTTGAAAGAAGCCATTCTAATTCTGAAGGATGTAAAAGGGATTGGATTGGTACAGCTGGATGACAAAGATGTAATCAGACACCGGATAGTAAAAGACATTTTAAACGCCTACAAACAAATTGAAAATATAGAATAAATTGCTTTCTGCTTTTGTCAAAATTTTATTTTAAAAAATGATAAATACCCTTACTTCGACCAATTTTAATTTTCCCAATCAAAAAAATGTTTATCACGGGAAAGTTCGAGATGTATATACTCTGGAAAATGATTTGCTAGTCATGATTGCTACAGATCGATTAAGCGCCTTTGATGTTATTTTACCTCAAGGCATTCCTTACAAGGGGCAAATTCTCAATCAAATTGCATCGAAAATGATGAGAGCAACCGAAGATATTGTTCCTAATTGGTTGATGGCTACACCTGATCCCAACGTGGCAATAGGGGAGGCTTGTGAACCTTTTAAAGTAGAAATGGTGATTAGAGGATATCTCAGTGGCCATGCTGCGCGAGAATATAAAAAAGGAAATAGAACTTTGTGCGGCGTAGTTATGCCGGATGGGATGAAAGAGAATGATAAGTTTCCGGAACCTATAATAACGCCATCTACCAAAGCAGCAAAAGGAGACCATGATGAGGATATTTCTCGAGAGGACATCTTAAAAAGAAAAATTGTTTCGGAGTCAGACTACAATCAGCTTGAGGAATATACGCGGAAGCTTTTCCGTCGTGGAACAGAAATTGCGGCTGAGAGAGGTTTGATTCTTGTGGATACCAAATATGAATTTGGAAAAACAAAAGATGGAAAAATCATTTTGATAGACGAGATTCATACGCCCGATTCTTCCCGATATTTTTATCTTGAAAGATATGAGGAAAGGCAGCAAAAGGGCGGAGCTCAGAAACAATTATCCAAAGAGTTTGTAAGGCAGTGGTTAATAGAAAATGGATTTCAAGGAAAAGAAGATCAAAAGATTCCCGAAATGAGTGCAGACTACGTGGAAAGTGTTTCTAAACGGTATATTGAGCTTTACGAGCACATTACAGGTGAGGCTTTTATCAAAGAAGATATTTCCAATATTCATGAAAGAATCCAGAGCAATGTGCTAAATTATCTGGAACGACAGGGGTAAACCGGCCTATTCTGATATTTCAAAACTATAGTTTTCAATAATATTTAACAGGAATTTTTCCGAAGGCTGGAGCTCATCAGAAAATCTGGAAGGTACATTTCTGAACTGTTTAAATCTGCCATTTTCATAGGCTTGAATCAGCGCGGGATGAATATAGTAATTCTTACAAACGGTGCGGGTATTTCCTAATTCCATAGCGGCTACTTTACAGGCTTCCACAATATTTTTCTCTCTTTGCGTTTGTGAAGCGGGTTCTTCCAAATTTTCCAAAGTTTCAAGAAAAATTTTGCTGGCTGCCCACGTTCGAAAATCTTTGGCTGTGAAAGAAGCTTGCGTAATACGCTGGATGTAATCATTAACCATTCCGGAATCAATAGCTTGGTGATTTCCATTTTCATCCCAGTATTGAAAGAGTTCCCATCCCGGAATCTCTTCACACTGAATGACCAGCCTTCGGAGTTTCCGGTCTTCAACAGGAATGTTGTGTTTTTTTCCTTTTTTTCCTACGAATTGAAAATATAACTGTCCGTTTTCTTCAACCAAATGACGAGTCCGCATGGTAGAAAGGCCATAAGTTTTGTTGGTTTTTGCGTATTGATCACTACCGATTCGAATGTGTGTTTCTTCCATTAAACGAAGAATAAGTGCAAGACATTTTTCCTTTGTCATTTTCCGAATCTTTAAATCGGAATCGATTTGTCGTCTTAACTGTGGAAGTGCCTCCCCAAAAGAAATCATTCTGAAAAATTTGGTGCTGTTCCGAATCTGGTTCCACCTAGGATGATAACGATATTGTTTTCGTCCTTTGGCATCTCTTCCAATAGCTTGTAAATGACTGTCTTCAATCGGGGAAATCCAGACCTCTTGCCAGGCCGGAGGAATAACTAGGTTCTTTATTCTCTGAATAACCCTTTTATCAGAGATTTTCTTTTCGTTTTCCAGATAGATAAACCCTCTGCCATATTTTTTTCTAAAAATGGTCAGCTGATGTTCATTAAAATACACCAGCTGAGCCACTTTTGCTGTTTGCTCACAGTCTTCTGCAATTTTAGCAGCTTGTTTGGGAGTAAGTTTCATATCTCTAAATATAGAAGATATTTTTATAGTCAAAGAACATTGTTACGCAGAAAAGAAGAAAATAATTAATTCCCTCCCGGAGTTAAATCCTTACTTAAAATAGCTGAAAGTTTCTCCTTCTTCTATAGCAAGGAGTGTTTCAAATATCAATTGAATAACATGTTCCACATCAGAACGATCTACCATCTCCACGGTGGTATGCATGTATCTTAAAGGAAGAGAAATAAGAGCACTGGCTACCCCTTCATTACTATAAGCAAAAGCATCGGTGTCTGTTCCGGTGGCGCGGGAAAGAGCTGCCCGTTGAAAGGGTATCATATTTTTCTCGGCCGTGGAAACAATTAAGTCTCGTAGATTTTGTTGAACTGCGGGAGCATATCCTATAACGGGACCTTTCCCAAGCTCAATATGCCCTTCTTTTTTCTGATCAATCATAGGGGTTGTGGTGTCGTGCGTAACATCCGTTATGATGGCCACATGAGGTTTTAATCTGGCTGCTATCATTTCAGCGCCTCTAAGTCCTATTTCTTCCTGAACCGAATTGGTAATGTAAAGTCCAAAAGGTAGTTTAACGCCTTTTTCTTTAATTAATCGAGCCACTTCGGCAATGATAAAACCTCCCATCCTGTTGTCAAGAGCTCGGCAAACAAATTTGGTGTCGTTTAAAATATGGAACCTGTCAGGATATGTAATTACGCACCCTACATGTACTCCCATTCGTTCTACTTCTTCTCTGTTTTTCGCTCCCACATCAATGAAAATATTGTCAACACGTGGCGCCTCTTCCTTAGCTTTATCACGTGTGTGAATTGCCGGCCATCCGAAAACTCCTTTAACAATTCCATTTTTGGTATGAATGTTTACAACCTTGGAAGGAGCTATTTGGTGATCACTTCCACCATTACGAACAACATATATAAGTCCGTTATCACTGATGTAGTTCACATACCAAGAAATTTCATCTGCATGTCCTTCTATAACTACGCGAAATGGAGCGTCAGGATTAATGACAGCTACGGCTGTTCCGTAAGTATCGGTAATAAATTCATCTACATATGGTTTTAGATATTCCATCCATAACCTTTGACCTTCCCATTCATACCCGGTAGGGGAGGCATTGTTTAGATATTTTTCTAAAAAAGTCATAGAGGATTTAGTTAATATGGATGATTTCATCATGTCATTGAATTAAAAATTAATTTCCAAAATTAAGAATAAAGATTACAGCCGTTATCGATTTAATTTTTTTTGGAACGTTTTTCGCTTATCTTCGACAGATTTTCTTATTTATGAAGGAGTATATATATATAGGAGTGCTGGTATTATTTTTTGGCGCCGGTAAATCATTTTCACAGGAGAGAGAAACAGATTCCACTTCTGTCTTTTACTACATTATTGAAGGAGATACCATCCCAAGAGATATAATTGATTTGGAGGAAGTATATCTCCTGCCAAAACTTTATTTTAATTCTGATGAAGCAAAAAGGAAGTACTTAATCTTACGCAGGAAAACTCGAAAAGTATATCCCTATGCAAAGTTGGCAGCAGATCGCCTCGTTATTATGAATGAAAGACTGGAAAGCATTAAGAGAAAGAGAGACAAGAAAATTTATACCAAGAGAATGCAGGACTATGTAGAAAAAGAATTTTCTGAACAGTTAAAACAGCTAACGAGATCGGAAGGTCAAATTTTGGTGAAGCTGATTCATAGACAAACAGGCGAGACGGCCTTCGATCTAGTGAAGGAATTAAGGACAGGGTGGCGTGCCTTCTGGTATAATGTTACAGCCAATATGTTTGATATTTCACTAAAACAGGAATTTCGGCCGGCAGAAAACATAGAAGATTATCTCATAGAGGATATTTTACAGCGTGCTTTTCAGGAAGGTGCCCTTGAAAATCAGCCTTCTGCGTTTCCGATTAACATGAAAGAACTAAATCTCTACTGGAGGAATAAAAATGTTGATAACTCGAATTAAATTTGTTTGGCAGATACGGAAGAAGCCTATACATTTGCAGTCCGTTCTTTTACAAACCACGAAAACGTGATTCTAGTTCATTCGAGATTTTAAAAATTTTTCTCAAAAAGTTTTGGTGGCGAATAAAACTTGTTTTATATTTGCACCCGCTTAGCGCAGGAGGTTTTTGGAAGGGGTGTTGAGTGGTTAAAAGTTCTTTAAATTTCTGCCTTAAAATTTTTCAAATTTTTTTTCGAAAAGATTTGGTCAGTTTAAAAAAGGGTTGTATTTTTGCACCCGCTTTCAGAAGCAGAAAAGTTAGTTGACAATTTGGTGTACAGGTAGTTTTAGAAGATGCGGTTCGAGTCCGTTTCCACCGGCAAAAAAAGTTGTTTTTCTATACTATATAGAGGCAACGAATTTAAAAAGTTCATTGAGATATTGAAATTGACAGCGTAGTAATATTTTTATTTTATATAGAGATGTTACACATTTAGAAACTAAACTAAGTGAGAAGAAACCTTGAGGATAGGGATTGGCTTTTTTTAATTGTTAT
>DASRWC010000031.1:0-2322 GCA_035654795.1 Flavobacteriaceae bacterium
TGAATCATTACAGGTCGATGGATTTCGTTGTCGCTCCCTTTGTATTCCAATTGAAACCTTTCCGGTAGGTTATAATCTACTTGTATGGTTCCTAACTGCCAACTTCTACCCAGAGCATCCTTCACCATAAAATCTAATTTGGGCCCATAAAAGGCAGCTTCACCATATTCAATTTTATAATCGAGACCCTTTGATTTGGCAGCATTAACAATAGCATTTTCAGCTTTCTCCCAGTTTTCCATACTCCCGATGTATTTTTCCGGCTTTTCCGGATCTCTTAGGGAGACCTGTGTGTAGAAATTTTCAAAACCGAGTGAACTGAAGACATACAGAACGAGATCAATGACGTTTTTAAATTCTGCATCTAATTGATCAGGCATACAGAAAATATGAGCATCATCCTGAGTAAATCCTCTCACTCTGGTTAATCCATGCAATTCACCACTTTGTTCATAACGATACACAGTGCCAAATTCGGCAAGACGAACCGGCAGGTCCTTATAAGACCAAGGTTTACTTCGATAAATTTCACAATGATGAGGGCAGTTCATCGGTTTAAGAAGAAACTCTTCGCCCTCGTTTGGAGTTTTTATAGGTTGAAAACTGTCTGCACCATACTTTGCATAATGACCCGATGTGACATATAATTCCTTATGCCCTATATGAGGGGTTACAACCATGTCATAACCGGCTTTTTTCTGAGCTTTTTTCAAAAAATTTTCCAACCGTTCGCGCAAAGCAGTTCCCTTAGGCATCCATAAAGGTAAACCCTGACCTACCCGTTGAGAGAAGGTGAACAATTCCAACTCCTTCCCGAGCTTACGATGATCTCTCTTTTTCGCTTCTTCTAATAATTGAAGGTATTCTGTAAGTTCCTTCTGTTTAGGAAAGCTGATGCCATAAATGCGAGTCAATTGTTTGTTGTTCTCATCTCCGCGCCAATAGGCTCCTGCTATAGATGTCAATTTTACTGCTTTGACTAAGCCGGTATTGGGAATGTGCCCTCCTCTGCATAGATCTGTGAAAGTGTCGTGATCACAAAAGGTAATGGTGCCGTCCTCCAAATTTTCAATAAGCTCAACCTTATACTCATTGTTCAGAGATTTGTAATATTCTAAGGCCTGTTCTTTGGTTGATTTTCTCATTTTAAAATCATGCTTGCCTCTAGCAATTTCCAGCATTTTCGTTTCAATCGCAGGAAGATCCTTCTCTGAGACAAAGTATTCTCCAAAATCAACGTCATAATAAAAACCATGATCAATTGCGGGGCCAATGGTTAACTTGATTCCGGGGTATATCTCCTCCAATGCTTGAGCAAGAATATGAGCAGAAGAGTGCCAAAAAGCTTTCTTACCTTCCTTGGAATCCCACGTATACAACACCAAATTTCCGTCTTTTGTCAGAGGAGTGGTGATTTCCACAATTTCATTGTCAAAAGAAGCTGATATCACATTTCGTGCTAAGCCCTGGCTTATTGTTTCAGCAACTTCTAAAGGAGTGGTGCCGGAGGCTACTTCTTTCACGCTTCCATCAGGTAAGGTAATCGCTATCATAAATTTTTAAAAATATTAGGGTGCAAAGATAATATTACTTTGGAGCCTATGCAAAAATCAAGAAATCTATTGAGGCTGTACTAAAGCGGAAAGTATCTCAATTGTCACACGATTATAGAACTATATATATTAAGGAGTAGGGAAATGAGCGCTGGTGTTGTTATTCATATTGATTATCAAGGTGTAGCAAAATGAAGGTGAAATCTATAATTATTTTTTACGAAAAACCTTGTGGATGGTGAAATGTGTTCTATATTTGCACCCGCTTAGCTGAATGAAGTGTGACTTTCGCGGCAAAAAGTTCATCCAAATCTCTTCGAGATTTTAAAAATTTTTCTCAAAAAGTTTTGGTGGCGAATAAAACTTGTTTTATATTTGCACCCGCTTAGCGCAGGAGATTTTTGGAAGGGGTGTTGAGTGGTTAAAAGTTCTTTAAATTTCTGCTTTAAAATTTTTCAAATTTTTTTCAAAAAGATTTGGTCAGTTTAAAAAAGGGTTGTATTTTTGCACCCGCTTTCAGAAGCAGAAAAGTTAGTTGATAATTTGGTGTACAGGTAGTTTTAGAAGATGCGGTTCAAGTCCGTTTCCACCGGCAAAAAACGTTGTTTATCTATACTGTATAGAGGCGACGAATTTAAAAAGTTCATTGAGATATTGAAATTGACAGCGTAGTAATATTTTTATTTTATATAGAGATGTTACACATTTAGAAACTAAACTAAGTGAGAAGAAACCTTGAGGATAGGGATTGGCTTTTTTTAATTGTTAT
>DASRWC010000032.1:0-2854 GCA_035654795.1 Flavobacteriaceae bacterium
TATAGTGTTTTGGATAACGGAAGGGTGAAAAGACTTTCATATCTAAAGACGGTTCATTGGAAAACCGCTTTGTCTCAACTAATTAATCAATGTAAATAAATATTTAATGGCTCAGCACGCTTCAGATGAAATAGATTTACGATACCTCTACAGGAAATCCAAATCCGGAATGCGAAGAATGATTCGCACCCTTTATCGAATATTCGGATTCTATTTAAAGTTCTGGATTGTCATTGTGATTCTAATCATTCTCGGGGTAGCTTTCGGATTTTATAAAGACACTAGTAAAAAGGAAGTTTTTGTTTCCAAAATATTGGTTATTCCCAATGCTGAGAATGCCGATTTTCTTTATGATAAAATTGAGGCTACAAACAGGAAGATTAAGGCGCACGACACTGTTTATCTCAAAGAGAATCTCGGACCCCACTTCAAGTTCATGCGCAGTATAAAGATAGAACCTGTAGTAGATATTTATCGGTTTATCACCACGAATGAAGAAAATCTTGAACTGTTGAAAATTTTTGCTCAGAATAAGGATCTCACCGATTATGCAGAGAATATTATTACCAGTAAAAATTACAAATACCACACCATCGAGGTCAATATCCAAGGAGAAGAATATTCGAAAGAACTTATTGGAAAATTGCTCAATTCCTTTAATCAAAATGAGCATTACTTAAGGTATTTCGAAATGTTCAAAGAAATGAAAGCTTTTGAAGTTAAGGAATACGAACACATGCTTCGGCAGTACGATTCCCTCATTAAAGCGGCCTCTGTAGCCGGGACCGCCAATATTTCCGGAGTAGCCGTAAATACCAGTACTAACCTGCATTTCTTGCTTACTTCCAAAGCCAATACCATTAAGAACCTGTATCAGAAAAGAATGGAACTTATAGACTATACCGAGCCGATAAAAGTTGTAAATGTGGATTATAACCTACCCATAAAGTCGATTTTTAAGATTTCGGGCAAGATAAAATACCCACTTGTGTTTATCGGATTATTTTCCTTGTTCTTTTTGCTAAGGAATATGTATTCGAGAATGCGAAGAATAGCAGAACAATCTGCACTTTAGAGCATGCGATTTTCTTTTCTACTTGTCGGTTTATTTTTCCTTGATAAATCGCCTCTCCTGTGAGACTGTTAAGTATCTTCATACTCGTGTTTTTTATGGTCGGCTGCGGAAATAGTAGCATGGAAGATAATTTGAGCAATGGTCTAAAATACTACCGCAAGAAAAGATATATCAATAAAGAATTGGTTTCGAATTATGGTTTGCAGGAAGTTGCATTTTTCAAAAAAGACTCCCTGAGTTACGATTTTGTTTTCAAACTCAGCGAAAACTCTGTGGCCGATACAATCGGAAAGTATGGATTCGGACTCGTTTATTTTACATCAGACGGTTCAGTAGGGCCGGAAGGTTATAGAATCTCTATGATGAAATCAGAGATGAAGATGGTAGGAGATTATAAATACATCATTGAAAATGTAACGCCACCGGCAAATTACTTAGATAGCATCCATATTTTTATTACTGGCAGAGAGGGCTATACCGGTGTTATCGGAAATATGGCTATTCTGAGGAATATTCAGTTAAAATAGTGCGATGCAACGAGAATTTCTTAAGAACCTAATTTTTAATAACCTTTCTCAAGGAATGCAATTTGGCTCAAGGTGGATTTTCAACCTGATCCTGATTTCGCTCCTGACCGATTATGATTTTGGTGTTTTCGCCTATATTCTGGCACTTGCCAATATTCTCATGGGGATTCTCCCATTTGGCAGCACAACATTTCTTCTGGGAGATGTTGACCCTGAAGATCGCGTTCGACAATTGGGAAGGACAATTGCATTGATTTGCTTTCTTTTCCTAATTTCTATTATAATTTACCTGATACTCCTTCCTTTTCAAATAGAACATTACGACTTGTTGATATACGGCATTTTATTAGGCCTTGTTTATTCGCTGAATTTAATCTTGTTTTTCTTCTTAAAAAGCATTGGTCGATTTAAAGAGGAAATAAAAGCTTCGGCAATCCTACTGGGGGTAACAGTCATGATTCTCGTTTATTTTTATTTTGGAATAGATAAGCTCACAATCCCTATGATTTTTGGCTTTGCGATTGTATCAAATCTGGCTGTTGCGCTTTTCATGTTTTTTTCCAAATACATCCCAACCACGATACTATTGAATGAGATTCGAAAATCGTTTTTTATTCCTTTCCAGCTCATAAAAGAGAGGTTATACTTCGGTCTTCAGGAACTAATGACCACATCATATACGCAGATAGGGTTGTTTGTGATGTTCTATTTTATGGATCCGGAAGTTTATGGCATTTTCAGAAAAATATTTATAGTAATTGCTCCCATACTTTTGTTTGTAGTGACTTTTTCTCAAGTTCTGTTATACCACCTGAAAAAAGCTGCAGATGAACAGGTGGTGACTGAGTTTAGGAAATATTTGAGACTTATGGGAGTTGCTGCCACTATAATCATGATAGGCATGTGGTTTTTTAAACCGATAATTCTCGAAACTGTCGGAAAGCTGGAACTATCGGCAGAGCTTTCAAAGGCCTACGTTTTGGTAGTCATCGCTGTTGGGGTGCGTTTTCTTTTTGTAAATTATGAGATGCTGCTCGTTCGTTTCGGAAAACAACATCTACGGTTTTGGGTTATGTTTGCAGCCATGGTCGTGAACTTCCTGACTATTGTAACCCTCACGCCATTATTTGGATTAATGGGAGCTGTTTTGGTCGATTTGATCACAAATGCAACCATACTGGCAGGCCTGGCAATTGTGGCAGAACGGCAGATTAAAAAATTTAATTTAAATCACAGTCACTTAACTAAACTT
>DASRWC010000033.1:0-35720 GCA_035654795.1 Flavobacteriaceae bacterium
GCTTTAGCTTACGGTTCATCTGCTTCAGCTTCAGCAATGACTATAATAAAAACGCAGAATATTACAAATGGGAATTATCAAGAAGTTAGTGAAACCTTTTCGGTGCCATCATCAGGGACATATTATATTGGCATCAAAGGACAGACAACTTTTAGTCCGTGGTATTTGTCTATAGATGATATTTCTGTAGATCTAGCTCCATCCTCCGGCTACGTTTACGAAAACGGCGCTTGGTCACAGGATCCTTTAACTGCAACAGCATCCGATGACATCACCATTGTTAACGGTGCAGTAACCGTAGGCAGTATAACCGGAAAAAATGTTACTGTGAATGCAGGTGCATCACTTGATGTTACTGGAATATTAAACGTTCACGGAGACTTGACTATTGACGGTAACTTGACCTTCAAAAGTAGCGCTACCGGAAACGGAGAGCTTGGTGTCATTAATGGAACAATTACCGGAAATGCCACCGTTGAACGCTATATGCAAGACGTTCGTTCGTACAGAATGGTGTCTTCAGCGGTAACAACGTCTAGTTCAATCCACGCCAACTGGCAGGAAGGTGCTACAAGTCGTACCCATAATCCGGCACCCGGATATGGAACCCATATTACCGGAACAACTGTAGATCAAACTAATGGTTTTGATGCCACGCAGACAGGAAACCCTTCAATGTGGACAGTAGATCTGGCACAACAACAATTCGTGCCTATCGCCAACACCAATACCAATACGCTTTCTGCTGGAACACCCTATTTGATGTTTATCCGTGGAGATAGAAGCATTAACTTGGATAATCCGGTAGTTGAGTCAGATCAAACTACATTAAGAGCAACAGGAATGCTGCACAAAGGCGACCGGACACAGAACTTTACAACAACTGCTTTAGGAGAGTTCGCAATGTTTGGAAACCCTTACCAAAGTGCGGTAGATGTGAATGCGGTATTCGCACAATCAACAAATGTGAATCCGAATCACTACTACGTCTATGACCCGGGACATGGAACACAAGGTGGCTATGTTACAGTACAATTACCCGCAGGAAATAACGGTCAAATGTCTCCTGCAAACCAATACTTGCAGCCCGGACAAGGAGCACAATTCCAAACGGCAGCTGCAGGGGCCTCAGCTATCAAATTCACTGAAAATGCCAAAGCACCGGGTAACCATACTACTACTAACATAAACGGAAATGGATTCAACGAAAGAAACATGATTAATGTTATGCTATTTGCCGAGAACAATTATGAAAATGGAAAACGTCCGCATGATGGATTCACATTGATGTTTGATCCGACCTATAGCAACGCAATCACTCTGGTTGATGCCACAAAACCGATGAACTTTAGAGAGAATATGGCAATAGATAACAACGGAAATCTGTTGAGCATCGAAAAAAGAGAAATGCCGGTAGCCACAGAAGTTTATCAACTGTACACTAGTGGATATAGCTTTAGCTCATATACTTTGAAAATTGATGTCACCGGATTGGAAAATAACATCTTCTATCTCGATGATATCTACACGGGTAACAGTACTTTACTTGCCGCAGGCGAAACTCTGGTCAACTTCCAAATTGATAGTAACGAAGAAAGCCGCGCTACAAGTAGATTCAGTATTCGCGTTGAAAACAGACTGGGTGTGGAAGACCACGCTCTGGCAGGTATCCGTTTATTCCCGAACCCGTTGAATGCTGAAACCTTCTATATCCACGCTCCAAAACTTAATGGAGAACAAGTAGAAGTGAGTATAGCCGATATGGCAGGAAGACAGATCTTCAACAGCAACCTGGATTGTTCGTCAAATAAGATTACAGTAAATGTAAATGACACCCTAGCTTCAGGAGTTTATCTTGTAACATTGAAGTTTGAGGGAGAAGCACAAACTTATCGTTTGATAAGAGAGTAACTTAATTAATTGGTAACGCGAAGAGACCCGGAAACGGGTCTTTTTGCATTTTATAAAGGATCATCTCTTTGTAGAACCATACTTACCTTCTTATACCAAAAGGATGTCTCAAAGTGAAGAACTATAATTCGATCATCTTCATAGAGAAAGCTGACTCATTTTTTTCAAGAAGAGCAATAATAGGTAATCCTTGATAAGTTGAAAAGAAGCCAACTTTTAAATAAAATCAATTTCCTCCTATAGCTGAATGAAAACAAATAGGGATCGAAACTTATTTCAATAAAAAAAGACCCGTTCAAGGGTCTCTTGGTATCAAAAGAAATATTTTGTTCCTACTTGTTCTTTGATTTCAGATCTTTTTTATTGAGCCGATATACATCCGAAATTACCTTATCCGCTTTTTCATCATAACGTTCTACTACAAAATTACCTTCGTCATTAAAATATCCGAAAGATGACTTTCCGTCTTTTGAGATAATGTAATAACCATTCTGAGTGGTGGGTTTAATGATAGCATATTCTTTATCTTGAGCATTGTCTTTGATAGTCATTAAACGATAGCCTTCCCGATCTTCCTGATTGATAAATTGAAAGCGCTCCCCTTCAAAGTCATAACTGACACTTGTGTTGACTTCTGCCGGTTCCATAATCACGGTTTGGTTCACTTTATTGGCATCTTTTTCCGACAATCGCATTTTTTGGTTTCGCGTTTGCGATTCGCTTTTAGTAGCGGTGCGAGTCCCTTTATTATCAGTAATTGTTTTTTTGGTGATTACAGTCTCGGTTTCAGTATTTTTATTAGTCTGAGCGAAAGATATAGTTCCGACTAATAACGCTGTAATGATGATAAATCGTTTCATAATTGTTTTTATTAATGATTATTTTCAAAATTACCGACGATAGTTGTTAAATTATTACAACAGCCTTATAATGCTTTGATAATTTATTCTAGCATTTTTCGGTTTCTACCAACGTTCTTTAATAGTATATTTGCACCCTTAAAAATCCGTAGAAATGAAAGCAGGTATTGTAGGATTGCCAAACGTGGGTAAATCGACGCTGTTCAATTGTTTAAGTAATGCAAAAGCTCAAAGTGCAAACTTTCCATTTTGTACCATAGAGCCGAATATCGGTGTGGTAAACGTTCCCGATCCGCGATTGCTAAAGCTTGAAGAACTTGTGAAGCCGGAGCGCGTGCTTCCTGCAACTGTGGAAATCGTGGATATAGCCGGGCTCGTAAAAGGTGCATCAAAAGGGGAAGGACTCGGTAACCAATTTCTGGGAAATATTCGAGAAACTGATGCCATTCTGCATGTGCTGAGATGTTTTGATAACGACAATATCGTGCACGTGGATGGAAGCGTAAATCCCATTCGCGATAAGGAAACTATCGATATGGAACTTCAGCTGAAAGACTTGGAAACGGTTGATAAAAAGCTGGAAAAAGTGAAGCGAGCTGCACGTACCGGAAATAAAGAAGCTCAGAAAGAACAAGCGGCCCTGCAAAAAATAAAACAAGGACTCGAAGCCGGAATTTCAGTTCGTGCCATCGAATTAACTGATGATGAACGGGAAGAATTTGTAAACGATATGCAGCTTATCACTGATAAACCGGTGTTGTATGTGTGTAACGTTGACGAAGATTCGGCGGCTACAGGAAATAAATATGTGGAGATGGTAAAGGAGGCGGTAGCAAAAGAAAATGCCGAGGTATTAATTCTCGCGGTTGCCACAGAAGCCGATATCACCGAACTTGAGACATATGAAGAGCGCCAAATGTTTTTAGAAGATATGGGGCTTGATGAGCCGGGTTCATCTAAATTAATCCGAAGTGCATATAAACTCCTAAATCTACAGACGTATTTTACCGCCGGCGTTAAGGAAGTGCGTGCCTGGACGATTCCCGTAGGCGCAACCGCACCACAGGCGGCAGGAGTTATTCACTCCGATTTCGAAAAAGGTTTTATCCGTGCTGAAGTCATTAAATATGATGACTTTGTAAAATACGGAAGTGAGGCAAAAGTAAAAGAAGCCGGAAAAATGGGTGTGGAAGGGAAAGAATACATCGTTCAAGACGGAGATGTGATGCATTTCCGATTCAATGTGTAGGTTTCTGTTGACAAAGGACAAAGGATGAAGGACAAAGGACACAAAAACTAAAGGATTTTAAACCCCATCAAGTCTTTGCTACTTCAAATTCAAGTTCAAGTTCAGGTTCTCATTCGTACAATCTCAGTCGCTTACGCAACTTTTCCATTTCTTGTTGAAGTTCGTGGATTCTGTTAAGCATTTCATTCACAGCGCCGAGACCTTCGTAATTCAGTCCTAAATCCCGATGTAGCCGAAACATTTTTTCGATTTCGTTGATGTCGTTTTCGTCGATAAACATTTCATCATCACGCTCTTCGGGAAATACAAGTTCATATTCAAACAAGGATTGAATGAAATCTGGTTCTATTCTTGAATGTTCAGAATATTGTCTCACTAAAATATATTTCTCTGTCGCCATTATCTCAATTTTGAAAGTTCTTCAAATAGTTCTTTTTCACGTGCTGATAGATTAGACGGGATTTCCACCTGATAAGTCAGGTATAAATCGCCAAACTGATCATTCTTCTTATAAACCGGCATTCCCTTTCCGGATAATTTTACTTTGCTGTCATTTTGCGTTCCCGGTTTTACTTTTAATTTCACAGTTCCCGTTAGTGTGTCAACAGTGATGTCACCGCCAAGAACGGCCGTGTATAAAGGAATGGTTTTATCCAAATACAAGTCGTTTCCGAGTCTTTTGAAAGCAGTATCGTTGAAAATTTCGAAGGTAATGTACAAGTCGCCTTTTGGTCCGCCGTTCATTCCTTCGCCGCCGTGACCTTTGATGCGGATTGTCTGCCCGTCTTCCACACCGGCAGGTATGGTAAGTCGGATTTTCTTTTCGCCGAGCGTTATGGTTTGTTTTTTACTCTCTAAAGTATCTGTCAGATTCAGTCGTAAAGTGGCGTTCAAATCCTGACCTTTAAATTGAGAAGGCCCGGAACGTCTGCCTCCGCGTGAAAATCCACCGCCACCAAACATCGATTCAAAAAAATCTGAAAATTGACTTTCATCAAAGTCGCCGGAAGTGTAGGTTTGTTGTCCGCCGCCAAATCCACCACCACCGAAACCACCAAATCCGCCTTGTTGCTGTTGCTGCTGCTGGCGTGCATGTTCATAGGCATCGGCGTGTTGCCAATCTTTTCCATACTGGTCGTATTTTTTACGCTTTTCGGGATCGCTTAATACTTCGTTGGCTTCATTTAATTGTTGAAATTTTTGTTGAGCTTTAGGGTCATCCGGATTTAAATCGGGATGCAGCTTTCGGGCTTTCTTGCGATAAGCTTTCTTTATTTGATCGGCAGTTGCATTTTTATCGACGCCGAGGATTTTATAATAATCAATGAATTCCATTCAGAACTGTATTTGAAGCTATGAAATTATAAAATCTAAAGGGAATATCATCGGCATTTACAGGAACTTTAGCAGAACAAGGTTTTGAATTATTTGTTAGTTTAAAAGAAAAGATTATATTTCTGCGAGCCGATTTTTCAACCGACAAACTGCAAAATCAATGGAATTATTTGCTCTTTTTTAAAGAACAAGTCTTTCGTCCTTTGTCTTTTAGCAAAGCGGTCCTTCGTCCGAAAATCGGTTTCGATTAACTATCTTAGCGCATCGAAAAAATACTATGAGTAACACCTATACAGAAGAGAATATTCGTTCGCTGGACTGGAAAGAACACATCCGAATGCGTCCGGGAATGTATATTGGGAAATTGGGAGACGGGTCTTCGCCGGATGACGGAATTTATATTCTTTTAAAGGAAGTTATCGATAACTCTATCGACGAATTCGTGATGGGTTCCGGAAAAACAATTGAAGTCCGAATTAAGGATAAGGAAGTAAAAGTTCGCGATTTTGGTCGGGGGATTCCACTGGGGAAAGTGGTGGATGTTGTTTCCAAAATGAATACCGGAGGAAAATATGACACCCGTGCTTTTAAAAAATCCGTAGGACTCAATGGTGTCGGTACAAAAGCGGTAAATGCACTTTCTACTTTTTTCAAAGTGGAATCTGTGCGGGACAATCAGTTAAAAGCAGCGGAGTTTTCTGCCGGCGAACTGGTTCAGGAAATGGACATCGAAGAAACGTCGCGAAGAAAAGGAACGACCATTTTCTTTACACCCGACGAAGCGATTTTCAAAAATTTCAAATTCCGAACAGAATATGTCGTTCGGATGCTGAAAAACTATGTTTATCTGAATCCCGGCCTCACGATTGATTTTAACGGAGAAAAATTTTATTCTGAAAATGGTCTTAAGGATTTGCTTCAGGAAACCATCAGTGAAGAAGATATGGCCTATCCGATTATCCATTTGAAAGGCGAAGATATCGAAATTGCACTGACGCACAGCAGAACACAATACAGCGAAGAATATCACAGTTTTGTAAACGGACAAAACACCACTCAGGGAGGAACGCACCTGAACGCTTTTCGCGAAGCTTTGGTCAAAACCATCCGTGAATATTACAATAAAAATTACGACGCAAGTGACATTCGAAAATCTGTTGTGGCAGCCATCAGTATCAAAGTGATGGAACCGGTTTTTGAAAGTCAGACAAAAACGAAATTAGGAAGTACCGATATGGGAGGAGATTTGCCAACCGTTCGGACGTACATCAACGATTTCGTAAAAACTTATTTGGATAATTTCCTTCACAAGAATCACGATGTTGCCGATGAAATTCAGAAAAAAATTGTTCAGGCAGAGCGGGAGCGGAAGGAGCTAAGCGGCATTCGAAAGCTGGCGAGAGACCGTGCCAAAAAGGCGAGTCTGCACAATAAAAAATTACGCGATTGCCGTGTCCACCTTCACGATGTAAAAAACGAACGGAATCTGGAATCGACTTTGTTTATTACGGAGGGAGATTCAGCGAGTGGAAGTATTACAAAAAGTCGCGATGTGAATACGCAGGCAGTTTTCTCTTTGCGAGGAAAACCGCTGAATACGTATGGAATGACGAAAAAAATCGTCTATGAAAATGAGGAATTTAACCTGCTTCAGGCAGCACTGAATATTGAAGATTCTATTGAAGATTTGCGTTACAACAACATTGTAATCGCGACGGATGCGGATGTGGACGGAATGCACATCCGGTTATTATTGATTACGTTCTTCCTGCAATTCTTTCCGGAAGTGATTAAAGAAGGGCATTTGTACATTTTGCAAACACCGTTGTTCCGCGTGAGAAACAAGAAAGAAACGATTTATTGCTATACCGAGGAGGAACGCATCGCAGCTATAGAAAAATTAAGACCAAATCCCGAAATCACCCGATTTAAAGGACTTGGAGAAATTTCGCCGGATGAGTTTAAGAATTTCATTGGAGAAGATATGCGTCTGGATCCTGTGATGCTCGACAAAGCGATGAGTATTGAAGAATTACTTTCGTTTTATATGGGAA
Organism: Flavobacteriaceae bacterium; assembly: GCA_035654795.1. Classification (GTDB taxonomy): domain Bacteria; phylum Bacteroidota; class Bacteroidia; order Flavobacteriales; family Flavobacteriaceae; genus JAAYLC01. Next base: position 7,410 of record DASRWC010000033.1, read on the forward strand.
AAAATACGCCGGACAGACAGGAATTTATCATCGAAAATCTGAAAGTGGAACTGGATGAAGTGGAGGTTTAATCTCATTAATTTAAAGTTAGAGAAAATAAATGAGTGAAGAACTCGATAAAGAAGGCCTTGAAGCCTTAAACGAAGAAAATAAAACATCAGAAGAAACCATTACCAAGGTCACGGGAATGTATCGTGACTGGTTTCTGGACTATGCAAGCTACGTAATTCTGGAGCGTGCCGTGCCGGCGATTGAGGACGGATTCAAACCCGTACAACGCCGCATTATGCAGTCTATGAAAGACTTGGATGACGGTCGTTACAACAAAGTTGCAAATATTGTCGGGCACACGATGCAGTATCACCCACACGGAGATGCGAGTATTGGCGATGCTATGGTGCAAATCGGACAAAAAGATTTGCTGATTGACACTCAGGGAAACTGGGGAAATATTCTCACCGGCGACGGCGCAGCGGCACCACGATATATTGAAGCAAGACTTTCGAAGTTTGCACTGGAAATTCTATACAATCCAAAAATCACAAATTGGCAGGCATCCTACGACGGCCGGCGAAAGGAACCGATAAATCTGCCGGTTAAATTTCCTTTGTTGCTGAACCAAGGCGCGGAAGGAATTGCTGTGGGACTTTCTACAAAGATTTTACCACACAACTTTAACGAACTCATTGATGCGTCTATAAAACATCTTCAGGGAAAGAAATTTCAAATTTTCCCGGATTTCCCGACGGGTGGAATTGTGGATGTTACAGCATATAATGATGGATTGCGTGGCGGAAGAATCCGAAGCCGGGCACGAATTAATCAGCTTGATAAGCACACACTGGTCATTACTGAAATTCCTTTCGGAACGAACACGTCGTCACTCATTGACACTATTCTGAAGGCAAACGAACGCGGGAAAATTAAGATTAAAAAAATTGAAGACAATACCGCTGCAGAAGTAGAGATTTTGATTCATCTTCCTTCCGGAATTTCACCTGATAAAACAATTGATGCACTTTATGCCTTTACAAGTTGCGAGACTTCCATTTCGCCTCTGGGATGTGTGATTGAAGACAATAAGCCGTTGTTTATCGGAGTCACAGAAATGCTGAAACGCAGCACGGAGCGCACGGTACAGCTGATAAAAAGAGAACTCGAGATTCAACTTGACGAACTTGAGGAACAATGGCATTTTGCATCGCTGGAGCGAATTTTCATAGAGAACAGGATTTACCGCGATATCGAGGAGGAAGAAACCTGGGAAGGAGTCATTCGCGCTATTGCCGATGGATTAAAACCCCATACCACTCATTTAAAAAGAGCGGTTACCGAGGAAGATATTGTACGCCTAACGGAAATTCGAATCAAGCGTATTTCCAAATTTGATATCGAAAAGGCACAGCAAAAAATTGATGCTCTTGAAGACCAAATCGCTCAGGTAAAACATCATCTGGAGAATCTGATTGATTACGTTATCGAGTTTTTTAAGCGAATCAAAAAAACCTACGGGGTCGGGCGTGAGCGAAAATCAGAAATCCGAATTTTTGATGATATCGAAGCGACCAAAGTGGTTATTCGAAACACTAAATTATACGTAAACCGGAAAGAAGGATTTGTCGGAACGAGTTTGAGAAAAGATGAATACGTTGCCGATTGTAGTGATATCGACGACATTATTGTGTTTACCGAAGACGGAAAAATGATGGTTACAAAAGTTGATGCCAAAACGTTTGTCGGGAAAGATATTATCCACGTTGCGGTCTTTAAAAAGAAAGACAAACGCACCATTTATAACCTGATTTACCGCGACGGAACGAAGGGAGCGTCCTATGTAAAACGATTTTCCGTTACTTCCACAACGCGTGACCGCGAGTATGATATGACAAACGGCGCAAAGGGTTCCAAAATTCTTTATTTCACTGCAAATCCGAATGGAGAGGCAGAAATGGTAACGGTACACTTGCGACAGACAGGAAGCATCAAAAAAATCAAATTCGATTTAGATTTCGCAGACCAACTGGTCAAAGGCCGAAACTCAAAAGGAAATATTGTTACAAAATATCCAATTAAGCGAATCGAACTTAAAGAAAAGGGACTTTCCACATTAAAACCACGAAAAATCTGGTTTGATGATACCGTTCAAAGGTTGAATGTGGATGAGCGCGGGGAACTTCTTGGAGAATTTAAAAACGATGACAGACTTCTTATTATCAATCAAAAAGGTGTAGTAAAAACCGTAATTCCGGATTTGACACTGCGTTTTGATGACGATATGATTGTTTTGGAGAAATGGAAACCCAATAAACCGATTACGGCCATTCACTGGGAAGGCGAGAAGGAACTTTTTTACGTAAAAAGATTCCTGATTGAAAATCCCGACAAAGAAGAAACTATCATAACGGAACATCCAAATTCGTATCTGGAGAAAATATTTACAGACTACCGTCCTGTAGCCGAAGTTGTTTTCGTTAAAAAACGAGGACAGGAACGCGAGGAAAATTTGGAAGTTGATTTGGAACAATTCATTGCCATTAAAGGAATTACGGCAATGGGGAATCAGCTAACCAAAGAAAAAGTTTTAGAAATCAATGCATTGGAGGCGTTGCCTTACGAAGAGCCTGAGCCTGAGGAGCCGGAAGAAATGGAAGTTGAGGAGCCGGAGGAAGTGGTGCCTGAAAAAGCTTCTAAATCTGAATTAACGAAAAATTCTGATGATTCAAAAATTGATGAAACAGGGCAGGGGTTGTTGTTTTGAGAGGTCAGACATTAGATTTTAGACAAAAGACAAAAGACGGAAAATAAGGACTTTCGTTCTTCGATTTGGAATCCATGAATCGAAATTGCCGGTAATTTTATTTGAAGAAGTAAGAATATCGAAAGCGGTTTGGAAGGAGATAAGTTTGGATAGAATTCCGCTTAAGCTTTACATTCTGTCTCTAATACCAAATCTACCGTTAACTTTATCAAACTGAATGGTGTCTTCCGGAAAGAGATGATTGAAGTGGTTGTTGTCAATTAAGGCGCAAGGGGTATCGAAATAGGTTTCTTCGCCGGTCATAACAACCATTTTATCACTAAGTTGAATGGCAAGATCAATTTCATGGGTTGAGAAGAAAATTGTTTTTCTGTATTCATTTACCAGTTTTCGCATCAATTTGAAAATATAGGCACGGTGATAAATATCGAGATGGGTTGTGGGTTCGTCGAGAATAATGATCGGCGTATCCTGAGACAGTGCCCTGGCAATAGCCACTCTTTGAAGCTGTCCGTCACTTAGTTCATAGCATTTTTTTTCCTTTAAAACGAGGGTGTCGGTAATTTCCATCGCGAAATCTATGGCCTCCCTATCAGCGGGTGTTAAATTTCCCATCCAGTTTGTATGAGGTTGTCTGCCTAATGCAATGAGCTCGAAAACTGATAAATTCTTAGACGCCGGGTGTTCTGTGAGCACAACGCTTAATTTTCGAGCGAGCTCCACAGGGGAGAAAGATTTCAATTCCTTGCCACATATCAAAATATTACCTCCCAGACGCGGCTGCATGGCAGTAAGTGTTCGAACGAGAGTACTTTTTCCAATTCCGTTTGCGCCAACTAAGGCAGTTAATGTCCCGCGATCCAAATGGAAATCAATTTGATCTGCGATGATTAATTTCCCGTTTGATTTCTGATAACCGACACTGAGGTTTTCGACAGTCAAAATTGGACTTGGATTATTTTTCATTAGAAGAACATTTTTTTCTTTCGTACGAGAAGCCAAATTACAACAGGAGCACCAATTATGGAGGTGATGGCATTGATCGGCAGAGTGTAGGAGCTAAAAGGCAATTGTGCTACAGTATCACAAAGCAACATCAGGAAACTTCCGAAAAGAAGTACTGCGGGAATGAGGATAAAATGATTGGCGGTTCTAAAAACTTGACGCACCAGATGCGGCACTGCAAGACCAACGAAAGCAATGGGTCCCGCAAAGGCCGTGATTGCTCCCGCAAGGATGCTGGTAGCTAAAATCAAGAGCAAGGTGGTACGTTTTAATCGAAGTCCCATACTTCGTGCATAATTTTCCCCAAGGAGAAGAGAGTTTAAAGATTTTCCGGAAAGAACACTTAGAAGCAGCCCTGCACAGAAACAAAACAACAGAATCCATACTCGCTCCCACGACTGGTTCCCCAGACTTCCAAAAGACCAAAAAATGTATTGTTGTAATTGTTGCGCATTGCTAAAATAAGATAGTACGGCTACAACTGCGGAAGTCAGACTTCCAAACATAAGTCCGATAATTAAAATTGACATGGTATCTTTTATTTTCATAGATACTGCCATTACGGCCACAAGCACTAAAAAACTTCCCAAACCGGCGACGATTACTAAACTCCACGGGGAGAGGAGGAAAGTAGCAAAAACTCCACCTAAGGCTCCCGCCCCCAACACAAGAATAGCCACTCCGAGACCGGCGCCGCTACTGATTCCCAGAACATAAGGTCCGGCAAGCGGATTCCGAAACAGGGTTTGCATCAGAAGTCCGGCAACACTCAGCCCCCCCCCGGTAATCATCGCAGTTATGGCCTTAGGAAGGCGGTAATTTAGGAGGATATAGTTCCAACTCTCTTTACTCGCTCCGCTCCCGAAAAAAGATTTGAGGATTTCCGAAAAAGGAATTGCCACAGAGCCAAGAGTGAGGTTGAGAAAAAAGGCAGCCAACAATAGAAAAGTCAGCACCACAAAATGAATCTTATATGTGCCGGTGGAATTCATTATTGAAGTTTCTCAAAAAAATAAAGTTGGTACTCCGGAAGAAGTTGTGGATGAAAAATTTTTATCAAGTCTTTCAGTACCAGATCCGGACGATTTGGGGCGAGTTCAAAATATTCAATACCGCCAAAGGCATTCTTTTTTGCTGTGTAAGTATAAACTTCTCTATTTCTAAAAGCTTTGAATTGCTCATATACCTTGTTGGACTTAGACATCGCGTCGAAAGAATAAAAATGAGCGGGACCAATCCATACATCAGCATCTACAGCTCTATCCAACACGGCTTCCGGACTTAGAGAAAGGGCACCGGTGCCGCGAGAACTTTTCCATAAATAATCACCGCCGGCGTCAGCTATAAACTGTGCGCCCCAGCTATCGCTTTTTGGAAGATGCCATACGTCCTGAAACATGGCGCCACTGAGGACAGTGGGCCGATCAGTGGTATTGGTGGCCAGCGATTTTGCTTCCTGATAAGCAGTCTCAATTTGAGAAAAAGCATCTTCTGCTTCTGCATCTTTATCCAGTAGAGCACCAAAGAATTTGATCCACTCCGCTTTACCTAACGGGGAATTCTCTGTCCAATCCGCATTATACAAAACGGGAATACCCGTATTTTGAATGGTAGTGAAAGCAGGATTGCTTCCGTCCATAGCAAATCCAACTACCACGGCCGGAGAGAGATCGATGAGGACCTCGGTATTGATGTCTTCATTTTTTCCCAACTCACGCACTTTTCCGGCTTCAATTTGCCCTCTGATCTTGGGAGAAGAGATGTAGTTAAGGTTCGGAAACCCGATCAGTTTTTCTTCTGCCTTTAGCATTTCCAAAGACGGAAGGTGAGTGGTGGAGGTAACAACCAAACTCCTAACAGGTACCTCGATTACCGCATCAAAAGTTTCCTGATTGGGTTTCACTTCGTCTTTGCCGAGCAGCAAATATTTGAATTCTTTATCAGCATCAGGCCACGCTTGCTTGATGATGAGAATTTTATAGGATCCATAATCCAGGAGGCTAAAACTTTCGGCATGTCGCGTTAGTTCCTTTCCTTCCGCTGTATCCGAAGTTGCGGAAGTTGTGGGATTTTTACAAGATACGGTACATAAAAAAACAGGCAATAGCCATAGCAATCGAAATATCATCAGTTTTCCGGCTTTAGAACCACAAAGGTAGAACAACCCGATAGATTTCGCTTCTTTTTAAAAAACAGATGCCCAAAAATGAAATGATAAGGCTTATCTTTGTTGCGGTTTTGGTGAACCTAAAGCGCTTTTAAACGCGTGTTCATAATAGGGAAACAGGTGCAAAACCTGTGCTGTTCCCGCAACTGTAAGTCGCCATTTATTGGAATGCATTCTTCACACCACTGCTTTTTTAGGCGGGAAGGTAGCAATTGACGAGCCAGGAGACCTGCCAATACCACAAAAAATGATCCATCTTTCGGGACAAAAGTGGAAGCTTTATGTGGAAATCTAGGTTTATAATATTATTAATTTTCTTGTTCGGCCACGCTGTACAGGCGCAATTGGATTCCTTACAACATTTAGATGAGGTATTTCTGACTGACTCTAAATTGGAAAATTTCTGGTCCGGATTTACGCAAAATAGAATTGGCAAATCTTCTGTAGAGCGGAATTCTTTTTCGCTAACCGAGGTGTTGCAATACAATTCTTTTATTTATTTCAAAGAGAATGGTGCCGGAATGGTATCGTCTCCTTCATTTAGAGGAACCAATGCAGCGCAGACGGCCGTAATATGGAATGGAATTAATATTAATTCCCATTTCACCGGACAAACCGATTTTAATGTGATAGCTCCCGGAGCTTATGATGAGATAATTATCAGAAGTGGCGGCGGAGGAGTGGGTTACGGAAGCGGTGCAGTGGGCGGAAGCGTTCATTTGAATAATACTTTTTCCTTTGGAACAAAAAAAGAGGAAGCAAAATTTCATTTAGGATACGGAAGCTTTGAAACTACGGAAGCCGGAGGAGAATACACCCTTAGATCAGAGAACTTTTACCTGAATGCAGGTACTAATTTTATAAGTTCTAAAAACGACTATCCCTATCTCGGCACAGATATGTTCAATACTCACGGGGAATACCTCCGTTTCGGAACCAAGATGAACATGGCGAAGAAGTTCGGTCGGGGGCGCATAGGGTGGAATTCGGAATATGTGTATAACGATCGAAACTTTTCCGGTAGTTTGACAACGTTGGGAAAAGATGGTTATAAAGACTACCACACTCGCAATTTAGTTCAGTATGAACTAGAAGGAACTTGGAAATCTACAACCGGAATGGCTCATGTATTTGAAGAATTTCGCTATTACCCGAATAAAAAGAAAGGGCTTTATGACACAGGTAGGGCACATACTCTGGTAGCCAATACCGCATTGGAACGTGCATTAACAGAAAAAATTCGCATGAATGCAAAGGCCGAATATTCTTTTACGGATGCCGAAGGAGACAATACCGGAGCACATAAGCGAAATACATTGGCATTACTTCTCTTATGGAATCACAAGCTTTTAGAAAATCTGGATTACGGATTAAATCTGCGTCGGGAGTTTCTAAACGATTTTGACAATCCGTTACTCTTTTCTGCCGATGCGCTGTGGAAGGTAAATTCCGCATATCATCTAAGAATCAACGGAAGCAAGAACTACCGAGTGCCAACCTTTAACGATCTCTTTTGGGTATCTGGAGGGAACCCGCACCTCAATCCCGAAACATCCTATCAGGCCGAGGTAGGGCAGGAGGTATGCTATAAATCTTTCGTATTTGATTTATCAGTCTATTATATCCATTCGAAGGACATGATCAAATGGGTACCTGTGACTCCGGTGGTCTGGAAACCGGAAAATATCGCAAGAGCAGAAAATAAGGGAGTAGAATTTCGAATCACTTATGCCCATCATTTTCGGGATTTCGGCTACTTGCACCTGAACGCAGGTTATTCATATACAGATGCCAGTGATGTAGAAAAAAACAAGCAACTCATCTACGTTCCATACCACACCGCACACGGGCTAGTCTCTTTCGAAACAAAAAAAACACTACTGTATTCACAGTTTCTCTATAACGGACCGGCATTTACTACTACCGACAATTCGGCCATAGTTGACGGTTACCAAGTCGTCAATGCCGGATTTGGATATCAATTATCAAAAACTCTGGAATGGGGTGGGGCAGTAAAGAATATTTTCAATGTATATTATGAAAATGTTGCATACAGACCCATGCCCTCCCGAAATATTCAACTATACATTAATTTTAATATTTATTAAATGAAAACACTCAGGTATTCAATTTTTTCGCTAGCTCTTGCAGGCTTATTTTTTACAAGTTGTACAAAAGATCAAGACGATCGTATCGATAATGATCCGGATCCGATACCGACGGCAGCTTATCAAAAAGGAATTTTAGTTAGCAATGAAGGTCCTTTCGGAAGTGGGAGCGGGACTGTAACTTTTATTTCCGAAGACTATTCCCGAGTGGAGAAGGACATTTATAAGAAAGTAAATGGCATAGATCTGGGAAATGTTGTGAATAGTATTGGTTTTGAGAACGGAAAGGCCTATATCGTAGCAAATAATTCCAACCGCATGATGGTTGCAGACCGATATAGTTTCGAAGCCGCCGGAACAGTTGCTTCAGGACTCGACAACCCGCGTCATTTTGTAGCCACGGATTCAAATATCGGGTATGTAACGAACTGGGGAGACCCAATGAACGAATCTGATGATTATGTGGCTGTGGTAGACTTACAGTCCAATACCGTCACCTCAACGATTTCCGTTCCTTTTGGTCCCGAGAAAATGCTGGTAAACAATAATCGAATTTATGTGGCTCATCAAGGCGGATATGGGCATCATCACATCATATCAGTGATTTCAGGTGGTGTAGTAGAAAACACGATTACTGTGGGAGACGCACCTAATTCCATGGTGAAAATCGGAAACTTCTTATATGTTCTTGGTGGCGGAAAACCTGATTATACGGGAGACGAAACTGCAGGTACCTTATCTAAAATTGATTTAACTACAGAAACGGTGGTGGAGCGTATTGATTTTGAAACAACGGATCATCCCGAGCATCTGACTGCAGATGGTGATATGTTGTTTTTCAATCTTAACGGGAAAGTATATAAACTCAGTGCCGGAGCTATCACAGCAAATCCGACTCCTGTTCTAGATGGATATTTTTATGCAATGACAGCGAAAGACGGAAAACTGTTTGCAACAGACGCCGGAGACTTTGCCAGTAACGGGAAGATGTATGTGTATGACCTGTCAAATGGAGAGAAACTGTATGATTTTGAAGTAGGAGTGATTCCGGGAGGTATTTATTTCAATGAATAAGTAATTGGAAAAGAAGATGACATAGAGAAACGATCTTCAATAAATGATATTGACCGTTTTCAACGCTGATAACTTGTTGGAAACGGTCATTGTTTTCTATGTAGATCTATTCGTTGTCTATTGTCATTATTCCATTTAAGGTTTTCATTTCCGTGCTACCTGAGAGTGGTTTTGGGAAGTGTGTGTGTGGTTTTTGTGGTTTTGGAGAAATTCCCATATTGCTTAAGGCTGCAGCCAGCAAAGGTTCGTCAGGATCTCCAAGTTCACCCAGATTAAAAAAATTCTCTTTTAATGCTATATGGGGTGCGAGTCCGTTTATAAAGTCTGTGTGCCCTACTTTATTTGCGGTTTTAAAAACCAATGGAAGCATGACATAGGTATGATAGGGAGAGGCTTGCGACCTAGAGAAAAAAGGAGCAGGAGCATCATACATTAAAAAAGATGCCTGAAACTTCCCTGTAGTAGTATCTCCTACTTGAACAGTGTTGATGTAAGGATTCAATCCATTTATTACCAATTCACTCGCTGATGCCGAACTTCTGGTTGTCAGAATATATACTTGGTTCAAATTAAGACTGTTGATATTGGCACCGGTACTGATTTTGTTGTCAAAAAGTCCTACTCCTCCAAATTGCTCTTGGCGGTCCGGATTCCAAATTTCAGAGTAGAAGAGTTGACCGTTGAACTGCCCGGTGATCATAGATGCCAGGTCTGTGGCCGTTTCAACCGATCCTCCTCCATTATATCGAAGATCCAGTACTAGATCTGTGATACCTTCCGCTTTAAATTGTCCAAAAACATCATTTAATTCTGTATCGTATCGACGAATGAAAGAAGAATACATCAGGTACCCTATTTTCCTTCCTTCCAACTCAATAATTCGGGAGCGATAAATAGGATTTTCATCATACTGCACTTTATGTAAAGCCACTTCCTCACCTGTCAAATCAAAGGAGGTTCCGTTAAAAGTAGCCAATTGAATGGTATAAGAATCGGTTGAAAGGAGTTGGCTGTAATTGCTTTCATTGAGCTGGGAGCCGTTAACTCCGGTAAACAGATCTCCTCTTTTTAATCCCTTATCTGCTGCCGGAGAATTGGGAAGAACATAACGCACATATCCGAATACATTTCTGCTGTTATCAGGAAAATAAACAAGTCCAAATTCCATTCCGTTACTCATACTGACGCCGGCGAGAAGGTTTTCAATAACTACATAATCCGGAAAAAGGCGACTGAACCGATCTTGTGGAGAAATTAAGTATTCAAAAAGCGACTCAGGAGAAGCAAATTGTCTGAGAAAACTTTCTTTTGCTGCAGTGTCCGGAAAATAATCATCTGCCAATTCCGGCGTATCGGTCTTGTAGAGGTAGAAGTAGTTGAGTCCGCGATGAATAAAATCCTGAATTTCATAAGTGGAGGCGGTTTGTTCTTTATCATCCATATCTTGAAAACAAGAAAGGAGGAGAAAGGAGCTTAGAAGTATAGCGATTATTCGAATGGTTTTCATTGGTCAGGGAATTGAGGTTGATGGTTATGAGTGCTTTGAGTAAAAATAGAAATAGTTTTTGAGATGTGGAGTGCGAATCAGAAAATCGAAATCCTGATGTTTTACAAAGCTTGTAGCATCGAAGCAGAAAAGTTTCTCTTACAATAGCTTTGTTTCTTTCTAACTTTGGTGAAACGCCAATTACTGAGCATTGAAAGATTCAGTGGATTTTTTGTTCAATTTGGACGTTTTTTAATGTAACAAATAGAATAGAATTTCGTCCTATCAATATAGGCCTTGTACTAAGCCGCATAAAATGAATAAAGCAGAATTTATAAACGTTGTAATGCCTTTTAAGGACAAGCTTTTCCGTCTGGCAAAGCGAATTTTGGTTTCTGATGATGAGGCCGAAGATGCCATTCAGGAAGTGTATTACAAGTTGTGGAAAGGAAGAGATAGCCTGCCGTCTTATCGCAGTCCGGAAGCTTTTGCAGTTACAATCACTAAAAATTACTGTCTGGACCGACTTAAATCCAAACAAGCCTCTAATTTGACTATTGTTCATAGTAATTACGAGTCAAAAGAAAGTATAGAAAGAAATCTGGAAGCAGAAGAGGGTGTTGCACTGGTTTTTAAAATCATGGCAAATCTACCAACACAACAGCGAATTGTTTTGCAATTGCGCGATGTAGAAAATTATGAATTTGAAGAAATCGCCAAACTTTTAGATAGTAATGAAACGGCAGTTCGCGTGGCTTTATCAAGAGCAAGAAAAGCAGTGCGCGAGGCAATGATTAAAACATACCAATATGGAGTCAAGTAAAATAGAACGATTGCTGGATGCTTATTTTGAAGGAGCGTCTACGCTGGAAGAAGAAGCAGTATTGCACAAATATTTTGCGGGAGATGAAGTGGCTTCGCATTTGCAACAATATAAACCACTTTTTCGTGCCCTTACGATAGCCAAGAAAGAAATGGCACCTAAGCCGATAGCGTTACCCAATGAAAGAAAACCATTTTTAAGCCGCACCGCCATTGCCGCAATAGCTGCAGTTTTGGTGGGAATAGGTGTTTTTTTTCTGTCTAAACCTTCGTTAACCATAGAAGAGCGGGAGGCCTTAGAGGCATTCGAAAAAAGTAGAGAATCCATGATGTTTTTGTCAGAACGGTTCAACTTTGGTGCACAGCAACTTCAGTATGTAGATGAGTTTAAGGAAGCCAAAAAAAAAGTTTTTGAAGACGAAAAAGAAGATAACCAAGATCAAAATGTAACAAAATGAAAAAGATATTTATAATTACCATAGGTCTGATACTGCCTCTTGTAACAGTGGCTCAGGGCGTGTTCGATTCTTTCGAAAATGAAAAAGATGTTACTTCGGTAGTTGTTACCAAGAACATGTTTAAGTTGTTGAGCAAGATGGACTTGAATTCTAAAGACCCTGAAGCACAAGCTTACTTGCAGATGGTGGAAAATTTGGAAAACATCAAGATATTCACCAGTGATAATCCCAACGTTCGAAAAAGAATGGATGATGCAGTAGCAAATTATGTGACATCAACCAAAAATCTTGGAGAATTGATGCGGGTGAATGATAGTGGGCAGATGATTAAATTCTATACCAAAGAGGGGAAAAGTGATAACTATGTCAGCGAATTGCTCATGCACCTCACGGGGGACGTGGATGGCAAACTTTCAACAGTGATTATGAGTATTACCGGAAATATAGATTTGCGGCAAGTTTCGAAACTTACGGCAGACCTTAGGGTGCCGGGGAGTGAGCAATTAAAGAATATTGACAAAAAGAAAAATTGAGATGAGAATCCACAGAATCCTTTTAATGTTGAGCGTTTTTGTGCTCTTTTCCTGCCAAGAAAAATCATTGCAAAAATATCTTGTAGAAAAACAGGATGATCGAAATTTTCTCAAGGCTGACATCGCTCCGGGAATGCTAGAGGGTTTTAAAGCTAATTTGAGTCCCGATGAACAGGAAACTCTGAACAGTATAAAGAAAATAAATGTTATCGCTTATAAAATTCACGACGGTAATATAGAGGAGTATCAGCAGGAGAAGGAAACATTGGAATCCATCTTGTCTCAAGACAAATACAATGATCTCACGCGGATCAGGAGTAATGAATGGAGCGTAAATTTTCTCTACACAGGAACGGAGACTGCTATTGAAGAGGTTATTATTTATGCCAGTGATGACAATAACGGTTTTGTGCTGGGTCGATTACACGGAAATAAAATGAAACCGGATCAACTACTAACATTGGTTCAAGCCTCTAATAAGGGTAATATAGATACTTCTTTTATGGAGGAGATGATGCGGTTTTTTGCTAAATAACTCGAGATTGATTTTGTTTAATAAAGCGAAAAGCTCCCGCGGAGATTTCCAAGGGAGCTTTTTAATTAATCGGCTTTTTATTCGCCCGTATAGTTAGTCGGAGATATCTTTTTTAATTCGTTCTTCAATGCTTCGGAAATCTCCAAGGTGTCGATGAAATCTGCGATCCTTTTTTGGTTTATTTTGTCATTGGTTCGTGTCAGTCCTTTCAAAGCTTCATAAGGATTTGGATATCCTTCACGCCTCAGGATAGTCTGAATTGCCTCAGCCACTACGGCCCAATTTTGCTCCAGATCCGCTTCTATTTTTTCTTGATTGAGCAAAAGTTTTCCTAACCCCTTCAAGGTCGCATGAAATGCAATCAAGGTGTGGCCAAATGGGACTCCAATATTCCGCAAAACGGTACTATCTGTCAAATCACGTTGAAGTCGGCTTACGGGAAGTTTTGCCGAAAGGTGTTCAAATATGGCATTGGCAATTCCGAGGTTTCCTTCACTATTTTCAAAGTCAATAGGATTTACTTTATGTGGCATGGCGCTGGATCCGACCTCACCTTCTTTTATTTTCTGCTTAAAATAGTCCATAGAAATGTAGGTCCATATATCTCGGTCCAGATCCAGAAGAATCGTGTTGATACGCTTCATACAATCAAACAACGCTGCCAGATGATCATAGTGTTCGATCTGAGTTGTTGGAAAGGAATAATGCAGACCGAGTTTTTGTTCTACAAAATGCTTTCCGAAGGTCTTCCATCGCATTTGCGGATATGCTACATGGTGTGCGTTGAAGTTGCCTGTGGCCCCACCAAATTTCGCCCCGAATTTAATTTTGTTTAAATATTCCATTTGCTCTTCGAGTCGCACCACAAAAACCATTATTTCTTTACCGAGCCGAGTGGGAGATGCGGGCTGCCCATGGGTGCGCGCCAGCATTGGAATGTCTTTCCATTCTTCTGCAAGGGTTTTCAATTTTTCTTTGACTTCATTAAAAAGCGGTACATAGACTTCAGTCACCGCTTCTTTGAGTGAGAGGGGAACGGCCGTATTATTTACATCCTGAGAAGTCAAGCCGAAATGGATAAATTCTTTGTATTTATGCAGGTTTAATGCATCAAAAGCGTCTTTGATAAAATATTCTACTGCTTTGACGTCATGGTTTGTAGTCTTTTCAGTTTCTTTCACTCTCAAAGCATCTTCCGATGAGAAATCTTCATAAAGCGACCTCAGTTTCGGAAAAAGCGCAGAATCAAATTCAGATAATTGAGGCACCCCTTGTTCTACAAGTGCAATAAAATACTCAATTTCAACTCGGATTCGATATTGAATTAAGGCTTCTTCAGAGAAGTAGGCCTGCAAAATTTTGGTATGGTTTCGGTATCTGCCGTCTATTGGAGAGACTGCTTTTAAGGCATGGATGCTCATAAGAGAATTTTAAAAAACGCAAAGATAATCAACAAACACAGAATGTAAAGAAGGAAACCTACTTCTTAAATATTTGGTAAAGTGTCGTTAAAGAAACATTCAAAAATTGTGCACTTTTTTTAATCCTTATAGATTTGAAAAAATAAAACGAAAATCATGTTGAAAACCTTTAAAATTAAATTATTTTTATTTATAGCATCCATAAGTTTTTTCGGTTTGTCCGCACAAAACCAAGATGTGTCTGACACTGATTTGGCACAATTTGCAGAGGCGTATATCAATTTACAAGTAAAGAATCAGGAAATTGAGCAGGATGTCATGGCGGTTATTGAGAAAGAAGGATTGGACATAGAGAAGTTTAATCAGATTCAAGAGGCCTCAATTAATCCCGAACAGAAGAATGATGCCACCCCCGACGAGATGAAGAAACACGCCAAAGTAATGACAAAGATACAGGAGATGCAACCTGAGATGGAAAAGAAAGCAATCAGCGGAATTGAGGAAACAGGATTAAGTCTTGAGAAATATCAAACCTTGGCTGCTGCTATCCAACAAGATCAGGGACTGCAACAACGACTTCAGACTATCCTGATGGAGAGACAAAAACAATAATTTGAATTCCCCCACAATTAGTGATGACTGCCTCCTTTTTTATGGAGGCAGTTTTAGTTTATGATGATTTTATGTGTGCTTGTGCCCGTTTTACTTTGAATGGCCATTAAATATAATCCGGATTGTAACCTTAGAGATTTCAATGAAATTGCTGTTTCGGGAGTTGCTGTAATGTTTACAATCTTTCGATGAAGAGTATCAAAAAAAGTAACCTCTACAGATTGTGAATTTCCGGTTTGAATAAAAATCTCATCTCGAGTTGGATTCGGATAAATAAGAACTGAAGTATATTCTAAATTCTCTATTCCCAAGGGTTGCTGAGTTTTATTGAAAAAACGGATAATTTCTTGAGCATAATCAATATCGTTTGCAGGCTTTTTTAGCCATACGTGATTCGCTCCGTTTACTTTAAATAGTTCAACATCGGCATTTCCTTCTGAGTAGAGATAATGATCTACCGTATATCCATCATTCATTGTATTGGGTAAAGCAGAATATTCGGGAATGGGGTTGACGTTGTTATTTTGAACCCAGCTTGTAATCAATTCGTCCACTGAATTACCAAAAGTATTATTATAATATCCTACAGTAGCATCATCTGTTCCATGAAAATGTGCTACGGGTATATCTCTACCGGGCCGGCAAGAAGTAATGGCACTTCCAAGTGTACCGGCAACGGAAGCAACTGCGGTTAATTTGTCGTTTGCTTCACATGCCATTCTTTGGGTCATAAATCCGCCCATAGAGTAGCCACACATGTAGATTCTTTCGGGGTTGATGCTGTAATCCAGTTGCATTTTATCAATTAGAACATTTAGAAAACCTTTGTCATCTACATTTGAATTGGGATAATATCCTAAAATTCCGGCTCCCGAATTCCATGCTGTTCCCGTAATTATATCAGCTACTGCCTGAGGAACGACCACTATATAGTTAGTGGTATCAGCCACAGGAGCAAATCCAATCTGCTTAAAATTTTCCATAGTATCACCCAGTCCGTGCAGAGTGACAATGAGCGAAGCGGGATTGGCTGCGGTGTAGTTATTGGGTAAGTACACCATATAATCTCTGTTTAACCCCGAATGTGTTATTCTTTTAGTGACCCACTGCGCCTGAAGTGGGGTGAATAAAAGCAGTGATAATAAGAAGAGCAGTAAATTTATTTTCATGAAATAATATTTGTTTATAAAGATATTACTTTCACCTGGAAACCAGAACAAAAAAATCCGCCGGGAGTCGCCCGACGGATTTTAAACTAACCAACCAAAAAAACTAAAGTCTTATGATGATTGAATTTATTCAACAAGTGTGCCATTAAATGAATTACCGCAACTTTTCGAAAAGATATTTCCCCGTAACTGAATTGGGGTTTTGCGCAAGTTCTTCCGGCGTACCTTCTCCTATAAGATATCCACCCTCTTCGCCACCTTCCGGTCCCAAATCAATAATATGATCTGCACATTTTATTAGGTCCATATTGTGTTCTACCACTACAAGCGTATGACCATTCCTCAATAACGCATAGAATGATGCAAGTAGCTTTTTGATATCATGAAAATGGAGTCCTGTTGTAGGTTCATCAAAAATAAATAGAGTTTTGCTTCGTGTGTTTCCTTTTAGAAGGAAGGAGGCAAGCTTTATTCGTTGCGCTTCACCGCCGGAAAGCGTTGAGGAACTCTGCCCCAATTGCACATATCCCAATCCTACGTCCTGCAGGGGTTTTAACTTGTTTGCAATTTTCTCTTCTTTGTGTGTGTTGAAGAAATGGATGGCATCATCCACAGTCATTCGCAAAACATCGTCAATGTTTTTATGGGCAAATGTGACTTCGAGTACCTCCCTTTTGAACCTTTTTCCATGACAAGTTTCACATTCCAGATGCACGTCTGCCATAAACTGCATTTCCACAGTGACTTCACCTTCACCTTTACAGGTTTCACACCTTCCTCCATCAACATTAAAACTGAAATGTTTGGGCTGCAGATTTCTTAGTTTGGCGACTTTTTGCTGTGCGAAAAGATTTCTGATATCATCATAAGCTTTTATGTATGTCACCGGATTGCTTCGACTGGAGCGACCGATAGGATTTTGATCGATGAATTCCACATTGCTGACTTGTTGATATTCACCTTCTATACCGGAAAACTGTCCCGGTTTTTCACCATAGCCCGCAAGTTCACGCGTTAAAGCAGGATAGAGAATTTTTTTTACGAGAGTACTTTTTCCGCTTCCGGAGACTCCGGTAACAACCGTTAAAGATTGTAGCGGAAAGGACACTGTAATATTTTTTAAATTGTTTTCTCTGGCGCCTTTGACAATAATTTTTTTTGATGATTCTCTCCTTTTTTCCGGGACCTCTATTTCATAAGTTCCATTCAGGTATTTAGCGGTGAGGGAGGAGGACGAAAGGATGTCATCAAAATTTCCTTCTGCCACTACTTCCCCGCCAAAGCTTCCTGCCTCGGGCCCGATATCAATTATATGATCTGCGGCTTTCATGATTTCCTCATCGTGTTCCACAACTATAACAGTGTTTCCGAGATCTCTCAATGATTCTAATACTCCAATAAGTTTTTCTGTATCTCCGGGATGAAGACCGATGCTTGGCTCATCCAAGATGTACATAGACCCAACCAAACTGCTCCCTAGAGAAGTTGCCAAGTTTATTCGTTGTGATTCTCCCCCGGAAAGCGTGTTGGATTTTCTGTTTAGTGTAAGGTATCCTAGCCCAACATCTTGAAGGAATTTAATACGATTATTAATTTCTATAAGTAATCTTTTTGCAATATTTTGCTCATAGTCATTGAGCTCTAGGTTCTGAAAGAAAAAAGCAGCTTTTTTCAGAGGCATCTGCACCACTTCCTGAATAGTAACCCCGTTTATCTTGACGTAAGCTGCTTCGGGTCTTAATCGTGTTCCCCGGCACACCGTACATTTTGTTTTACCGCGGTATCTAGATAACATGACTCTATTCTGGATTTTATAACTTTTAGATTCCAGAAAGGCGAAGAAATCATTCAAACCTTCAAAGTATTGATTTCCGGTCCACACCAATCGTTTTTGTTCATCGGAAAGTTCAAACCAGGGACGATGTATGGGGAAATCGAATTTGTAAGCATTTTTCACCAGCTGATCCCTATACCAGCTCATACTATCCCCGCGCCAGGGGAAAATAGCATTGTCATATACCGAAAGCTCCGTATTTGGAATAACAAGATCTTCATCTATACCTATGACATCCCCATGTCCTTCACATCTTGGACACGCTCCGTAAGGATTGTTAAAGCTGAATAGATGGATATTTGGCTCCATAAACAACATGCCATCTTCCTCAAATCGATTATTGAACTCTTGATGTTTGCTGCTGCCCATCTCTTCTATGAAACAAGTGCCCTTCCCTTCAAAGAAAGCCATTTCCACTGCATCTGCAAGCCGATGGTAAAAGTCCTCGTCGTTTCGGGTGATGATACGGTCAATAACCAACAATATGTTGTTTCTATAATCTTGTTGTTCAAGTTCGTCAATGCGTTTCACTTCATTCCCCACTTTCACACGGGAGAAACCTTGTTGAGCGAGCACTTTTATTTTGTCTTCAATAGTTCTATCGTTTTCCGGCGGGATAGGGGCGAGCAGGAGCAATCTGGATCCTTCGGGAAATAATTTGACAAAGTCAATAACATCAGAAGTTGTATGTTTCTTTACCTCTTTGCCTGAAATTGGAGAATAGGTGCGGCCAATTCGGGTATAGAGCAGTTTTAGGTAATCATAAATTTCAGTGGATGTGCCTACGGTAGAACGAGGATTGGACGAGTTTACCTTTTGCTCGATAGCAATAGCCGGTGCAATTCCTTTAATCGAATCCACTTTGGGTTTGTCAAGTCTCCCTAGGAACTGTCTTGCATAACTGGAGAGGCTCTCCACATAGCGGCGTTGTCCTTCAGTATAAAGTGTATCAAATGCCAGACTTGACTTTCCACTACCGGAGAGGCCGGTGATAACAACGAGTTTATTACGAGGGATGGCAACAGTTATGTTCTTAAGATTATGGAGCTTAGCACCCTGTATAAGGATGTTTTTTTTGATGTCTATAGATTTAGTAGCCAAAGGTTTTTCATTTGTAAATAAGACTACAAAGATACTTGAAGGACCGTATTTCTTTCGTTAAGGAGAATCTAATACTTGTACTTTTTTTAACACTTAATTTGGTTTTGTTTTAATTTTGTTATTATATTTACCCATTCAACAAATACTTCTGCCTATAGGAAATAATTACTTATACACTTTTTGAACCGATTTTTCCGATTTACGTGTTTAAGAACTATAAGAATTATTACCATGGGGGCACATAATCAATCAGACGCACTTTTAGTACACGCTTACATGCAAGGTGATGAATCTGCCATTTGCGAATTGATTCATCGGCATAAGCAGAAAGTTTTCGGCTTTATTTATTCCAAAGTTTTGGATAAGGAAGTTGCCGAAGATATTTTTCAAGACACGTTTATAAAGGTTATTCACACTTTAAAGCGTAGAGTTTATAATGAAGAAGGAAAATTTCTTCCTTGGGTGATTCGAATTGCTCATAACCTTGTTATTGATTATTTCCGAAGGAATAATCGCATGCCAAAATTTGATAATCGCGAAGATTTCAATATTTTCTCGGTGTTGAGTGATTCTACTCCCAATGTTGAGACAGAGATTATTCAAGGTCAGATTGAAGAAGACCTACGGAGGCTGATTGACGAATTGCCGGAAGATCAGCAGGAAGTGGTGATGATGCGTATTTATAAAGACATGAGTTTCAAGGAGATCAGCGAATCTACAGGGGTGAGTATTAATACAGCCCTCGGCAGGATGCGGTATGCACTCATTAATCTTCGAAAAATTGTGGAGAAGCACAATATTATATTGACCAATTAGATACTATTTCAAGAATAGGAGCGTTAGACATTTTAGTTGAATCTGTAAAATAATGTCTATGCAAAAAATGTACTCAAGATCTTCACGAGCGGATCACGTGAATAAAAATAACGGTCCATCCGAGCAAACGATCAAATTTTTACTTAATTATTCGAAGGCTTTAAGTGTTATGGAGAACCCTCAGGGTAAGTTTGAACTGTTTCTCAACTAAACTTTGGTAGAAACCCCGGAATTAGCTTTTCGGGGTTTTTTTGAATAAAATGTACCTCACTCCTTGTTTAATTGTAAAAATTATCAGAAAACAATTTGTTTTGTACCTTAGGATTCTTACTTTTGAATTTGAAATAATTTTAGATAAAAACTAAACCAAATTAAACGAAACGCTCTAAATGATAATGATATAAGTTATCCCCACGAAATATCGTTGTCCTTTTAAGTTATTATCTTCGCACACAAAAATCCAAATTATGAAGAAAATTTTACTGCTATCAAGTTTATTTGCGACAACCCTTTTTTATGCACAGGATGCACAAACAGATTATAACAAATGGTCTGTTGAGTTATCAGGGGGGATGCATAAACCGGCTCGTCCTTTTGCTGCCGGATATTACACTGATTCACCTCAATTTACTCAGTTTGCAGTAGGTACTCGTTATATGTTTAACAACAAAGCGGGGGTGAAACTGGATTTCGGATACCATATGATTGAGGATGGAAAAAACAGTCAACCGTTTGAATCTACCTATTGGAGAGCATCTCTTCAAGGAGTGGTTAACGTTGGAAATGTTTTGGATTTCCATACTTGGACCAATTCATTAGGACTGTTATTTCATGCCGGAGCCGGATATGGCCAGCTAATACCTAAGAGTCCGATGGAATATGATAATCCTGACCAAACTGTTAACGTTATTGCCGGTCTTACTCCTCAATTACGCCTTGGAAATCGAGTGGCACTTTTTGGAGATCTGACGTTACTTGGAAATTTCCGTCAAGATTTTAGCTGGGACGGAACCGGAACAACACACCGTCGCGGATTTAACGCTTACATGGTAAATATATCTGCCGGTATTAATGTTTATCTTGGAAAACACGAAAAACATGCGGATTGGGTAGGAAAAGTTGCTATGGATGATGATAAACTTTCTGAACTCGAAAGAAGAATCGCCAAAATTGAGACTGACCTTATTGATTCTGATCAAGATGGAGTGCCGGATTATCTTGACAGGGAGCCAAATACTCCTTCAGGTGTAGCTGTTGACGCTAAAGGAAGAGCTATTGACAAAAACAATAACGGTATTCCTGATGAAATGGAGCGTGCTTTAGATTCTCGTTACACCAAGAAAGGAGAAGCAGTAGCTTCAGGCAGCGGAAGCTCTCTTATCAAACATTTACTGGATGAAGGTTATGTAAACGTTTACTTCCAGTTTAACAGTACTAAACCTGAGACATATTCGCTTGAAGCTATCAACTATCTTGTACGATATATGCAAGAAAATCCATCTGCAAAAGCTGAGTTAATAGGATATGCTGACGAAATTGGAAATCCTCAATACAATCAGCAATTATCTGAAAGAAGAGCGAAAGCTGTATATGATATCTTAGTTGCAGCCGGAGTTTCAGGAGATCGAATGACATATTCCGGAAATGGAGAAGATGCCTCTGTGGATAAATCAAATGCACCTGCAAGACAATTGGTGCGAAGAGTAACCTTTAAATTAAAATAATCTTCGCGCTAGTATTTTAATGTTAGACAAAAGAACCGCCTCCTGATTTAGGGGCGGTTTTTTGGTTGAAAATATCTAGAGATAGTATGGTGAAATAGGAATAATTTCATCAATCATATAAATTCCGTTTTAACTCATCTTTAACCGACTGCATCGGAAATAAGCTTGCTTTCAATTCTAATAAGGCTTATGTTTGTAGTCAGGATTTCCTTCCCCTATTGTAGTCTAATCTATTTATTTTTTGTTATTAATGAATTCAGTTCGACGAAGCGAAACGAACAAGTTTAAGCGTGTGCATTTATATTATAAATACACCGGATTTTACACTTTCGTGTGGGACAGTCTAAAAAAGGCTGCCGGGCCAATCGCTCTGGCGATTGTTGCATTGATCTTGCTGGATCTGTATGTGATTGATTTTGCAGGCGTTTTTGTACATGTAACTGAAAATTATGCTCCCGTAAATATTCTATTGGTATTCTTGGCTTCAGAGACATTACTGGGTCTGGTTCCTCCTGAAATATTCATCGCGTGGAGTAGCAAAATGCCAAATCCTATCTTATATCTTTCTCTTATTGCGACAATGTCCTATTTGGGAGGTATCTTTTCGTATTTCATAGGAAAATGGCTGTTAACCATCCCGCGTATATTTAACTATATGGAAACGAAGATGAAGAAGCATTTGCGTCATATTCGCAAATGGGGAGGTTTTCTTATTGTTGTAGGAGCACTTCTTCCAATTCCTTACTCCATGACTAGTATGGCTGCCGGAATGATTCATTATCGATTTACGAGCTTTCTTCTATTTGGATTGCTACGTTATTTGAGATTCTATCTTTATGCACTGGCTATTTTCAACTTGATGTAGAACGAGTATAGGAACCGAAATCCAAAAATTTTTAGCCGTCATTTTTTTACCTTGCCAATTAATTTTTTCGCTGTAAGTTGACGATAAGTTTTCTTTCATTCCTAACGGAAAATTTGATTTGCGAAGAACCCGGACTTAAGGAGATACCTTAATTCCACTTCATTTTTTGAAGACGAACGGCATTTAAAATTGCCAGAAAGGCAACGCCAACATCTGCAAAGACGGCCTCCCACATACTGGCTATTCCACCTGCGCCAAGAATTAGGACGACAAACTTAACTCCAAAGGCTAAGCCGATATTTTGCCATACAATAGTTCGTGTAGAGCGCCCAATTTTTATAGCCCGCGCGATTTTAGAAGGTTGATCTGTTTGAATTACCACATCGGCGGTTTCTATGGCCACATCACTGCCCAGTCCGCCCATAGCGATTCCCACATCGGCCACGGCGATAACCGGAGCATCATTTATTCCGTCACCCACAAATGCTACTACCGCTTTTGGTGCGGATTGTAATGCTTCTACTTCTTTTAATTTGTCTCCGGGAAGAAGACCGCCTTTAGAGAGATCGAGTTTAAGGTCTATCCCGACCTTCTGTGTGATGGAATCTTTGTCTCCAGAAAGCATTACTATTTTCTCCACTCCGGCTGCTCGTATCTGTGAGATGGCTTCCAACGCATCCTCTTTGGGTTTGTCGGCAATCACTACATATCCTGCAAATTCGCCTTCTATCGCCACGAGAACAATGGATTCTACAATATCATGGGTTTCGGAAGGCACTGAAACAGAATGGAGTTGTAATAGTTTTTCGTTTCCTGCGAGAATTGTTTTTCCGTTGACTTTTCCGGATAATCCGTGACCGGCTGTTTCATGAACATCTGAAGCTTTAAGCATTTCGGTGGTTTTATATTGCATTATCGCCTGTGCGATAGGATGCGTGGATTGTGCTTCAATAGCTTTCAAATAGGCCATAAATTCCTTCTCCGGAAGAAGGGGAGAAACTATTTCTTTGATATTAAATACTCCTTTTGTAAGTGTTCCGGTTTTATCCATCGCCACTACATTAACTTTTGTAATGGCATCAAGATGTGATGCACCTTTAAACAAAATTCCATTTTGTGAAGCGGCACCTAATCCACCGAAATATCCCAGTGGAATCGAAATCACCAAGGCACAAGGACAAGAGATTACCAAAAATATCAATGCACGATAGAGCCAATCCTGAAAATGGTATTCTGCCACAAATAAATAGGGAAGGAAGGTTAATGCAATGGCAGCGAACACCACGATGGGTGTATAAACACGTGCGAATTTTCTGATGAATAATTCGGTAGGCGCTTTACGCGAACTCGCTTCTTGCACCATGTAGAGAATGCGAGCAATAGAACTGTCTTCAAAAAGTTTGGTGGATTCGATTTCGATAACGCCTCCCACATTTATGGACCCGGCATAGACTTCTTCTCCCTTTTGGGTAGTAGCAGGTTTACTTTCACCTGTAATGGCAGCGGTATTTAGTGTTCCGTTATCTGATAAAAGTACGCCGTCTAATGGAATTTTTTCTCCGGATCTTATTTGGATTCGTTCACCCACTTTTACTTCTTCGGGATGAACGGAAACAAACCCATTTTCTCTAAAAACCAGAGCGGTGTTGGGGCGCACGTCAAGGAGCGCCTTTATGTTGTTGCGGGATTTATCAACAGCGGCATGTTGCACCAGTTCGCCAACAGCATAGAAAAGCATTACAGCCACTCCTTCGTGATAATGCCCGAGAGCAAACGCGCCGATAGTCGCTATTCCCATCAAAAAGAATTCAGTAAAGAAATCTCCTTTCAATATATTATTCCATCCTTGTTTTAAAACCGGAAGACCGACCGGTATATAAGCTATGGAATACCAAATAAGGCGCCATGGGTCGTGGAAGAAACTCACATCAAAATGATCAACTACCATCCCAATTACAAGCATTATAAAACTTACAGCAGCGGGAGCATAGGAATGGCCGTGTTCATGTTCTTCCGGATATTTCTGCGGCTTATTGGATATACTACAGCACGCATCGGCATTGACTGAGGGATCAAGAATTTTTTCTTTCATATAAATTGATTTCTTATCCTTCCGAATCAAAAAGCCATTCCTGTGCCTGCTTAATGGCTTCCCGAATTGCTTTTTCTTCAGAATATCCTTTTTTCTTTTGTAATTTCTCCGCTATTTCCCGGGCCTTTTGCCGTACCTCAGGAGTCAAATCTTTCAGATGTGTATCTATATTCTCAAAGGTCCATTCCATCTCTTTTTGTTTTGATTTATATAAGGTTAACCGGAAAAAGCAGACTGTTGAGACAAAGCTAAATGAGAAACGGTGCAATGCAGTAGCATTAACACCGTTTTAAAAATCGTTTAAGAAAGAGATATGTTTATTGAAATGCAGCAGGCAGCGGTGCGGTTCCTGTGGTTGAACTACCCATATTCACGTTTATAGTGCCATGTCCTTTTGTAAAGAAATCTTTTCGTAATATGACCACATTCAAATATAAATCAATCTGAGTATTTGTTCCGTAGTTTTGTTTAAAGTTACTTTGATTTACCAATCCCGCAATGCGCCAAGTACCGCCTTGTTCAAAAGCATAAAATTGTGGGCCTTCAATATGACTATTTGAGCTTGAAGTACTTCTGTTGCTTCGCAATTGCACGTTTGTATTAGTTCCTCCGGCTAAATAATAATAATATCCTTGAACAGCGACAATGTATTTATCAGTCGGAATATTTGTATTGAAATTAGTCATTCCACCGGTGGGAACTCTTCTAAATATGAGTTGTGAATAATTGACCGGACCATATTTTGCCGAAGCAACATTGTGTTTTCCCCAAGTATTATCGGGTTTCTTTACTAAAAACTCCTCGTGCTCCAAGGTTGCCGGTCCCGGGTTTTCTAAATATAGTTTCTGACGAACAGTTGTTGTACCGTTGATGTCTAATGTTTCAGTAGGATTGGTTGTATTAATTCCCACCTGAGCAAAAGACATTGCGCAGCAGAATAGTATTAAAAGTGTAAAAAAGATTTTCTTCATTTTATAAAGTATTAAGGAACCGGGGATGTCGTGGCTTGCCCATTTTCACTACCATTCATGTCAACACGAATAGTGTTTAATTGTTTAAAGAATGATCGATCATAGACAACCAGAGTGACATGATATGTAACCGATTGACCCGCAGGCAAATCAAGAACTCGATTTCTGATTTCCAAATGCCAAGTTGATCCTTCCTCGAATACCCTTGTCACAAAATTACCAAATGATCTGTGGTTTGAGTTGGTGCCGACAGTGAAGCTCTGCTTCGAAATGGGATATCCGTCATATCTGAAATTGGCCAAAGCAACAATATATTTGCTCGTAGGATATTGCAAATTTACGTTGGTCAAGTTATCCCTGCTTAGGCCGGTGAATGTATAATTGACCACATTAACAGGGGCAATGTTAAGAGAACTAACATCTAAATAAGTGACTTCTCCAGGAGGGTTGGAATCCGGCCTCCGCATCAAATAATAGTAGTTATCGTCTCCGGAAGCCAGATTTGAAATAGTGCCCGGCTTTGTAGACCCCTGAATCAGCATGCTTCCGTTTACATCCAATGCAGTTTGTGGATTGTCTGTTCCGATTCCTACATTGCCTACTTGTGCAGAGATGGAAAGAGAGATGATGTTGACAATATAAAACAGATAGTACTTCTTCATAATTAGTTGATAATTGCCGTTCCTGAATTTCCTGTTGCGGATCCGTTTAAATCAAAGGTTTTATTTCCGATATTCTTGGACAGCGTTTTAGAATAAATTATTACAGTTATCGTCCAAGTTCCTTTATCGTTTGCATTTCTATTCCCAATACTTGGATAATCGGCAATCAACCTCCAAGTACCATTTTGGGCAAAAGCAGCTGTGTATGGAATTGAGAAAAAATCATTCCTATCAGCTGATAACTCTTTATCATAAAAGGCAGAAATTGCAACCACATCATAATTGACTGTGGCAATTTTAGTATCGAAATTTAGAACCCAGTCACCGTTTGGATTATACAATTCATATACCGCTACATAAGCTAATGAAGTGGATCCGGCTATAGCCGGATCCATCGTTTTTATAGCACCTTCAGAATCCTGAATCAAGAAAGTGGAAGCTTGCCCATTCTGTAATTTTGGAATTTCATTCACTTTCAGCGCCGTTGTTTTGGCACTCCCGGCTACTTCAAGAGTTGTTCGGGGGTTTTCTGTATTTATTCCTACTTGTGCAAAGGATGAAACGCAAAGAATCATGAAGCTGCAAAAAAACAGCCTGCGAAGTATTGAGGGGATCATTAAATCAGCTTTAAAAATGCTGTGCAAACATAATAAATTTCAATCTTCGAATAATGTAAACAAGAATGACTTTTTAACAAAACAATAAAAATATCATCTGTTTTATTTAGTGACCTTTGGTTTTCGAAGCTATAGTCTAACAAATTAATCATGCTCTCCCATACAAGAGACATTTAAAACAACTTCCCTTTGGAAAAAGAGAAACGAAAGAAAAAACCTTTAAGAAAAAAAATTTTAAGAATCATAGCTTGGTTCTTTGGAATCCTTTTTCTTCTGATATTCTTAATAATAATTTTCATTCGTAGTCCGTGGGGACAAAATATCATTGTTCAGCGAGCGGTGCAATACGTTTCCGACAAAACGCATACTGCAGTTGCCATCGAAAAATTGTTCATCACCTTTGACGGCAATATTATGCTTAAAGGGCTCTATCTTGAAGATACCAAAGGCGATACGTTGGTGTATTCAAAATCTTTGGAGGCAGGGATTCCGTTGCTTCCGATTATCCGAGGAAATGCGATCGGAATTGACTATTTAAAATGGGAGGGATTAAAAGCTAATATATTTCGGAAAGATTCTATCGAAGGATATAATTTCCAATTTTTAATAGATGCTTTTGCTACCGATAAACCCAAGCCGGTTGAAAAAGACACTTCTTCAACGATGCCTAATATAATTATCGGAGATGTGTTCTTTTCCGATTTCGACCTTAATTTCCAAGATGATGTATTAGGAATTGATACCGATTTGAAACTCGGGAATCTCACCCTTCAAATGAAGAAAACCGATCTGGAGAAGATGGATTTTCGGGCTTCCAAAATTGCATTATCCAATACCCGTGCACATTTCAAACAAACTCCGGTGCCGCCAACGCCTAAGGAAGAAAGTGATATGCCTTTACCGTTTTTACAAGTTGACGAACTCGCATTGAAAAATGTTTTTGTCGATTTCATTTCAGAACCGAATCGAATTGCTGCCAATCTCGAACTTGCAGATTTTCTGATTGAACTGAAAAAAGGAGATTTGGAAGCCAATGAATTCGAAGTCGGAAATCTTCGACTTAAAAATTCGGTCGTTATTCTTCATACCCAAACTGAAACTAACGGGGTTACCGAGACGGCGGAAAATCTGAAGGACGAAGCTAAAAAAGACATACAAAAATTTGACTGGCCGGAGATGCGAATTGCAGTTTCCAAGATTGATTTCCGGGAAAACCATATTGGATACTACGTTTCCGACGCTCAGGTCAAAAAAGGAATTTTCGATGCAAATGCCCTTGATTTGCAAGATTTCAATCTTGTTGTAAACGATGTTCATCTAAAAGATAAGAAAGCCGGAATGGTTATCGACAGGTTTTCTTTTGAGGAAGGTTCCGGATTAATTCTTAAGAAATTAGAGACTGCAATTTCTGCAACTGATGAAGATATTGTAGTTGCCAATTTGGATTTTGCATTGAATGAAAATAGTCTGAAAGGCGATGC
>DASRWC010000034.1:0-3918 GCA_035654795.1 Flavobacteriaceae bacterium
AGAACAATTAATAATGACTGTGTGCGAAGGAAGATATGTGAAAATGGAACAGGTGGCTCATGAAATTCACAGATCGGTGGATTATTTAAAAAATAAAATTTTTCCGAAAATGATAAAGGATAAAAAACTGATTAAAAAATACCCATATACTCATAATCATCCTGATCAGGGATACAAGACAAGTAAAGAAACCGAGAATAAAAATCAATAGCTGAAGGGCGTTTTTAAATATAAAGTTATTATAGAATAAAATGTAAATGGTGTTATGGCTAATTTTCAAGAAACGCTTGTACTAAATAAATACCTACTCTCTCTCTTTGGCATAGATGCCATTGGAAAGAAGATTGTAGGGAAGAACGGTGTTGAATTGTTTCAGGAACTCAAATATTCGATTAACGAAGGATATACCGAGGATGGAAACACCCATTATCTTCAGATTCTTTTTAATCATCAGTATCCTACCGAACATCTGCGTCGGGAAATGCTGCAGGCTTATGATGAAAACATTGTTCGCTTTACCAAGGAAATCTCAGAAGGAAGGCAAGAACTGATTCAGTGGAAATATTTTCAGTACCTGTCGCTTTTATTTACCGAAATATATCTTGATAAATATTTCGCCAATCCGGTGCGGCTGCTGGCAGAACTCAATGAATTTGTCAAAGCATTTAACAGAAAACAGATAGAAGATGCACAGAAAAAACGGATCAAAGCGAAGGATGTTTTTCAGGCAAAACCTTTTGAGATTACGGAATTAAACAAACTTGCTTTCTGGAATGCTACAGGATCGGGAAAAACTTTGTTGATGCACATCAACATTAAGCAATACCTGTATTATGCGAAGAAATATCAGCGGCAACATCAGAATAAAGTTATTTTAATTACCCCAAACGAGGGACTTTCAAAGCAGCACATCGAGGAATTTCACCTTTCGGGTATTCCGGCAAAAGTGTTTCAGAAAGAAGCTTCCCAAATGTTTGCCGGCAATGATGTTGAGGTTTTGGAAATTACCAAATTGTCTGAAACTACGAAGGAAAAGACAGTGGCAGTGGAGAGCTTTGAGACGGATAATTTGGTTCTAATAGACGAAGGCCATGGCGGAATGGGAGGAGAGGTGTGGAAGCAGTATCGAGACCAACTCAGCGAAACAGGTTTTGCATTTGAATATTCTGCCACCTTTGGACAGGCGATAGCCGCTCTGAACAAAACCAAACGAGAAGATTTTACGCAGGAATATGCCAAGAGCATCTTGTTCGATTATTCCTATAAATATTTTTATGAAGACGGGTACGGTAAGGATTACCGCATCATGAACTTGAAGGAGGATGACAATGAATTTCGTGAACTCTATCTTACAGCCAATCTTATTTCTTTTTATCAGCAAAAGTTGATATTCAAAGACAAATCCCTATTGCTGTCGGACTTTTTGCTTCATAAACCATTATGGGTATTTGTAGGTGGGAGCGTAAATGCCGTCCGTACCCAAAAAGGGAAAGAGACTTCGGATGTTCTTGAGATCATCTATTTCCTTACAGACTTTTTAAAAAATCCTGAACGATCGGTGGCACGAATTCAATCCATAATTGAAAACACTGCGGGTCTTGTGGACAGTAAAGGCTATTCGATATTTGAGACATCTTTTAGTTATTTGGTATCAGAGAAAATAGAACCGATACAAATTTTCACAGGCATCAATCAGCTTGTTTTCAATAACTCACAAATCGGTGCCAATTTATATCTCGACGACCTAAAAGGAGCAGAAGGTGAATTAGGATTGAGAGTAGGAGAGAGCGCGTATTTTGGCGTTATCAATGTGGGCGACGAACGGAAATTGTACAATCTTGCTGTTGCCAATGGCGTATTGGGGGGCGAGAAAGATTTCTCAGACTCTTTGTTTAAAGGAATTAATGAGGATAATTCGTCTATAAATCTACTCATCGGTTCAAAAAAGTTTACGGAAGGCTGGTCATCCTGGCGAGTTTCGAGTATGGGGCTCATGAATGTCGGTAAAAGTGAAGGGTCACAGATTATTCAATTATTCGGGCGCGGAGTTCGGTTAAAAGGCTATCGGTTTTCGTTAAAACGCTCTCAGGGCCTTGATGATTATCAGAAGCCTGAGAACATCAGAGCATTAAAGCCTGTGCTTCGACATCTGGAAACCTTACAGATTTTTGGTGTACAAGCCAATTATATGGAACAGTTCAAAAAATTTCTGGAAGAAGAAGGATTGCCTGCTAATGATTCCAATTGGATTAGCATTCAGATACCTGTGCTGAAAAAACCGGTTGTTGAGGATAAAAAACTACAGTTAATCAGAGTCAAGGATGACATGAGTTTCCGTCGTAATGTATTGTTCGAGGTCGATTTAAGTTTGTCTCGCTTTGACGGGAAGCGCATTGTTTTGGACTGGTATCCGAAGATTGACGTCCTTCAAAAGCAGCGACCCGGAGTTCAGCTTCAGAAAGAGGAACAATTCCTAGTTGATGCCCATTTGGAACTTTTAGATTGGAATAAGATGTATTTAGAAATTCAGGCCTATAAGGATGATAAAGGTTTTCACAATATGCGTCTCACACCGGAAAGTCTAAAGAAGATTCTGAACAATAATTCATGGTACAAGATTTTGATTCCTTCAAGTAAGTTCAGGCTAAATGATTTCCAAAATACCTTTATTTGGCAGGAGCTTGCAGAAACACTTCTTAAAAAATACATAGAACACTATTACTTATTTGAACGTAATGAACACAATGCCGGACATGTTGAAGCAATATTTTTAGACGGGGCAGACGAGAATTTTATTTTTGAATATGATTTTCGATTGAATTCGGAAGAAGACATAGACCAATACCAAGAAAAGATTGAGCAGTTAAAGCAAGAAGTGGCACAGGATGCATTTAGTTCCATTCAAATCGCACAGAATGCCACAGCCTTTGATAATATGCTTCACCTGTATAAGCCACTCGTTTATCTTGGAAGGAATTATGAGAACCTGATAAAGGTGAGTCCAATAGCCCTTGATGCATCGGAACGCCAATTCCTGGATGATCTACTCACGTATGTACAGACCAACCCGAAAGAGTTAGACGGCAAGGAAGTTCACATATTGCGAAATCAGAGCAAGACCGGTTTAGGCTTTTTTACGGAGGGTAATAATTTTTATCCGGATTTTATATTGTGGGTTGTAGATGGCGACAGGCAATACATCAAATTCATTGACCCTAAGGGAATTCGGAATTCCAAAGGAATAGACGATCCGAAGATTCAGTTTCATAAATACTTAAAAGAGAAAATACAGCCGCAAGTGGAGAACAGTGGGATTCTTTTAGATTCCTATATTGTTTCCAATACTTCATATTTGGAAGTTCAGTGGAAAGGAACCATGACCGTGTCAGACTTCAATCGTGAAAATGTTTATTTCCAAAGGGAAAATGCGGTCGATTATGTGAGGATGATATTAGGGTTTGAATGAAGTAAAAGGATGTTCGTGTTTTATCGATATCTTTTTCGTCTAAAATTATTCTACTATTTCCTTAGTGCAACTTCCGTTCGGTTCTTGAAAAACAGACGCCACTATTTCGCCACCCAGAGTCCGGAAGATTATTCCCAATGATCGCCATGTAAGGTTACGACGCGGATAGTTCCTTTGTCACGTCGTCCGTTTGTTTTCATAAACTCCTTAGGGTTAGGACAAAGCAAAGGAACGGATAAATATTTTCACATCCTTTATCTGTGCGCTTTAAGAGGAGGGATGGGGCAAAGCAGAAAAAAAAGCTCTTTTCCCCGACCCTAAAGGGAGGAGCTTTTTTGAGAGAAATAGAAATGAAATATAGGACAGTTTTTTCGCTCCCTTTAGGGTTGGGGCAAACGAAAAAACGGAGAAGTGAATTTCATCCCTCCGCTTCCCTTTAGGGTTGGGGCAAA
>DASRWC010000035.1:0-4549 GCA_035654795.1 Flavobacteriaceae bacterium
TCTTCGTCTGAAATCAATATTCCACACAACAAAAAAACCGGGAAACCAGCATCTAAAGTTACCAAACCGTGGTCTCCGCTTTCGTCTATATATAAATTGTATTTTTTCATTGGTGTAATTTAAAAAACAAGCCCCAATTCTCTCATATAAACCTCAATTTCCTTGTCCAATTCAGTACGTTTGGCTTCTAAAGATTTGATTTCCTGCATTACAGCATCAATGTCCACAGGTTCTTCTTCCTCAAACGTATCCACATAACGCGGAATATTAAGGTTATAATCATTCTCGGCAACTTCCTCTAAAGTGGCTAAATGACTGAATTTTTCAATTGAAGTTCGATTGCGATAGGTTTCCACAATCTTGTCGATGTGTTCTTCACGCAGTATATTTTGATTTTTGACTTTCTCAAATTCCTTGCTGGCATCGATAAATAAAATATGCTCCGGATCGTCTTTACATTTTTTAAACACCAAAATACAAGTCGGAATACTGGTTCCGTAGAAAATATTGGCAGGCAAACCGATGACCGCATCCAGATAATTTTTCTGTTCAATTAAATATTTACGAATGTGCAATTCTGCCGCTCCACGGAACAAAACACCGTGAGGCAAGACAATCGCCATGGTTCCGTTTTCCGCCAAATGATAAATCATATGTTGCACAAAAGCAAAATCGGCTTTGCTCGCCGGTGCTAATTTTCCGTATTGACTGAAACGGTCGTCCGACAAAAACAAAGGATTGGCACTCCATTTTGCCGAAAACGGCGGATTAGCTACAATCGCCTCGAATGGCATATCGTTCAAATGTTGCGGTTTTTCTAAAGTATCTTCTTGCTTAATGTCAAATTTACGATAATGTACACCGTGCAAAATCATATTCATTCGGGCAAGGTTGTACGTTGTGCGGTTCATTTCCTGACCGTAAAAATTATTGACATCCTTTACTTCACGTGCTACTCGAAGCAACAAAGAACCCGAACCGCAAGTCGGGTCATAAACGGATTTCAGTCTGTTTTTACCGGTAGTAACAATCTTTGCCAGAATTTTAGAAACTTCCTGAGGCGTGTAAAATTCGCCGGCTTTTTTTCCTGCACCGCTCGCAAATTGCCCAATCAGATATTCATAAGCATCCCCCAAAACATCTAATTCAGTATCGTTTAATTTGAAATCAATTTCATCGAGATGTGTCAATACTTTTACGATGATTTCGTTTCGAGCATCGGCAGATTTCCCCAGTTTGGTACTGTTCAAATCCATATCTTCAAACAGGTTGTCAAAGTCTTCTTCACTTTGCGTTCCCATTGTACTCAATTGGATGTTGGTCAGAATTTTCTGCAAATCCTCCAGAATAAAAGCATTGGAATCACTGTTTCCTCGCTTGGCAATTTCTCCGAACAATTCAGAAGGTTTCAGAAAATAGCCTAAAGTTTCCAGTGCTTCTTCTTTGATTGCTTCGATGTATTCCTGACCTTCGGGCGTATCTTCTTTTATATCTCTAAACCGAATATTGTCTTGCTGTAAAATGGAATTGGCATAAATTTCCATTTTCTCCGCCAGATATTTATAAAAAATAAATCCCAGAATATAATCCCGGAATTCATCGGCATTCATTTTCCCACGCAGGGTATTGGCAATATTCCAAAGCTGTTGCTCTAATATTTTCTTTTGTTCTTCTGACATTTTTTTAGATTTGGTTTAAAATTGGACATAAAATTATTGAATTTAAGATCAAATTGAGACATGAAGTAAGTATTTCCAACTTAATTTTAAAAGCGCAAGTACAAATGGTTGGATTGAAAAAAGCAATATTTTAAGTTTACTGCTTTTCAGATTGTTTCGGTCATAACTTTACTTCTACATGAGCACAATCTAAATAATATGAAACCAATAGCTTTTCGTACTCCTAAAACGATTCATAAAAATCCATAATATTATCGAATTCTAAATGAGAACCGTCAAATTCTAATTGATAATAAAGTTTTAATAAGTAAAACTTACATTTGTCAGTGTATCAATCAATTTCAATGACCACCTTACGATTTCTTTTTTTGTTTTTCATCGGTTTGGGGATGTCTGCTTTTGCCCAAAATCAAAGAATAGACAGCTTAAAAAAGATTCTTGATACGGAGCAAAGCGATGTGGACAGGGCTATCCTGTTCAATGAAATTGCAGATTTATACAAGTCTGAAAATCCTGTTTATACAAAAGAATTTGCCGAAAAGGCACTGGTGCTTTCTATAAAGAACGGTCAAAAAAGAGAAGAGGGGAGGGCCTATATTAATTTAGGGAATTACAGCATTATTTCCGGCGATTACGCATCTGCCTTGGACTATTTTCGGCAGGCAAAAGAGTTATTTGAAGAAAACAGCCCGTCGAAACACACAAAAGAACTGGCGCGTGTTTACGGGAGCATAGGTATTGTTTTTTCTGAACAAAGTAATTATTCGAAAGCATTGGAATACCATCTGAAAGCCCTGAAAATATATGGGAACGAAAACGACAAACAAACGCTTTCAAGAATTTACAACAACATCGGAATTGTATACAAGGCACAGAAAGAAAATGCGGAGGCGCTAGCCTATTTTACCAAAACGCAGGAGCTTCAGGATAGTTTAAATGACCCGGCTATCGGTATCACATCTACGAATATCGGAAACGTTTACCTCGAACAGGAAAACTATCCGAAAGCATTTGAATATTACCAAAAAGCTGAAAATGAATTTCAAAAGTATCCCAACCCCCGGGGCTTGGGCGAACTTTACAATAACCTGGGGCTTTATTACCAGCAAACAGGAAAAGAACTCCAGGCGGTAGCGTCCTGGGATAAAGCGATAGCGTCGTTTAAAAGCATAGGGGATAAATTCGGGGTTTCGGATACTTATTTTTTTCTCGGCCGGTTTTATTTTTCGAATCAAGATTACAAAAATGCAATTGAATACACTGAAATGGCAAATTCACTGGCAAAAGAATTGTCTCTGTTGGAAATGCTGGCTTTATCCGAAAAACAATTGCGCGACATTTACGAAGCTTCGGGGAATTACCGGCTTGCTCTACAGCACGGAAAAACTTATGATGAATACAAGGACAGCCTGGTGAATTACCGAGACATCAGGAATTCTGTTCAGGCCGAAATGGATTTTGAATTCGAAAAAAAGGAAGCACTTCACAAAGCGCAACAGCAAAAGCAGGCGGCCGTTTTTGCGGAGCAATCCAAGCGGTATAAGCTTCAGTTTATTTACGGTTCGTTTTTTTTGCTGCTTTGCCTCGGTTTGGTCTTTTTATTTTATAACCGCTACCAGCTGAAAAAGAACCTGACTTTACAGAAAGACCTTGCGGAATATGAGCAAAAAGCGCTTCATTTACAGATGAACCCGCATTTTGTATTCAATTGCCTGGGTTCGATTTCAAGTTTTATCGTTCAGAACGGTAATGAGTCGGCCATAAAATACCTGACGAAATTTTCCAAATTGATGCGGCTTACACTTGAATATTCCAAAGAACCGTTGATTGGAGTTGACCAGGAAATCGAAGGGCTGAAAAATTACCTGGAACTTGAACAGCTGAGGTTCAATAAAATGTTTGATTTTTCCATTAGTAAGGATGAGAAAATTGAGGACGACCTGGCATTGCCACCTCTCCTGATCCAGCCTTTTGTAGAAAACGCCATTATCCATGGTGTGGTTCCACAGAAAAAGCAGGGATTCATATTAATTAATTTTTCCGTGAATGAGCGTCATTTGATTTGTATTATTACGGACAGTGGAATAGGAATCGAAACTTCAAAAAAGATGAAAGCGCAATCTGTTTCCGTGCATAAGTCCAGGGCGCTGGGCATCATCGAAAAGCGATTAAAAATGATTGAAAATTCGACATCCAAATCTTCGAAATTGACAATTGAGGAATTAAAAGATAGCAATGGGAATGTTATGGGCACGCGGGTAACGCTTCTTTTGCCCATTCAATATTTAAAAAAGTGAATTATGTTTTAAATTTATAATATGGTAAAAGCGGTACTGGTAGATGATGATTTGAATCTGAGAAAGGGTATGAGAACCCTGATGGGGAAATACGCGCCTGACATTCAGATCGTAGGGGAAGCAGAAGGCGTACCGGATGCCATTACCATCATCAGCAATAAAATGCCGCAAGTGGTTTTCCTTGATATTCAATTGTCGGAAGGAACAGGATTCGACATTCTCGAACAGCTGGCGAAGCTTCAGGGGAGCATCTCTTTCCAGGTTGTTTTCATTACGGCTTATGAACAATACGCGATTAAGGCATTCCGGTTCAGTGCGCTTGACTTTTTACTGAAACCTGTTGATCCGGAAGAATTGCAGAACGTTGTTGAGAAAATCAAAGTGACGATTCAGAAAAGCCATGATTTTGAACACATAGAACTTTTGCTGGAAAACATCAGAAAGAAAGATAATTTTAAACGGATCGCGCTTTCGACTTCAGATGGTATTCATTTGTTCAATATCAGTGAAATCATCCGCTGCGAGTCAGCCGATAACTACACGAAATTTTTTCTGAAAGATGGTAAATCCATC
>DASRWC010000036.1:0-14499 GCA_035654795.1 Flavobacteriaceae bacterium
TTTCTCCTATGAAATCTTGTTTATTGACGACGGAAGCACAGACAAATCCTGGGAAATAATTGAAGATTTAACGGAAAGAAATCCCCAGGTACACGGAATTCGTTTTCAAAAAAACTTCGGAAAATCACAAGCTTTACACGCCGGATTCGCTCGCGCCAAAGGAGATGTGGTAGTAACTATGGACGCCGACTTACAGGATAGTCCCGAAGAAATTCCGGAACTGTACCGAATGATAACTCAGGAGAATTGCGACCTTGTTTCGGGTTGGAAAAAGAAGCGTTATGATTCGGTTATCAGCAAAAATCTGCCTTCGAAATTGTTTAATTATGCCGCGCGAAAAACATCGGGCGTAAAACTTCACGATTTCAATTGCGGATTAAAAGCCTACAAAAACGATGTTATCAAAACCATCGAAGTCACCGGCGAAATGCACCGTTACATCCCGGTTCTCGCTAAAAATGCCGGATTCCGAAAAATAACCGAAAAACCCGTTCAACATCAAGCAAGAAAATACGGTCATACAAAATTCGGTGCGGAACGATTCATTCGCGGATTCTTAGACCTGATAACTATTTGGTTTATCTCAAAATTCGGAAAACGACCGATGCATCTTTTCGGGGCCTGGGGTGCGGTGATTCTTTTTATCGGTTTCTGTTTTGCGCTCTTTTTGGGAATTGACAAACT
Organism: Flavobacteriaceae bacterium; assembly: GCA_035654795.1. Lineage (GTDB taxonomy): Bacteria > Bacteroidota > Bacteroidia > Flavobacteriales > Flavobacteriaceae > JAAYLC01. The sequence goes on from DASRWC010000036.1 coordinate 685, forward strand.
GCTCATCAATCCGGGCGGAAGGCTCATTGCGCAACGAACGGAGTTTTATCTGGCATTAACAGCCATGATTCTGGGTTCGCAACTTTTTCTTGCCGGATTTTTGGGAGAACTCATTCTTCGGAACAAAAGAAATACTCAAGATTATATCATAAAAGAAGAGACACCACGCTCACTTCAAAAGCAAAATCAGCAATGAAAGACGTAATGGGAATGGCACTTTTGGATTATTTCAATGGGAAATATTCCGAAGATATTCTTACAGAAACCAATATCAGCGAAGAAGATGTCATGCCCGTTCCTTATCTTTTTAGAACGTATGCTGAAATGCCGGCAGTGGAGCAAACGGCATTAAATATGGCTTCCGGTAGAGTTTTAGATGTGGGTTGTGGTGCAGGAATCCATGCTTTATACCTTCAAGAAAAAGGTTTGGAAGTTACCGCCATTGACACTTCTCCCGGAGCTGTAGAAGTTTCCAAACTTCGCGGTGTGAAGGATGTTCGATTAATCGATTTATTGGATTTAAAAGAAGAAAAATTTGACACCATTCTCATTTTAATGAATGGAACCGGAATTTTTCAAACTGTCGAGAAAGTACCCGCTTATCTGGAACATCTAAAAACATTGCTAAATCCGAAAGGCAAAATCTACATTGATTCCACCGATTTACGCTATATGTACGACACCAACGACGACGGCAGCATCTGGGTTCCGGGCGACCGATATTATGGCGAATTGGAATTTGTGATGCGCTATAAAGGAATGGAGAGCGATGTTTTTGATTGGCTTTATCTCGGCGAACATCTTTTTGATTTGCTGGCGGAAGAATCCGGGTTCAATTTCGAAGTAGTTGAACGCGGAGAGAATTTTGATTATTTGGCGGTTTTGAGATGTTAGATGTTAGATTTTAGACCTGAGATGTTAGATTTAGACGAAGGACTTCGCTGCGCTCTGACGACGGACTAAGGACACTTTGAAGTTAAATTTGAAGTTGAAATAATCTCTCTGTGCTCTCTGTGCTCTCTGTGACTCATTGGTTTTATTCGCAATTGGGAGATTTGACGGTATAAATCGCCTTTAGAAAATAAAATCTATTACTTTTATTCGTTTCTCATAAACCGAAACTATGAAATTCCCTTGTCGCTCATTTCTTTTAATCTTATTCATTTCCTTTTTACTCAGTTCTTGCACCCTCGGAAGATTTGTGTGGTACAACTTTGCCGACATAGACGACTATAAAATATTCCCTTACAGAACCATTGAAAAACCGGAAACGCCTTTTGAATTTTCTGTTGCAGAACCACCAAAAGCTCCTTCAATAATTACCGTTCACGGCAAAAACTATGAATTCGAAAAATACTTAGAAGACAATAAAACAGTTGCTTTTATAATTATTCGAAATGATACCATAATGTATGAAAACTATTGGCATCATTATGATGAAGCATCGGTTGTACCTTCTTTTTCAATGGCAAAGTCTGTGGTTTCCATTTTAATCGGATGCGCTATTGATGACGGAATAATCGAATCTATCGATGAACCCATAACCAATTATATTCCCGAAATGAAATCATCTGACTTTGAAAATGTGACCATCAAACACTTGCTACAAATGACATCCGGATTGGACTTCTATGAAGGTTATTACAATCCTTTCGGAAAAGTGGCGCGATTTTATTACGGGCAGAACTTGAAAAAAGCATCTTACAAATTAAAACTGGATAACGCTCCCGGAGAGAAATTCCAATACCGCAGCGGCAATTCACAACTTCTTGGTCTGGTGCTGGAAAGCGCATTGAAAGGAAAAACTATTTCCGATTATCTGGAAGAAAAACTTTGGCTGCCATTAGGAATGGAATATGATGCCAGTTGGAGTTTGGACCAAAAAGACGGTGTGGAAAAAACCTTTTGCTGCCTCAATGCCCGTGCCCGCGATTTTGCAAAAATTGGGAGATTGTATCTCAACAAAGGAAACTGGAACGGGAAACAAATTGTATCCGAAAAATGGGTGGAAAATTCCACAATGGTCGATACTTCAGACGGCAGTTCAAAAAGATATCAGTATCAATGGTGGCTCCCCTCCCCTGACGGCGATTTTATGGCTCAGGGAATTTTAGGACAATATATCTACGTGAATCCGAAAAGTAATGTCGTCATTGTTCGCTTGGGAAAAAAGGACGGCAAAGCCAATTGGTGGAACATCCTGACCGTTCTTGGCGAAGCTTATGGGAAAAGTGAGAAGTCGTGAAGAACTTGAATTTGAAATTGAACTTGAATTTGAAATCTCTCTGTGGACTCTGTTGGCGTTGTGGTTTTACGTCCATAAATGGGCTTTTTAAAAATCTCATTATCTGATTTCTTATTTAATTTTATTCTTGGGAGAAAATTATTACCTTTGTCTTAATAACGCTCAAGGCCACGTATTCTTGATTTCCTATATAGTAAGAATGCCAAACCTTGAGCATTTTCTTTTTATATGAGAAAAAGAACAGCAATCCTTATTGACGGTGCTTTTTTATAAAACGGTATCGACGGCTAACGAAGGCTAATAATCCTTCACCCGAACAGACCGCATCTGATTTGTGGAATATGTGTAGAAGACATTTGAAACAATTTGATTCAGAATGTGATTTGTATCGGATCTTTTATTACGATTCGCTGCCTTATGATAAAAAGCAACACAATCCTATAACCGGAAAATCAATCGATTTTAGCAAGACTTCACAATTTAAATTTCAAAATGATTTTTTCCAGGAACTCCGCAAAAAAAGGAAGGTTGCTCTCAGACTAGGTATCTTGGAAGAAAAGAACAATTGGGTTCTAAGACCAAACATCACCAAAAACCTTTTGAACGGAAAAATTCAAATTTCTGATCTCACGGAGGAGGATGTTCAATTTGACCTCCGTCAAAAAATGGTGGACATGAAAATAGGGCTGGATATAGCCTCTATCACTCTGAAGAAATAGGTTGATCAAATAATTTTAATAGCCGGGGATAGCGATTTTGTCCCTGCAGCGAAACTTGCACGGCGCGAAGGAATCGATTTTATTTTAGATCCCATGTGGAATCCGATAAAGCCTCATCTATTTGAACATATTGATGGATTGCGTTCTACTTTAGGGAAAAAGACTTCTTGATTTTTTCTTTTTACTCAAAACACCTTTTCCCCTCCCACAAAAGTCCCAAGCACCTTAATATTCGGCAACTCATTCTCATCAGCAGTCATTAAATCTTTATCCAAAATGACAAAATCGGCGAATTTCCCGGATTCCAGACTTCCTTTTTCGTTTTCTTCAAAATTCGAAAAAGCTGCCCAAATTGTCATCCCACGCAAAGCTTCTTCACGAGAAAGCGCATCTTTCATTTGAAATCCGCCTTCAGGCCAATGTTTTAAATCTTTTCGAACAACAGCAGCATAGAAGGTGTACATCGGATTCACATGCTCCACGGGAAAATCGGTTCCTAAAGCTACCATTCCGGATTTTTCCCGCAACGTTTTATAAGAATAAGCCCCTTTCATTCTTTCTGCTCCAATTCGCCCTTCTGCCCAATACATATCGCTCGTGGCATGCGTAGGTTGTACAGAAGGAAGAATGTTGTGGTCTTTTTTGAAATAATCAAACCCTTCCGGAGAAATGATTTGGGCATGCTCCACCCGCCATCTTCGGTCTTTTTTATCTTTCAAAAACTGCTCATAAGTTCTTAAAACTGAAATCGTAGCGGAGTCGCCAATCGCGTGACTGTTCATCTGATATTCGGTAGCAGAAATTCGTTTTGCTACTTCTTCCAGTGCTTCAGCCGGAGTAATCATCAATCCGAAATGGTTGTGGCGGTCGCTATAAGATTCACGCATCGCCGCACCGCGGGAACCAAGAGCGCCATCCGTATATATTTTAAAAGAACGCACGTTTAACCAATCGGTTTTATAAGGTTCGCGCGACAGATAATAATCCAGATTTTCAGGAGTATTGCTCACCATCGCATAAATTCTGAGTTTTAACTTACCGTCCTCATGCAACTTGTCAATTAGTTCTATGACTTCCCTATCCAATCCGGCATCGTCAACCGTTGTCAATCCGAATGAAAAAGCAACTTTCTGTGCATCGAGAAGTGCCTGTGTCGAAATTTTCTCGTCCGGTTGCGGAATGGTTGCATTCACCGGCTCCATCGCATTGTCAATAAGTACTCCCGTAGGCACTCCATTTTCAAGAATAACCTCTCCTCCTTTTATTTTCGTCTCTGCTGTAATTCCGGCAAGTTCTAAAGCTTTGGAATTAACAAACAAAGCATGCCCATCTACACGCCGTAAAGCCACGGGAATATCAGGAAATAAAGAATCTAATCGCTCTTTGGTCGGAAATTCTTTTCCGGGCCAGTGATTTTGATCCCAGCCACGACCGGTGATGTATTCCGGATTATGTTCTTTGGTAAACTTCACCACACGCTCCAAAAGTTCGTCAAAACTCTTGGTTCCGTTTAAGTCCACTTGTTGCAAACTCAACCCGAGTCCGTATAAATGCGCGTGAGCATCAATTAATCCGGGAACAATCGTTTTTCCTCCGGCATCATAATTTTCGGTAGCATGATATTTTTTCTGCAAATCTTCCGTACTTCCGACTTCCACAATCCTTCCATCTCGAATCGCCATTGCTTCTGCTTTAGAAAAATTGTCATCAACGGTGTAGATTACCGCATTGGTCACTAACAAATCGACGGATTCTTTGTCCGATCCACAAGAGAAAAGCATCAGAACTGGAAACAGAAAAAATAAGCTTCTCATTTTAATAATATTATAATATGGGTTTAATGAATTCGTGATTTGTTCAATCTGGTTGAAAGATTTTTTAGTGAATCGTAATATTAACTTTTCTACCAAGTCCAAATTCAATGAGTTTATAAAGTGTAGAAAGTTGAATATCACTATGACCGTTTTCAATCCTTGATATGAAACTTTTTTTGGCACCAATCTTTTCAGCTAATTGTTCTTGAGTTAAATTGGCATTTTTCCGTTCCTCTCGAATAAGCTCACCTATAGCAAAAGATTTTGCTTTTATTTCAAATTCCGTCCTTTCTTTTGTTCCGATAGAACCGTATCTTTCATCAAGATGTTCTGAAAATGTTTTGATATTTTTATTTTTTGTCTCCATCATCATAATCATTATAATATTCATTCATTATTTTTTCCGCTCTCTCCAATTCTCTTTTGGGCGTTCGTTGAGATTTTTTATGAAAGCCATTAAAAAGAATCACCAAATTACCTTTGTCGAAGCAACAGAAAATCCTGTATATATTGCCTTCAAATTCAATCCGAACTTCATAAAGGCCTTTGACAGATTGAATCTTTTTAAGAAATTTAATCGGGACACGCTCGATTATGGTTATCATAAAGAGCACTTCATCTATTTTGACTTTTACCCTTTCCGAAAGAGAATTAAAGAAATCGATGAAATGATTCTTATAAAAAACAATCTCGCGTATCTTTTCCATCAACAAAGTTAACTAATAATGGAACATTAAATAGATGTTTTAATAGAAATTTCCCCCTACTGCCAATCAAACTTGTAAGTCGCGCCAATCATTCCTTGAATTCCTTGAACCTGATAATTCACCCATTTTTTATAATTGTCGTTAAACAGATTATTTCCGCGCAGGAAGAACGATAGGCGCTCGTTCATTCGGTAACCGAGATGCAGGTTGGCATCGGCATATCCGTCGAGTTTGATTTCGTCGTACCCAAATGTCAGAACTCCGTCTTTTCGTTCCCCAACATAAAACAGTGAAAATCCGCCATAAAACGCATCGGTGATGTTGAAATTTCCGAAAACAGAAGCTGTTAAACTCGGAAGATTCCACGCCGGGTTTTTTGATTCGGTCTCATAGTTGAAATAATTCGCATTGACACCAAGAGTAAACAATTCGGAAAAAGTTACCTGAAGCTCTCCAAAAACGGAAAGGGTTGTGACATCATCATAAACCACATGGAAAGAATTGTTATGGTGATATCCTTTTGCATTTATGGGATTGATTCCCTGATTCAGCTGAAATAGAGCCCTTCCTTCATCTTTTCCATAAGAAGCTTTGAAGTTGTACCCAAACCGACTCTGATAGGTTCCTTTAATTCCAGCAAATCCTTCATAAACATTCTTCGTCGGTACAATGAAAAGAGTTGGCGAAACAAAGGGATTTTCTTCTTTGAAATTATAATATGAGTTCTGTGTGATTCCTCCGTCAGCTCCGGCGTAAACAATAATCGCTTCATCCAAACGATAGGACGCGTTTACTTTCGGATAAAAAGAAAAATCAGATTCACTCGCTTTGGTATCAATGCCCGCATAAACGCCTACACCCAATGACAATGACAAATCATTCTGTGAAAAAGCAATGGCCGGAATCACGCCCGCTTTAAAGAATCCGTAATTCATTGACGACGGTTCTTCGAAATTGCTGTCAAAACTTCCGGCAAGATAGTCCACATCAGCATCTACACGGATTTCGAGATTATCCATCGGAAAACTGAATTCCGGTTTTAAAGTCACCTGAAACTCTGATGACGAATAGGAATCTCCAAGATATCGCAGTTTTAGTCGGGCTTTATCGAGATACTTGTTGTCAAAAGCGATGTTTCCGCTCAAAGAACCGCCGAAAAAACTGTGAGCAGGGTCTATTTCAGAAAGCTGTTGTGCGCTGAATAAATCTTTTGGCACGCCATACCAGTTATACAACTGATGCTCCACCCCTACTCCAAATCCGTAAGAGAAATCCTGCTGATTGTTGGCATAATTGGCATCCAGTCTCGTGTCGTAATATTTATCATCTAACAACGCATCTTTAATTTTTCCTTGTGATGAGTTGTGCCGGAAGAAAAAGCCGACATTTTCTTCATTACTGATGTTGAAATTGCTGTACAACTCGCCAAGCAAAGTGGTATAATTTCCAAAACCGAGTCTTGCGTAATTGTCATAGACCTTTTCTTTTTTTGCTTTTTCCACATTGGCTGCTTTCCCTTTTTCGGGCGTAAAAGTAGATGCCACAGGAACCGAATTAATCGTGTAATTGACTTCCTTCTTTTTCACGGAAACGGTATCGGTTGCTGCCGGTATTTCCTTAATTTTAAACGCATCTGATATGGAAGGCGAATAGGGTTTTATGATTTCCACCACTTCGGTTCCCAGTTCTTTTTCCTGAGAAAATCCTGCAAATGAGAAAAGCGATAAAACGGCAATTGCAATTATATTTTTATCTAAAGACATAGACATTTTTAACGTTTGGGTTTGTTTTTGATGATTTTCCGGTTTCAATTTCAGCTCTTTCATATCCTTAATTTCCCGGTTGTACCGATGCATTTGTTTTGGATTCTTCCTGCTTGATACGCGCCAATTCGGCTTTTGCTTCTTCCACAACTTCAGGGAATTCTTTGAAATTCTGAATCACACTATCTAAAATATACGTTGCCTGATAAGCATCTTTGAGCGCATAAAAGTTTTTCGCCATCAGCACCAATCCTTTTGCTCCGAACAGTTTGTATCCGGAATAATCTTTTGCCAATTTCTGTACGGAAGCATTGGAAGCTTCAAACTTGCCTTCCTTATTTTTAAAATAAGCATCATAATAAAGGGCTTCGGCGGCCAGACTTCCTGTTGCAATTTTTTGAACTTCGGCATAAGCTGTTTTGGCTTTCTTTTCATCATTGGTTTGAATGGCAGAACGAGCGATAAAAACCTGAGCATCACTGCGAATGGCATTGTCAATTTGCGAATTCGCAAGAACCTTTTCGGCATATTTTACTGTCTCCGGATATTTTTTCAACTCATAAGACGCCTTCATACTATTGGTTTGCGCAAAAATGATATTCTGCGGAAAATCGGCTTCGGTTTCTAATCGTTGCAAATAGATAAGCGCATTTTGATAGTCCTGTTTTGCGAGATACAATTCTGAAATACGTGCCAGAGCTTGTTCTGTATAAGCGCTTTTCTCCTTGTCTGCCACAAATTTGAAATGCGGAATGGCTAGGTCTTGCTTTTTATCGGCAAAGAAAATTTGACCCAGATAAAAATGGGCTTTTACAGAATTCCGACCCTGTGGAAACTGTTTTAAATAAGCTTCGAAACGTTTTTTAGCTTCCGAAAAATTGTTTTCCATATACGGCTGCTCAGCGGCGAGATAGGTCGTGTCGTCCAATTCGGAATCTCCAAGTTCCACAAAATTCAAGGTCTTCACCCACTCTGCATATTCATTTACCCGACCTTCATCCACATAAATATTTTTGGCAGCAGCGACGGCCTGCAGTGCTTCGGGCGTATTTGGATAATCCTTTGCAATTTTTTAAAGGTGGCCAAAGCTTCTTTACTGTTTCCGGCGTTGTCATAAAGCAATGCTTTTTTCATTAAGGCTTGCGGAATGAAAGTGCTGGTCGGGATTTCGGAAATAAGCTGGTCATAAGCAGCAATGGCTTCTTTGTTTTTATTTTGAGAAATGTAGGTATTCCCCAATTCATACAACGCATCATCGCGATAAACGGAATTCCGATAGTTCTTCGCAAAAACAATCAGTTCTTCAATTTTTTTCGGCGTACGGTCCACAAATCCATAGCTGATTGCCTTTTGATAATGTGCATAATCTTCTTTTCCGGAAATCTCAATGGCGGCATTGTAGTTTTCCATCGCCGGCCAATATTTACTGGTTACGAAATAACCGTCACCTATTCTTAAATACGCATCTTTTTTATGCGAAGCAGAAATTCCGGATGTCTTGACATAGCTCTCAAAATTGCTGATTGCTTCCGGATAATTTTTTAATTTGAAATTGGCATATCCCAAATTATATTTCAGATTTTTAAACTCCGAAGTTTTTGATGCCACATCCATTCCCTGGAATTTCTTAAATCCGTTTAAGGCTTTTTCAAAATTGGAAAGTTGATAATCCGTCTCTGCTTTCCAATAAGTCGCTCTCGCCGTGTAGGTAGCATTCGCGGGCTCTTTCAAACTTTTTTCAAATGCCGTGAGCGCTTCGTTATAGTCGCTTTCGTTATACAATTCGAGTCCGTAATAAAACGCCACTTTTTGATATGCTTCTTTATTTTGGAATTCTTTATTAGTCTCCAAAAGTTGCAATGCTTCTTTAAAATTTTTAGAAGCGATGTAACTGTCTATCAGCAATTCCTTAAGCTGAGCATTGGCGGAATTGTTCGGATATTTCTTCAGAAAATCAAGAATTACTTGTGGTGTCGGTTTATAACTATTCCCGATTTCATAACTCAATTTGGCATAATTCAAAAACGCATCTTCCTGTATTTCAGCAGAAAAATCCATTTCCGAAGCATTTTTAAAAGCGTTTAATGCTTGCTGTTTCTGATTGAGTTCGAGATAACTTTCAGCTAAATGGTAATAAGCGTTTTGTGCAACGGCGTTTTTCCCATCTATGATTTTATTGAATTCCCCAATGGCATTCTGATATTCTTTTTGCTGATAATAGGCATATCCAAGCAAGTAATAATCGGTATTTGTCCATTTTCCACGTTCGCCTTTGTACTCTTTTAAATACGGAATTGCTTTGTCGTATTGTTTCAAATTGAAATAACTTTCACCGATAATCTTGGAAAGCTGGTTTTTTTCCTGCGGACTCGATTTGTCGTACTGAGCCTTTCCGGTTTCTATCGCTTTTTCAAAATTTCCTTTTTTGAAGTTCATATCCGCCTGATAGTAAGAAAGTTCCTTCCCGTAGCGACTATCATCCTGAACTTCTTCAAAAATTTCTGAAGCCTTTTCATAATCATCACCTTCGTAAGCGATGAATCCCATATAATATCTAGCCTGAGACCCGTATTTTCCGGTTTTGGACACCTTGGAAAAATGGCTATTTGCCTTGTCCTTTCTTCCGGCTTTGAAATGCGTATATCCTATATTAAAATGATACCTATCGGTTTCTTCCTTCCCAAGTGCTGCAGGGTCCACTTTTCCATACCATTTCTCGGCTTGTGAATATTTTCCGTTTTCGAAATAGAAATTAGCAACATCAAGTTGTGCCGAATTTCGTTTTACGCTGGTAGGGTGTTTACTCACAAACTCTTCCATCAGAAAATCGGCATTTGGCTGATTCAGCCGAACGGCAGCATTGGCCACATAATAAGTAGCGTCACTTTTTAAGGTTTCATCGGTCGCATCATCTTTGATTTTTTCAAACAAAACCTGCGCTGCGCGATACTGCCCATTATGATACAACTCCAACGCCTGATTAAATTCGGCTAAAGGATGTGTATAAACAGCTGTTTGTTGAGATAAAGCAGATAAAGAAAGTAGTAAAGAAGTGGAAAGAACAACAAAATTCTTTTTCATAAAGGTGGTAAATTTTACGGATGTAAAGATATTAAAGTAAAGGGCTCCCAAAAGAAAATTTCATCAAGTGACAAGTCCCGATTTTACTATTTATTTGAATAACGTCGCAAAACAGAAATACGTATGAAACGAATAGATATGTCTGATTTGGGTTTGAGAAATTTAATAATCCATAGCACCGACCACAGCAAAATATCAAAAGGCAGTTGTTCAATATTATGGACAAATTTGTTATTTTTGTGTAAAATATTGGACAATGAGAAAGAAAAGCCCAACCCTTCTTCCTAAGCATCAACGAATTTTAGCAGCAATGGGAGAGCAGTTGAAATTAGCACGAAAGCGTCGGAAACTAACCACCCAACAAGTAGCAGAACGAGCCGGAATCAGCCGCACCACACTTTCTTCCATTGAGAAAGGCGATCCAAGTGTGGCCATGGGTTCGTATTTCAACGTACTCCGAACCCTGAATCTCGAACAGGACATTTTAAAACTTGCAGCAGATGACGAATTTGGACAGAAACTACGTGATTTGGAATTGTTATAAAGCACTTATTAGAATGAAAACAGAAATCTTCACATATGCGCATTGGTTGGGATTATTGGAACCTAAATTAATCGGAACGCTTACCGCACATTTCGCAAAAGGAAGAAAAGCTTTCAGCTTTGAGTATGATTCGCATTGGTTACAAACAGAATCTGCATTTCTTCTCGACCCTGAAATCCGTTTTTTTTCAGGCCCCCAATTTGCAAAACAGGAAAATTTTGGAGTCTTTATGGATAGTATGCCGGATACTTGGGGGAAAACGCTTATGAAGAGAAAGGCCGCTCAAGAAGCTCTTGAGAAGGGTTTAAATGTGCCGAAATTATACGATATCGATTACTTATTAGGTGTTTATGATGAAACACGTATGGGAGCTTTGCGTTTTAAAACAAATCAAAATGGACCTTTTTTAGATGCAGATAACAATCGTCCAACCCCCCCTTGGTCTGATATCAGGAAATTACAAGCCGCTGCTAAAAATATTGAAGATAATGCCCAAGAAGATGTAAAAGAATGGCTCTCTATACTGATTGCTCCCGGCTCATCATTAGGCGGCGCAAGACCCAAAGCAAATATTACTGATGAAAATCAGAATCTATGGATTGCGAAGTTCCCTTCAAAAAACGACATAATAGATAAAGGCTCGTGGGAGTTTTTAGCTCATCAATTGGCAATAAGAGCCGGCATCTTAATGGCTCCTTGTAGAATTCAGAAAATAAGCGGAAACTATCATACATTTTTCACGAAGCGGTTTGACAGGTTAGGGAAAAATCGAATTCACTTTTCTTCAGCAATGACAATGACCGGATTTTCAGAAGAAAAGTTGCGATTTGAAACAGCCAGTTATCTCGATATTGCAGAATTTATTTTAATTCATGGAGTCGATGTAGATAAAAATTTAGAACAACTCTGGCGTAGAATCATTTTCAACATTTTAATATCCAATACAGACGACCATTTGCGGAACCACGGATTCATTCTTTCTCCAAAAGGTTGGGAACTTTCTCCGGCTTATGATATAAACCCTTCTGTAGAAAAAAACCATCTTGCTTTAAATATTAATGAAGATGATAGTTCTTTAAATATTGAATTGGCAGAATCTGTAGGAGAATATTTCCGCTTGAAATCAACCCGAATGAGACAAATAATCTCAGATGTAAAAGTCGCTGTAGCCACATGGCACAAGCTTGCTGAAGCTTTGGAAATACCAAAATCCGAACAGGAATTAATGCGCGCAGCATTTAATTATTAAAGCAATCGAAATTTAGATAAACACGTATGAATAAAGTGGACATGTCTAATTTAGCTCAAAAAAATTTACTCCATAGCACCTGCCAAAGCAAAATATCAAAAGATAAAAATTGTTCAACCGCGCTAACATTTATCCGGCATTTCGCAACCAAGAACTTCAATATTTTATCGCAAAAATCAGTATTTTTGATAAAAATAAGTCGCTATGAATATTCTGGCTGAAAAAATAGAATTGGTGATAAATGAGCCGGATTGTCGTCATTTCAAAAACTGCTGAACGTATTTATATTGTCACCATATTTGACACGAGACAGAATCCACAGAGTTTACAAAAAGAAATCCTGTAATTATTTCCTTAAAGAATCCTCGCTCACAATAATTTATCTTGAACAACAGAAACACCTTAAGAACCGTCAACGTCACCCGCTACATCAGTCCGCTGCGGGAAGGCGGGTCATTACCGGCATTGGCGGAAGCGGATGACGGCTTTAAATATGTCCTTAAATTTCGGGGAGCGGGACACGGCGTGAAGATGCTGATTTCTGAATTGCTAGGTGGCGAAATTGCCCGTGCTCTGAAATTTAAAGTTCCCGAACTCGTGTTTGCCAATCTTGACGAAGCTTTCGGAAGAAGCGAAGGCGACGAAGAAATTCAGGATTTACTGAAATGGAGTCAAGGATTGAATCTGGCCATGCACTTTTTATCCGGCGCCTTTACTTTTGATCCGGTGGCGGTGCAAATCGATAACGAATTGGCATCCAAAGTAGTTTGGCTGGATGCGTTTATCACCAACATCGACCGAACCATAAAAAATACCAACATGCTTTGGTGGAATAAAGAATTGTGGCTTATTGACCACGGGGCATCCTTCTATTTTCACCATTCCTGGAGCGATTGGGAAAAAGCAGCTCTCAGTCCTTTTGCTTTTGTAAAAGACCATGTATTTCTCCCACAAGCCATTCATATGGAAAAGGTCGATGCTGAAATGAAAGCATTGCTCCCCAATGAAAAACTAAAAGCGATAAGCGATTTAATCCCAACTGATTGGCTGAACTGGGAAGGCAACGATCAGAATCCGGAAGAAATCAGAAATGTGTATTATAACTTTCTGGTTTTACGTAAAGAAAATTCCATCAACTTCATAAAAGAAATCGAAAATGCCCGGAAAAAACTTTTATGAATATGCGGTAATCCGCTTGGTTCCGCGGATAGAGCGCGAAGAATTCATCAATATCGGTGTGATTCTTTTCAGTAAGTATGCGAAGTTTTTGAAGTGTAAATTTCATTTGGATTCAAAAAAACTGGAATTGTTTTGCGAATCTCTGGATCCGGCTGATATTAAAAACAACATGGAAGCTTTCGAAAAAATCTGTTCCGGCGCCAAAGACGGCGGCCCAATCGCGCAATGGGAAATTGCTGACAGATTTCGCTGGCTCACTGCCCAACGCAGCGCATCCATCCAAACTTCCAGACCTCATAATGGATTTGCTGACGATCTGGAAAAAACCTTGCAACAATTGTTTGAGGAACAAGTTCTTTAAGACCGCTTCAATAAAGCATCGACGTTAATTATAACCAATTCATTATGAAAAAAACTCTTCTACTTCTCATACTTCTGATTTCAGGACTCAGTTACGGTCAAAGAAATGCGTTTAAAAATCTAACTGAAAAAGATGGGAAAATCGGCATCGGAA
>DASRWC010000037.1:0-4110 GCA_035654795.1 Flavobacteriaceae bacterium
TTTTTGGGAATGAAATCTATATGAAAAGGAAGTAATGCGCGGTGACCGTCAAGGTAGGTGTCAAGAGCAAATTCAAGTAATTTTTTTGCTTCGTCAACACTGATTTCCTTTGAAATAAAGGTGGCTCCCACTTTGTCAATAAAATGTAAGGTCTTGTCAAAACCTGAAGCTCTTAAAATCAGGAATTCGATATAGGCCGCCACCAGTTTGTCTTCATATTTTGATGACACTGAAAAGCGGACCAGATTCTCTCCAAATATATTGTCGATTTTGCCTGTGATCATCGAAGATTTTAACGGCAGGTTGATGTCAAATTGAATCTTTTCAAAATCGCCGCAGATGGTGGCATAGGCATGCTTAGCGGCATCGACTTCTTCAAAGATTTTTTTCATTTTTATTCCGGCCATATTTCTCAATGGAAGATTCCCTAATTTCTTATGCCGATCAATGAAATCTTCTGAGTTCTCTTCAAAATTCCTGATAATTAAATCTTTGAAATACCATTCTTCAAGTTTGTTTAAGTCGAATTTTTCTATTTCCTCAAGACTTGTTTCCTCACTGTCATAGTAGCAATTCAACACCTTCTGATAGTATGCTCTGACCGGATTTCTCAAAAAGCTGATCAAATGATTAATTGGTATTTCGTCAAAATTATGAGCCTGTTCAATTTGACCGGCAGTAGTTTTTATTTCTTCCGGGTGACTGTGAAGAAGATATGAGTATAGTTTTGGATTTTCGCTTGTGTTATACTTTTTGCTGAACCCGTGAAGCGGATGTTTGGTGACAAAATTTTTCCGAACATTATCGGTGTTATCAGCATTGGCAGCTATAAATTCTACCAGTTCATCCACAAGTGCCGATGGGGGAATGGTTTCATTGTCTTTGGAACTTTGACCGACATAACTAAGGTAAAAATACTTTTCAGCTGAAAGTAGTGTGTCTAAGAACAGTTGTTTATCGTTTCCTTTTAGGTCCCTGTCACCCGCCTGTCTCTGTTTCTCGATTAAATCAAAACTTACAGGTCTGCCGATGCGCGGAAATTTTCCGAGATCCATTCCCAACACTGCCACAACTTTAAAAGGAATAGACCGCATCGGGATCAGCGAACAAAAAGTGATACCGAAAGAAGCAAAATTGCTGCTTCTCCGTGCACCCGAAAGGGTGGGGAGGAAGTTGTATTTAAAAACTTCATAATCCACCTTTTTCTGATAAAATGATTCGAGACGGTTGTATTGTTTGAGTTGGTTTTGAAGGTGAATGAAATCCTCTTCCGGATTTTCTTCAATCTCCCCTATGAAAATGCCTAAGGTTTGTTCTACATACTTAATCCAATCGTTAATGGATCGGTTTTGTGAACGGCTTTTGATATTATTTTTCAAGCTTCGCACGAAATATACAAAACGAACCATGTTGAACATATCAAAACCTTCAACCAGATCTATCGGAAAGAAACTTTTTTCTCCTGTTCCGAATTCGTTTCCTCCGTGCATGGTGAGACCATACATGATCCGATCGAGTCCATATTCCCAGCTCACATAGTCGGTGTCGTGTTCTCTATTTCCGCTGAACCCGAAACGGATATTGGCAGCATCTACAATGTGACGGATGAATGCTGTGTTTTCGATTTGGAATTGTTTTCGAATGGAACTGAATTCCAAAAGGCTGATAACCTTTTCGGAGGTAAACTGCTGTTCGTTTAAAGAGAGGATGGAAAACAACGCATTGGAAATGGTATCGGAAACCACATAACTCTCATCGGCAATGGTGTAATTGAATTTATAAGGTGCATTGTCAAAGACTGCTTTAATGTAAGATCCGTACAAATCAATGTCAGAAACCATTACTATAATGTCTCGAGCAGAGAGTTTTTCTTGCTTTTTTTCTACCAAATGAACAAGATAATTGTACAGTACCTCCACTTCTCTGGTGGGACTGTAGCAGGAATTGATGGTGATGGAGCCATCGGAAAGGAGGTTTTCGGAAAAGAGTATATCCTTTTTTTCGTTGTTAAAAATCGAATTTTGAACGTGATGCAGTAGCGAGTCTGTTTGTGGCTCTATAACTTCGATTTCTTCAAGAGTGTTTAATGTGTCATCGTCTTTAAAAAACATTTTGAAGGTATTCTGCGTGAGATGTCCCCAGCCGGTGAGCAGCGGATTTCCCTCTGCCTGTTCTGTATCATCATATTTTTTTATGTATTTCAGGAAATCTACAATTTTCTCTGATCGGTCTTCATACCAATATTTCCAAGGTGCCGGGTTTTGGAATAGGAATTCGATTTTTATGTATTCCGATACTTTATGTATTATCTGCAAATGGTATTCGGTTATCAAACTAAGTCCGAAGAAATAGAGCGCCGGCACCTGTTGCTGCAATTTTGCTACGGCTTCCGGATTTTCCAGTTCATTTAAAATATGTTTTCCTATGTAAGTTTTATCCGAAAAATTTTCAGCGGCAATTTCTCTTGCTCGAGTCCATATATGTTTTTGCCAGAGCTGGTCGGGCTCGTTTGGAATGCTTTTCAGACTTTCCCAGTTTTCGTTTTCATTCCAACGTTCAATTTCCGGTGCGCGGTAAATTTGATACTGATCAAATAAATCAGCTATTTTTTCTGCAAGCGCCATGCGTTTGATTTCGCCTTCAAGTGCCGGCTGATTGTAATATTCTGCAATTCGCGGAAATTGTTTTTTAAAATCCTCTTCATCCAGAATATCAAAAATAATCCAGTTCAGATCGTGGGCGGAAATTGCCTGAAACAGATACCGACCTGAGAGTTTTTTAAAGAGAAGGTGAATGGCGTCATTTGGTTTTAGAAATTGAATATTGGCCGCAATTCCAAGTTTTTGAGCCAGTTGTTGGCGAAGCCATAGGTTCATCCCCGCCGTTTGAGTTACAATATAAATAGGTTGAAAAACCGAATTTGAATGGCTGAGTCGGTCAGAAAGACGATTGACCAGACTGTTTAAAGAATTGGAAATACCGAGTTGGATAGGCATGTTTTTACGAAAATTTTTATTGGAAACGTGTTGCTATTCCTGATCCACGTTTTACCCTGCGCTGACAAGTGGAAAGAATAACCTCTTTGTTTCCTTGAAGTATTACATTCTTTTTGGCACGGGTAACGGCGGTATAGAGCAATTCTCTTGTCAGAATCGGGTTGTCGGCATATTCCGGAAGGCGTACCAGCACCTTTTCAAATTCCGACCCTTGACTTTTATGAATAGTCATAGCAAAAACCGTTTCAGATTCACTCACGAATGCCGGCTGGATTCCCCGCAGCTTTCCTTCGGAATCCTCAAACCAAACTCGGAGTTTTCCCTTGTCATCTTTTCGAACAATTCCGATATCACCGTTATAAAGTCCCAGCTCATAATTATTTCCGGTAATGATTACCGGCCGGTGTTCATAAAAGGTTGCATTTAAGGAAATTAGTTTTTGTTCCTGAAGATAGCGTTCAATCTGTTGATTGGTTTGATATAAACCTTGCGGACCTTCGCGCAATGCACATAGTACCCGAAGATTATTAAGTTTTTTTAAAGCTTCCTTAATATCAGGTTCAAGGATATAATCTTCATAAGCCTTAGCGAAGTCAGCCAGAACTTTAGCTTCATAAGCGGAATCTATTTTAATATCGTCGGTGCCGGAATCCAGAAACTTCTCAAGAATTGGAATATCATTTTCTATAATGGCCTTGCTAAAAATCCCGATGTTTCCCCCGGCGGTAAAGCGATAGCTGTGTTGCAGCTCGATTATGTGTTCAAACAAAACGTGCGAGCTGTTGGCAACAAAAGAATCATTAAGTTTTGTCTTTCCTTCCGGAATAATGGAATTGAAAAAATCAGCCCGTTCTCGGCTGAAAAGATTCAACTCGGGTTGTGCAGAACACAGGTCGCCAAACAAGCTTCCTGCCTCTACCGATGCCAATTGATTTTTATCGCCCAAGAAAATGATTTTTGCATCCGGTTTCACGGCATCCAATAATTTTGCAAAAAGTGCGACATCAATCATCGACGATTCGTCCACAATAATCAGGTCATGGGGAATCGGTCTTTCGTGGTTGTGTTTAAAATAAATAGCATCCGGCTGTGCTCCAAGAAGTCTATGGATTGT
>DASRWC010000038.1:0-13177 GCA_035654795.1 Flavobacteriaceae bacterium
AAGTATGTCTCGGATTCTTCTACCTCGGGAAATATGATGAAAATCTGCCTGAAGGAACTCGGAAATCGAATATTGAAGAGAAAACAATCTGGATGTAATCATACTAAAATTAATCCCGAATATGAAACCCGGAGAGCAAAACGGTGAAAAGGTAAGCGTTCTTTATTCTTTGCCGATTATTTACGAAGTGGAATAGTTGAACACCACATCTTATTAAACAAGCCCAAACGACAATAATATATTGATTGGGCATTTGCATTTAAAGAATCATTATTTTCGAAATTAATTTACCTTCATGAAGCATTTTTATTATTTATTGTTCTTTTTTCTCCCCTATGTATTATTCAGTCAGGAGAATGATAAGCCTGGCTTTACTATTATTGAAGATGTTCCCGTTTTTCCGGGATGTACGGGTAATACTGAAGAATTGAAACGTTGTATGTCGAATCAAATTAATAAAATTATCAGTGAAAATTTCAACACGGATGTAGTGAACGGAACGAATCTTCAAGGTAAGGTTCGGATAATGATTCAGTTTGTGATTAATAAAAACGGGGATGTTGTGGATTTAAAAATCGAGGCACCACATCCATTTCTTGAGGTGGAAGCTGAAAGACTCATGCGCATGATTCCGCAAATGAGGCCGGGAAAACTCCGGGGAAAACCGGTTTCGGTAAGCTATGCACTTCCTATAATTTTTGAAGTACAGCCGGAAGACTAATCATCGAACTTTCAGTTCTATATGATTCGTTAACATTCCGTAAATTTGCCGTGATAATTAATTCGCTATGGCATTTGTCCGTTGTATTTTTCTGATTTTTCTCTTCACGCTTTCTTCATGTCAGTTCTTCGACACAGAAAAAGTCTCGTCTGATGCCATTCTTGAGGAAGAAATGAAAAGTATTAACTGGAAAGACATAGACGCTTATCCACTCTTTGAAAATTGCAAGGAGTCTCTCGACAAATTAGAACAGCGAAATTGTTTTACCAATACCCTCAATTACGTCATTATCAACGCTATTTCAGAAGAAGACCTCGTGTCAGTACGCGACTTGAGAGACACTTTGAAAATCCATTTTAGTGTAGAAAAAACGGGCCGAATTTTAATTGCCGGAATTGAAATCGACAGTATTTTTAATCAAGAATTTCCAAATGTAGAAAAGAGAATCCGGCTTGCTATGGATTCGGTTCAGCCGATTTCTCCGGCATACAAACGTGGAATCCCCGTGGAAACGGAATTTTTCCTACCGGTAGTTATTCATACCGACTAAAGTTCAAATTTGTATCCTAAGGTCAGATTTAACGGAAATTCTTTGTTGGATTTTATGTTAACCCCTAAAAGGTCGAGAAGTCCGAGTGTAATAAATCCGCTGCCTACACGATAATCTGCACCTAATCCAAAAAGAAAAGGGGCAGATACCCCCGAGGTAGATTTTTTGTCATAGATATATGCCGGAACTTCACTATCTTCTACAGCTATCAGATATTCAAATTTGGAAGTGGTGAAAGCAAAAAATTTAGCATTGACGTAGGCGTCAAACCTCCTGCTTTGTACAAATTTAAACCGATAGTTCAGCGATAATTGAAGGCTCTGATACCTGTGTTCGTTACTCTTAAAAGTGTACTGCCCCATCAATACGCCGGAATGTCGAGGTAATGTGGACTCAAATATCTCATACTCAATTCCCACTTTCGGGTGCCATACATTGGTAGGATTGGTGGTGAAAATCATATTATCCACCCCCGCAAAAACACCCATGCGAGATTCCATTTTGCCTTTTTCTGTCTTCTCAACTTGTTCGTTGTACTTCACAAAGAAATTATTGAGACTCCGAAGATTAAGTTTTACATCGGCTGTGGAAATCGTGTTGAAGGTATGGCGGGTAAGTACGTCTTTATACTCTTCCAGATATTTTCCATTTTCTTGGGTATTAGTCAACTCAACAATATCATTGTCTCGTTTTGAAAAAAAACGCTGTTCTCTTCCGTCCTTGTACCATAGTAAAGTGAGCGGACCTTCAACAATAACATCAAGCTCCCTCTCCTGCCCGTTAACGGGATAGATGTTTTGTGCATCTGCGAAAGAAAACGTAAGAAAAAAAAGGAAAAATAATGGAGCAAAGACTTTCATAATCACTTCTTTTTAGGGGCTAAAGATACAGAGATTTGAAATCTTTAAGAAAAAATAAATAAATGAGAAAAAAAAGAAGATTTATACCATCTTTAAAGATTTGTCAGTGGTTCCAAATTTTTCCGATAAGGCTAAAGAATGATCTTATATCCCAAAGAAAGGTTGATAGGAAATTCGCTATTTGATTTTTGATTTAAAGAAACAATTTCATTGTATGCCAAACCAAGATAACCCCGTCCTATTTTGTAATCAAGTCCGATTCCAAAAGTGAAGGGCGTGTTTAATCCGGAGCCTTTTCCTTTAAAATCCGGAATGTCTTCGTTTTCAAAAACTTCAGAAAATCGTGAAAAATTGTATTCGGCAATGTTTGTGTTGAGATAGAAGTCCACTCTATTGGTTCGAATAAACTTTAAACGATAATTAAAAGAGAATTTAGAAGCAGCATATTGATGTTCGGCATCTTCCAAGACTTGAGTGTAACGAAATACAACCGAGAATCTTCTTCTTTTACCGGCTTCAGAAAGTTCATAGACAATGCCAAAAGTGGGGTGTATGGCATTTGTGGGGTTGTGGGAATAGGTTGCATTATCGGTTCCGCCAAAAACACCAAGTCGGTGCTCCGTTTTGGCTTCTGCAAAATCCGGATCGGTTTTTCGCCGATTGTAACGAACATAAAAATTGATCAGACTGCGCAAGTTTAGACTTACATCGTCAACAGGAAGGAGGTTTTCTGAATGCTTTTTCAAAACCTCCTTATACTCCTCTTTAAAACTCCCGTTAACAGAAGAGTTAACCAGTTCAATAATTTCAGAGTCTTTTTTAGAATAAAAATGGTAATGCCCTTTTTCTTTTTTCCATAGAAGCGAGAGGGGACCTTCTACAGCAACGATTAAATCGGATGGGTTTCTGTCTGTAGTGGCATGAACTACCGGGAAAAACCAAAAGACAGAAACAATAAGAGTAAAAATTATCCTCATTGTTTAGTATAAAATTAAGTTTGTTTGGTATCTAAAAATTAGACGGACTAAAAGATAAAACTTTACACCTTTATTAGGAATTTTTAAGACTAAATTTTCGTTTTTTCCAGCTATAATTTCCGTAAAGGGATTTATAAAGAATTATGATAAAAAGAAATGGATTAATCAGTGCTGCTAATAAAAATAAATGTAACCGGATCTTTTTCTTGAGGAATGCTGCGATATAGAAAAGTAAAAAACCTTCCACTAAAATTTTCAATATGATATATATCATAAAAAAAATACCTCCGGGAAGAAATAGGGGCGCCGGAAGTGAAAAAATGAATCCCAAATTTGCTGCCGCTACAATTATTCCCAAAGTCATCGCGAAAACATTGTTTTGTTTAGATGTTTTGGATGCCCACCGAACGCGTTGATTGAGAATTTCCTGAAGAGACTCCAGGGGTTGGGTTTCAACCAAAGCTTTTTGACTATTCAAAAAGAGGATGGACTTCTCGTGTTTTCTGAACTTTTCCATCAGGAAAATATCGTCGCCACTCGCAATGCTCTCATTTCCGCGAAAGCCATCAACCTCAAAAAAAGATTCTTTTCGATAGGCCAGATTGCCACCGTTGCACATAATGGGTCTTCTTAGTCCAAAAGCGCCTTTTGTAACAAATTGTAACATGAGATTTTCAGCTAATTGAAACTCATGTAAAAAATTATTTTTAATCCTATAGGTTAAAGGACCACAGACCATTTCCGGATTTTTGGCAAGAATAAATTCGTTAAGCGTCTGTAACCATAAAGAGGGGAGAAGACAATCGGCATCTGTGGTAACAATCCAAGGATGTTTAGCTTCGGATATTCCCGTTTCTAGTGCGTCTTTTTTCGGGGCCGGACTTTTCCGAATGTTCTGCACCAACTTTACATTAGGATTCCGGAAAGCATGTTGCCTGATAATCTCAACGGAGGCATCTTCTGAGGCATCGTTAATGAAAATAACTTCAAAAAAATCGGGTGGATATATTATGCCGTCCAGCCCGGTCAAAAGTGAAGGGAGATTTTTTTCTTCATTCCGAAAGGGAATTAAAATAGAAAATCTAACAACCGGTTCAGACTCGGGTAAGACAGTTAAAGGAATTTTTCTGTTTCCTATGAAGAGCATGATGAGACTTCCAATGTAAACAAGCAGAATAAAGAATAGCGTAAAAATCATCCTCGAGTGGGTTGAAATTTAAAAACACGAAAGCTCCCAAGAATGGCGGGCAACACAAAATTTAATATCCACATCATTCCTACAGCACTGAGCACAGTCAAATCCGGAATGCCGAACATGGAAAAAAGCCACACTGCCACTCCTCCACGAATTACCACATCCAGTATAAAAAAAGCCGGAACTACAGAAACAAAAAGGTACATAGAAAATATAAGCATCAGCGCACTAAAGAAATCGAAAGACATTCCGAAAAATACCAGTAGGAAATAGAACAACAAACTGAACACTACATAACGCGCCAGCGATAAAAGAAAAACGATCCCCTTGACAGGAAAAGGGAGACCTGCGAAAAAATTCCACAAGGCTTCTAAATTAAAACCACGGATGAAAATCTTGTTTTTTCTGAAAAGAAAACTGAATACAAGAAATCCAACCATTGCGCCAAGCAACATCAGGCTCTTTTCAAAGGAAAATAAATGATGCGCAGTTTTTAATAAAAACACCAACCCCACCAAGCCTAATAAAAAGGTGATACCGAGTTGAGAGATATTCGAAAACAAATGCAATACCATCACCTTTTTCCGCTGTGCCTTTTCAAAAAAAAGAGCTTTGATTCCATATTCTCCTGCACGTGCCGGAGTGGCAAGAGACAAAGAAAAAGCAACAAGAGTCTGCCGGGCAGCACTTTTAAAATCGGTTTTGGAAACAAGAGAAGCCAATCGTTGCCACTTTAGAATTTCCAACACCCAATTAACAGCTGCCAGCGCAAGAGCAACTAGCAAAATCCCAACCGTTTTAATAGGTTGCGAATGCATAATTCCTGAAAAGTTTTGCCACTCCTCAGTTCCCACACCTCGTAGTCGGAAAAAAATGTATCCGAAAGTGAGGGAAAGCAGAACCACTTTCCCTATTCCAACTAGATAATGCTTAGTTTTGTCTTCTGCAACCATTTGGCTAATTTACAAAATCCCGAACAGGAGAAATTCGAAAAAGATTATGGCAGAAAAAACGGAAAGAATCATCCTCGGAATTGATCCCGGCACAACAATTATGGGATTCGGATTAATAAAAGTGGTAAATAAAAAGATGGAATTTCTTCAACTGAATGAGCTACAGCTTCAGAAATATGAAGATCATTATGTAAAATTGAGACATATTTTTGAACGCACCATTGAACTTATCGATTCGCACTTACCCGATGAAATCGCCATTGAAGCTCCTTTCTATGGTAAAAACGTGCAGTCCATGTTGAAATTAGGACGGGCTCAAGGTGTTGCTATGGCTGCCGGACTTTCAAGACAAATTCCCATTACCGAATATTCGCCTAAGAAAATAAAAATGGCCATAACCGGAAATGGAAATGCGAGCAAAGAACAGGTGGCTAAAATGCTGCAAAATCTTTTAAAACTCAAGGAACTTCCAAAAAATCTTGACAGTACTGACGGGTTGGCGGCCGCAGTGTGTCACTTCTACAATTCGGGAAAAATTGAAATAGGAACTTCCTACTCCGGATGGGCAGCTTTCGTAAAACAAAACGAATCAAGAATAGTGGTGCAGGTGAAAAATGCGGAATAATATCGAAAGCAAAATATATCAGAAGCGCGCAGAAATCTGCTAAAAATGACGATTTACATTCACATCCCTTTTTGCAAACAAGCTTGCTACTACTGCGATTTCCATTTTTCGACTTCCCTCAGGAAAAAACCGGAGTTGGTACAGGCACTTTTAACGGAAATTGAGCTTCGCAAGAAAGAGGTGCAAGGCGAAGTGGAAACCATATATTTTGGTGGAGGAACGCCAAGTCTATTGACAGACCGGGAGCTTAAAGCAATAATTGATAAGATTTATGTCCTTTTTAAAATAGCCGCCAATCCGGAAATCACGCTGGAGGCAAATCCCGATGATCTCACACCTTTAAAGATTCAGGAACTTGCACAAACTAGAATCAACAGACTCAGTATCGGGATTCAATCGTTTTTTGATGAAGATTTGAAAATGATGAATCGCGCGCATAATGCAAAAGAAGCTATAGAAAGTCTGAAGGAGAGTAAAAAGTATTTTGACAACATTAGCCTGGATCTGATCTACGGCATTCCAGGAATGTCTGAAGAACGATGGATGAAAAACATGGAGTTGGCCGCAGACCTGGAAATTCCGCATATTTCATCCTACGCGCTAACCGTTGAACCGCAAACCGCTTTAAAAAAGTTTATTGATTCGGGAAAAATTGCGCCGGTAGATGAGGATATGGCAAAAAGACATTATGAAATGTTGCTTGCATTTATGGAAGAGCGCGGGTATGACAATTATGAATTCTCCAACTTTGGAAAGCCCGGATTCGAATCCAAAAATAACACGGCCTATTGGGAGGGAAAACCTTATATAGGAATCGGTCCTTCAGCGCATAGCTATTCCGGCAACACTCGAAGTTGGAACGTTTCGAATAACAGCATTTACATCCGGAAAATTGCAGAAGGAATTCTGCCTTCTGAATACGAAATTCTTACTATTGCTGATAAATATAACGAATACCTCATGACCGGTTTACGCACTAAAAAAGGGGTATCCATGAAAAAAATTGAAACGGATTTTGGTAGCCAATTCGCAGATTATCTTTTGGAGCAGGCAAAAATTCATTTGGCTAAAGGAGATTTGTTTCTGGAATCAGGAAAACTTTCCCTTGCGAAAAAAGCTAAGTTTCTGGGAGACGGTATTTCAGGAGATTTGTTCTGGGTGGAAGGTTAAGGAGTAGGAATCACTTGCATCGCCAAGCCAATGCCGTCTATTACCATGCTTGTCCCTATCACCGCGATAATGAGACCCATTATTCTTCCGAAAACAGTAATCACATTCTGCCCAAGACGTGCCACAATCATACCGCTCATTGTAAATGCTACGTAATGCATCAAACAAACAACGGCGAAAGCTGCAATGGCAATAGCCATATAAATCCAATTTTTGTCAGATACAAAAGTCATAGCGGTGACAATACTTCCGGGACCGGCCATGAGTGGTGTAGCAAGAGGCGAAATGGCTATGCTTTCATTAAAAAGCGTAGGCTTCATTTTATGAACGCCTTTTCTGTCTTTGGAACGCACCATATCGGTCCCTGCCAGAAAAATTAAAATACCTCCTGCTATTTTAAACGCCGGTACAGTCAAACCAAAAACACTAAAAATAATTTTACCGAGAATAATGAAAGAGGTGACGATAAAGAACGCTGTAATAACTGAACGTTTTCTTACGTTTCGTTCCTGCTCCAGATTGGCACCCTCCACCAAACTTAGATATACGGGCAAATTCACCACCGGGTTCATAATGGCAAAAAATCCAGTGAAGGCTGTAATGGCAAAACTGATTAACCCGCCGGGTTCCATAAAAATAGATTTAAAAATCGGCGCAAAGTTAGCCATTAAAAAATCTGAATCACTACGAGTTTATCAATTCTTTCACAATCTGAAAAAGACCTTCTGAAATTTGCGGAAATCTCTAAAATAAATTTCATAAAACAAGTGGATTCCCTAATCCAATGGTCTGAAATCAATTATTTTCCTACTTTTGATTTTACCAAAAAATCATTCTTTGGAAGCTATTCTCCATTTGTCCGACAAAAAGGTTCGTGTAAATCTGAAAAATCCTATCGATATTTCCATTCCACTCAAAGGAAATTTTGAGAATCCACGTGCATGGTACCGGGATAAACCGTTGATTGAACCTATTGTAATGGGAGATTGGGTTGGGAAAGTGGGTAGGGGAGCCTCGGTCAATTTTAACAACATATCGTTTAGTCCGCACGCTCACGGAACACATACAGAAAGTTATGGGCATATTTCAGAGGAATGTTTTTCTGTGAATAAAGCTTTGAAAACTTTCTTTTTTCTTTCCGCAGTCATTACTGTAACTCCCGAAAACAAAGGTGGGGATCAAGTAATTACCAAAAGCATCATAAAAAAAATGTGGGCTGACACTCAGGCAGAGGCCATGATCATTAGGACCTTGCCAAATGACGAATCGAAAAAGACGCGCCTTTGGTCTGATTCCAACTGGCCTTATCTCGAGGAAGAAGCTGCAAAATTTTTGAAGGAGAAAGGCGTGAACCACCTTTTAATTGACCTACCATCTGTGGATCGGGAGCGAGATGACGGCAAACTTTTAGCTCACAAAGCTTTTTGGAATTTTCCGGAAGCACCGCGAAAAGATGCTACGATTACAGAGATGATTTTTGTTCCAAATAATGTTGAGGATGGCAAGTATCTACTTAATCTTCAAATTGCTTCCTTCGAAAATGACGCTTCTCCAAGCAAGCCCGTGTTATACAAAATTTTATAATCTGCTTTCGACAAATTGATAGAAATAATGCAAATCTAGGGTCTCCTGTATAAATTCTAATATCTAATCGTTCTTGTAATCATTTTTTCATATCTTTAACAGTTCAATTTTCTAAAAAACAACCAGATATGAAAAAAGCTACTTTATTAGGAGCAATGCTCTTTCTTATAATCTTTCCTATGTTCATGTTTGCGCAAGAGCAAGCTATTCTCGCCATACATGGAAAAAATATCGTAAGGCTGGATCCCGAGACTGGAGATGTGATTGATGCGCAATTTGGTGATCTTACTCCTCTCGGTGCCGTAACTCCAAAAGGAATCACTCAAGTAGGTGAAGAAGTTTGGATAAGTGATCAAAACCAGAACAAAGTATGGCGTTTCGATTTTGACGGAAATCTTGTAGGAACGATAGAGTCCAATCTGAGCAATATAAAAGGACTCAAACTGGTCGATAACCAGGAGGTTTGGGTAACAAACGCCGGAAGTACAAATGGCGCCCCGGGCAACGCTGTAATACGCTTTGACTTGAATGGAAATTACTTGGGAAATTTTGAAACAAATAACCGATCGTCCTTTGATATCGTCGATAACCACAATGGCGAGGTTTACCTTTCTTACAGCAGCAGCGGATCGCCAATAGAACGCCGAGATTATCAAGGAAATTTTATCGATTTTATTGTTCAGCCGAACGTGATTTCTTTCGGGCAACAAATGATGATTAACAGTGCCGGAAATTTATTGATTGCAACGTTTAGCTCGCCTTCGGGAATTTATGAGTATGATATTGCCTCCGGAAATCAACTGAATTATTGGTCACAATCCGGTGCCAGAGGAGTGATAGAAACCGGAAATGGAAGTATCCTATGGTCGAGCTCCAGTGGCATCCACCGTTTGAATCCCACTACGGGAATCAGCACGACCTTATTAAGCGGAAGCGGACAATTCTTTGCTTTGGTATCAGCAGGAGGTTGTAGCACTCCGGCTCTTGCAGTTGAAACTCCGGATGAAGTGTGCGAGGGATCGACGGTTACTTTAACTGCTACATCTAATGGGGAAGATATCTTCTGGTATGATTCCGAGACGGCTACTAATGCCATCCATACCGGAGCGACTTTTACAACTCCCGAATTGACAGAGACAACTTCATACTGGGTTAAAGCTGTAAATTATGGAGAAGGAGAAAGCGAAACCATCGAAGGAGGAGCACGGGTTGCACCATCAGGAAATTCAAGTTCCTCCGTTAATCTCGGAACTGCGCCATGGGGATTAACTTTTGATGCTGATGAGGATTTTATTGTAAATTCAGTAGATGTGTATCTCGCTTCTGCAACTCCGGGAGATCTGGTGATGCAATTATTGGATGAAAATTGGAATGTTTTGCAAGAAACCACAGTGGCATGTCCCGCAGGAAATGCTTCCAATCCTGTGGCATTTGAAGTTAATGTCGATTTTGAAGTAGAAGCAGGAAATCGATACCATTTAGTGGCGGCAAGTAGCCCCACAATGGTGAGAGAATTCAGCAGCGCCCACGCAGGTTTTCCCTATCCCTTGGGAACGGCAGGATCAGTGGTAGGAGGAACGATAAATGGTGGTTATGCGAATAATACTGTGTATTATTTCTTCTACAACTGGACAATAACTGTAGGAACTATTGAAACATGCGAATCTGATCTTGAGGAAGTAGTGGTCACTGTTAACCCAATTCCCGAAGCACCCACAGGGCTTTCACTACAAAGTTTCAATGAGGGTGATACACTTGCTGACTTAGAAGTTACGGCAACGGGTACATTAACCTGGTATGAAGACCAAGACGGCACAGTAGAATTACCCGATACCACACCACTTGAAGATGGAGTAACCTATTATGTGAGCCAGACCATAAATGGATGTGAAAGTGATTTGTTTGCCATTACCGTCAGTTTGCTAATCGGAATTGAGGATCACCCTATAAACGGTCTTGCGGTATATCCGAATCCAACTTCCGATGTACTACATATTCAAAGCAAAGAAGCTGTTACGTCTGTTGTGATTTTCGATCTCGCAGGTCGTCAATTAAATACGGTAAAATTAATGGAAGGGAAAAATTTGGATATGACTTCCCTCGCTGCCGGCACCTATCTGCTACGCATAACAGTCGGTGAAGCCACACGTACCATGAAGGTTGTTAAACAATAATTTATTTTTTGCCATTGCAGTAAAAGTCGGTTGCCGGTTTTAAGGTAGCCGACTTTTTTAATTCCCAATTTTCCTAAAGGTGGTTTTTTGGCTTTTTCCGGTTCTTGAAATGCTTTCCAAGGAATCAGATTCTTTAAGGCAAAACCATCAACCAAATCATCAGCCATTCCAATTTTCCAAAACCCTTGTTAATCCTTTTCAAAATATCAATCCAACCATCTACCTTTGAGAATAGACACTAAATGAAACCCTTATGAAAACCATAAAATACCTATTCATTATAGTTGCTTTCCTCTTCGTAGGAATTGCAAATGCACAGAAAAATTATCTTGCTCCTGCTGATACTCCGGCACAAATCAGTAAATATGTAAAACAACATTTTCCCGACGGACAAATTGCGTACGTGAAGAAAAAAGACAAACTGCATTACACAAAATACAAGGTGAAACTCGATACCCAAGTAGAACTGGAGTTTGACGGCGACTTTAATATCTATGAAATTGAATCCAAATCTCCACTGCCGGCTAGCGTTATTCCACCGAAAATTCAGCATTACGTCTCTCAACATTACCCCACGCATCAAATAAAAGAATGGGAATTAAAGAAAAACGGACAAAAAGTGGAGTTAACCAATGATGTAGATCTGCTTTTTGACAGAGAAGGCAATTTTTTAAAAATCGACTAACCATAAACTAAAATTGCATGAAAAAGATTCTAATGATACTCACTTCCCATGAAGATATGGAGAACACAGACAGCAAAACAGGTTTATGGATTGGAGAATTTACAGATCCTTATTACGAATTTCTGGATCAGGGCTATCAAGTTACTTTGGCAAGCCCTATGGGAGGAGAACCTCCCATAGATCCGTTGAGTAAGTTGACAGAGAATATTACAGCCTCTAATAGACGGTTTAATGAGGACCAAGAGGCACAACAAAAATTTAAGACGACGCTTCCGCTCAACCAAGTCAGAGGTGAAGAATTTGACGCCATTTTTTATCCGGGCGGTCACGGTCCCATGTGGGATCTGGCTAAGAACAGAAAGAGTGGAGAACTAATTGTCGAGTTCTTTAACTCCGGAAAACCGATAGCCGCGGTATGTCACGGACCCGCAGCGCTTTTAATGGCAGAGACCGTTCAGCCCGGCATTTTAAAAGGACGAAAAATCACAGGGTTTACCAATATAGAAGAAAAACTTGCCTTCCGAAGCGGAAATATACCCTATCAACTCGAAACCCGACTGAAAGAACTGGGAGCCGATTTCCATGCCGCCCTAATTCCATTCACTTCTCACGTGGAGGA
Source organism: Flavobacteriaceae bacterium (assembly GCA_035654795.1). Taxonomy (GTDB): domain Bacteria; phylum Bacteroidota; class Bacteroidia; order Flavobacteriales; family Flavobacteriaceae; genus JAAYLC01. Next base: position 12,114 of record DASRWC010000038.1, read on the forward strand.
TGACGGCTTGTTTATAACCGGTCAGAATACTCTTTCTGCCGGACCCACCGCTAAAGCGCTCATAAACACTCTAGAAGGCCTCACGGAAATTAAAGGATAACACCACAGCTAAAATAAATGATTTCAATTTTCGATTCATAAAAATATCCTATATTTGACGCTTCAAAAAAATATGGGATAATCCCCCATTTTTATCCTTCCCCACAATATCTTTGCTAATTGCACAAAAGGCAAAAATCTAGCCTCATTATGGCTGTATAACTATATTTGTAAATTTAACGACCAAACAAAAATTACTCCGTGAAAATCAAAAATATTTGCTGCATCGGTGCCGGTTATGTGGGCGGACCTACGATGTCAGTTTTAGCTCAAAAGAATCCTGATATTAAAGTAACCGTTGTCGATATCAATCAAAGCCGAATCGACGCCTGGAATCACGACGACCTTGACGGTCTCCCGATTTATGAACCCGGACTAAAAGAGGTGGTTCGCGAAGCAAGAAACAGAAACCTGTTCTTCAGCACAAATGTGGAAAAGGCCATCGATGAAGCAGAAATGATTTTTATTTCCGTAAATACTCCTACTAAAACATACGGAAAAGGAAAAGGAATGGCGGCAGATTTGAAATTTGTGGAACTATCGGCGAGGCAAATTGCAAGCGTAGCTAAAAATGATAAAATTGTCATAGAAAAATCCACCTTGCCGGTTCGAACTGCTCAAGCAATCAAAGACATATTAGACAATACAGGGAATGGAGTCAAATTTCAAATTCTTTCAAATCCGGAATTCTTAGCTGAAGGAACAGCTATTGAAGACCTGGTTCACCCGGATCGCGTGCTGATAGGTGGAGATGATACACCCGCCGGAAGAGAAGCACAACAAGCCCTTGTGGATATTTATGCCACTTGGATTCCAAGAGAACGAATCGTTACGACAAATGTGTGGTCATCGGAATTGTCAAAATTGACAGCCAACGCATTTTTGGCACAACGTGTTTCGTCCATTAATGCCATTTCGGAATTGTGTGAAGTCACAGGAGCCGATGTAGATGAAGTGGCAAGAGC
>DASRWC010000039.1:0-43349 GCA_035654795.1 Flavobacteriaceae bacterium
TTTGCGCATTTCGTCGAAGAGTTGGACGGAGAGTTTGGCGCCGGTACAGCCGAGTGGGTGACCCAAGGCGATGGCACCTCCGTTTACGTTTACGCGTTCGCGGTCTAATCCAAGTTCGCGGATTACTGCTAAGGATTGGGATGCAAATGCTTCATTGAGTTCGATAAGCTCTAGATCTTTTTGTTGGATTCCCGCTTGTTTTAAGGCTTTCGGAATGGCGTAAACCGGACCGATTCCCATAATTTTCGGTTCTACACCCACAGCAGCAAAGCTTACCAGGCGAGCGATAGGTTCCAGATTGAGTTCTTTCACCATTTCTTCGCTCATAACCATTACAAAAGCGGCACCGTCACTCATTTGTGAAGAGTTTCCGGCTGTCACGCTTCCGCCGGCTGCGAAAACCGGACGCAATTTGGACAAAGCTTCCATATTGGTTCCTTCACGCGGACCTTCATCTTCGGTCACTGTATATTTTTCTGAAACTTTTTTGCCGTTGTCGTTTACGAAAATATGTTCAACGTCAATCGGAACAATTTGATCCTGAAAACGATTCTCAGCCTGTGCTTTTAATGCGCGCATCTGAGAGGTATAAGCAAATTCGTCCTGGTCCTCACGTGATATATTGTACTTTTTCGCAACCGCTTCGGCAGTCAGTCCCATATTCCAATAATAATCTTCCAGACCTTCTTTCGCGAGTTTATAGTCCGGCACCGGCTTGAATCCGCCCATGGGGATGTAACTCATACTTTCCGCACCTCCGGCGATCACACAATCCGCCATTCCACTTTGGATTTTGGCAGTGGCGATAGAAATAGTTTCCAATCCGGATGCACAATAGCGATTCACCGTCATTCCCGGAACATCGACAATGTCAAGACCCATTAGCGAAATGAATCGTCCCATATTCAACCCTTGCTCAGCTTCGGGCATTGCGTTTCCAACCATTACGTCGTCGATACGTTTTTTATCCAGTTGGGGAAGGTCTTTTAAAATGTACTTAATCGTTTCCGCCGCCAATTCATCGGGCCGTTTAAATCGAAACACCCCTCGAGGAGCCTTTCCGACGGCAGTTCTGTAGCCACTTACTATATATGCAGTTCTCATAAATAAGATTTTAGATGTTAGACATTAGATGTTAGACTAAAATAGTTGTCCAACCTCGTCGTTAAGTTTATTCTAATCTTCTATTTCGTTTTTAAATTTTTAATTGCGAATGAATACATCATTCTTTGAATTTCATCAACTTCATCCAACAATGGTTGAATTATTTCTCGGGTCGCTAATCCAAGTCTCAATGACAATTCGAGTTGCGTTCCCAATTCACTTGCCGAGCCATTTGCAATTCCTAAGAATTGTTTGAATTCTCCGTCTGTATTTCTACCTGCGCCTTCAGCAATATTGGACGGAACAGAAACAACTGTTCTTCTTAGCTGACTCCTTAATCCCCATTTTTCTTCATTCGGAAATTGTGCCGTAAGGCGATAAATTTCCTCTGCCAGATCCATAGAACGTTGCCATATCTTTAATTCTCTAAAATTGTGCATTGTCAAGATTTTTAGATTTTAGACGTTGGACATTAGATTTGTATGACACATAATACCTTCTGTCTAAATTTCAAGTCTCGCGTCTAATGTCTCGTGTCTAATGTCTAACGTCTAATTGCGAAGCGGTTTCCCCTTCTGAATCATATGCTGCAATCTTTCCAGCGTCTTTCTTTCTCCTGTCAGACTTAAAAATGCTTCTCGTTCCAAATCAAGCAAATACTGTTCGCTTACGAGAGTGGCTTCACTTAAATCGCCTCCCGCCATTACATAAGCTAGCTTATTTGCGATTTTCTTATCGTGCTCGCTGATGTAGTTTCCGGCATGCATTTGGTCGGTTCCGACTAAGAACATGCCTAATGCTTGTTTTCCGAGAACTTTTACATCGGTTCTTCGAACAGGTTTGGTATATCCCTGATCCGCCATTTGTCGTGCGATTTGTTTGGCAACGGCAATTTGTCGATCCTGATTTACGACTACAATATCCTTTCCGTGTTGTAAGATGTGATTGTCATAAGCTTCATACGCAGAGGTCGAAACTTTCGCCATTCCGATAGTCAGGAAAAATTGCTGAAGTCGGTTTAGCTCAGTGTCTTCTTTCATAAAAGTATCGCTTGCGCGTAAAGCCATTTCCTTGGATCCGCCACCGCCGGGGATGACACCCACGCCGAATTCTACCAATCCGATATAGGTTTCCGCTGCGGCCACAACACGGTCGGCGTGTAAAGCAAATTCACATCCGCCTCCCAAAGTCATTCCGTGTGGCGCAACGATTACGGGAATGGAGGAGTAGCGGATTCGCATGCTGGTATCCTGGAAATATTTTACCGCCATATTCAATTCGTCATATTCCTGCTCTACAGCCATCATAAAAATCATTCCGATATTGGCCCCCACAGAGAAGTTCTGTCCTTGATTGGCAATGACGAGTCCGTCGAAATCTTTTTCGGCAATTTCAATGGCTTTGTTAACGCCCGCAAGAACATCGCCGCCTATCGAATTCATTTTAGAACGGAATTCCAAGTTTAAAATACCATCACCGAGGTCTTCCAGCACTACACCGCTGTTTTGAAATACAGCTGATGATTTACGGATGTTGTCGAGGATGATAAGCGAATCTTGTCCGGGTTTTTTGATAAATAACCCTTCTTTTCCGGCAGGCATCCCGAGAGGGGGAGCGAAATAATAGGTGTTTCCGTCTCGCACTTCATAGAACGATTTCACCCCGTTTGCTGACATATCTTTTACCCATTCCGCAGGTTCTTTCCCGGCTTGTTTGATGAGTTCAATTCCTTTTTCAAGTCCGATAGCATCCCATATTTCAAAAGGTCCCATTTGCCAACCGAATCCGGCTTTCATGGCGTCGTCTATCTTATAAAGTTTATCCGCGATTTCGGGAATCCGTTTTGAAACGTAAGCGAACATCGCTCCGAAATTCTTTCTGTAGAATTCTCCGGCTTTGTCTTTTCCGCTAATCAGAACCGGGAAGCGCTCTTTTAAATCGGAAATCGATTTGGTTTGTTCTAAAGTTGCGAAATTGGCTTTCTTGTTTTTTCTGTATTCTAAGGTGTCTAGATCGAGGGTCAGAATCTCACTATTTCCCTTTTCGTCTTTTACTTTTTTATAAAATCCTTGACCGCTTTTGCTTCCCAACCATTTATTGGCCATCATCGTATCAATAAAGCCGGGAATCTGAAAAATCCCGTGTTCTTCATCTTCGGGAACATTTTCATAAATTCCTTTTGCGACCAAAACAAGAGTATCTAATCCGACAACGTCAACGGTTCTGAAAGTAGCAGATTTCGGGCGACCAATAACGGGACCTGTTAGTTTATCGACTTCTTCAACCGTTAATCCCATTTCCTTTATTTGGTGGAATAGGGACTGAATTCCATAAATTCCAATTCGGTTTCCGATAAAAGCAGGTGTGTCTTTCGCAATAATCGTCGTTTTTCCGAGGAAACGATCGCCGTAATCATTCAAGAAATCCAATACTTCTGATGATGTTTTTGGTCCGGGAATGATTTCGAATAATTTCAGATAGCGCGGCGGATTAAAGAAGTGCGTTCCGCAGAAGTGTTTCTGAAAATCTTCGCTTCGACCTTCGCTCATTAAATGAATCGGGATTCCTGAAGTATTCGAAGTTATCAGCGTTCCTTCTTTTCGGTATTTTTCAAGATTATCGAAAACTTGCTTTTTAATATCAAGCCGTTCCACAACTACTTCGATAATCCAATCAACTTCGGCTACCTTTTTAATATCATCTTCAAGGTTTCCGGTAGTAATTCGCCTAGCGAAATCCTTTTTGTAGAGTGGGGCAGGATTACTTTTAATTGCTGCCTGAAGTGCATCGTTTACAATTCGGTTTCGAACCTGTTTACTCTCTAAAGTGTGTCCTTTCTTTTGTTCGGCTTCGGAAAGCTCTCGCGGAACAATGTCAAGGAGCAATACCTCCACACCGATATTGGCAAAATGGCAAGCGATGGCGCTTCCCATCACTCCCGAACCAATAACGGCGACTTTATTTATTCTTCTTTTTGACATAGTTTTCTTATTTATCTGAAGTATATATTTCTTTTGAATCGATTAATTCATTAATAGTATTCACCACTTTTCGAAAGGTTTTTAATTCGTCTTCCGAGATATGTTTATGTACGGCTTCGTCAAACCGTAGCACTACCGACTTTGAGAATTCTCGCATTTCTTTTCCAAAAGGTGTCAAGTGAATCAGCACACTTCGCCCGTCTTTCGGATTGGGTTTGCGCACAATGAGATTTTTTTCTTCCATACTTTTTAAAGTACGCGAAAGACTGGTGGCTTCCATTCCCATTTTAGGCCCTAAGGCGGTGGAAGGCGTGCCCTCTTCCGGATCAATATTTATAAGAGCAAAGCCTGTGGCCATTGTACTTCCTTTTTTGCCGGCCTCTTCATTATACATTTTTGTAATGTTCAACCACACGGCGCGAAGGATGTAGTCTATTGTTTTTTCTTTCATAAAACGGATGTCAACATCCAAAGATAATAAATTTTATTATGCACGCATAACAAATATATTATTCTTCCTCCACTTTTTTGTAATCCAGTTTTCCATTTTTCACATTGGCCGGTTTTGTGTATGGATGCTCAGACGCATTAGTCAGACCCATGATATGCAACACTTCCCATCCCTTAACTTTTAAAGCATCAGATATAAGAGAGCGATGACAGCTCCACCAAACCGCTTCGGAGCACATATAAGCTACACGTTTTTCCCGTGCCAACTGTTCCAGTTCTGCAAGTGCTATTTTAAATTCTTCCGTTCCCATATAGTCGGCATAGCCCCTGAAAGAATCAAGACGCCAAGCGTTGTTTTTCGAATTTGGGAGCACTTTTCGCCGTCCACCTAGGGATTCTTTATGTCTATAAGAAATACCTTGCTTTGGAAGGCTCTGTTCCAGTGAATCCTTATTGAATTGCGGAAATTTTCGCGAACCGGGGTGACGGCGGACATCCACCAGAAGTTCGATGTGAAAAGCATTCAATAATTCTACAAATTCCTCGAAGGTGCGGGAAGAATGCCCAATAGTCCAAATAGTGTTCAAATTCAAGGTTTTTGAATAAAATTAATGAATTTGAAAACTAGACTGAAAGAAAAGGGTACTGTTAACGAAAAATTTGTAAAAATAACATCCGTCACCGGCTTTGGAATAATCAGCTAACAATTTCTAAGATGGAATTTCCTAAACTTTGTTTTTGTAAGCGTATTTGTGTGGAAATCCGCTTTTTAAGTTCATCTACGTGAGAGATAATTCCGATAGAACGATTTCCTTCATTTTGCATCTTTTCTAGAACAGTTATTGCCACCTCAAGGGTCTCCGGATCCAATGTCCCAAATCCTTCATCAATGAACAACGATTCAATTTTTACATTTCGGGCAGCAATGTCAGAAAGTGCAAAAGCCATGGCGAGACTGACTAAGAAAGTTTCTCCTCCTGACAGGGTTTTTACAGACCGTCTGGAATTCCCGATGTAGCCATCACGAACATATAAACTGTCGGAATTGCCTTCTGCCGATTCTGCGTCTAATAGATAACGATCTGAAAATTCAGCCAAACGTTTGTTGGTAAACCCGATGAGCTGTTTTAGAGTCAAATCCTGAACAAAATGTGCGAATTTATTCCCTCTGCTGTCACCGATGAGGTCATTCATTTTCTTCCATAGCGCAAAATCTTTTTCAAGGGCTTTCAACATTTCTATTACGACCTGTTGTCTTTTTTTTGCTTGCTCTTGCTGTTCCAATTCTTGCGAAATACGTCCTATTTGCAAATGAATTTCTTCGGATTCTTTTGTGAGATTTTTTGCCTGCTCCCGGAGTTGTTCCAAACTTGAGGTTGTATCATCTTCTTTGGTTAATTCAGCAATTCGCATAATTAAATGCTTTTCTTCCTCTTCTAGTTTTATTCGGTTCTTTTCCAATTCGCCTTCGCGCTCCCGAATCCGTTTAGCGCGTTCTTCAGGCATGATTCCTTTCCGAAGTGCATCAACAGTTTCCAGATGTTCTTGTTTCAATATGGAATCTAAAATCATTTCTTCATGCTCAACTTGAATTTTGGCAGTTTCTTGTTGATCTGAATTCTGCTCAAGCTGTTTATGAAGCTCTTCTAACTGTACATTATTTCTTCCGATTCTACCTGTCAAATCCGAAATCTTGTGGTTGATATCAGTGCCTTTATACAGTTTTTCTCGTTCTTTTTTTAATGAATCATATTCTGATTGTTTTTGAGACCACAATTCAAAATTTCGTTCAACTTCCGTCAGCAACGCTTTAATCTCAAACCCCTGATCACTTTTTTCGAGTTGTTCAATTTGCACCACTGTTTGACTTTGAAGAGCCTGTAGCTCCTCCAAAGAAAAAGTCGAATCCCAATTTAATTCTGAACGCAATGCTTCCATTTGCTCCTGAAGCCGGTTTATTTCATCCTTTCGCTGCTTCTCATCTGCCTCAAGCCTTTCGTTTTCTCTTTTTAGCGCTGCGTTTGAACTTTCCAGAGAAGCGACCAATTTTGTTTCTCGCGTTTGCGCACTTTTTTTCTCCATCAACAGTTCATCTTGAATATCGGCTACCGGGTGGTCCGTTACATAAGGGTGTTCTAATGAGCCACAAAGAGGACAAGGTTCGTCATTTCGCAACTGCGCACGATGCATTTCCAGACTTTGATGCAATCTTTGATGCGCCAATTTCTTTTCCAATTCTACAATCTCGTTTGCAAGAGCTTGAAGTCGTTTTTCTGCTTCCGTTTTTTCTAGATTATCTTCTAATATCTTTTTTGTATTGGCAACTATCTGTTTGGAAGCTTTGTCAGATTCTGTTTGGATTTTCGAAAATGATTCCCTCTTATTGATAAAGCTCTGACCCAATTCCAAAATGCGGCGCTGCTTTCTTAGTTTTTCATGTACTTCTTCTGTTGAAGTCACACCAGCGTCTGAAATAGTTTGGGAAATAGATTCGGCAATTTGTCTTAGTTCTTTTTCAAAACCTTCAGAATCTATTTCAGTTAAGAAATGGCCTTTTACCGACAGAGATTTTTTTAATATTGCAATTTGAGTCCGATACAGATTGGTCTCATTGAAATGGATTCTCTCCTCAGCAAGCAGTTTTTCAACTTTGACTCGAAACGCTTCCAGATTCTTTACTGCATTTTCAGGAACCACTGTTCCTTTTACTAATTCAGAAGCATCTTGAATTAATTTCTTCTGAATATTTTCCGCTTGAGTGATGGAAGTTTTTAATGTTTTTTCCGCCTCCCGGAGCGTCGAAACCTTCTTTAAAAATTCGTCGTAATTTCTTAAAGTTTCCTGATGTTCCACCAGGCGATCGTGCGTTTCCAATTGGAGTTTGTAGGGCTTATATTCCTGAAACTTCTTTTGATATTCTTTCTTCCTACTTTCCAGATCTTCTTGTTCTTTTCCCTTGTTTTCCAGCTCTATCCGCACTTCTACCTTTTTTCGTGCATCATTGGCCGCTTTTGTAACTAATGGGCTCTTTTCTTTAAGACCCGCTAAACTTGTTTTTTTGGATGCGACGATTTCTTCATCAAGCAGTTGTATTCCTTCGAGGTTTGCTTTTTTTAGATCGATTTCATTCTTAATTCTCGTGACACGCTCGTAAACAGCTATACCAATTTGTCTGAAATGGCGTGCTCCGGTAATATCTTCTAATAATTTGTTGCGTTCATTTCGAGTTGCTTGCAGCAGCTTGCTGAATTCGCCCTGTGCCAGAACAATGGCTTTTACAAATTGATCATAAGAAAGACCAATAATTTCTTCATTCTTATCAGGTGTTTTTGTTCCGGTTTCCAAAATTTCTCCGGTATCTACTAAAACCAATTCTTGCCTTCTGGGATTTAGATTGTTATTTCTGTTTCGGGCAATAGACCAATGAGATCGGTAAGTTTTTCCCTTGCAGCTGTACTCCACTTCGGCAAAACAACTCTGTGTGTCCCGCGTCATCACTCCACCATCATCTTCCAACGTGCTGTTGCTGACATTGGAGCTGATACGCGCAATTTTGTTGAACAGCGCCAACGTAATTACATCAAGCAAAGTGGATTTTCCCGAACCCGTGGGACCGGTAATCGCAAAAAGTCCGGCTTCTGATAGAGGGCCTTCGGCAAAATCTATTTCATGCTGCCCGCGAAGGGAATGAATATTTTCAAATCGGATTTTGTGAATTTTCATAATTACAAATTCAATTCTTCAAGGATTTCTTGGAATGCATTCAACAATTCGTTCTTATCTTGAAGGTGTCCTTCCATTTCCAAGCGTTTTTCAAACATTTCTAAAGGTGTAACCCGGGCCACATCTATACCAGATGAAAATACTGCACTAGAACCTTTTAATTGGTTTTGAAACTCAAGTTTTGCCTTTAAAATCTGAAGATTTTCATTGGGATGAGAATTGACAAAGTTTTCAAAAGCATAACGTGTTTCCACGGTTTCACGGTCTTCAATGATTTTAATCTCGGCTAGAGATTGCAGCGGCGTTTCTTTCTGATATCCTGCTACTTTTTCTTTTACATCTGCCAAACTTCCTTCAAAATATTTCAATTCACGAAAGGTGGGAATAGGAACAACCTCTACTTTTTTCAACCGGTTGTTTTCAATGGTAATTACATTGATTTGTTTACAATCCTCTTTTTCTGAAAAGCTTAAAGGGATAGGGGAGCCACAGTAGTGGATATTGCGTGCTCCGGAAACAACTTGTGGTTTATGAATATGCCCCAGCGCCACATAATGCGGAACTTCACCGAACATTTCTATTTCCATACCTGCCTGATTCCCGATTTGAATATCGCGTTCACTCTCTGAGAGCCGGCTGCCTTGGACGTATAAATGCCCCATCAATATGAAAAAAGTTTGGGGATGATGTTGCTGATAATACTTATTTATTTCGGAGAAATATGTGCGTAAACCTTCTTTAAGTTGTTCAATTTTGGTAGCATAAGTCTCACCGGCTATTGATTTACGGATATCCCTGTCTCGCAAAAATGGAACTGCCGCTACCACTAGATTCTGATTATGCTTGTCAATTTTAACAAACAAGTCTGTATATTCGGTGGCACCCCCAATTACGGAGATATCAAAAGACTTCAACAATTCTGCAGGAGCATTCAGAGCTGCCGGTGAATCGTGATTGCCACCCGTGAGGATAACTTTTATATTTAATGGAATCAATCGACGCAGCAAATTGTAATATTGTTTAAAGGCGGCCTGCGAAGGGTTTGCTTGATCAAAAATATCTCCGGAAACCAGCAATACGTCGATCTTTTCCGTTTTAATATAATTTGAAAGCCAATCAAAAAACAACTCTAAGTCATCGCTCAGATCATAGTTATGAAGGTGTTTTCCAATATGCCAGTCTGAGGTATGTAGGATTTTCATAATTTAAATTTCTTTTAAAACAGATGTTCCTTCTGAATATTTCCGTGGAGTTATTTTGATGTTTCGCACAATCGCAGGTTGTAATTTCCATTGCGTCATCTTTCTGCAAAACCCATACTTCTTATTGTTGTTATCACTGATAAGAATTCAAATGTATTAAAATTATATTGCAGTAACTCCATTAGGTGAATACCTCGGGTCTTGGATAATTCCCATACGTTCCATGCGAATTACTTCAAGCGTGATACAATCAAATTCCTCTACCACTTTTCCGGTTATTTCATAAATTCCGTATCCTTTAAAACGATATGCTTTTGCCGTGGGAGGGAAGTGTACAGTATCAATAAAATGACCGTCGCGATCCACAAAATTGCCAAAAAACATAGACTCACCTTTACTTGTTCTGGTTCTTTTGTAGGTGACAAGGTAACCTTCTATAGTTACAATTTTATTAATGAATTTTACCAAATGTTCTGCCCGTAACGGATTGACGGAAGGAGAAGAGAGAAGATCAAAAGGATCGCACAAAGGAAACCCGAGTAATTCAATCTGATCAAAAGCATCTTCCAGTTTATGCGTAGGTAAAGAAGGAATTGTATAATCGATGCGAGCAAATTCAAACAAACGAAGACGATGTTCGTCAGTATCATTCTTGTTCATCTTCATATGGGCTTCCCAAAGGAGTTCTCGTTTATTTCGTCCGGTGAATCGGAAAGCATCTATTTTTATAAGAATGACAAGTTGTTCAATGCCTATAGAAACGCGCTGAAGAAAATCGTCCATATTTTTAAAGTCTCCATTTCTGTTTCTTTCCTTTAGAATTTCGGAAACTGTTTGATCTTCCAGGTCTTGTAGAAAGGAGAATCCAATATAGATGTTCTTTCCATAGATGCGCATTTCTCCTCCACTTTTGTTAATACAAGGCGGATGAATTTGACCACCCTGCATCCTTGTTTCGTGCAAGTAGAATTCTACACTGTAAAATCCGCCGCCGTTGTTGATGGTAGAAACCATATATTCTAAGGGAAAATGTGCTTTTAGAAAAAGGCTTTGATAACTCTCTACGGCATAGGAAGCAGAATGTCCCTTGGCAAAAGAATATCCGCCAAAACTTTCAATTTGATGCCACACTTGTTTTGTCAGCGCTTCATCACGACCTAATTTTTTAGCATTTATAAAAAATTGTTCCCTCACTTTCTCAAATTCATCTGCCGATTTGAATTTTCCGCTCATTCCCCGTCGAAGCATATCGGCTTCACTAAGATTTAGTCCGCCAAAATGGTGTGCCACTTTGATAACATCCTCTTGATAAACCATAACTCCGAAAGTTTCAGGCATAATATCCAGCAAAACAGGAGGTGCTTCTTTACGTTTTTCGGGGTACCGATAACGTAGAATGTAGGAACGCATCATCCCACTTTTGGCTACTCCCGGCCGAATAACAGAACTTGCCGCTACCAGTCCTAAATAATCATCTACTTGAAGTTTGCGCATCAGCATCCGCATAGCCGGCGATTCTACATAAAAGCATCCCACTGCTTCACCATTACGGAGCATGGATTTGATTTTTTCGTCTTTTTTGAATTTTTGAAGATCATGAATGTCAAAAGTAGGAGCGTCAGGACGATTGTATTGAATAACGTCTAAAGCATCTTTAATTTTGCCCAATCCGCGCTGACTTAGAATATCAAATTTGTACAAGCCAATATCCTCAGCAACAATCATATCAAACTGTGCTGTGGCAAATCCTTTGGGAGGCATAAACGTGGCGGTATAATAATTTATAGGACGTTCCGAAATTAAAATTCCTCCGGCATGAATTCCCAGATAATTCGGAAAACCCTGGATATATCCCGCATAGGTAACCACCAGTTGAGACAGTTTGTCCAGATTTTCAAAAAGATAATCTCCTTGAGAAAGTTTGTCTATTTCTTCCTTGGGTAAACCAAATACTTTACCCATTTCACGCACTGACGCTTTGTATTTAAAAGTATTGTAAACTGCTATTAAAGAAGTGTTTTTAAATCGTTTAAATACAAAATCAATGATATCATCCCGATCCTGCCAGGAAAAATCAATATCGAAATCCGGTGGATTCTGTCGGTAAAGGTTAATAAATCGTTCAAAATATAAATCCAGTTCCACAGGATCAACATCTGTAATGCGTAATAAATAAGCAATGATACTGTTGGCGCCGCTTCCTCGCCCTACATAAAAATATCCTTTACTTCGTGCATACTTCAAAATTTTCCAGTTGATCAGAAAATAAGACACAAAACCTTTTTCACGAATGATTCCCAGTTCTTTTTCAATTCGTTTTAAAACGCGTTCGCCGGTTCTTTTATAGCGGTATGAAATACCGGCATAAGTCAATTTTCGAAGCAACCGGTAATCCAATTCGCCATTGCCGGTATATGTTTTTTGATTATTCGGATGCTTTCGCGAGAAATCAAACTCAACGTTGCAACTATCTAACAATTGCCGGGTGTTTTCAATCAATTCCGGAAAGTCTGCAAAGGAGTCTTTTAATTTTTTTTCCGAAACAAATACTTGCGATTCGTCTCCTTGTTCCGAAGACGGAAGCATACTCAACAAGGTATTGTTATCAATCGCTCGTAGCAGTCTATGGGCATTGAAAGCTTTTTTATTCTGAAAAGAAACTGTTTGAAGAATTACTAATTTTTCAAGCCGATTTTTCCAATGTGAAAATTTGAAACGGTTTATGTCTTCTTTTTTAATACCGATGAATTCATTTTCTCTAAGATCCATTTCATCAACCGTCGCAAACGGATAAATAACAAAAGTGTCTGTCAAACTTTTTGCGCGTGAAGGAATTTTTTCTTGGTTATGCAAAAATTCAGAGAGGTATTCATTGATCAGTTGAAAACCGTGGTTGCTTTTGGCGAGCATCACAAACTGTTGTTTAGCTCCGTTTCTAAAATCTATTCCCAATACGGGTTTAATCCCCATTTGGAGTGCTCTGTTTGCAAAATCGAGGGAGGCAGATGTAGAATTGATGTCTGTTAGCGTCAGCGTCTTCACATTGTGCTGCTGCGCTATATTCAGCAGTTCAGAAACAGCAAAGGTCCCGTACCGCAAACTATAATATGTATGGCAGTTTAAATACATTCCCGGATAAAATCCAAAATTATGGATTTTATCCAAATCACAACACGCTTAACTTAAACTTTAAGAAACTTTGTAATTTGGCTATTTAGAAGGTATCAATACCTTTTAAAATAAAATCAAAATGGGACGTGTAAAAAACGTCCCATCTTCTGAATGCACTGACTGCTTAATTTTTATAACGTATTCAAAGCGATTTCCACCATGGTAGAAAAGCTGCTTTCGCGTTCTTCGGCAGAGGTAGCTTCTCCTGTTACTAAAGAATCTGAAATGGTTAAAATTGCCAGTGCCTGAACTTTAAACTTTGCGGCTATGGTGTATAATCCGGCTGCTTCCATTTCTACGCACAAAACGTTATACTTCGCCCATTCACCATAATAATCTTCGGTGTCGTGGTAGAACTGATCGCTCGACAGAATATTTCCCGCTTTTATGGGAATATTGTGCTCTTTAGCATAGCTTACTGCTTTGGAAAACAACTGGAAATCGGCTGTTGGTGCAAAAGTTCCGTGTAAAAAACGATGCGCATTAATGGCCGAATTGGATGATGCGGCCATGGCAATAACAATATCTCGAATTTTGACATCTTCCTGGTAAGAGCCGGCAGAGCCAACACGGATTAATTTTTTCACTCCGTAATCGTTTATCAATTCGTGTGAATAAATCAATGCCGATGGTATTCCCATTCCTGTGCCCATAACCGAAACTCGCTCTCCTTTGTAAATTCCGGTATAACCGAGCATTCCTCGCACTTGATTAAAACAAAAGGCATTTTCTAGAAAATTTTCTGCAATCCATTTTGCCCGTAATGGATCTCCCGGAAGAAGAATGGCCTCTGCAATTTCTCCGGGTTTAGCTTCAATATGTATGCTCATCTTTATTTATAGAAGTCTTAGAAGTTACAATGGCTACGCCCGAAGATGTTCCAAGACGTTTTACACCCATCTCAATATATTTCTTTGCTGTTTCAGCATCTCGAATTCCTCCTGAGGCTTTCACTTTCATCTTCCCGGCATGTTTCAACATGAGCTCTACCACGCGTTCATCGGCACCACCGGAACCAAAACCTGTGGAGGTCTTGATAAAATCTGCCTTGGCTTTTTTGCATATCTCTATAGCGCGAATAATCTCGTCATCGGTAAGGTAGCAGGTTTCCAAGATAACTTTGAGGGTGGTTTTACCTATTTCTTTTTTCAAAAATTTAATTTCACTTTCCGCCTCCCAATTCCATTCACCTTTTAAGTATCCTACATTTAAAACCATGTCAATTTCGTCTGCACCCATTTCTGTAGCAATAATGGCTTCTTTTATCTTCGCCTCAACAGACGAGGCTCCTAAAGGAAATCCCACAACACTGGCAATTTTTACGTTAGATTCTCTCAATACTCTTTTTGCCAAATCTACATAGCATCCATTGACGCAAACTGCATAAAAATCATGTTCAATGGCTTCTTCACAAAGTTTGACAATGTCATCAGGGGTTGCAGTGGGAGAAAGCAGTGTATGGTCTATATATCGATTTATTTTCATCAATGTTGTTGTATGATTTGTATTAATTCGTTTTTCTGGAGCACTCCGCTTTGTCTCCATTGTTGTTGTCCGTTTTTGAAGAGTATTAAAGTGGGAACGCCTCTTACTTGAAATTGAGCTGCCAGTTCCTGATTTTTATCGACGTCTATTTTAATGATTTTAATTTTATCGCCCAGTGTCTCCTTAACATCTTTGAGAATGGGAGCAAGCATCTTACACGGGCCACACCATTCGGCAAAAAAATCAACCAAGACAGGAACTTCGGAGTCAATAATTGATTTAAAATTGGTTTTCATAATTATAAATTTTGACTTTCTAATTACAAGTTACTAAACAGTTTGAAAGTTAAAAAATATAGTTTCTTTCTTTTTAAAGAAACTTGATCAAGCGAAAATAGGTATAATTTCTTGGGATAGGTAATGATAAAAATCAAGTATCTAAAAAATTTTAAAATTGCTATTTTTGCAGCAATGAAAGTTATCGAAGCTAAAAAGAGCAACATTTTCCGCATTCTTTCGGAAGCCATTTCTGAGGGAATTATAATTGTAAACGAGAACCAAGAAATTATGGCTTCCAACGAGGCTGCCGATAAAATGTTTGGGTATGAACCAAAGGAATTGTTGGGATTACATCTAAATGTTTTAATTCCAAATAATTACCACGCTTCTCATATTGTTCACGTAAAATCATTTATGGCTGATAACATACCGCGGAAAATGGGTCACGGACGTGATATCTTCGGCCGACGAAAAGATAATAGTATTTTTCCGGTAGAGGCAGGGCTGAATCCTTTTGTTACGGGAGGAAGCCGCTACGTAATGGCACTTGTCACCGATATTTCCATAAGAAAAAAACAGGAAGAACAGATCAGAAATTTAAATCACGAACTTGAACAAAAAGTGGAAGACCGTACCTTGGCACTACAACAGAGTGTTCAAGAATTAAAAGAAGAGATTGCAAAAAGAAAAGAAGCCGAAGAAAGACTCTCTGAAGCTCTACGAAAGGAACGCGAACTTGGAGATTTGAAAACTAAATTTTTATCACTCGTTTCTCACGAATTTAAAACTCCATTGAGCGGGATACTCACTTCAGCCACGTTAATTTCAAAATATACCGAATCTGATCAACAAGAACGACGGGAAAAACATCTTAAAACAATCAAAAGTAAAGTAAAACATCTAGACACTATTTTGAGTGATTTTCTTTCAATGGAACGTCTGGAGACCGGAAAAACCGTATTTCGGTTTGATACATTTCCTTTGAGCCGTGTGATGAATGAGGTTCTTTACAGTGCTAATATGTTTTTGAAAGACGGGCAGCATATTATTTATCCTGATAATATTGATGATATATTCCTCTATTTTGATGAAAAAATTTTAGAGTTGTCTCTTTCTAATTTGGTAACCAATGCCGTAAAATATTCTCCTGAAAACTCTGTGATTAAGGTTGTAGTGGAGCCGCGAGCAGATTTCATAATCATAAGTATTACGGATCAGGGAATAGGAATACCCGCTGTAGAACAAAAACATATTTTTGATCGTTATTTCAGGGCAGAAAATGCTCTATTAACCCAAGGAACAGGTATCGGTCTGAATATTGTTAAATCCTATATGGATGCTCTGGGCGGGGACATTACCTTTGAAAGCGAAGAAAATAAAGGTTCCACCTTTTCATTAAAAGTACCTACTACAAATCCAAATCAACCATGACAACTACAATCTTATTAATTGAAGATGACACCGCGTTAAGAGAAAATACAGCAGAACTCTTAGAACTTTCAAATTTTAACGTCGTTACAGCCCCAAATGGAAAAATAGGAATAGAAAAGGCTTTAAAAAACGTTCCGGATTTAATCATTTGCGATATTATGATGCCCGAGATTGACGGTTATGGGGTGCTACAGAAATTAAGTTCAAACGAGAAAACGAAACATGTCCCCTTTATTTTTCTTTCTGCGAAAACCGAGCACAAAGAAATACGAAAAGGTATGGATATGGGAGCTGATGATTACATCACAAAACCTTTTGAAGAAACGGAACTGTTGAGCGCTGTAGAGAGTAGATTGGCCCGTGCAAAAATTCTTCACCGCCAGCTGCAAAGAGTGGAACCAAATGAGGATTACGATGATGTTATTCGAAACCTGAATCAGTTAAAAAACTTCTTTTGTGATGAAGGAGAAGTTTCCAATTACAAAAGAGGACAGGTAATATATAACAAAGGGGAGCGGTCCAACAGCCTATTCTTGATTCTTCGCGGAGTGGTCAAAACACACACCATGGATGCAAACGGAAAAGAATTAATTACGGGACTTCATAAAGCCGATGATTTTCTGGGATTCACTTCCTTTGATGATAACATTCCATTTCCGGAAACAGCCACGGCGGTGGAAAACGTGGAACTTGTAGGATTATCAAAGAAATATGTATCAGATATTTTAAAAAAGAGCCAAGATGTTTCTCTGGAGCTGATGAACCTTTTAACCGATAACTTGTCTATAATTAAAGAACAACTGGTACAAATGGCCTATAGTTCCGTAAGAAGAAAGACAGCATCTACTATCCTTCAATTTGTAGAAATTATGGATCGGAAACCCGGTTCTCCCATTCGCATTTTAAGAAGTGATCTTGCAGCCTCGGCAGGAATTGCTACAGAGAGTCTAATTCGTACGCTTTCCGATTTCAAAAAACAAGGTTTAATTGAAATTGATGGACGCGATATCACGGTTCTTGATCAACAAGGTCTGGAGGAGATGGATTGACCTAAGTATTAATACCCGTTTCTTATGCGGTAAGGTGCGCACCTGGGGCAAATTCCAAAAGGTGGACAGGCATCGGCTACGAAAAATCCGCGTGAAGCCTCTCGGTATGCCGAATTGTTAACTTTTGTAGCACCGTCTGTAGAATAAGAACTACTACCTGCAGATACCCCGTATTCTCGAGGATCAATATTTAATTGAAGTTTGGATTTAGGAGATTCTTCAGAGGCAATCATTGCTTCCATCATATTTACGGGCTCTCGGAAATTCTGGCGGTTCAAACGAAAAACAGAAAACGGATTTCCCGGAGATGCAGATTTTTTCAGCACCAATGGAAGTTGAAATTCTGTGGTGACAACAGGAAGTTCCACGAAATTCAGTTTTCCTCTATAACTTTCAAAATCCAATTGTGCCGAGAGCATCAGCGGAAATAAAAAGAATAGCAAAAGGATCTTTTTCATAACGACAAATATATCAAATCCTAGACCAAAAATAGAAGTAGCTGTAACTGAGGAATACCTCATTTTATTTCAATTTCTTAAAATTATATTTGCCACTTAAAGAATCTCAATGCCTCATTCATTTCATCGACTGCTATTTTTCTTTATTGCCTTCCTAGTCGCTTCAGGCTGTAACTATGATTTAAATTTTGCCAAACTTGAAAAGGATTTTCTTGAAGCCGAAGAGATTCATCCGGCTTCTAATCCTGCCCAAAAGGAAGAGGAAACGGCTGAAGATAGCAAACAATTAGAGCTACCTCTGGTCGGAAAAACCATCAAGTTGGTATCCTGGAATATTCAGCACTTGGGACGTACAAAAACAGAAAGTGATATCAAACAAATCGCACGGATTCTTCGAAATTATGATCTGGTAGCAATTCAGGAAGTTGTAGCAAAAGATCCCGCCGGTGCACAAGCTGTTGCAAAAATTGCCGATGAGTTAAACCGGATGGGGTTTAAATGGGATTATCAGGTGAGTGACCCTACAAAAAGCCCCAGTGCCTATATAAGCGAACGATATGCCTTTTTATGGAAACCTTCACGAGTTTCCATGGTGGGACGTGCAAAATTAGATAAGGAACTGGAGGATCTTTGCTTTCGAGAGCCTTTTATTGGTCGATTTAGAATAAAGGGCGATACAACTTCCTTTTATATCGCAAATTATCATTCCCGAAAATTTTCAGACCGGCCGCAGGATGAAATAATTCATTTAATTCATTATCCTACACGTCTCACCTCTGATAAAATCATTATAGCCGGAGATTTCAATACAGATGAGCGCGATCCTGTATGGTCAGATTTTTATAATCGAGGATTTAAATGCGCATTAAGGAATACTAAAACAACGTTGAAACATGCATGTAAATCTGACATTTACCGAAATCATGCTATTGACAATTTTTATTATACAAGCGGAATTCTCAAAACCGATTCTGGCGCCATAGATTTTGTTCTACACTGTGATTCTCTTCAGGCTGCACGGCGATTATCTGATCATCTTCCTGTGTTTATGGAATTCGGAATACAGTGACAAATGAGTATATTTGGGCGTTTAAAAATTCATGCCATGACGAAACCAAATTGGACTACTGCAAAAGAATATACTGACATAACCTATAAGAAATGTAATGGAGTGGCGCGTATTGCTTTTAATCGCCCGGAAGTTAGAAATGCCTTCAGGCCGAAAACTACATCCGAATTACTAGATGCTTTTCATGATGCTCAGGAAGATACTTCCATAGGTGTAGTTTTACTTTCTGCCGAAGGTCCCTCACCCAAAGATGGGGTATATAGTTTTTGTAGTGGTGGCGATCAAAAATCTCGCGGACATCAAGGATATGTGGGAGAGGATGGGTATCATCGTTTAAATATTCTCGATGTTCAACGTTTAATTCGTTTTATGCCGAAAGCTGTTATCGCAGTAGTTCCGGGATGGGCTGTGGGCGGCGGTCATAGCCTTCATGTGGTTTGCGACTTGACACTGGCGAGTAAAGAACATGCTATTTTTAAACAAACCGATGCCGATGTCACAAGCTTTGACGGAGGATATGGAAGTGCCTACTTGGCTAAAATGGTGGGGCAAAAGAAAGCAAGAGAAATTTTCTTCTTAGGAAGAAATTATTCGGCGCAGGAAGCTTTTGAAATGGGAATGGTCAATGCCGTTATACCTCATGATCAACTTGAAGATACAGCATACCAATGGGCTCAAGAGATTTTAGCGAAATCACCAACTTCTATTAAAATGTTGAAATTCGCTATGAATCTTACTGATGACGGAATGGTGGGGCAGCAGGTTTTTGCCGGGGAAGCAACTCGTTTAGCCTATATGACGGATGAAGCAAAAGAGGGGAGAGATGCCTTTCTTGAAAAAAGGAAGCCCAATTTCGATAAGAAGTGGTTGCCTTAGATTCAACCTTCCCATAGAGAAAGTATCAAAGGAAATATTTTCGTAAATCAATTTTAATATTTACGGCACAGAGTCAGAGTCGGGTAGGGTTTGATTCCGGAAGCGATGTTCCAAGTCTGCTTTTACTTCTTCTGTTGTTACAGATTGCTCCGGATTTAAAAATAAAAGAATCTTAGGATATTCCGGGAAGGAGAATTCATCATAAACATAACCTTCAGCCCATTTTGTCGGGATGTGGATTTCCGGAAATTTTGTAAGATTTTTTACAACGATGATACTGTCTCTTGTTTCAATAATTCGGCTGAAAGGGAAGCGGTAGGAAGAGGCTGTATTTTGCAAATTACCATTGTTTTCAATCACCATCAGATAAGGAATATCAGGATTGAGAACATTTATAACAGTCTGACGTCCGGAGTAGATATAGAAAAAGAAGACAGAGAAAAGGAAGACCAGTTCGATGAAGTTCAATATCTTCTGTCGCACAAATCGGATCAAAATCCGATCCAAGAGAAGGAAAACGAAAACGAGGAGCGCGATAAACAGCCATAAAACTTCCCCGATTTCAGCATTTTGGGCAATGAGGAAGGTATAAATAAGATACGGCGTGATTATCAAGAAGAAAACCATTCCGACTATTAGAAAAGGAGTGAAGCGTATCATAAGACGCTATTTCGCGCAAAATCAATCCGGAATAACAGTGGCCTCATAAGCGCCGGCATCAGGCGGAGAAGTGCGCATATTTCCATTCAAATCTATGGGAGGAAGAACCCCGGATTTTCCAATTTCTTCCGCGGCCGATTCGCCTTTGATGATATTGAAATTATTCTTTTGGTAATTGAAGAATTTGGGATCGGAATTAAATAAATTATTGGAATACATCGCTTCATTTTCAAAGTCATACAGAGGATGATCTTTAAATTCCCCCATAGGGTCTTCAAATTTTATAAGACTGTTTGTAAAATTAAAATTAAAGCTTCCTTGCTCATGACGATAGAGTCCGATTTCACGGCGGTCACTTCCGTATATGATGCAATTGGTGAAATTAGCTTTAACCAAATCTGCTACAAAAATGGCTTCCGGGGTTTCCAGCGTATTTTCAATTAAGACAGTTGGGAAACTCCTGAAACTTCCGGACCAGTAATTGGAAAAGGTGCAGTGATTAAATTCATAACTACCGCCAAGTTGTAATCCCAGTGATGCTTGGCCGCTGTTATTAATCACCATGTTTTCTCCATAGATAATTCCCGTTCTGGAAAGCAACCCGATGTTTGAACTGTTGTAAATTTGAACATTTTTAAGTGTAACAGGGCTATCTTCCACTACAAGTCCGAGCATTCCATTTTTGATTGTGGTATGGTGAAATTCATTTCCGACGCTGCCACTTGTTAATCGGATATATCCCCATTGTCCCGGGACATTGGCGAATTGTGGTTCCAGCCTGTCGCCTTGGAAGATAATTTCATTTTCCATCAATTCTTTATTGACGCTGGGTTGTCCAAGGGCTTTTAAACTCGCGTTTTGAGCCACAAGAATTCCGCTTTCTGCATGAAAATGTATGCGGGCACCGGCATTGACTGTCAAAGTTTTATTAGGCGGAACTGCTGCAAAGCCATATATTACATAAGGTTTCTCATTGGTAAACGTGAGCCGTTCATCAGGCAGAATAAATCCCGGAATTTCAACAGTGTTGTCTCCACTTCCTAAGATTAAAGTTTCTTTAGTTCCATCAGGATATAGTTGAGGATAAAGAAATACAGCATCTCTTATCAAAGTAACTAATTCCACTTTTTGTTGCTGTGCACCATTTTCGAAAAGAATTTGATCGGTATAGAGGAATTCATTATCTACACCGGGAACAGAATTGATATCAAAAGTTGTTTCAATAAAAATGAAAATACTATCCTTGGCTAAAATTTGCACATTTTCAAAAACTTTTCCCGGCATTCCATCCACATTTAATCGGTAATGAGAATTCTCTCCCTGCGCCAGTTTTAGGACGGGAATATGGATATCGTCTTTGCTGTTATTGTACACTTTTAAGTTATACGTGCTTGACCCGATATTCGTGAAAACAGTGTCAAGATATACAGTGTCCTTGGAAAAAGTCAGGTTCCCGGTACTTGGAATGGTTTCAAAATCATTCCGGCAGGAACTCCAGAAAATTATACTGCAAAGAAGGAGTGCTCCGTATATATAACGCATAAATGAATGTTTAAGTGAACGTGCCAAATAGTTTTGATTAAGCTACCGAAATTACTAAAAACTATTTCGTAACAACTTCTATTTTAAATAATTTATCCCAGTTTTTCCCTGTGATATATAAAATGTTTTCTTCCCCTTTGTAGGCGATTCCGTTTAGAACATCCAGCTGCGGATGCTGCGTTACTTCATCTTTTAGCGTAGTCAAATCAATTACACCTTCCACAGCACCATTTTTAGGATTTATTATGGCAATGGAACCTTGTTGATAAATGTTTGCATAAATTTTCCCTTCCACCCATTCTAATTCATTGACGCTTTTGATTTTGCTAGTATTTGTATAAATCTCAATATAATCTTTCTCGGCCAGGGTGTTCGGGTTTAAGGTCCATATTCTGTCTGTTCCGTCACTTTTATAAATATGAGTTCCGTCATTACACAATCCCCATCCTTCACGACTTTTGCCATAAACGAAAGTCCCCGTTTGTTCCAGCGTTTCCAGGTTGTAAATAAATCCGGTGTTTTCCTGCCAGGTTAATTGGTAAATTTTGTTGTTCAAAATCGTGAGTCCTTCCCCGAAATAATGCTTGGCCAAATCCACCTTTTCAAGAACCTCTCCGGTTTTATAGTCTGTTTTTCTTAAAGATGATTGCCTGTATTGGCCGGTGCTTTCATAGAGGATGCCGTTGTGAAATTCCAACCCTTGAGTATAAGCTTTGATGTCATGTGGATAAGATTCTAAGATTTTATAAGTATAAAGTTTAGGTTTGATAGCGGAAAGGATGGTTATTTCTTGAGAAGCGTGGTATTCTTTTCCGCCGGAATATATTTTGGCTGAAAGATTGCGCTGTCCTAACTTTTGGTCTGAAAGTGAAAGAGTGTTTCCGGAAATATCAAGTCGATGGCTATTCAGAAAATATACCACTGAATCGATTGGTTTTCCTTTTTCACTGATTACTTCCACAATCAAATCATCCTCAGGGGAATAATGTTTTTTCGAGTTCTCTATGTTGATGGAGAAATGATCGGTCTCCTTGGTAGTTTTATCAACACAGGAAGTGAAGATTATCAATAAGCAAATGACAATGAGATTCTTAGAAAAGTTCATAAGTCGCTAAAATTTTTCGCAAGGTATTTATTTAAAATTGAACTGCAAAAGCCTTGCAAACACTGAAAGAATGCTTATCTTTGCGCCGGCAAGTCCTACACAACCAGCTCCTGTTGAATCCCCCAGGGTGGGAACGCAGCAAGGGTAGACGGTCGTAGCGGTGTGATGTAGGTAGCTTGCCATTTTTTATTGGATGTAATCGAAGTTTTACCTTTATTTCAACTCAAACCTCCACGGTTTATTCTTCCATATTTCTCCGGCATAATCAATCCCGATTCTTGGTGAAGTGACAATTTTACCCTCTTTTTCTCCATCTTCTATCCACAGCCTTTCGGAAGTCTCTAAATCTTCTCCATAAAAAGAACGATCCAATCCAATTAATTTCCCAACTCGACCCGGACCAATTACTCCTTCCACACCACGAATAAGCACAGCCTCAGGATTATCTGCAGGTCCGGTAACAATGTTCAGCAACCAGTGCATTCCGTAGATCAAATAAGCATAAACCACGCCGCCTTCAGTAAACATAATTTCGGTGCGCGGCGTTCTGCCTTTGCTCGCGTGATTTCCACGATCTTCCATTCCCAAATATGCTTCGGTTTCAATTATTTTTAAACGAAGTGAATCTCCGTCTCCGAAATCACGAACTAAAATTTTTCCGAGTAGATCTTCTGCCAGAACAAGGGCATTATTAGCGCGGAAATATTCTTTTTTCAATCGACTCATTGGCTATTTTGTTTGTCGGCCCAGAGCTGCATCGGGTTTTCCATGTTTTCTTCAAGAGGAATATGTTTCATCACAACTTCACGCTCCTCATTGGGAAGCTTCAAATCTGAATATAATTTTTTAGAAGCAGTGAGTCCGGCTTGGGCTGTTTCTTCAATCTCGGAGGTGTAGTAAATATCGGTGATTCCCGAAAGGTACATGGCGGTATAACACATTGGGCACGGATGACCGCTGGCATACATTGTATAACCGGACAAATCGTGGGTTTTTAATGCTTCCTGAGCTTTTCTGATGGCTAGCATTTCTGCATGACCGCTGATATCAAAGGTGTGATGAAGTTCGTTAATTCCTTCAGCAATTATTTTATCGTCTTTTACAAGCACGGCGCCAAAAGGCTGTCCTCCATTTTTTACGTTTTGAACGGCGAGTTCGATAGCTCTTTTCATAAAAGAATTCATACAGAAGTTTTTTGAGTTGGAACAAGATAAGATAATCCATTGCAAATTGCCACCTTTGTATTTTAAACATTTCTTAATGTCCCAGGTTGTTTTTATTACCGGTGCTTCTTCAGGAATTGGGAAAGCAATGGCAGATTTTCTTGTTAAAAAGAATTTTACGGTTTATGGTACCAGTAGAAATCCCGAAAGGGTAAAGGCAGATTTTCCATTACTCAAAATGGATGTAACAAAACCGGAATCCATCAAATCGGCCATAAAGGAATTGCGGTCAAAAACTGATAAAGTAGATGTTCTGATTAACAACGCCGGAGTGGGAATAACAGGGCCTATTGAAGAAACTCCGGAATCTGAAATGAAAAATGCGTTTGACACCAATTTTTTTGGACCAATTAACGTGATAAAAGAATTGATGCCGGTTTTCAGAGAACAAAATTCGGGTTTAATCATAAACATCACGTCAATTGCCGGATATATGGGACTTCCGTATCGCGGGATTTATTCTGCCTCCAAGGCGGCCTTTGAAATTGCCATGGAAGCCATGCGCATGGAAATAGCACCTTTCCATGTGAAGATGACCAATGTGGCACCGGGAGATTTTGCAACCAATATTGTTGCCGGAAGATATCATGCACCTATAATTAAGGATTCGCCCTATGAAAAAAACTACGAACTGTCCTTAAACTTGATGAACGCACATGTGGATTCCGGAGAAAATCCGGATAAAATGGGAGAGGCAATTTACAAGATAATTCGTTCAAAGAATCCGAAGGTTCATTACAAAATCGGTTCGCCAATCCAGAAATTGTCTATTGTTTTAAAACGAATATTACCGGACAGAATGTATGAAGGAATATTGATGAATCACTTTAAACTGAAAAAGGAATGAACTCACGCAAGGAACAATTAAAAGCGTTTAATCGATTACTGGATATCATGGACGATTTGCGGGAAAAATGCCCGTGGGACAAGAAACAAACCATGGAGTCACTTCGGCATTTAACTATTGAGGAAACCTATGAACTGGGTGATGCCATACTCGATAATGATTTGGAGGAGGTAAAAAAAGAATTGGGAGATGTTTTACTTCATATTGTTTTTTATTCCAAAATTGGAAGTGAAAAGGAGGCTTTTGATATAGCTGATGTGTGCCATTCCATTTCAGAAAAACTCATTTCACGGCATCCGCATATTTATGGAGATGTGAATGTTGCCAATGAAGAAGATGTGAAACGCAATTGGGAAAATTTGAAACTTAAAGAAGGAAAAAAGAGCGTTCTTGAAGGCGTACCCCGTTCTCTTCCGGCACTAGTAAAAGCCAACAGAATACAGGAAAAAGTAGCAGGTGTTGGTTTTGATTGGGAAAAACCCGAGCAGGTATTTCTAAAATTGCAAGAAGAACTTGGCGAGTTGCAACAAGAGATTTCTGATGCAAACATTGACAAAATTGAAGCCGAGTTTGGAGATGTTCTTTTCTCTATGGTGAATTACGCTCGTTTTCTAAAAGTGAATCCGGAAAATGCTCTGGAAAGAACGAATAAAAAGTTTATCAAAAGATTCCAATATTTAGAAGCCAAAGCAAAAGAATCAGGCAAAGCTTTGAAAGATATGACATTGGAAGAGATGGATGTTTATTGGGAGGAGGCGAAGACGGCGGGGAATTGAATTTGAAAAGCTTCTGGTTGAAGTGGTGAAAACATTAAAAAATCCGCTTTGGACATAACTTCCAAAACGGATTTTTCTATTATTAACCCTGGCCTTTTATTCCCTTACTTCGCGAATCTTGGACAATTTTGCTTTTAGAACTTCAAGCTGTTCTTTATGTTGCGCGATGTTCTTATGTACTTCTTTAACCAAAGGATTATTTTCATCTACATTATGAAAAAATCCGAGGTTATTTTCAAGCTGTCTAATTTCGTCCTGAGTTTCCTCAATTTTCTTTGATAGATAGAAGTGTTCGTTTTGTAATTGTCGCTGATCGTCACGATTTACAAGCGTATTAAGTTTGTTGTCAAATTTAATAAGCTCTTTTTCTTTTTTACCTAAATCAAGTTTGGTAAATAAACTATCAAGTACCTTGTTAAATCGTTGTTCAATGCTCTTCTGATTGGCAGGAACACGACCTATAGCTTTCCATGCCGAAATGTGTTTTTTGATATTGGCAAGATCGGTTTTATGATCACCGGATAATTCAATTTCAGACAGTTCTTTTAGAATTAACTCCTTCTTTTGATGATTTTCTATTTCCTCATCACTTGCTTTATTCTTACTTGCGTGGAGACGGTCAAAATAGTAGTTGCAAGCAGCTTTAAATTCTTTCCAAATCTTGTCACTATCCCGTCTTGGCACGTGTCCAATTTTTTTCCAGTCGTCTTGGATTTTTTTCATAAGCGGTGTAACCACTTCAAAATCCTCACTGTCTTTATTTTGTTCTGCTATGGCAATGAGCTCACGTTTTTTCTCGAGGTTTGCAAGCTGCTCTTTTTTCTGATTTTTATAAAAACTGTTTTTAGAATGGTTAAAGTTGCGGGTAACATCTTTAAAAGCCTTCCAAATTTCTTTGTTTTTGGAACGAGGAACACGTCCAATTTCAAAAAACTGATCCCTCAGTTGCTGTACTTTCTGAATGGCACTTTGCCACCCTTTGTGAGAATTGATGCCCTTTGAATTGAATGCTGCAATTTCTTCGATCATCGCATTCTTTTTTTCAAGGTTTTCTTGAAACTCCTGCTCCAGTTCATCCAGATGAGCTTGTCTCTTATCATGGATCACTTTGGTAGCCGCGCTGAATTTGTCCCATACATCATCCCGGTATTCTTTGGCTACCGGACCAATATCTTCTTTCCATGTTTTGTGCAGCATTTGCAATTCGCGGAAAGCGCGGTTCACATCTTCTTCCTGAGCAAGTTCTTCAGCACGAGAAATCAATTTTAATTTAGCTTCTAAATTGTATTTAAAATCCAAATCGCGAAATTCTCGATTTAGATGCAGGAAGTCATAGAAATTCTCAACGTGATGGTGATAAGTGTTCCACACCGTGTTGTATTTGTCCCTGGGAATCGGGCCGGCGGTATGCCATTTTTCCTGAATCTCCTTAAAGTGTTTGTAAGTGGTATTAATATTTTCCTCTGCACTCAAGAGTCCTTTTAGTTCCTCTATTAGTTCCCAACGTTTATCAAGATTGGCTTGAAGATTTTTCTTCAGATTCTTGTAGTAAGCATTGCGTTTTTCCTTGTAATCAAAGAATAAGGAATTAAATTCTTTTCTTAAGGGAGTGGAGTAGTGGAAATCAATCAGATTTCCGCCGTCAGCCATAAAATCCTCTCTCTTCTGCTCCATTTCTTCATTAAATTGAGCATTAAATTCGGAACGAATTTCTTCTACCTCGTCCTTAATATCCTGAATTTTGTTATGGAGTAAAAGACGCTTGAATTCTTCGAGAAGCTCTTTCTTGCTTAAGTGAGAGTAATCCTTCTGACTTTTTTCTGCTTTATGATCCTCTTCTTCATCTTCAGAACTTTCTATTTCTTCCTCATCTTCCTCTTCTTGCAAAAGATCATCAGTTTCTTCAACAGCGATATCAGGCGAATCATTTTCAGAAATTACTGCCTCTGCTTCTCCATATTGTTGAGCTTCGTCTTGATCAGTTATTGCAGGTCGATCTGTAGGAATTATTATGGATTCATCAAGATTTTGCTCAGCGTCAGATACCGGATCACTGGTATGCTGTGCTGCCGGAGATTCTGTCAAATCAGGTGTCTCCTGAATTTCTGACGAAAGAACAGCTTCATTCCCCGCATCTTCAGGAGTAGGATGTTCAGGACTCACGGAGCTTGAACTGTTATTAGTGGTTTTTTGATCTTGTGCGGAATTTGCTCTTTGAGATTCTTCTTGTGGAATTTTTTCGTCAGACATTGCGTAAAATGTTTAAGTTCGTTTTGTTGGGTGCTCAAGATACTAACAACTGTTGACTTGACAAAGACCGTAGGCAAATTTCGTTAATTGTTTTGCCATATTTCCCAAGCCTTCTCAGCTTGGGCAATGAGCATGGCCAAGCCATTGGTTATTCGTGCTCCTTTTTTACGTCCTTTTTTCAAAAACTCAGTTTCCTCAGGATTGTAAATCAAATCAAAAAGTAAATGATTATCCCCAATCCCATCATATGGAATAGGCGGGCAATCGGAAACCTTGGGATAAGTTCCGAGAGGGGTACAATTTACGATCAGCGAGTAATCTTGAATGTTTTCTTGTGTCAGATCAAGATAACTTAAATGGCAGCTGCTCTTGTTTCTACTCACCATTGTTGTTTGGAATCCGATGGTTTTTAACCCATACTTTACAGCCTTTGAAGCGCCGCCTGTTCCTAATATCAAGGCAGAAGGCGTCTTTAAAGGAAGAAAAGGCATCAAGGCTGTGAGAAAACCTGTGTAATCTGTATTAAATCCTTTTGTTTTTCCCTCCGAAGAAATTTGGATCGTGTTGACAGCGCCTATCTCTTGAGCAATTGGATCTATGTCATCCAAAAAAGGAAGGATGCGCTCTTTATAAGGAATCGTGACATTGAGGCCTTTAAGATCTTTGATGTTTAGAATATCTGAAACGTGTCGGATATCAGGAATATCAAAATTTTCGTATGTAAACGGAAGGTTTTCAAGTTTAAATTTTTCCGTAAAATATCCCCGAGAAAAAGAATAGTCGATATTTTTCCCAATCAAGCCGTATTTAGCCATGGTTCTTTTTATATAAATGATACCAGTCCAAACTCAGAACGATAAGACCCCCTATGAAAATAGAAACAATTGCCAAAATAGTCTCCAAATTGAATGTCTGCGGAAAGTAACGTTCATATCCAACCACAATTTTTTCTCCGGCACCTTTTGGAATGTTAAGAACGGGAGATGTGTCATAAATAGCCTTCTTCCAGGGCCATACTACTCCTAGAGAGCCAGCAATAAAGCCGATGATTAAGGCATATGTCTCTTTTTTGTATCTTTTTAAAACATAGGCTAAGAGATGAGAGAAAGAGACCAATCCCACAAGTGAGCCTATGGTAAAAACCACAAGGATTTGAAGTAGGCGGATGCGTTGTACATTGGCAGTCCATGAGAAATCGCCCCGAATCATATCAGCAAAAGTATCATAAAGTGCATTGACCGAATCTACAAGCAATAGCACATAGTTCCCGATGAGCATTAGGATAAATGAACCTGAAAGCCCCGGCAATGTCATTCCGGACACACTGATGATGCCACAAATGAAAACAAATATCAAGTTGCCGTTTTCTGTTGCCGGTTCAAGAAAACTTATTCCCAATCCCGCTGCGGTACCGACTAATAAATAGAAAAGATACCTAATCTTCCAATCTCCAAAATCTTTGACTAAATAATATATAGAACCTATGATCATCCCAAAAAAAGCACTCCACACATAGAGTTCGAAATGCTCGATGAGATAATCCAAAATTTTTGAAACACTAAAATAGCTCACCACCATCCCTGCTATAAGAATACTGAGAAAGCCGCCGTTGATATATTGGAAAAAACTTTTAAACCTTCCGGCAATAAGGAGCTTGAATGCCTTTTTATTGACTTTTTGTAGCGAATAAATAAACTCTTCATAAAATCCTCCCACAAAGGCTACAACTCCTCCGGATACTCCCGGAACCTTATTGGCTGCACCCATTCCCAGTCCTTTTAGGAAGAGCCAAATTTTGTCCGAAAAGTTTCTGTGTGTGTTCATGGGGATGAACAAGGAAGTTAGGGTTTAGATTTTGTTACTTTTTCTATTTGCAAAATATTCTAAAAGAAAGATAGTCAAGAAACCGATAACAGCAAAAAGAATGGCAAATAAGACTTGAGGATCTCCTTCAAAATGTTGAGGCAAAATGCTTTTGTCAATGAATGGAACAAGTTCGCCGGCAGAATTCTCCCGATATTCCACTACTTTTTTCCACGGCCAAATTTTATTGAGAGCGCCTACCATAAAGCCGGTGAGAGCGGCAAGTGTGAGGTTTTTATGATGTTTAAACATCCAATTTAATGCCCTGGAAAAAACTTTTAATCCTGTTATGGCCCCAAGTGCAAAAATAACCAACCTAATGAAAGCCGGTCCCAGAACGGAAGTGTCCATTTTTAAAAGTCCGTCGGTCAGTTGCGTAATGATACCAATAACACCCGAGTATGCCCCTAGCAGAAGTAAAACAAATGCCCCGGAAATTCCCGGCAGAATCATGGCGATGATAGCTATGAAACCTGCGAAAAACAAAAACCAATTATTTTCTGTTGTTCCCAGAGGTTCTGCAATCGTAATAAGATAGGAGAGGACACTGGCAATAACAAGCAGAGTTATTTCTCCGATTTTCCAATTCTTGATTTGCTGTGCCACATAAACGATACTTGCCACTACCAGTCCGAAAAAAAAGGACCAAACTAAAACAGGATAGGTATCGAGAAGATAAATAATGAGTTTGGCAAAAGAAACTATGCTCACCCCGATCCCCAAAAATAAAGCTAATAAGAATGACAGGTTGTACTGATTCCAAGCGGTTTTAAATCCTTGTTGCTTCCAAATTTTGAAGATCCCAAAATCAAGTTTATGAATAGTTTCTATTAATTCTTCATAGATTCCTGATATAAAGGCTATTGTTCCTCCTGAAACTCCGGGTACTACATCTGCTGCACCCATGGCCAATCCTTTGGCAGTAATGAGAAGATAATCTTTAATGCGACGTGTCATAAAATATTAAATGTCGCCAAACTTACGCAAATTAATGCGATGGTTTTTTATGTTCGGCTACAATCTGCTTCACCCGTTTCAACTTGTAAACCATTGGGAACAACTCTTCAATTATCATAAGAAATTCGGGTTCTGCATGTAATCCGTTATGAAGATGAAATTCTCCCTTATGATAATCTTTTAAGGAAAAATAAAGACCGGAAAGACGATATTCAATTTCAGGATGTTCCGGATAAAACTCAAGTGCCTGCAAAAGATTTGTTATGGCGCTATCATACTCACCCAGACGTGTGAGTAGATCACTTCGCGTTAACCATGACTCGAGTTCATAATTTCCCAGCTCCAGAGCTTTTCGATAACCTATTTCTGCTTCTTCCAAATTTTTTAATTTTTTGTGGATTTTAGCATATCGCTTCCAAAAGGAGATTACTTCCGGGTCAATGGAAATTGCTTTTTCAATATAATATTGGGCTTTATGTATATCTCCCGACTTGTAAAAATGATCACTGATGGCATTCCAGGCTCGCGTCTCGCCGGAATCTATTTCCACGCTTCTCAGATAATAATCAAGGGCCAATTCGGTCTGACCCAGTTTTTCATAACATTTTCCAATTCTCAATAAAGCATATGAAGTAGGATCATTAATTGACAAGGTTATGGTATAATTTTCTATTGCTTCATCAAAACGTTTCAGTTTCTCAAGAATTTTTCCTTTTTCAAAATAAGCTCCCAAGAAGGAATCATCGCTGATAATGGCAAAGTCAATGGCTGCCAGAGCCTTCCCAAATTCTTTTTGTTTATAATATAATTTTGCCAGTTGCATCCAGGCAATTTCTGAATAAGGATGCGCTTCAATGAAATCATTAAGGAAGTTTACAGCTTCATCGGTGCGTTCTAAATATTCATAGCTGAAAACGATATTGTAAAGGGCTCCGACGTCTTCCTCATCGTGTTCAAGGCATCTCTGAAAATTTAATAATGCATTTTCATAATCATCCATAAACATATATTCCATCCCGATCATGGAGAATATTTCGGCAGGATCATCTGTTAATTCAAGCGCGTGCTCAAGATAGGTTACGGCTTCACGATGTTGGTATTTTCGAGATAGAATATTGGCTTTTTGAATATAAATGTCTTCATTATCTCGTTCCAAATCTGAAACCTCATCAAGTAGGGTCTCAGCTTCTTCCAATTTATCTTCTATAACAAAGACTTCTACTTGAAACAATTTTAAATAAGTACTTGCGGGATGCTGTTCCAATCCGAGTTTGAGTGCTTTTTTAGCCAAAGCCATTTTACCGCTATCCAAATAAAAAAGCACGATGTTCTCAAATTCTTCAGAGTCAAAAAAAAGAATCTGATTTGTCTTCAACATCGCTTCGAATCTTTCTATCGGAAGTCGGTTTGGCTCATCAGGTTCTGTATGCATATTGAGAATATTAAAATAATAGTTCCTTTTTAAAGGTAAGGGTTTGATGGGGAATTCAAAGGATATGCCATTTTTCTTGTTAACGAACTTATTAACAAGATTTTGAAATGCTTAATTTAAAAAAATCAAATTGTCATACAATGGATTTATGTCTGATCCAAGACATCTAAAATAATCCGGCACCCTTCCTCAATCTCTTGATTGCTAATGGTTAACGGCGGGGTGATTCGCAGCGCTCTGCCTTCAAATAAAAGCCAGAATAGGATTAACCCACGATTTTTGCATTCCAAAATCACTTTCGTTGCCAGATCGGCACTTTCAAGCATAGGTGCCAGCATCAATCCCCGCCCACGAATTTCTAATATGCGCGGATGTTGGAGTAATTTTCGAAATAATTTTTCCTTTTCATAAACTTGTGCCATTAGGTCAGTCTCTAAAAGTTCTTTCAGAGTAGCCAAAGAGGCAGCCGCTATTACCGGATTGCCACCAAACGTAGTGACATGTCCCAATTTAGGATTATCCTTTAAAAGCTCCATTACCTCGTGAGCAGCAGTGAAGGCTCCCACCGGCATACCCGAAGCCATTCCTTTTCCCATCACCAAAATGTCAGGTACAATTCCGAAATGTTCAAATCCGAATAATTTTCCGGTGCGACCGAACCCCGGTTGAATTTCATCCAAGATTAATAGGGCCCCTGTTTCATCACATCGTTCTCGAACCTTTTTCAGGTATTGATTTTCGGGCTGAATAAATCCGGCTCCTCCTTGAATGGTTTCTAGAATAATGGCCGCTGTGGAAGTTGTTATTTTTTGTAGATCTTCTAAATTATTGAAAGTAATAGGATGACAATCCGGAATCAATGGTTTAAAAGGATTCTTACGTTCCTCATAACCCATCACACTCATTGAGCCCATTGTGTTTCCATGATAGGCATGGTGGGCATAAAGAATTTCGGTTCTCCCTGTTGCTCGGCGTGCTAATTTAAGGGAGCCTTCAATAGCCTCAGTCCCGCTGTTAACTAAATAAGTTGTATTGAGCCTGTCTGGTAAATTTTCAGCCAGTAATTTCGCAAACTCTACTGCCGGAGATTGAATATACTCTCCATACACCATCACGTGCATATACTTATCTACCTGAGATTTAATGGCCTCCGTAATGCGATGATAACCATGACCGAGGGTACAGGCGGAAACGCCTGCAACGAAATCTAAATGTTTATTTCCTTCTGAATCATAAATATAACTTCCTTTGGCGTGAGATATTTCCAGTGCCAATGGGTGAGGGGAGGTCTGTGCTTGATATTTAAAAAAATCCGTTTTCATATTCTTTCTGCTGATAAATTCGAATAAGAAGACTCTCTATTTCTCTTCCGATTCCTTTGGCTCATCTGCCCGATGTTTCAATTCTTCCGGTGTCAGTTTAGATTCTGCGGGAAGATTCTCACGTATCTCAGAAGAATCAAAGAATCTTGCTTCCTTTTTGGGTAATGGAATCCCTTTTATGGCCGGTAATTCCGGTTCCGGTTTTCCTTTAAATAAATCTTCTACTTCATAAAGTCTTTCTTCTCCCCTCCACTCAAAACCGGGGAGAATTCGGGCATTTTCAGGAAACTTCGATTCAGGATAGAGCTTTCCCGGAACTTTCTTAATAAAACGTATTCCTGTTATTTCCTGCTTCTCCAAATAAATTTGAATGGAACTGGCCAGTGTATGATTAATCCCGATGAGCTCTTCATTCTCATTTCTTGAAAAATAAATTACTTGCGTATTTCGGTTAATGTTTATGGTGTCCAGCTCATTATTAGTGAAGAGACCAACCAAACTTTCACCTTTCACCTGATTATAACCAAGGCTGTCTTTTTGGATTATAAACGCATTGTTAAAAACCTTGAGCGTATCTAATTGCTCTGTTTCAGGATTCGAAATAAGATGAATGGTATCTCCCGAAATTTGATTATCACCGTTCCACAACACCGGTCGTCGCAGGAGTTTTGTAATTCCGGTTCGTTCGTTCGTATATATAGAATCACATTTCCCGCTCATGGCTTCTTCTCCCGGAGCGCCCGGTCGGAAAAGACGAGCTCGGTAAAACCCTTTGATGATCCGATTGTCCGGCTTTCCGGTAATACGGAGTGTATCGGCATGAACATAAAGAGTATCCCTGTCTCTAATAGTTCTTGCCACCGCTCTTTTTGTAATAAAAACCGAATCTTTATCTCGGAAAACTTCCCCGTAATGTCCGGTAATTATACTTTTATTCAGGGTGTCAATAACCTGAATGTTGTTGGTGGCTGATGCAAAGTTTCGATTTCTGTCAAAATAAAGGCTATCGCCATAAAGGACTCGGTTTTCATAATCGATCCGTGAATTTTGAACAAAATATCCCTGGTCTTTTCGTGTGTCATAATATCCGCGTTCTGCATAAATTTTGCTGTTTTCGCCTTCAATTGTTGACGGACCATACAAAAAAGCTCCGCCACTGTCTGCATAGAAATCAAGGCGCTCACTGTTTAAAACATACTTCGGATTTACAATTTTTACGTCACTTAGAAACTGGTACTTCTTGTTTTGGGTGAAGTAACTTCCATATTTGCTGGTCAGAACGCTGGCCGAGTCTCTTACGGTTCCGCCGGTGCGATAGTATGCTTGTTGTTTTATTCGATTAAAGAATAAGGTGTCCGTTTCAAGCCTGGTTTTGGGTTCAGTTAAAACTACTTTTCCACTGGCAAATGCAAATTGGGTATCTCCGTTATATTCTGCATAATTGCTGGTAAGAGAAACGGTGTCTCCTTGAGTAATTCGAACCTGCCCGTAAGCTTTCACAAAATTATTTTTAAGGTAAACGAAAGCCTGATCACACCACATTTCAATTCCGTCGTGGACAATATACACTTGTCCGGTAGCATCTTTTGTGTAAATGGCAGCGTCGGGAAATTCAGGTCTAATTTCGAGATATCCGGACTGAATGTCGATTTTCTGTTTATTCTGAGCCGCGAGTTCAAAAACAGAAAGCAGTATAAAAAGAATGTATATAGCAAATGGCATCCTGTTCATACGCTTTCAATCAAAATGGGTTCTAGTTATTAGCTTCTGTGAATAGTTTGAGTACGATCGGGACCCACGGAAACGATTGCAATTGGGATCTCCAGTTCTCTCTCCAAAAATTCAATATAGGCCGTTAATTCTTCGGGCAGACTTTCTGCTGTAGTCATTCCCGTTAAATCTGCCTGCCATCCCTTCATTTCTTTATAAATAGGAGTTACATTCTCAGCCTCAATAGAGTAGGGTAGATGATGAATTGTTTCTCCTTTATACCTGTAGGCAGTACAAACCTTGATTTTTTCGAATCCGCTCAGCACGTCGGCTTTCATCATTATCAGTTGGGTAACACCGTTTACTTGCACAGCATAACGAAGAGCTACCAGATCCAGCCAGCCGCAACGTCTTGGCCTTCCGGTAACGGCTCCAAACTCATTCCCGATTTTGGCAATCTTGGCTCCGGTTTCATCAAAGAGTTCTGTTGGGAATGGACCGCTTCCCACCCGTGTGGTATAAGCTTTGAAAATTCCGAATACATCCTTTACTTTGTTTGGAGCTATTCCCAAACCGGTACAGGCTCCGGCGGCAGTTGTATTGGAAGACGTCACAAATGGATATGTTCCGAAATCGATATCCAATAAAGATCCTTGTGCGCCTTCTGCAAGAATGGTTTTTCCTTCTTTTTGTGCTTGAAATATGTATTCTTCACTGTCTATAAAAGTGAGGGATTTCAACACTTCTACAGCTGTAAAAAATTCAGCTTCCAGATCGGCAAGATCATACTGGATATCCACATCATAAAAATGAATCATGGCCTCGTGTTTATCAGCCAAGGCACGATATTTCTCTTGCCAGTTGTCCATTTCCAAATCTCCAACCCGGATTCCGTTTCTACCCGTTTTGTCCATGTAAGTAGGACCTATTCCCTTTAATGTGGAACCTATTTTTGCCTTCCCTTTTGATGCTTCAGATGCTGCATCCAATAGACGGTGTGTAGGTAGAATGAGATGCGCTTTTCTGGAAATAAATAGATTCTTTTTATAGTCGATATTATATTTCTCCAGCCCCTCGAGTTCCTTGGCAAAAACTACCGGATCAATCACCACGCCATTACCTATAAGATTAATGGCATTTTTATGAAAAATCCCTGAAGGAATGGTTCGCAAAACATGTTTAATTCCGTCAAATTCCAAGGTGTGTCCGGCATTGGGGCCGCCTTGAAAACGAGCTATTATGTCATAATTTTTTGTGAGGACATCAACGATTTTACCTTTTCCTTCGTCTCCCCATTGTAATCCAAGTAGTAAGTCTACTGCCATAATTTTAGTCGCGATTGTTTGCTCCGTTAGGTTGTTGAGCATTTGATTTTCTCTCGCCATAGAAGTAGAGCGAGTGGTTGGTTATTTCAATATTAAAAACTTCTTCAATGGTTTTTTTGATAGAGTATATACGGGGATCGCAAAATTCTATCACTTCTCCATTTGACAGGATTATGTGGTCATGATTTCTGTCAAAATAAGATTTTTCATAATGAGCCTGATTTTGTCCGAATTGATGTTTCCGAACCAGCCCGCATTCCAATAACAATTCTATGGTATTATAAAGCGTAGCACGGCTTACACGGTAATTTTTGTTCTTCATGTTTATGTAGAGCGATTCGATGTCAAAATGTTCTTCGCTATCATAAATTTCCTGAAGAATAGCATACCGTTCAGGCGTTTTTCGGTGTCCTTTTTCTTCCAAAAATTCTGTAAAAACTTTTTTTACAATTTCTTGATGATGTATGTCTGTTTTTGAGCTCATAAATTCAAGGCGCAAAGTTACTCAATATTTTAGAGTCTGGTAACCTTATCGATTCCGTTTATTTTTTTAATACTCTCCATCAAAGTGGTAAGGATGGTCTTGTTTTTTACGATTACAAGAATTTTCCCGGTAAAGATTCCGTCATTACTGTCAAAATGCACACTCTTCATGTCTATGTGATGCGCATTAGAAATGATTCTCGTTACTTCGTTTACTAATCCGATGGTGTCGATTCCACTGATTTCGAGCTTGGCTGTAAATTCACTTTGTGTGGAATCAATCCATTGTGCAGGGAGAATTCTGTAGCTGTAATTACTTCTGAGTTGAAGGGCATTGGGACAATTATTCTTATGGACTTTTATTCCTTCATTGATGGTAACAAATCCGAAAACATCATCTCCCGGTATTGGATTACAGCAATTTGCCATTTTATAATCAAGTTTTTCCTGATCTTTTCCAAATACGAGTTGATCAAACTTTTCTGTAATTTCTTCCCGATGAACATCTTCCTGAGACGGTTTGCGCATTCTGTTTTTAAAGAAATTCAGGAAGGTATTTCCGCGAGAGGCAACAAAATCTTTTAATTTCTGATTGTCTATTATTCCGGCACCAACACGGTAGAATAAATCTAAACTCGTCTTTAAATGAAAGTAGGCTACCATTTGATTAATAGTCTTTTCATCAAAAGGTATTTTCATGGATTTCAATTTTCTGCCAAGTGCCACTTTTCCTTCATCGGCAATACGTTTTTGCTCACTTTTTAAAGAAGACTTTATTTTAGATCTGGCCCTGCCGGTGGTGGCATAGTTTAGCCAGCTGGCAGAAGGTTGTTGATTATCAGAGGTTATGACCTCCACTTGGTCTCCGCTTTTTAATTCATGACTCAACGGAACAAGTTTTCCGTTTACTCTAGTTCCGCGGGTATGCATGCCAATTTCAGTATGTACATGAAAGGCAAAGTCTAGGGCCGTAGCTCCTTTGGGTAAAGAATATAAATCTCCTTTTGGAGAGAAAACAAAGATTTCTTTAGCGTAAAGATTTAGTTTGAATTCTTCAACAAAGTCAACAGCGCTGATTTCTGAATTCTCAAGCGTTTCTTGAAGCTTGTTGAGCCAGCTTTCAAGACCTGCATCTTCCTTCTCCTTGTGCTTGTATTTATAATGGGCAGCAAACCCTTTTTCTGCAATTTCGTTCATGCGCTCACTCCTGATTTGCACTTCTACCCAGCGCCCTTTTGGCCCCATTACGGTTATGTGCAATGCTTCATATCCCGTAGATTTAGGGGAAGAGATCCAATCCCGTAACCTGGTGGGATTGGGTCTGAAGTGATCGGTAACAATGGAATATATTTTCCACGCAAAGAACTTCTCGTTTTCAGGATTGCTTTTATATACAATACGAACGGCAAACTTGTCATAGACTTCATCAAAACTGACATTTTGAGCAAGCATTTTTCTCCGAATCGAAAATATAGATTTTGGTCTTCCTTTGATTTCATATTGTAAATTTTCGGCATCTAAGGAATCTTTTATAACCTTGTTAAAGGCTTGAATGTATGCATCTTGCTCTTCTTTGCTTTCATTGATTCTGCCCAGAATATCTGCATAAACTTCCGGCTCGGTAAATTTCAATCCCAGATCTTCAAGTTCAGTCTTGATATTATATAACCCAATCCGATGAGCCAGAGGTGCATAGATATATAAGGTCTCTGAGGCAATTTTCTTCTGTTTATCGGGCGCCATAGAATCCATAGTTTGCATGTTATGGAGACGGTCTGCAATCTTGATAATGATCACACGAATATCCTCATTTAACGTGAGCAACATTTTCCGAAAATTTTCTGCTTGAATAGAAACATCTTCAGACATGGAAATATTCGCAATTTTGGTGAGCCCGTCCACAATTCGGGCTACAGTGGTGCCAAACATTCTTTCAATATCTTCCAAAGTATAGTTGGTGTCTTCTACCACATCGTGTAATAGAGCGGCGGCAATTGAAGTAGCATCCAAACCTATTTCTGAGGCAACAATTTTAGCAACAGCAATGGGATGAAAGATATACGCTTCTCCACTTTTTCGTCGCTGTTCTTTATGGGCATCTACGGCCACATCAAAAGCATTGCGAATCAATTTTTTATCTTCTTCAGAGAGCGTTCGGTAACTTATTTTCAGCAGCTCCTTATATTGTTTGGCTATCTGTTTATTTTCTTTTTCTAGTGCAGCTTCGGTCATTTCCATAGGTACAGGACTTTCGATTGAATTAAAAGTACAAATTTGATTCCAATTTTACAATTCGTAAAACAAGCCGAATGTGTTCTCATCTGTTTAAGAAGGCAGATTTTCGGAACAAGGTTTGCACTTGCAAAATAGAACAAAAACAGTATATTCCCATTTAGAGAAATTATAAGTATGAAAAAGAAAATTGAAACGGAAAGTCTTCCTATAAAACTTTGGCTTGATGATATTGAAAATGGCGCATTAGAACAAGCCAAAGATCTGGCCAATCTACCTGTGGCATTCCGGCATATTGCAATTATGCCCGATTCACATCAAGGGTTTGGGATGCCTATAGGTGCTATTCTTGCAACTAAAGATGCCATTATTCCCAATGCCGTGGGAGTGGATATAGGGTGTGGAATGTGTTCGTTGAAAACAAATCATCATGATTTAGAGCTTTCTGATTTAAAGCAAATTATGTCTGAAATCAGACGCACGATTCCTGTAGGATTTAAACATCATCCCCATCGGCAGGAAGAGAAATG
Organism: Flavobacteriaceae bacterium; assembly: GCA_035654795.1. Taxonomy (GTDB): domain Bacteria; phylum Bacteroidota; class Bacteroidia; order Flavobacteriales; family Flavobacteriaceae; genus JAAYLC01. The sequence continues at coordinate 39,535 of DASRWC010000039.1, forward strand.
GATGCCGAAAATTTCAGGAAATTTTCCGATTGTTTCCCAAGAATATGAACGGGGATTATATCAAATAGGAACCTTGGGAGGAGGAAACCATTTCATTGAGATACAAAAAGGTTCTGACGGGTTTATCTGGATCATGGTGCACTCCGGATCACGAAATATTGGCTATACCGTAGCAAATTACTACCACAAAAAGGCAGTGGCGGAAACAAAAAAGAGGCAAAATGACAACGTGCCGAAAGATTTATCCTATTTCTTGAAAGGTAGCGCCGAATTTGACAATTATTTCAATGAAATGAACTACTGTATTGAGTTTGCTTTGCAAAATCGGAAACTGATGATGGAACGCGTCAAAGAAGCTTTTCTTTCGGTATTACCACAAACACATTTCACCAATTTTATTAATAAACCCCACAATTTTGCAGCTTATGAAAATCATTTTGATGAAGATGTGATTGTACACAGAAAAGGCGCTACACGTGCCGAGTTTGGCGAATGGGGAATGATTCCCGGGTCTCAGGGCAGTTATTCCTATTTGGTTAAGGGAAAAGGAAACCCCATGTCTTTTAATTCTTGTTCACACGGAGCAGGAAGAAAAATGAGCAGAGCTCAAGCAAGGAAAAATTTGAATTTAAAAGATGAAGTGGCTGCACTGAATAAAAAAGGAGTGCTTCACGCCGTTCGTCATCAAAAGGATCTGGATGAAGCACCCAGTTCTTACAAAGACATTGAATCTGTTATGAAACTTCAGGAGGATCTGGTAGATGTTCAAATAGAATTAACGCCTCTGGCGGTTATTAAAGGCTGATGATGTGTCGGAATCGTTAAAAAGAATATTATTTTTGCCATTCAAACATTTTTATGTCCAGAGCTTCTTATTTTGCGCCTACTTATTCTGAAAATTTATCATCAGGAACCGTCACCTGGCAATCTCCCAGCAATATCGCGTTGATTAAATACTGGGGGAAGTATGGAGATCAGCTTCCGAAAAATGCTTCATTGAGTTTTACATTAAATAACTGTAATTCACGCACCACGCTTCATTTTGAGGAAAAGAATTCACCATTTTTCGATTTTGAGGTATATAAAGATGGAATTAGAGAGCAAAGTTTTGAACCGAAAGTAGAACAATTTTTTGTTCGAATTGAACCCTTTTTACCATTTTTAAGAAACTTTCGATTTCGGATAGAGACTTCAAATAGTTTTCCGCATAGCAGCGGAATTGCATCTTCTGCCAGCGGAATGAGTGCTCTTGCTCTTTGCCTTATGGACATGGAGCGTCAGCTGGCACCGGAAATGGAAGAGTCGTTTTTTTTGGAAAAAGCTTCTTTTTTGGCACGATTAGGTTCAGGAAGTGCTGCACGCAGTATTGAAGGACCTATGGTGGTATGGGGCGAGCATCCGGAAATTCCCTATAGTAGTAACATAATCGGAATTAAATATCCCTTAGGGATTCATGAGGTCTTTCATAACTTTAAAGACACCATTCTACTTGTAGATAAAGGAGAAAAACAAGTTAGCAGCTCTGTTGGGCACAATTTGATGCTAAACCATCCTTTTGCAGAACAAAGATTTGTACAGGCACAAGAAAATATGACAAAATTGATTCCGATTTTGTCGGAAGGCAATTTAGATGCATTCATTCAGATAGTGGAGAGTGAAGCGCTTTCGCTACATGCGATGATGCTGACATCCATGCCATACTTCATTTTGATGAAACCCAATACCTTGGAAATCATTAACAGGATTTGGAAGTACAGACAGGAAACTCGAAGTCATCTCTGCTTTACATTAGATGCCGGTGCTAATGTACATTTGCTTTATCCTGCTGATGAGGCGGAACGTGTGGTATTGTTTATTCGAAACGAACTCGCTCAATTTTGTAAAAACGGCGAATTCATTTTAGATGAAATGGGCTACGGTGCCCGAAAATTATAAGCTGTTTATTGTTTTCCGAATCGCTACCAAATCGGTTAGCAACTTCTCCAGAAGATTAAGATCCAGCATATTTGCACCATCACTCTTGGCGTGCGCCGGATCAAAATGAGTTTCAATAAAAATACCATCTGCACCCGTGGCAATACCGGCACGAGCAAGGGTGCCTATCATTTCAGGTCTTCCTCCGGTCACACCTGCACTCTGGTTTGGCTGTTGTAAACTATGCGTTACGTCCAGTACTACAGGCGCATATTGTTTCATTGTGGGTATTCCCCGAAAATCAACAATCATATCCTGGTATCCAAACATAGTGCCTCTATCAGTGATCATTACTTGTGAATTCCGGCTATCCAATACTTTATTGACAGCATGTTTCATACTCTCCGGACTCATGAACTGGCCTTTTTTGAGATTGACAACTTTCCCCGTTTCGGCAGCCGCTACAACTAAGTCAGTTTGGCGAACCAGAAAAGCAGGAATTTGCAAAACATCTACATATTCTGCAGCCATGGCTGCATCAGAATTTTCATGAATATCAGTTACTGTCGGAATCTCAAAAGTCTCAGAAACTTTTTTCAGAATCTTCAAAGCCTTTTCATCTCCTATCCCCGTGAAACTATCTATCCGACTGCGATTGGCTTTTTTAAAACTTCCTTTAAAAATATACGGAATGTGAAGTTTATCTGTAATCTCAACAATCCTTTCGGCTATTCTTAAAGCCATTTCTTCTCCTTCAATAGCACACGGGCCGGCAAGAAGGAAGAAATTGTTTGAATCGATATGTTTTATTTGAGGAATATTTGCAAGATTCATAGACATATTTTTGAAGGGACAAAATTACAGAAAATAGAAAGCTAAAAATAATGGAGGAAAAAATAATTTCCTTTTGAAAGGGTAGTGTAAGCTCTTCCCATATTTTGGCTTTAGCTTTGTAATATGCGAATGTGGGATGTGCTTACACGCTGGGTTGGATTACATATAAATCACTTTCACTTTAATTGTCTTATTCTGGTTTAATTCAAAACTTGCTCTCTTAAAATTTGGTCTATTGGTTAAACCGATTGAAGAATAATTTGAAAAGCCGATACCTTCTTTTGGTAAAATAAATCCTTTGTCAATTTTGCCGTTTTTATTTTCATCGTGGAGAATATTAACGGCATAAATTCCTTTCGGTAAGTTTGAAAATGTAATTTCTGCTTTTCCATTTTCAATTCTTGATTTATCTATCTTGAAATAGTTTTTATAATGCTCATCAGGGATGGAACCATCTGTATTATAAAGTGTAAACTGTACTTCTCCCTTGAGTTTCGCAAGTTTTCTATTTCTACGGTTAATGTAAATGTATTTTGTTCTTTAACCGTAAATGAAAGTAAGATTGTACTTACAATTAGCATTAATGAGATTGTTTGTAATTGTTTCACTTTTAGTCTTTAATTCTTAATTTTTAACTCTTAACTCTTAATTTCTCCTTTATCCTATCCACACCATAATACACCATTGGCACTAAATACACGGTTAAAGCTAATGAAGAAAGTAAACCACCGATAATGACCCAAGCCAAACCGTTTTTCCACTCGGCTGATGTTCCTGTTCCTAGTGCAATGGGTAACATTCCGATTGCCATTGATAAAGTAGTCATTAAAATAGGTCGCATTCTGCCTTTACTGGCTTGCACGATGGCTTCTTTATAATGTTTTCCCTCGGCTTTTATTTGATTGGTAAAATCCACAATTAGAATGGAGTTTTTGGTCACTAATCCCATTAACATAATTAGTCCTAATAACGCAAATAAACTCAAATGACTTAGCGATAAATTCAGTGCTAAAAATGCACCGATAGCCGCAACAGGAATGGCAAATAAGGCAACAAAAGGATAAACG
>DASRWC010000040.1:0-43010 GCA_035654795.1 Flavobacteriaceae bacterium
TTAATTTCTTTTAAAAAAAATCTTCTTTTTTTTAGCGAAAAGTTTTGATGAATGAAAAATTTATATACATTTGCAGTCCGTTAGAAAAGCGGATTTTTTTATGCTTATAAATTCGAAAGTATTTTTCGAAAAAGTATGGGAAAATAAGTTCAAGCCGATATAGCTCAGCTGGCCAGAGCACGTGATTTGTAATCTCGGGGTCGTGGGTTCGAATCCCTCTATCGGCTCAAAAAACTGAACAAGTTTTGTTCTTTGAAAACAGAATTTTCGGAAAAGTAAAAAGTTAGGGAAGATACTCAAGCGGCCAACGAGGACAGACTGTAAATCTGTTGGTTTTCACCTTCGCAGGTTCGAATCCTGCTCTTCCCACAAAGGTTTTTTGTGTTATATTTTTAAAACAATAAAATCTCAAAGAATTTCTTGCGTATGTCGGGTGAGATGTGTTATCTTTGCGCTCGATTTTAGGTGAAGGTTAAATCTTTACTGAAAAATAAGCAAGTTCATAGAAATTCTGATTACCATTTTCATTCTTTCGGGATGAAATAAAAATGCGGGAGTAGCTCAGTTGGTAGAGCGTCAGCCTTCCAAGCTGAATGTCGCCGGTTCGAACCCGGTCTCCCGCTCAACACCTTCCTGAAAACAGGAATCTCTCCCTTTTATATATTGCAGATGGAGTGAAAACTTTACGCCGGTGTAGCTCAGGGGTAGAGCGCTTCCTTGGTAAGGAAGAGGTCATGGGTTCAATTCCCATCATTGGCTCGCGCTTTTATACAATTGAACACTAATATATAACTAAGATTAAATCAGTAAAAATGGCAAAAGAAACATTCGATAGATCCAAGCCGCACCTTAATATAGGTACAATTGGACACGTTGACCACGGTAAAACAACTACCACTGCTGCTATTACTAAGGTATTAGCAGATGCCGGTTATTCTGAGGCTCGTTCATACGACCAGATTGACAATGCTCCTGAGGAAAAAGAAAGAGGGATTACTATCAACTCTTCTCACGTAGAATACGAAACAGCTAATCGTCACTATGCGCACGTTGACTGTCCCGGTCACGCGGATTATGTGAAAAACATGGTTACCGGTGCAGCTCAGATGGACGGTGCTATCCTTGTTGTTGCTGCCACAGACGGGCCAATGCCTCAAACTCGTGAGCACATCCTTCTAGGTCGTCAAGTAGGTATTCCTCGTATCGTTGTTTTCATGAACAAAGTGGATATGGTGGATGACGAAGAGCTTCTTGAGCTTGTAGAAATGGAGATCCGTGATCTTCTAAGCTTCTATGAGTATGACGGAGATAACGGACCTGTGGTAAAAGGTTCAGCGCTTGGAGCACTTAACGGAGAGCAAAAATGGGTTGATTCTATTATTGAGTTGATGGAGGCTGTGGATAACTGGATTGAGCTTCCGGAAAGAGACGTGGATAAGCCTTTCTTAATGCCTGTTGAAGACGTATTCTCTATCACCGGTCGTGGAACTGTTGCTACAGGTCGTATCGAAACCGGAGTTGCAAATACCGGAGATGTTGTTGATATCATCGGGATGGGTGCTGAGAAATTGTCATCAACCATTACAGGGGTTGAGATGTTCCGTAAAATCCTTGACAGAGGTGAGGCCGGAGATAACGTAGGTCTTCTTTTAAGAGGTATTGAAAAATCAGATATCCGTCGTGGAATGGTAATCTGTAAAAAAGGATCTGTAACTCCTCACGCTAAATTTAAAGCTGAGGTTTATATCCTGAAGAAAGAAGAAGGTGGACGTCACACTCCATTCCATAACAACTACCGTCCTCAGTTCTACGTGCGTACAACTGACGTAACAGGAACAATCCAGCTTCCTGAAGGTGTTGAAATGGTAATGCCGGGCGATAACCTTTCTATCACTGTAGAATTGCTTCAGCCTATCGCTATGAACGTAGGTCTTCGATTCGCTATACGCGAAGGAGGACGTACTGTTGGAGCAGGTCAGGTAACTGAAATTCTTTCTTAATTGAAATACTTAAAGTCAAATAAGGTGTTCATCGTTTGGTGAACGCCTTATAGACTTTTATAATCATATACACGGGTGTAGCTCAGTTGGTAGAGCACTGGTCTCCAAAACCAGGTGTCGGGAGTTCGAGTCTCTCCATCCGTGCATAAATTGCCGGTAAACCGGAATGATAATACATCTTCGTTATTTCTTGTCAACAAGAATTCTCTTTAATAATAATATAAGCGACACATGGTAAAGTATATTACAGATTCGTATAACGAGCTTAAAAATCACGTCACTTGGCCTACTTGGCAGGAGGCTCAAAAATTGACCGTTGTCGTCGCAGTTTTTTCAGTCCTTCTTGCCTTGGCAGTATGGGGAGTGGACACTGTCTTTAGTAAAGTAGTGGGAATGTATTTTGAATGGATTAAGTCTTAAAAATGACTGAAACAACTGAAACTAAAAAATGGTATGTAGTCCGGTCCGTAAGTGGTCAGGAAAATAAAGTCAAGTCGTATATTGAAACCGAGATAAGACGTCTTGACCTTGGCGATTATATAGATCAGGTACTTGTGCCCACAGAAAAAGTAGTGCAGATTCGTAATGGAAAGAAAATAAACAAAGAAAGGGTTTATTTTCCGGGTTACATTATGATCAAAGCATATTTGGGAGGAGAAATCCCTCACATTATTAAATCGGTTAATGGAGTCATTGGTTTTTTGGGTGAAACCAAAGGAGGAGAGCCGGTGCCATTGCGTCAATCTGAAGTGAACAGAATGTTAGGAAAGGTTGATGAACTTTCCGTGAAAGAAGACAGCATAAATATTCCTTATACTGTTGGTGAAACGGTAAAGGTGATTGACGGTCCTTTTAATGGATTTAATGGAACTGTTGAAAAAATCAACGAAGAGAAGCGTAAGCTCGAAGTTATGGTGAAGATATTCGGTAGAAAAACACCATTGGAATTGAGTTATATGCAAGTAGAAAAGATCTAAAATTAATTGTTACGCCTAATAGGTTATTTCTTTAGCTTCCAAATTTAGAAATACCACAATAAAAATTGAACAATGGCAAAAGAAGTCAGTAAAGTAGTAAAGTTGCAAGTTCGAGGAGGTGCTGCCAACCCTTCGCCACCGGTAGGTCCGGCTTTAGGTGCCGCCGGGGTGAATATCATGGAGTTTTGTAAGCAATTTAATGCCAGAACACAAGATAAACAAGGGAAGGTATTGCCGGTAGCAATTACGGTGTATAAAGACAAGTCTTTTGATTTTGTCGTTAAGACTCCACCTGCTGCAGTACAATTACTTGAATTGGCAAAGGCAAAAAAAGGTTCAGGTGAACCTCATGCAAAAAAGATTGCCACCATCTCTTGGGATCAGGTTCGTGCAATTGCGGAAGACAAGATGGCAGATTTAAATGCATTTACGCTTGAATCAGCTATGAAAATGGTAGCCGGAACTGCTCGTTCTATGGGTATTAAAGTGAGAGGTGAGGCACCTTTTTAATCTGAAAAAAGAATCTATAAAATGGCACGATTAACAAAAAAGCAAAAGGAAGCGCGTTCTAAAATTGAAACGAACAAGGCTTACACCTTGTCTGAGGCTTCTGCTTTGGTAAAAGAAATTACTAACGTAAATTTTGATGCTTCTGTTGACATAGCCGTCCGATTGAATGTGGATCCTCGTAAAGCGAACCAAATGGTTCGTGGTGTAGTGACTCTTCCTCACGGAACCGGTAAAGATGTTAAGGTATTGGCTTTGGTTACTCCTGATAAGGAAGCCGAGGCTAAGGAAGCAGGGGCAGATTTCGTTGGTCTTGATGAGTACCTCGAAAAAATTAAAGGAGGATGGACCGATGTAGATGTGATCGTAACTATGCCGAGCGTTATGGGTAAACTTGGACCTCTAGGACGTATTTTAGGTCCACGTGGTTTAATGCCTAACCCAAAAACCGGAACTGTTACCATGGAAATCGGGAAGGCTGTTTCTGAAGTAAAAGCAGGTAAGATTGATTTTAAAGTTGATAAAACCGGAATCGTTCACGCCGCTATCGGAAAAGCATCTTTCGATGCTGAAAAGATTGCAGGAAACGCTAGAGAATTAATATCAACCCTTGTAAAATTGAAACCTCAGGCTGCAAAAGGCGTATATATTAAAAGCATTTATATGTCAAGCACTATGAGCCCGGGAGTTTCCATTGACACTAAAAGATATACTGAGCAGTAAAAGATAGCATTATGACAAGAGAAGAAAAATCCAAAGTAATTGAGACCTTGACTGCCCAGTTGACCGATAATGAAAATATCTATCTGGCGGATATATCAGGTCTGGATGCGGGAAGCACTACAAATCTACGTAGAGCCTGTTTCAAGGCAGGAATCCAACTATCTGTTGTTAAGAACACTTTGCTTAAAAAAGCAATGGAAAGTTCTGACAAAGATTTTGGTGAACTAAAAAATATCCTAAAAGGAAGTACTTCAATTATGATCTCCGAAGTTGGGAATGCGCCGGCTAAGGTGATCAAAGAATTCAGAAGAAAATCTGACAAACCGGTTCTAAAAGGGGCATATATTCAAGAAGCTATTTTCGTTGGCGACAATCAACTTGATAGTTTAGTTGAATTAAAATCTAAAGATGAATTGGTTGGAGAAATTGTCGGATTGCTTCAATCACCTGCTAAGAACGTGATCTCTGCTCTTAAATCAGGCGGCGGAAAACTTGCAGGAATTCTGAAGACCTTATCAGAGAAAGAAGGTTGATTTTTAGCTTTAAGCACTAATTAAAATTTATATAAACAAATTATTTTTAAAAACGATAGAAATGGCAGATTTGAAAGATTTCGCAGAACAATTGGTTAACCTGACTGTAAAAGAAGTTAATGAGTTAGCTGCAATATTAAAAGAAGAATACGGTATTGAGCCTGCTGCTGCTGCTGTAGCAGTTGCCGCCGGTGGTGCAGCTGATGCAGGTGAAGCTGTAGAAGAGCAAACCGAATTTAACGTAATTCTTAAGGCTGCAGGTGCTTCTAAACTAGCTGTAGTTAAATTGGTTAAGGAATTAACCGGAGTTGGTCTAAAAGAAGCTAAGGAATTAGTGGACAACGCACCATCTCCAATTAAAGAAGGAGTTTCTAAAGACGAAGCTAATTCTCTAAAATCACAATTAGAAGAAGCAGGAGCAGAGGTTGAGCTTAAATAACAAGCACGACAACAAAAACCTAAGGTTTAGGTCTTCCGCAAGCCGCGGAAAGGCCTAAACCATTTTGCGTATATATTGGTAAAGACCGCATATGCGCTATTTAATTCTTTATTTAAATTAAAATTCCGTCCATAGATGTCAGCAACGCAAACTGAAAGATTGAATTTTTCTTCTGTAAAACACAGGCCCGAATATCCGGATTTTTTGGATATCCAGATTAAGTCCTTCCAGGATTTTTTCCAATTGGAGACCAAATCAGAAGAAAGAAGTCAAGAAGGTTTATATAAAACGTTCTTGGAGAACTTCCCTATTACCGATACTCGAAACCAGTTTGTTCTGGAATTCTTGGATTATTTTGTGGATCCGCCACGCTACTCAATCCAGGAATGTATAGAACGAGGACTCACCTATAGTGTGCCTCTGAAAGCCAGGTTAAAACTGTATTGTACAGATGAAGAGCATGAAGATTTTGAGACCATCGTGCAGGATGTGTATTTAGGAACAATTCCTTATATGACTCCCAGTGGTACTTTTTGTATCAATGGAGCAGAACGTATTGTGGTGTCACAACTACACAGATCGCCCGGCGTTTTCTTTGGACAATCATTCCACGCAAACGGAACTAAACTGTATTCCGCGCGAGTTATCCCATTTAAAGGATCGTGGATTGAATTTGCCACAGATATCAATAGCGTAATGTACGCTTATATTGACCGAAAGAAAAAATTACCCGTTACAACACTTTTCCGTGCTATCGGTTTTGAAAGGGATAAAGATATTCTTGAAATTTTTGATCTGGCTGAAGAAGTGAAAGCCACCAAAACCGGATTAAAAAAATATATCGGTCGTACGCTTGCAGCTCGTGTTTTAAAAACATGGCACGAAGACTTCGTTGATGAAGATACAGGTGAGGTGGTGTCTATTGAGCGTAATGAAATTATTCTTGACCGTGACACTGTTTTGGAAAAGGAGCATGTAGATGAAATTATTGACTCCGGAACCAAAACTATTCTACTTCATAAAGAAGAAAATTTAATGGGGGATTATGCTATTATTCATAATACCCTTCAAAAAGACCCTACCAATTCTGAAAAAGAGGCGGTAGAACATATCTATAGACAGCTTCGAAATGCCGAGCCGCCCGATGAAGAAACAGCACGAGGCATTATTCACAAATTGTTCTTTAGTGATCAGAGATACAATTTGGGAGAAGTGGGTCGCTATAGAATGAATAAAAAACTCGGATTGGATATTCCTATGGAAAAGCAAGTGCTTACCAAAGAGGATATCATCACCATTGTTAAATATTTGATTGAGCTGATAAATTCTAAAGCAGAGATTGACGATATCGATCACTTAAGTAACCGTCGTGTACGTACTGTTGGAGAACAGCTTTCTCAACAATTTGGTGTGGGATTGGCGCGTATGGCACGAACCATCCGTGAGCGTATGAACGTTAGAGATAACGAAGTATTTACGCCCATTGATCTAATTAATGCCAAAACGCTATCGTCTGTTATCAATTCATTCTTTGGGACCAACCAATTGTCTCAATTTATGGACCAGACCAATCCACTAGCAGAAATAACCCATAAAAGAAGACTTTCAGCCCTTGGACCGGGAGGACTTTCAAGAGAAAGAGCCGGTTTTGAAGTGCGTGACGTTCATTACACACACTACGGCCGTCTATGTCCCATTGAAACACCGGAAGGACCAAATATCGGATTGATTTCTTCACTTTCTGTATATGCAAAGGTGAACAATCTTGGATTTATTGAAACTCCTTATCGCAAAGTAGTGAACGGTAAGATAGATATCAAAGGAGAACCAATTTATCTGTCTGCCGAAGAAGAAGAGGATATGCACATTGCCCAGGCTAATATTCCTTTAGATACTAATGGGAATATAGAGACTGATCGAGTTGTGGCGCGTATGGAAGGTGATTTTCCCCTTGTTGAACCTACAACCTTGGACTATGCAGACGTAGCTCCAAATCAAATAGCTTCTATTTCGGCATCATTAATTCCGTTTCTAGAGCATGATGACGCCAACCGTGCACTGATGGGTTCTAACATGATGCGACAGGCAGTACCTCTTTTAGTTGCAGATTCGCCAATTGTAGGAACCGGATTGGAACGCCAGGTAGCCTCAGATAGCCGTGTTTTGATCAACGCAGAAGGTGAAGGAGTTGTTGAATATGTTGATGCAAACCAAATCATCATTAAGTATGACAGAACAGATGAAGAGCGGATGGTGAGTTTCGATAGTGATTCGAAAACTTATGATCTTATCAAGTTCAGAAAAACAAACCAAAGTACTTGTATAAACTTAAAACCCATTGTAAGAAAAGGAGATCGAGTTAAGAAAGGGCAAGTATTATGTCAAGGATATGCAACCCAGAATGGAGAACTTGCTCTAGGACGAAATATGAAAGTTGCGTTCATGCCTTGGAAAGGATATAATTTTGAGGATGCTATCGTTATTTCTGAAAAAGTTGTACGGGAAGACATATTTACTTCTATTCATATAGATGAGTATGCTCTTGAGGTGAGAGATACTAAACTTGGAAATGAAGAATTGACCAACGATATTCCCAACGTTTCTGAAGAGGCAACTAAAGACCTTGACGAAAACGGGATGATTCGAATTGGTGCCGAAGTTAAACCCGGAGACATTCTTATAGGTAAAATTACTCCTAAAGGAGAAAGTGATCCTACTCCTGAAGAAAAACTTCTAAGAGCGATTTTCGGAGATAAGGCGGGCGATGTTAAAGATGCTTCTCTTAAAGCTTCACCATCATTGAGTGGTGTTGTTATTGATAAAAAACTTTTCTCTCGTGCTGTTAAGGATAAACGACGAAGAGCAAAAGACAAAGAAGATATCGCAGAACTTGAGGCCAGATATGAATCCAAATTTGTTGCTTTAAAAGATGTTCTTGTTGAAAAACTGTTTGCCATTGTTGGAGGTAAAACATCTCAGGGAGTAACCAATGACAGAGGTGAGATTATTTTCCCGAAAGGAAAGAAATTTACCTTAAAAATGCTTGATGCGGCTGAAGAATACACGCACTTGATGGGAAGCTGGACTGTTGATCCTGAAACTAACAAGTTAGTTGCTGATTTGATGCATAACTACAAGATAAAGGAAAATGATCTTCAAGGAAATCTAAGAAGAGAAAAATTTACTATTTCGGTAGGAGATGAGCTTCCGGCAGGTATTCTGAAACTTGCAAAGGTTTATATAGCCAAAAAACGTAAGTTAAAAGTAGGTGATAAAATGGCCGGTCGACACGGAAATAAGGGGATTGTCGCTCGTATTGTGCGAGAGGAAGACATGCCTTTCTTGGATGACGGAACACCGATGGATATCGTTCTAAACCCTCTTGGAGTACCTTCTCGTATGAACATTGGGCAGATCTATGAAACTGTTTTAGGATGGGCAGGTCAAAAACTTGGGAAGAAATTCGCAACTCCGATTTTTGATGGTGCCGAGATTGAGCATATCAATCAAATGACAGATGAAGCAGGTATTCCACGCTACGGTCATACCTATCTTTATGACGGTGGTACCGGAAAGCGTTTTGATCAACCGGCTACAGTGGGGGTGATTTATATGTTGAAGCTCGGGCACATGGTTGATGATAAAATGCACTCAAGGTCTATTGGTCCATATTCTCTTATTACCCAACAACCACTTGGAGGTAAAGCTCAATTTGGAGGTCAGCGTTTTGGAGAGATGGAGGTGTGGGCTCTTGAGGCTTATGGAGCATCAAGTACCCTTAGAGAAATATTGACAGTTAAATCTGATGACGTTATCGGAAGAGCCAAAACTTACGAAGCTATCGTAAAAGGTGAAACCATGCCGGAACCCGGACTTCCAGAATCTTTCAATGTGTTGATGCATGAATTGAAAGGACTTGGTCTGGACATTAGATTAGAGGAATAGAAAATTCCCGCGAAAGCGGGAATATCAAATTCCTTGGAAATCAAAATGGTTTCATTATTACAATAAAGTTTATTTTACATCATGATGAACAGAAATAAAGAAAACACAGTACAGAAATTTAATAAGATTTCTATTGGTTTGGCTTCTCCCGAAACAATTCTGGCAGAATCCAGAGGAGAGGTTCTAAAACCTGAAACTATCAACTACCGTACGCACAAACCTGAGCGTGACGGACTTTTCTGTGAGCGCATCTTTGGTCCGGTAAAAGACTATGAGTGTGCCTGTGGTAAATATAAAAGAATTCGTTACAAAGGTATTGTGTGTGACCGTTGCGGAGTGGAAGTAACGGAGAAGAAAGTGAGGAGAGATCGCGTTGGTCATATCAATTTGGTGGTACCTGTAGCGCATATCTGGTATTTTAGAAGCTTGCCAAACAAAATTGGTTACCTGCTAGGGCTGCCGTCTAAAAAATTAGATATGATTATTTACTACGAAAGATATGTAGTAATACAACCCGGAAACGCAAAATATGAAGATGGTGAAGATGTGAAGGCTTTAGATTTCTTAACAGAAGAAGAATATTTAGCTATACTCGACTCTCTACCCCAAGAAAATCAATATTTGGATGAAACCGATCCAAATAAATTTATTGCGAAAATGGGGGCAGAATGCCTTATTGATTTACTGCAACGTTTGGATCTGGACGAACTTTCATATGAATTGCGTCACAAAGCTAACAATGAAACTTCCAAACAAAGAAAAACGGAAGCACTAAAACGCCTTCAGGTGGTGGAAGCTCTACGGGAAGCAAATGCAAACCGAGAGAATAAACCGGAATGGATGATCATGAAGGTTATCCCTGTGATTCCTCCCGAGTTACGTCCGCTTGTGCCTCTTGATGGAGGTCGTTTCGCAACTTCAGATTTGAACGATCTTTACCGAAGAGTAATTATCCGTAACAACCGTCTAAAACGATTGATGGAGATAAAAGCTCCTGAAGTGATTCTGCGGAATGAAAAGAGAATGCTGCAAGAAGCGGTAGATTCACTATTTGATAATACCAGAAAATCTTCAGCGGTAAAAACCGACAGTAACCGTCCTTTGAAATCATTATCTGATTCATTAAAAGGAAAACAAGGACGATTCCGTCAAAACTTACTTGGAAAACGTGTGGATTATTCGGCACGTTCCGTAATTGTTGTTGGTCCCGAGTTGAAGTTGTTTGAGTGTGGTCTTCCAAAAGATATGGCAGCTGAGCTTTACAAACCCTTCGTTATCAGAAAACTGATCGAACGCGGAATTGTAAAGACAGTAAAATCTGCCAAGAAAATTATCGATAAAAAAGAGCCTGTAGTATGGGATATCCTTGAAAATGTATTGAAAGGACACCCTGTATTACTCAACCGTGCTCCAACATTACATAGACTTGGAATTCAGGCTTTCCAGCCTAAATTAATTGAAGGAAAAGCGATCCAACTTCACCCGCTTGTATGTACTGCTTTTAACGCAGACTTTGACGGAGACCAGATGGCCGTTCACCTTCCATTAGGTCCGGAAGCTATTTTGGAGGCGCAATTATTGATGTTGGCTTCTCATAATATCCTGAACCCTGCTAACGGTTCACCGGTGGCAGTACCTTCTCAAGATATGGTACTTGGGTTGTATTATATGACGAAAATGAGAAAATCTACTCCGGATCATATTGTGAAAGGAGAAGGATTGACATTTTATTCTTCGGAAGAGGCAATCATTGCATACAATGAGGGAAGAGTGGATCTGAATGCTGAAATAAAAATCAGAATTGAAGATATTACAGCTGAGGGTGCGGCTACTCGTAGAATCATAACAACCACATTAGGTAGAGTAATTTTTAATGAGAAAGTTCCTGCTGAGGCCGGATATGTAAACGAAGTTCTTACAAAAAAATCGCTTCGTGACATTATTGGAAAAATCCTTTCGGTAACCAATGTTCCTACTACAGCTGAATTTCTCGATGAGATAAAAACCTTAGGATATAAATTCGCATTTGAAGGTGGATTATCCTTTAACCTCGGTGATATCATTATTCCTGAAGAGAAGAAGAGTCTTATAGATTCTGCAAATGAACAGGTTGATACCATTATGAGTAGCTATAACATGGGGCTTATTACCAATAATGAGCGTTATAACCAGGTTATTGATGTCTGGACAGCTACCAATGCGGAGTTGACTGAGCTTTCAATGAGAAGAATCCGTGAAGATCAGCAAGGATTTAACTCAGTATATATGATGCTTGATTCCGGTGCGAGAGGTTCTAAAGAGCAGATCCGACAGCTAACCGGTATGCGAGGACTTATGGCTAAACCTAAAAAATCCAGCGTAGGTGGTGGAGAAATTATTGAAAATCCAATTCTTTCCAACTTTAAAGAGGGACTTTCAATTCTTGAGTACTTTATTTCCACTCACGGTGCTCGTAAAGGACTTGCGGATACGGCCTTAAAAACAGCCGATGCCGGTTACCTGACACGACGTTTAGTGGACGTTTCTCAAGATGTTATAATCAATGAGGAAGATTGTGGTACTTTAAGAGGAATAGAAGTAACCGCTTTGAAAAAGAACGAGGAAGTAGTGGAGCCACTTGGATCAAGAATTGTGGGACGTATTGTTCTAAATGACGTGATCCATCCGTTAACCAAAGAAGTTCTGGTGCGTGCAGGAGAAGAAGTTACTGAAAGAATCGCTGCAAACATCGAGGCCTCGCCTCTTGAAACTATTGAGGTGCGTTCTGCCTTAACATGTGAAGCAAAACAAGGTATTTGTGCACAATGCTATGGTCGAAATCTTGCCACCAACAAAATGGTTCAGATTGGAGAGGCTGTTGGAGTTGTGGCTGCTCAATCTATTGGGGAGCCGGGAACTCAGTTGACTCTTCGTACGTTCCACGTAGGAGGGATTGCCGGAAACATTTCAGAGCAAAATAAACTTGTTGCTAAATTTGACGGAAGAGCTGATATTGAAGACTTAAAAACAGTTCAAGGAGAAGATGCTCAAGGTAATGCAGCTGAAATTGTAATTTCAAGAACAGCTGAAATAAAACTGGTAGATAAAAATACCGGAATCACCTTAAGTACAAATAATATTCCTTATGGTTCAACGCTTCATATAAAGAATGGAGCCACCGTTAAAGCCGGTGAAGTTATCTGTACTTGGGATCCATATAATGGTGTGATTATTTCAGAATTTGCAGGTAAAATTCAGTATGAAAATATCATCCAAGGAATTACCTACCAAGTAGAGATTGACGAACAAACCGGATTCCAGGAAAAAGTTATTTCTGAAAGTAGAGATAAAAAACGAATTCCGACATTATTGATTCTTGGAAAAGATGATGAGGTAATCCGTTCGTATAACTTGCCGGTGGGAGCTCACATTATGGTAAACGATAAGGATAAAATTACTGTAGGAAAAGTGCTCGTGAAAATACCGAGAAGATCTGCAAAAACAGGAGATATTACCGGAGGTTTACCAAGAGTGACAGAGCTTTTTGAAGCCAGAAATCCTTCTAACCCGGCAGTGGTTAGTGAAATCGATGGAGTTGTATCCTTTGGAAAAATCAAGAGAGGAAATAGAGAAATTGTGGTTGAATCGAAATTCGGAGAAGTCAAGAAATATCTTGTAAAACTTTCAAACCAGATATTAGTGCAGGAAAACGACTTTGTTCGTGCGGGTATGGCACTTTCTGATGGATCGATCACTCCGGAAGACATCTTGAGAATTAAAGGACCTTCTGCTGTTCAACAGTATTTGGTGAATGAAGTACAAGAGGTTTATCGACTTCAAGGAGTTAAAATTAATGATAAACACTTCGAAGTGGTAGTACGTCAAATGATGCGTAAGGTTCAAATCGTTGATCCGGGAGATACTATCTTCTTAGAAGATCAATTGGTTCATAAGGATGATTTTATCGAGGAAAACGACAAGATTTTCGGATTGAAGGTTGTAACCAATGCTGGAGACTCTGAGAATTTGAAAGAAGGACAACTTTTAACCGCTCACGCCTTAAGAGATGAGAATTCTTTACTTAGAAGAAACGATAAAGAACTTGTTGAAGCCAGAGATGCCGTTCCGGCAACGGCAACACCAATTCTTCAAGGGATTACAAGAGCTTCACTTCAAACAAAATCGTTTATCTCTGCGGCATCGTTCCAGGAGACAACTAAAGTGTTGAACGAAGCGGCAGTAGCCGGTAAAGTTGACTTGCTTGAAGGATTAAAAGAAAACGTAATTGTCGGACACAAGATTCCTGCAGGAACCGGAATACGCAAATACGATTCAATTATAGTTGGTTCCAAAGAAGAACTGGAAGCCATGAATAGGATGAAGCAAGAAGTTAATTACAACTAATAAAATGAAAAAGGTGCGTTGAGAGACGCACCTTTTTCTATATTTGAAAGTCTGTAAAACAATCTTCCCAAACCATTAATTTAAAGAGAAAGAAAAATATGGCCGACCAAAATAAAAATCAGAAACAAGGACAAATTAATATTGAATTAGACGAAAATGTAGCTCAAGGGATATATAGTAACTTAGCTATAATTAATCATTCTGCTTCCGAATTTGTAGTGGATTTTGTTAGTATTATGCCGGGTGTTCCAAAAAGTAAAGTCAAATCCAGAATTATTCTCACGCCACAACATGCGAAGAGATTTCTAAAAGCCTTGAACGACAACGTCAGAAGATTTGAAAATGCTCACGGAGAAATAAAAGACTACGAACAACCACCGATTCCGTTAAATTTCGGGCCTACAGGCGAAGCTTAATTTTTAGAACCTCAATTGATTTTTGAGGTTTTTTAATTTATTCCTTCTTGTGCTGTTCGAGTGAGCTAATAGGTAATATATTAATAAAAAAACTTTTTGATACCGAAAAACAAGCACGGAATTATTTGGTATTGCACAACTCATTAAGCAGATGGTGAACCTCGAAGTAATCAGATCTGATCGTTCAAGAATGGATTAGAAGTATCGGAGAGAAAGCTGAAAAACACCTTATTATACAACTAATGAAAAATTATCTTCTTGTCGCTTTCTTATACTTTTGGACTTTGGCAAGTTTTGCCCAAAGTTTTCCAAATTTCACTGGCTCCTATATTAGTCAGCACACCAGCTATGTGAATAATGAAGATGCTTCTGAAAATTACCAAGAGGATACCGAAAACAGAGTTTTTGTCCTTTTAAAGGAAGACGGAACCGGTTTTGCCGCCTTGGTGGATCCACGCACTCCTGATGTTTCACTGCTTTATTCTATAGAGAGATTGGATAAGGAATATACCTTAATGGATGTTCATTATTATATTTTTGACGCAGTATATTTAACAAGAGACTGGGATGTAAAAATTCTTTTTTACATTAAGGAAGAGAAATTAAATCTGATGTTGGATTATGACTTCGCGACCCAAGTTTTCCACGATTTGGAATATTGGGATAATTTGGATTATTGGAAAGAAATTCTTTTTAAAGAATGAGAACTGCAGGAGAATGGGGAATGCCTCAATCCAAAGGCGACAGGTATAAGTTTGAAAGATGAGGTTGTTAGAGAACAAAGGTCTTTTATTTGCTCTTTTCCCGGTCATGAGTGTTTTATAAAAACCCGTACATCCACAGCCTTTACCTCGTGTTCGTTTGCAATTAACGGATTCAAATCGGCTTCCGAGATTTCAGGAGCGAGATACACGAGAGCTGCAAGACGAATGACAATATCCATAAATTTCTCCTTTGGAAGTTTCGGTCGACCACGGAAACCGTGGAATAATGGGTATCCTTTTAAAGATCTGATCATTTGTGCAACTTCCGTTTCACCTAAAGGGGCTAAAGCATAGGAAGTATCGTTTAGAATTTCAAGGAAAATGCCGCCAAATCCGCAAAAAATAAGATGTCCGAAATCGCCTTGTTTTATAGTTCCTGCATAAAGTTCTTCGCCCGAAATCATTTCTTGAACCAGAACGCCGGTTGCTGAAGGAATCTGCATCAGATCATCAAAAGTAGATTTCATGGTTTCTTTGTCATGGATGTTCAAACGCACGCCATGGACTTCCGTCTTATGAACAGGACCGATAACTTTCATGACTATGGGAAATTTTATGTTCGTCGAAATCTGTTGCAAATCTTCCCCTTGTGAACAAATCAACTGCTTCGCAACAGGAATTCCGGCAGCATCCATCAGCTTTTCGGTATCGGTTGTATTCAAAAAACCGTCTTTGGCCGAATTGATAATTTCGCGAATGCTTATCAAATCCATTAAAGGCATGTCAGGTTTTCCGCCTGCCGTGAGTTTGGTATGATGTACCTGAACCAAAGCTTTACCAAGTGTGACTTCATCGGGAAAAATGACGTGACCGGAGTGCAAAAACGTCTTGATTTCTTCCTTGGCATTTACAGGCGAAGGAAGTACCGGATAAATCGGTAGATCACAAGCGTTCATTTTCTTTTCCAACATGTTGTAAACATCGCGAACATTAAAAAGTCCCGAACTTCCAAACACAACAATCATCCCGTCTATTTTCGGATTCTTGTCGCAGAAGTCTATGATTTCACCAAGCTGTTCCGCATTTCCGGTTGCGAGAAAATCAATAGGATTGGCCGCAGAAGATCCGGGATTTAGTTTTTTAAGAAGTTCAGAAGTTTCTTCCTGAGTCAACTCTGGAACATTTAATCCGCCTGAACTCAATGCATCGGTGAGCATTACTGCCGAGCCGCCGGCGTGGGTGATAATGGCGAAATTCTTTCCGACATCAGTACTAGTCTGAAACACACTCGCGACAGCAATTAGTTCTTCCCTTCCGCTACAATACACCACACCTGCTTTTTTGAATAAAGCGCGAATAACAGTATCGGATGTGGCTAATGCTCCCGTATGAGAAGATGCAGCCCTGCCACCTGCTTCGGAATATCCTGATTTAATAGCCGCGATTTTGCATCCCTTTTTGATGAGGGACGTGGCGTGGCGCAAGAATTTGTAAGGATATTTAATAGATTCCAGATACAACAACTTCACTTTCGGACTTTTATCGGGATCGAAAGTATCGTCCATAAACTCCAAAATATCTTCAACCCCTGTTTGCGCTGCGTTTCCGATAGAATAAATATTCGAAAACCGTAATCCGTTTAAAATCGCTTTTTCCATAATGAATACGGCTGTTGCTCCCGAACTGGAAATGAGTTCGCAGCCTTTGGGATCGTATTCGGGAATGGGAGAGGTGAATACGCCCTTATAAGTTTCATTAATTACCCCGATACAATTCGGACCTATCAGCGTAGCACCGGCATCATTAATGAGTTGTACGAGTTCTTTCTCCAGTGAAATACCTTGTTCGCCGGCCTCCGAAAATCCGGCTGAAAATACAATAAAAGCTTTGGCACCTTTTGCAATCATTTCTTTGGCGACATTGATACAGGCTACGGCCGGAATGGCAAGAATTCCTAAATCAATCTGTTCCGGAATATCTTCCACCTCATATACGTGAACAGCATTCGGAACTTTGATTTCTTTTTTGTTCAGGGCATAGATCGTTCCACTATAATTATGATCAAGTAGATTTTGTAAAATTTTGCCGCCCGGTTTTGCCGTGTTTTCAGATGCCCCGACAATCACTATGTTTTTTGGATTAAGCAGTTGTATGCTAAGCATGATAAAGTATCTTCTTTGATAAATAGGACAATATACTCCTAAAAGTGATTACCAGAAAATGACAAGCATCAGGCGAAACAAAGATTTTGAAACGCGATTAATAATTCCGGCTATTAAAACTCACTTACAAAATGTAGTTTCACAGTTGGATATTTTGTTTGAGTCATTTGAAGGGTGAATGCAGAATCGGCAAAAAAGACAAGCTGACCTCGTTTGTCTTTTGCTAAAAATTTTGATTTTACACGTTTGAAGTCCTGAAATTCTTCACTTTTTGGATCAACCGGGTCCACCCAACAGGCTTTGTAGACATTGACAGGCTCATAGGTACATTTTGCTCCGTATTCGTGTTCTAATCTGTATTGGATTACTTCAAACTGCAACGCACCGACCGTACCGATAACTTTTCTTCCATTAAGTTCCAAAGTAAAAAGCTGAGCAACTCCCTCGTCCATCAACTGGTCTATTCCTTTTTCCAGTTGCTTACTCTTCATGGGGTCTGCGTTGTTGATATATTTAAAATGTTCCGGCGAAAAGCTTGGAATTCCGCGATAGTTCATCACTTCTCCCTCGGTCAGTGTGTCGCCAATTTTAAAGTTCCCGGTATCATGAAGTCCCACTATGTCTCCGGCATAAGATACATCTACAACTTCTTTTTTTTCAGCAAAGAAAGCATTCGGACTCGAAAACTTAAATTTTTTGTTTTGGCGCACATGTAAGTAAGGGGTGTTTCTTTCAAACATGCCCGAGACGATTTTTACAAAAGCCAGTCGGTCTCGGTGTTTCGGATCCATATTGGCATGAATTTTAAAAACAAAACCGGAAAATTCTTTTTCGTTCGGCTGTACCAATCGTGTATCACTTTCTTTAGATCTGGGAGTAGGAGCTATTTCTACGAAACAATCAAGAAGTTCCCGCACTCCGAAATTATTTAAAGCAGAACCAAAAAAGACAGGTTGCAATTCTGCATTAAGATATTCTTCTCTATTAAAATCCGGATACACCTCATATACCAACTCAAGTTCTTCCCTCAGGGTTTTTGCCGCTTTATTTCCTATTAATTTTTCGAGTTCGGTACTTTCGATATCCTCAAATTCAATGGTTTCTTCAATATTTTTCCGACTATCTCCGCTGAAGAGATTAACATTCTTCTCCCAGATATTATAAATTCCCTTAAAATCATAACCCATTCCAATTGGGAAACTCAAGGGGGTAACTCTTAAATTTAATTTTTGTTCAATTTCATCCAAAAGATCAAATGCATCTCGCCCTTCACGATCCAGTTTGTTGATAAATACAATCATAGGAATTTTTCGCATACGGCACACCTCCACAAGTTTTTCCGTCTGCTCTTCCACCCCTTTCGCCACATCCACCACCACAATCACACTATCTACGGCTGTCAATGTTCTATATGTGTCTTCTGCAAAATCTTTATGACCGGGAGTATCGAGAATGTTTATTTTTTTTCCTTCATATTCAAAGGCTAGTACAGATGTAGCTACCGAAATTCCGCGTTGACGTTCTATTTCCATGAAGTCACTGGTGGCACCCTTTTTTATTTTATTGCTTTTTACGGCACCGGCTTCTTGAATTGCTCCACCGAAGAGAAGTAGTTTTTCGGTTAATGTAGTTTTTCCGGCATCAGGATGCGCAATGATTCCGAAGGTTCTTCGTCGTTTAATTTCTTTTTCCAAAGACATTTTTCCCTAATCTAAAATTGGGTGCAAAGATAGGGCTTGTTTCGTTATTTTTTAAAAAGGATGTTGATGAAGATATGCATATTGAAAGAGGGCAGACCATATCTTCTTTTATTTAAATAACAGATTGCTTTTCGTATTTTTGGGCGCAGAAGAATAAAAAAATGAAAGAAGAACTTGTAATTTTAGTCAATGAAAATGATGAAAAAATAGGGTTGATGCCCAAGATGGAAGCTCATGAAAAAGCTTTGTTGCACAGAGCCTTCTCCGTCTTCATTTTTAATGATAAGAATGAATTGATGCTCCAACAGCGTGCTATGGACAAATATCACACTCCCGGGTTATGGGCAAATACTTGCTGTAGTCATCAACGTGATGGTGAAACATCTATAGAGGCGGGAAAAAGAAGGCTGATGGAGGAAATGGGTTTCACGACCGAACTTGAAGAACGAACTTCATTTATTTATAAAGCTCCCTTTGATAATGGTCTGACAGAGCATGAATTGGATCATATTTTGGTAGGAACCTACAACGGCGAACCTCAATTAAATCCCAAAGAAGTAGCTGATTATAAATGGATGACGCCGGAAGCAGTAAAGGATGATATCATGAAAAATCCGGAAAATTATACGCCCTGGTTCAGAATTATTTTCGAAAAATTCTATGATTACATCAAAATATGAGTTTGACTGTTTGGCGAAAAGCTCACTTCAACGCCGCCCATAGGCTTTATCGAGAAGACTGGGACGATGACAAAAACTTCCGGATTTTCGGGAAGTGCAGTAATCCACATTTTCACGGTCATAATTATGAATTGGAGGTGGGAGTGACAGGCGATATTGATCCGGAGACCGGATACCTGCTTGACCTTAAGATTCTAACAGAAATTCTAAGAGAAGAAATCGAGGAAGCTTTTGATCATAAAAATTTGAATCTGGAGGTGCCTGAATTCCAAAATTTAAATCCAACAGTGGAAAATATTGCAGTAGTCATTTGGAATAAACTTCGGAACAGAATTGATCCCCAATGGGGATTGGAAGTAAAACTATATGAAACCCCTCGAAATTTTGTTGTTTATACCGGACCTTAATGGAAGCAAATCATTTTTTATATCCCATCAAATTCGAACCCATTCTTAAAGAAAAAGTTTGGGGTGGAGGAAAATTAAATTCGCTTTTCAACAAGAAAGGAGAAGGTAGATTGGGCGAAAGTTGGGAGATTTCAGCAGTGGAAGAAAACATCTCCGTGGTTCATAATGGTCCCTTAAAAGGCAAAACCCTTCAGTATCTTGTAAATGAATTTCGAGGAAAATTACTGGGAGAAAGAGTTTATAATCAATTCGGAACAAAATTTCCGCTCTTGTTCAAATTTATTGATGCTCAAGAGGCACTTTCCGTTCAGGTTCATCCCGATGATCATATAGCAGCACATCGGCATAATTCTTTTGGGAAAACGGAAATGTGGTATATCATGGATGCAGACACCAATGCCAATTTGGTTTTAGGATTTAATAGAAATATCTCTAAAGAAGAATATTTAAAGTATCTGCAACTTGGAAAATTACCGGAGGTATTAAATTTTGAAAAAGTACAAAAAGGGGATGCTTTTGTATTGCTTCCGGGAACAGTTCATGCCATTGGAGCCGGTGTAGTATTGGCTGAAGTTCAACAGACCTCAGATATTACCTATCGCATTTATGACTGGGACAGACCTGACACCAATGGATCTATGAGGGAACTTCATACTGATCTGGCTCTGGATGCTATAAATTTTGATGCTCCGAACGCCCGTTTCTCCTATCACGAGCAAATGGATGTACCGGTACAGATAGGAAAAACCGATTTTTTTGAAGTCAACAAACTGAGCTTGTCTCAGCGGCGGACTCGAAAGATGAATTTTGCAACTTCTTTTAAAGTTTATATGTGTGTAGCGGGGGAAGCAGTAATAACTGCCGGCAATTTTTCAGAAAAAATGAAAACCGGTGAAACGGTGCTCATTCCCGCAATAATTGACGAAGTGGAATTTGATACTTCTGAAGCTAGTTTTTTAGAAGCTTACATTCCTTAATTCTTCGTACTTTTGCGAAAATTATTTTACAACTTAAATCGCTCGATAAGAGCTGAAGCTTATGGCGAATGTTAGAAATCTAAAGAAAGACATTAATTATGTGCTGGGTGATATTATAGATGCAGTCACCATCTGGCAAATTACCAATCCATCTGCCGACCTGGATAAAGGAGAGGCAATAATTGACGAAGCGATTGATACTTTTGATAATTTGATTCAGAAAGTGAATCAGAGAAAAGTTGAAAACAAAAAAGCTCACTTTAAAGGAATAAATAAAGAATTGGAAGATCGGGCATCAGCATTGATTGAAAAGATCAATCAATTGTAATCTTTAAAGTAAAAGATCTTAGGCCTTTCGTGAAAACGGAGGGCTTTTTTATTTCATAATGATTCTGACACTATGGCTTTGGCTCTTTCTTATGTAAAAATCGAATTGTTTTATTTGATTTCATGGTGTGACCGGTCAGACAATTTTCCCTTTCTTGAAAATTTTAGATCAAGAAAAACAATCCTCCAAATCCATATCTTAAGTTCATTCTAAGAACTTTCCCAGTCTTTAAAGGGTTTTTTACTCAGGTATGAGTTATAATATTTCACCTCTCCTGTAACTTCCTGTCCCAACCATTCCGGTTTTTCGAAAGACTCATTTTCTGATTCCAGTTCCACCTCGGCCACAATCAATCCCTCATTTTCTCCCATAAATTCATCTATTTCCCAAATGTGTTTTCCTGCTGGTACTTCATAGCGGATTTTGTCAATAATCCCCGGTTCACATAGAGCGATAAGCGACTCTGCCTCGGCGAGAGATATTTCTTTTTCCCATTCAAAACGAGTAGTTCCGGTCTTATTGGGAATGCCTTTGATAGTCAAAAATGCAGTTTCACCCATTATTCTAACTCTAACGGTACGCTCCGGATGTGAGTTCAAAAATCCCTGAAGAATGCGTGAAGACTTTACGGCTTCTTCCTTGAATGTCATATTTTTCAGGAGAAATTTTCGTTCTATTTCTTGCATGGTGGGCTTCATAGAGGTTCGAAATATTTAGATCTGCATTTTTTTAATTTCATTAGAGGGAATAAAAGTGTTTTTGTAATGAATCTTGCTCAATTTATGCATAGCTCCGGCAATACTGTCTGCAGAAATGGCTCTATACTTTTTCGGAATGATGAAGTTGAATGTTTTTAATAAAATAGACCCGATTTTTTCTCCTAACCGACTCTCATTTCTATCTCCTAAAATAAGCGAAGGTCTAAGAATGTAAGTTTCCGGAAGAGCTTCCTTCAAAACATCTTGCTCCATCTGTCCCTTGGTTTTGCTGTAGAAAATCCGACTGTCAGCATCTGCGCCAAGTGAGGAGATTACAATAAATTTTGGAATTCCATTTTGTTTTGCAAGTTTAGCAGCAGTGACAGGAATTCCGTAATCTATTTTTCTATACAAATCTTTATTCGGTGTTTTTGCTTTGGTGGTGCCGATACAACAAAAAACAACGTCGCCGGAGAAAGCATCAATTTGATTTTCCAGTTTCAAGAGGTCCACCAAGTGTTCTTCAATTTTTTCTGAATCGATCTCTACAGCTGATCTTGAAAATAATTTGATCTTGACAAAATCCGGATCGTCCAGAAGTCGATGTAAGAGCAAATTGCCTGTCAGCCCTGTGGCACCAAGAATAATAGCTGTTTTCTTCATTTCCGGTTGGTTATAATTCTATAGATTCCTATTTTCTGTTTCTTGGTCGAGCAAAGTGAAAGATACTATTTTTGCATTTATGGAGGAAATATTTGGTCATCGGAAAATTATTCATGTGGATATGGATGCTTTTTTTGCATCTGTGGAGCAATTGGATTTTCCTGAACTGCGTGGAAAACCTTTGGCAGTAGGTGGTGGTGGTAAGCGTGGAGTAGTAGCTGCAGCAAGTTATGAGGCCCGTAAGTTTGGAGTGCGAAGTGCTATGCCGGGAGTTCAGGCAAGGGAATTATGTCCGGAATTAATTTTTGCGCCTACAAGGTTTGACCGATATAGCGAAATTTCAAATCAAATTAGAAACATCTTCTATGAATTTACTGACCTCGTTGAGCCACTTTCACTAGATGAGGCTTACTTGGACGTTACGGAGAATAAAAAAGGAAATCCTTCGGCTACATTGATCGCCTCCGAAATCAGAGCTATGATAAAAGAAAAAATTGGGTTGAATGCTTCTGCGGGAATTTCCATAAACAAATTCCTTGCGAAAATAGCCAGTGACATTAACAAACCCAATGGGCAAAAAACCATTCCCCCCGAAGAAGTTATGGAATTTCTTGAAAATCTGGATGTTCGGAAATTTTATGGTGTTGGAAAAGTTACCCGATCTAAAATGTATGAATTAGGAATATTTACCGGAAAAGATTTAAAAATGAAATCTCTCGAATATCTGAACGAGCATTTTGGAAAGAGTGGAACTCATTATTATAATATAGTTAGAGGTATTCACAGAAGTCAAGTAAAACCTTTTCGTCTTCAAAAATCGTTGGCTGCAGAACACACATTTACAGAAAATATTTCGTCGGAAATCTTTATGACAGAACATTTAAACGAAATTGCTGAGGCTGTGGAAACACGGTTGAGAAGAAGAAAATTAGCCGGAAAAACTGTGACCTTAAAAATTAGATACAGCGATTTTAGTCTTCGAACTCGTAGCAAAACATTGCCTGATTATTTGGATTCCAAACATCAAATTATGGAAGTGGTGAAGGAGCTGCTGTATCAAGAAAAACTGGAGAATTCGGTAAGACTTCTGGGAATCTCCGTATCAAATTTAAATAACGATCCAAACCATACTTCCGAGGAAGAACCTGTGGATGTGCAGTTGAAGCTGGAGTTTTAGTAGATTGGGAAAATAAAAGATTGCAGCACAGTTACACCAAATCCGGTCTAAGATGGGCTACAAAGTCTTTAAGAAATGGCAGTTCTTCCAGTTCTGTTTTGTCAAGGATGTGATTGTTGAAAGTTAGAATATCCAAATCGATTTCTCTCGGTGCATTCTTATTTTCTGATCTTACACGTCCTAAGATTGCTTCAATTTGTTTTAATTTCAGTTGAAGTGTGGTATGGTTTAACGAAGTGAGCAGCAAGACTGCGCCATTCAGAAAATCCGGCTGGTCCTCAAATTTTAATGGCTTGGTTTTTACAAAATCGGTTCTGTGAACGATTATTCCAATATCCTTCAGCCGGTTTAAGGCTTTGGGAAAATTCTGCTCCGGATCGATATTTGAGCCTAGTGAGATAACGGCATAATTGTATCTGTCTTTCTGAGAAATCCTGATAAGCACGTTATCGGCAAACCGAAGCGCATGTGGTTTCTCCAAACATACCTCGATATCCTGAATCTCCGGATGAAAATGAAGAATAGACTCATAAATTGCTTCAGCCATAGCCTCTATCAAATCAAAATGCTGCCGATCTACAAGTTTGATAATTTGCTTGGTTAATGGTTTGTAATTCACCGCATGTTTCACATTGTCTTCTGCCGAGGCCAAAGCGCCATCATATTTAAAAGAGAAAGAAATGATTACATCTTGTAATTTTTCCCTTTCCCATGGTTGAAATCCAATAAAGGCTCGCAGCCGAAGGTTTTCTACGGCAACGGTAAGAAATTTTTGAGGAAGATAAGATTTGTTAAAACTATCCATGTTTCATTAATGAGCTAAATGATCGCCGCCATCTACATAAATTAATTGTCCGGTGACAAATTCACTTTCCACAAAAAAACGCAGGGTGCGCTGAATATCAGTAAGACTTCCTATTCTTTTAAGTGGAATGTCCTTGGCTAAATTTAATAAGTAATTTTGATCTTTTCCCGCCGGAGGCAAAACAAGACCCGGACAAATTCCGTTAACTCGAATTTCCGGGGCGAGTTCTATGGCAGCCATTCGTGTAAATTCCGCTAGCAGTTTCTTGCTTAACAAATAATCAAAATGAGTTGTAACGTCTTTTGAAATCTTGGTATCAAGCAGGTTTACCACTAATCCTTTTCCAAAAACACGCCCGAATGCCTTTGTAAGCATGTATGCACCGTGGAAGTTGCTTTTAAATTCCCGCATCAAAATGTCATCGCCTTTATCTGTGAATTTTGAGGGTGAAAAGTCTGAAGCACTGTTCACGAGAAGATCAATGATGATGTTTTTCTTTTTGAAAAGGTTAAAAAGTCCGTCATAATCTTCTTCCTTCATAAAATCAATCCGGACTGTTTCTGCTTTCCGCCCGTAATGCTCAATTTCTGTTTTCAGTTGTTCCGCATCTTCTTCGGAATTACGATAATGGATAAGAATGTTAAATCCTAATTGAGCAAGCTCTAAAGCCATGCTTCTCCCAATTCTATTAGCTGCACCTGTAATTAATGCATAACTGTCTTTTTTCATTACTGATGGTTTAAAGGCGCTCATTTTTACCGGAATTCATTTTTATCAGAATACTAAGGCGTTCTAATTTTTTATATCGAACACTTCCCACACCTGTCGCGCCTTGATTTATCGTTTGATATGATCCATAAATCTTTGTTGCATAGCGGGTTCTTCGAAAACGCCGGAATAACTTTCGGTAACCGTCGAGCTGTTTGTGTCATTAATTCCCCGGGAAGCTACACATAAATGATCAGCTTCAATATAGACGGCAACATCATTGTGCGCAAGAACTTCTTTTAACCCTTCCGAAATCTGCATCGTCAACCTCTCCTGCATTTGTGGCCGTTTGGAATAAAACTTTACAAGTCGATTAATTTTCGATAATCCAATTACGGCACCATGTGGGATATAGGCCACGTGAACTCGACCGATTATAGGAACGAAATGATGCTCGCAATGAGAATACAGCGTAATATCCCGCTCCACAAGCATTTGTTCATATTTGTATGTGTTTTTAAACAAACTTATTTGGGGCTTGTTGTTCGGATTCAATCCGCTGAAAGCTTCCTTTACATACATTTTCGCCACTCTTTTGGGAGTTCCCTTGAGGCTGTCATCGGATAAGTCTAAGCCGAGCGTCCACATAATTTCACCAAAGAGCGTTGCAATTCTTTCAATTTTTTCTTCATCCGAAAGCTTACGAGCATCATCGCGTAGAGGCGTATCAGTATCTGACTTTAATGACGAATGGTTTAATTGTTGGAGGATTTTATTCTGCATAAGTTTAGATCTCAATATTTTTAATTTTTTCCATCACCCGATCAACCATTGCATCGCAGTATATCAGGTTAAACTCATAGATTTCAGTTTCACTATAGGATCGTTCTATTTCCGATCGAAGCATTTTTTTTGCACGGCTAAGCCTCGTCTTTACATTGCTTTCTGTAATTTTTAAAAGTTCTGCTGTTTCGGCAACACTAAAATCATTCATTTCCCGCAAAGAAAAGATTAGCCGATAGTCTTCAGGAATTGCAGCAAGAGCACGTTCTATTACTGAACCGAGTTCTCTTGTATTTATTTGATTGTTGGCATCATTATTCAAATAATTGAACATAGGCTTTAAGTTGTCTTTGATTTTATCTTCAGGGAACTCATGTTTATAGCTGAATTTTTCTTTTTTCCGGTAGCAATTATTTAGCATGATCTGAACTATCCACGTTTTGAAAGTTGATCTTCCTTCAAATTTTGAAAGATTGCGAAAAGCATCTACATAAGTATCCTGCATCAAATCTTGAGTGTCCTCATGATTATAATTATAAGAACGGCCCACTTTATACAAATATCCGTTATAACGTCTAACAATTAGTTCATAAAGCGGTTTATCGCCGGCTTTGATTCTATCGATGATTTCGATATCTGTGAGTTGTTCGTAATTTTTCATTATACTAATTTAGCCAATTTTGTCATGGCAAGAGCACTTACTGCCATAACCAAGTCGCGCACGGCTACATCTACATACATCCATCCGGCGATTAAGGTGAGCGCGATTCCTGTCAGCCAGCTCGCTACTATAATACCGCCTACTCTCGGTTTAAACAAAACAATGAGGCCTGCAATTATTTCTATTATTCCTACAAGCATCATAAAAGTTTCGCCTGAAAATGGAAGGAAGTCCAGTAAAATCGGATTAATATAGTGTGTCCAATCCGTTAGGATATTGAAGAATTTATCTGCTCCCGCTGCGATAGGGAGGATAACGAAAACGATCTTCATCATATTGAAAACCTGTCTCACATGTTGATGCTGTTCTTGAATAGCTGTTTCCATAATGTAATTTTTTAAAATTTGAACATTTGAAGCCGGTATTGTAAAGGCTTCTATTAAATTAGAGTGGATGAGGTGAAGAAAGGTTACAGAAAGGTAATAAAAAATAGATTTTCAAATTCAAGCAGATGCTGAAAACGGTTAGAAATGAACCGGTAGGAGGCCGGGTCACCAATTAAAATTTGATAATTTTGTAATTTCAAAATAGGCGGCTTAGTCCATTATACAAAAACAACTTATGAAAATAGTTTCTTGGAACGTAAACGGAATTCGTTCAATCGCCAAAAAAGATTTCTTTGACAGCGTTGAAAAAATAGATGCTGATATTCTTTGTCTTCAAGAAACCAAGGCGCAGGTACACGAAGTGGAGGCGGTATTATCTGAAATTCAAGGTTATCATCGATACTACAATTCTGCTGAAAGAAAAGGATATTCGGGAACCGCAATTCTCAGTAAAATTGAACCTATTTCAGTTGTGAATGATATGGGCGTGGCCGAACACGATGCAGAGGGGAGGGTACAATGCGCTGAATTTGAAAATTTTTATCTGGTAAATGTATACGTGCCAAATTCCGGACAACAACTGGAGCGTTTGGATTATCGCGCCCAGTGGGATTTGGATTTTCAAGCCTATTTAAAGAATTTGGAAGAAACAAAACCGGTTATTCTCTGTGGGGATTTGAATGTGTCTCATCAACCCATAGATTTAAAGAATGATAAATCCAATTATAATAAAACCGCCGGATATACTCAGGTTGAAATTGATGGAATGACACGTTTACTAAGTCTCGGATTCATAGATAGTTTCCGTTTTTTCTATCCCGATAAAGAAGCATACACCTACTGGAGCTATAGATTTAAAGCGCGTGAACGGAATGTGGGCTGGAGGCTGGATTACTTTATTGTAAGTGAGAATTTTATGGATAAGATAGAAGATTCTAACATTCTTCCTCAGTATTTCGGATCAGATCACTGCCCGGTGGTATTGAACCTTAATCTATAGATTTTCCAAATTGGCATCAACTTCACGTTTTATTTTTTGTTGGCCAAAAATAAGATTCCTTGTTTTTTGAATTCAAGTGCTGCGAGGAGGATGACAATCCTTTACCGACGAGTATATTATCAGGACAAAGATATCCAAAAAAAAAGCCTCGTTTTCACGAGGCTTCCGTAGCGGAGGAAGAGGGATTCGAACCCCCGGAGGTGTGACCCTCAACGGTTTTCAAGACCGCCGCATTCGACCGCTCTGCCATTCCTCCAGGCCGGTCTGAAGCAAGAGCTGCTTCATTGCGGGTGCAAATATAAAAAGCTTTTTGGTTTGAAAAAACTTTTTATCAGGTTTGCGATAAAAATTAAATCAAATCTCCGGAAGTAACTTGATCCTTCATAACATCGCTCTGCGTCTTTCGTAAACAATCCCGGATCATATCCAAAGCTCGATCTATTGTTCCAATTTTTGTTCGAAAAGAAAGAATGGCCATTCGTATCACAAATCTTCCATTAAGTCTTGTTGAACTAAAAAATACGCGACCATCATCGTGTATGTAATTCATTAGTGTCTGATTGAATTCATTTTCATTTTTATCGGTAGGAAACCAGAAATAGCTTACAGATAAATCCGGCTGCGGTCCTACCTTAAATCCCATTTCAACTAATCTTTTTCTAAAATATTCAGTAAGAAGCAACTTTTCCTCTAAACATGCAATAAACGGTTTGATACCGTGTAATCGTAGCGGCAACCACAGCCGCATGCCTCGGAAATGTTTGGTAAGTTCCGGCGATAGGTTGGCAGGATCAAAGGAAAGATCTTCCATTATGGCATCTTGCATATAATTAGCTTGATAATTATTGGAATGTAAAACAGCCTCAACATCTTTTATCAATACCGCTCCAAGTCCATAAGGCAAAAACATCCCTTTATGGGGGTCAACCACAAGAGAATCTGCTTTCTCTATACCGTGGAACAATCCTTTTCGTGAAGTAAGAATAAAAAAGCCACCATAGGCAGCATCTACGTGAAACCACATATTATTTTTCCGGGCAATAGTAGCTATTTCATCAAGAGGATCTATAACCCCAACGTCTGTGGTGCCGGCAGTGGCAATGACTAAGAATGGAAAGAGTCCGTTTTTCTTGTCTTCCATTATTTGTGCATTGAGAGAGTGGGGGATTATTCTAAATTCCTCGTCCAGTTCCGGATGGCGGATAATAACATCTTCCAGACCAATTATTCGAAGAGATTTTTTAATGCAATGATGCGCCTGTCTGCTTAAATAAATCACACTTTTTAAAATCTTTTCATTCTTTACCAGATGTTTATCTCGGGCTGCCGTAAGTGCTATCATATTTGAAATTGAGCCTCCTGACGCTAGATTACCCACTGCGCTTTTTGGGAATGAAAAAATGCGCTTCAGCCAGTCGATGACTTCATTTTCAATAGCTACTGCTCCCGGAGAAGCATAAGATACGCCTGCATATTCGTTAGAAATTGCTGCTAAAAAGTCGCCTAAAGCAGCTGCATAGATTCCTCCGCCGGGAATATATCCTATATGACCGCCTGATGCAGCTCGCAGTCCCGGTTCTGTAACTTCCTCTTCAAATATTTGTAA
Organism: Flavobacteriaceae bacterium; assembly: GCA_035654795.1. Taxonomy (GTDB): domain Bacteria; phylum Bacteroidota; class Bacteroidia; order Flavobacteriales; family Flavobacteriaceae; genus JAAYLC01. The sequence goes on from DASRWC010000040.1 coordinate 29,369, forward strand.
TAGCTCCGGTAAAGAAGAAGTCTCTTGTTTTATTTGAAGACGTTCTTTATCAACGGGTTTATGTGTAAATGAAAATGCATTTGGCAAACGTGAGATATATTGGTCAGAAAACATTCCCACTTCCCGGAGAAGGTGAAGTCGCTCAGAAGAATCAATTTCCAAAAGATTCGCTTCTTTGGAAAGAGCTTCAATTTGTTCAATTAAATTTTTCATTTTTTGAGGATATGAAGAAGATAGTAAAGATACATCACGTAGGAGATGAATATAAGGCAGGATTGAAATTTTCTTCAATATCTGTAACAGCTTGGGCTGATTTTTATTCGTTAATTTTGCAAGAATACAAATTCGAAAAAATCAAATGCATTCCGAAACTTTGAAGAAATTGAATTGGCGCTATGCCACCAAAAGATTTGACAGTTCGAAAATTCTTTCTCCACAAAAACTAGATATTCTAAAGGAAGCCTTTAACCTTACGGCTACATCCTATGGACTACAGCCTGTGAAACTAGTTATTGTGTCAGATCAGAATTTAAAAGACCGGTTGATGCCGTTGACCTACAACCAGCCTCAGGTGCGGGATGCTTCGCACGTGTTAGTTCTTTGTGTGGAAATTGAAATTAATGAAGATTTTATCATAGAACATTTTAAACGCGTAGAAGATATTCGGAAAACATCACGCGAAATTCTTCAGAAATTTGAAGATAATCTGGTCCGCACTTTTTCTGATAAGGAAAAAACAGAAATAAAAGAATGGATGATAAATCAATTATATCTTTCGCTAGGTGCTTTACTTACAGTGTGTGCTATGGAAAATATTGATTCCTGCCCGATGGAAGGTTTCCAACCGGATGAGTATGACCGACTGCTGGGACTGGATAAAATGGGATTGCAATCTGTTATCGTACTTCCGGTAGGATACAGAGATGAATCAGATTTTTTCTTAAGTCTTAAAAAGGTGAGGAGGGGAGTAGAAGAGTTGGTAATTGAGTTGTAATTGAGCGGGTAGAGAATTATTAGACGTAGAAAATTAATAAGAAAACTAACAACCATTTAAAAAAAATATACTTATGCCGGGGTTCGAACTATTTGGAAAAGAAGAGAAAAAGCATGTGAACGATGTGCTGGAGAATGGAATCTTAATGCGCTATGGATTTGATGGAATGCGAAATGGACACTGGAAAGCAAAAGAATTCGAAAAACAGTTTGCAAAACTTCAGAATGTGGAATATTGTCAGCTGGTTTCCAGCGGAACTGCTGCGCTCACCGTGGCACTTGCCTCAGCAGGAATTGGCGCAGGTGATGAGGTGATTATGCCAACTTTTACATTTGTTGCAAGTTTTGAAGCAATTCTTTCTGTAGGTGCAACTCCGATTTTGGTAGATATTGATGATACACTTACCCTTGATCCTGTTGCTGTGGAAGCTGCCATTACCCCACGCACAAAATGTGTTATGCCCGTTCACATGTGTGGATCCATGGCAGACCTAAATGCGCTGAAGAAGATCTGTAAAGAACATAATCTCATATTATTGGAAGATGCCTGCCAGGCAATAGGCGCTGCCTACCAAGGAAAAGCAGTGGGAACAATAGGAGATATTGGATGTTATTCCTTTGATTTTGTGAAAACCATTACTTGTGGTGAGGGAGGGGCGGTAGTTACCAATAATAAAAAGTATGCAAAACATGCAGATCATTATCAAGATCATGGACATGATCACGAAGGAAATGACCGCGGTGCTGAAGGACATCCCTTTATCGGGTATAATTTCCGAATTTCTGAACTTAATGCTGCTGTGGGGTTGGCACAATTGGAAAAACTGGATACTATACTGAGCATCCAAAAGAAGAACTATCTTTTATTAAGGCAAGTTCTGGAAAAAATTGAAGGGGTAACTTTTAGAAGGATTCCTGAAGGAGGAGAAAGCAACTATTCTTTTCTTGATTTTTTTATGAAAGATTCCGGAACTGCCGAATTAGCACATAAAGCTTTATTGGAGGCCGGCCTTGACGGTTGCTTCTATTGGTTTAAGAATAACTGGCATTACATTAATGGGTGGCAACATCTGAAAGATCGAAAAACATTGAATAAACTACCTCAGGAAGTATTAAACGGGATGCAAAACCTCCATGAAACCGATTTTTCAGCGAGCCATGAGGTTATGGGAAGGACCATTTCCATCCTTATTAAACTAAGCTGGTCTGAAGAAGAAGTTCATAAACGGGGTCAAATTCTGAAAAAAACCCTGAAGAATCTGTAAATAAATTTTTCAGAAACCCATTTCCCAACAAATTTCGCTCGAGAAAAGTTTCTTCGGTTTATATTTCAAATAAAGAAACCTGTTTCAAAGGTGAAACAGGTTGTGGTATAAGAAGTTGTCCAAAAAGTTAGTATCTGATGTAGTCGGTAATTCTCAAGCCATATCCTATCATTCCTACTCGTCTGGTCTCTTCACTATTGGATATTAACCGGATGTTATGAATCCCCAAATCATGGAGAATTTGCGCGCCGATTCCAAAGTCTTTCACATCAGAAACAATGCGTGGTGCCTTGACTACCTTATCACTCTCTTGTTTGTTTTTCAATTCTTGTAAACGTGATAATAAATCCAATGATTCCATAGGTTGATTCACGAAAACAATCGCACCCTTACCTTCTTGATTGATCACTCGGAACATATCATCAAGTTTTTTTTCTGCATTATCAGTCAGAGCTACTAAAATATCACTATTGACCATTGTGGCATTTACGCGCACCGGAACAGCTTCTTCGGGTTCCCACGTTCCTTTAGTAAGCGCTAAGTGTATTTGATTATTTGTTGTCTGATTATAGGCACGGAGTCTGAATTCACCAAAATTGGTTTGAAGCATGAAGTCTTCCTTTTTTTCAATCAGTGAATCGTGTTCCATCCTGTATTTCACCAGATCTTCTATGGAAACCAGTTTTAAGTCAAACTTCTTTGCTACCTCTACAAGTTCGGGAAGGCGAGCCATGGTGCCGTCTTCATTAAGAATCTCCACAAGAATTCCCGCAGGTTGCAATCCTGCCAGACGAGCTAAGTCAATGGCTGCTTCTGTATGTCCTGTTCGTCGAAGAACACCGCCCTTTTTTGCTCTTAAAGGGAATATATGTCCGGGTCGGCCTAAGTCAGATGGCTTTGTTTCAGTATTGACAAGAGCTTTAATGGTCTTTGCCCGATCGTGAACAGAAATTCCTGTGGTGCATCCGTGACCTAATAAATCGACCGATACTGTGAATTGGGTATGGTGTAAAACCGTGTTGTTCTCAACCATCATGGTTAAGTCCAATTCATTACAACGTTGTTCGGTTAACGGAGCACAAATAAGACCGCGCCCGTGGGTGGCCATAAAGTTGATCATCTCAGGCGTAACCTTCTCAGCAGCAGCAATAAAATCGCCTTCATTTTCCCGATCTTCATCATCTACTACTATCACTACCTTTCCTGCTTTTATATCGGCAATGGCTTCCTCAATGGAATCTAATTTTATGATGTCTTTTTCAGTTGTTTTCATAGCAAAAAAATGTGGTGCAAAGATAGGAAATCTGAACCTGAACTTTGGGATGAAGTTGAATCAGAAACCGAAGGGGTTTTTCTTAATTTATGAAAAACGAAATCTTAAATAAGAAATTCAAAATGGGTTTTTAAGAAGCTTTCTCAGTGTTTTTGGTGCGCTTGATAAAGCCAAATAGTCTCCCTAGTTTTTGAAGAAATGCATCCATATCAAAAATACCTTGATCTGTAGTTGCTCGGTAAGTGAGCCAAATGCTTAGTGGAAACATGATGGCGGTACTCAACCAGGCAGCTATGTAGGGATCTATGGTACCATCTTCCGCACTGTTTTTAGCAAAAATACCTATGAAATGATAGGTCAAGAAAAGTAAAATAGCCACAACCATGGGTAAACCCATTCCACCCTTTCTAATAATAGCCCCGAGTGGTGCGCCAACAAAAAATAGAATTACACATGCTATTCCCAAAACATATTTCTCGTGAAGTGCAATTTCTGTTTTGTTTAGACGCTTCGTTTTCTGCCGGAAATCATCTTTTTTTGCGATTGCGGTTTGATACGTTCCTTTGGCATTGTTCAGTGCAAGTTTTACAATCTGGACTTGCTGCATGGGCGGATAAAGATCTAGCACGCCTTTTATTTCGTTTCTTGACTTAGAAGCAACTACAGGATCTTGCATTGCCGGAGGTCCCTCATTCATCCGCTCCATTCCCGAACGATAGTACATATTGCGAGTATAAGATTGTATATCATTGGTATAGCTGCGAGAAAGTGAGTCTATCTCTACTTTGAGTTCACTGATTTTATACATATTCTGGTTATCAACATCATGCTCTTTTTCAATGTCTCGCTTATTCAATTCTGTGAGATCGATATTGATAGAATATTCGTCAAAATAACTCTTTGCAAAGGGGGAAGTAGCCTGACTTTTAGCGTTATTGGTTATGATTTCTTCATAATAATTTCCTTCACGAAGAATTAATGACAGGGTGTTACTTCCGGGTGCACTTGCCAATTCTCCTTTATTGGCCACAATTACGGTATAATTGCCACTTGGGCGTTGGGGATTTTTTTTATGAATGATGACATCGTCTAAATACTGACCTCGATCACCACTCTTTTTTTCAACTTTAATATTGAAAAGATCACCTATCTGGCTAAATTGTCCTTCAGCAATAACCATGGAAGGTTGGAATTGTGAAATATTCCGTCTAAGATTTTGCCATTTATATTCCGAGTAAGGAATTACGTTATTAGCAAAAAAGAAAGCTGTAATGGATAGAAAGGCAATAAATATCATGACGCTTCCCATAGCGCGTTGAAGGGAAATTCCTGATGATTTCATGGCGGCAAATTCATATTTTTCTGCAAATGAGCCAAAAACCATGATAGATGTTACAAGAATTGTCAAAGGAAGCACTAATGGCATCATCTTAGGTGCAAAAAACCATAAAAATTTTAAGACAATCATTATGTCTAAATCTTTCCCGGCGAGCTCTGAAATATAGAGCCAGATGGTTTGAAGAACAAAGATGAACATCAGAATAATAAAGACACCTGCAAATGTCTTTAGATAACTGACGAGTATATAGCGGTCCAGAATTTTCACCTACCCTTAGATCTTATTTATATAGTAGCCGTCTTTTTTATATTTAGCTTCGTCAAAGCTAAAAAGGGTTTTGGAAAGGGGCTGATTTGTTTTGAAGGAATTGACAGTTACTGTAAATTGAGTGCCTTCGTCATCAGTATGAATCAATTTGTAAATATGTTTGGTTTGCGCGTCAATGCCGAGTAACACGTTTTTGACATTGGATTTGGGATCTGTGGGAGTCAATTTGATATACTGTATCTTCCGACCTTTTACATTCTGAGTGATATCTAATTTTGCATGGTATCCTTTTTCATAAAAAGTAAGCATTCTGGAAGGTGTGATTTCCTTGTCTTCTTTTGCAGAGTATGCAGAAATGGTCACTTCTTCATCTTCGGGCACAATCGTATATACGTTTCTTCCGTCAAAAATCCTGGTAGTTCCCATCATGTTCAAAACGTATTTATCCCCTTCCAATACCACATCACCTCGAGTTTCTTGTTTGATATTTTCTTTGGAATTCATCAGAATATACTTGAAGTCAATAGTGATGTTGTCATAATTCTTCACTTTTTGCATCACTTCATTGAGTAGCCCTCTTGCATCTTGCGCCGAGGCATAAAATGTGAACAAACTAAATAATCCGAGTAGAACTATTTTTTTCATGATATAAGGTTTGGATTTTAAACAAGAATGTCAATCTTAACTTATACATTCTCATTGTCTAATAAATTATTAAGCGCATCAATGGTGGGAACCAGAACATCCCGAGCCTTACTTCCTTCAAAGGGACCCACGATTCCCGCGGCTTCAAGCTGATCAATAATTCTACCTGCTCGATTATATCCCAATTTCAATTTTCGTTGTAGAAGAGACGCAGAACCTTGCTGAGCAATAACTAATACTTCAGCGGCCTCTCGGAATTTTGAGTCACGCTCTCCGATATCAATATCAAGATTTGTGCCACCTTCCTCACCGGAATATTCAGGTAATAGATGGGCATCCGGATATGCTTTTTGTGCTCCAATGAAATCAACTATGTCAGCCACTTCCGGAGTATCCACAAAAGCACATTGAAGACGAATGAGTTCATTTCCTTGAGTAAATAACATGTCTCCCCGACCAATTAATTGATCGGCTCCGGCACTGTCAAGAATTGTTCGGGAATCAATTTTACTAGTAACACGGAAAGCAACTCGAGCAGGAAAATTAGCCTTAATGATTCCTGTAATAACGTTTACAGAGGGACGTTGTGTAGCAATTATTAAATGAATTCCTATGGCTCTTGCTAATTGTGCAAGTCTGGCAATGGGAGTTTCTACCTCTTTGCCTGCCGTCATTATTAAGTCGGCAAATTCATCTATAATAAGCACAATGTAGGGTAAAAACCGATGCCCTTCGTTTGGATTTAACTTTCTGTTCTTAAACTTGCTGTTGTACTCCTTGATATTTCTAACCATGGCATCCTTCAAAAGATCATACCGCGCATCCATTTCAATACACAACGAGTTTAAAGTATTGATCACCTTTGTAGTGTCTGTAATTATGGCCTCGTCAGTGTCCGGAAGTTTTGCCAGATAATGGCGTTCAATTTTATTGAATAATGTCAATTCCACTTTTTTCGGATCTACCAGAACGAATTTCACCTCTGCCGGATGCTTCTTGTATAATAACGAGGTTAATATAGCATTAAGACCAACAGATTTTCCTTGTCCTGTTGCTCCTGCCATCAACAAATGCGGCATTTTGGCCAAGTCGGCAACAAAAGTTTCATTGCTGATTGTTTTACCGAAAGCAATGGGAAGTTCCATCTCGGCGTTCTGAAATTTTGTGGAGGCGATAACTGAACGCATGGAAACCACTTTGGCATTCTTGTTTGGAACTTCAATACCTATGGTACCTCTACCGGGAATAGGCGCAATAATACGGATTCCCAGTGCAGAAAGAGACAAGGCAATGTCATCTTCCAAATTCTTAATTTTCGAGATACGGATACCGGCATCAGGCACTATCTCATAAAGTGTGACTGTTGGTCCAACCGTGGCTTTAATATTAGCAATACCAATTTTATAGTTGTTAAGAGTCTCAACAATACGATTTTTATTTTCTTCCAGCTCCTCTTGATCAATTGTGATTCCTGAACCTGAAGTGTGATCTTTTAGAAGATCTAAAGAAGGGAATCGGAAATTGCTTAAATCCAGCCGCGGATCAAATTGCCCCGAAGTTTTTACCAATCGTTCACTAATGCTTTCTATCTCTTCCTCTTCTTGTGCCTGTTCTACCTCCATTGCCACATCTCCCTGAATTGTCAGGGGTAGATCATCTTCTTTTTTTACTTCTATTTCCTTCTCAGGCGCGGGCGGCACTACTTCAGGCTGTATTGTTACCGGCTCGTTTGCTTGAGTGGAGGGCACTATTGGGCTCGGTTTTTCTTTTGTAGTTACTGCTATATGGGCAACAATCAATTCATTGTCTTTTTCTATTTTCTCTGAATCTTCAAATTCTTCTTCCATTTTCTCTTTTGAGGATTTGAAAAGAGCAATGACGTGATCCGGAGTAATCTTTAATCTTACCACCAGATAAAAAATAAGTATGAATGCAAGAACCAATGAAGTGCCTATAGACCCTATATAATCTTGCATAAAATCATTCATTTCATATCCAATAGTTCCGCCTAGAAGACCCGCACCGTTATGAAAGAACCCAAAAAATATGGAGAACCAAAGCATGAGCAATATTCCCCAGAGCCAAAAGCGATAAAGAGGTTTTTTATCTCGACCCATGAACAAAAACCATCCGCTCAGGCTCACAAGGAAAGCAAAGAAGAAGGCAGAAACTCCAAAACCGTTGTAGATAAAAAAATGACCCACATTGGAACCAAATTTATTCAACCAGTTTTGTGCCTGAACTTCACGATCCACAAGACCAATATTACTTTGATCTGCCTGCCAAGAGAAAAAATAAGAGGCAAAAGAAAGGATTAAAGCAACACCGAAAAGAATAAGAAAGCTCCCAAAAAGCACTTTATGCTGTTTGGAAAGCCTAAAATTTAATTGCTTTGGAGGTTTTGTAGGTTTGGTTTTGTCTTTCTTTTTAGCCATTCAGAATGATGCTTGTTTGGTGAGCAAAAATACAAATATCGACGACTCCAATTTATAAATAAATCAGATGAAAAAGAAATAGAACTTCTTTGCTGTTAAAGAGGAAGGAGTGGCTGCAGTTTAGGAAGGTAGATAATGCAACCCACAATGATAGCGGCTAATGCAGCAAAAAATACAGCTCCCGCTGCTACATCCTTAATATACCCTATCTTTTTGTGATAATCCGGATGAATAAAATCGGCTATTTCTTCCGCTGCAGTGTTGATGCCTTCAACACTAATGACCAAGCCGATTGCGAGGATTTGACACAGCCATTCCGTTGTTGAAATTTTAAAATAAAAGCCGGCAACGGTGATAATAACACCAATCCCGGCTTGAACCTGAATGCTGGCTTCGTTTTTTAGAAGCAACCATGCACCTTTCAAGGCATAACCTCCGCCTTTGATGCGCTTTCCAATATAACTGTTCCACATGGTTTATAACAATACCTTCAATGCTGCCAAATAATCAGGCTCATTGCCTATCTCTTCAACTTGTTCTCTGTGAAGGACTTTTCCATTTTCATCCAAAACAAGAACTGCACGCGAAAGTAAACCTTTTAAGGGACCGTTAATCATTTCTACTCCATAATTTCTCCCGAAATTACCGTCTCTAAAATCGCTGAGATTAGTTACGTTATTAATTTGTTCATCATCAGCAAATCGTTTCTGGGCAAAAGGCAAATCACGGGAAATGGATAATACACGTGTGTTGTCAAGTCCTGTTGCTTTTTCATTAAATTTTCTTACAGAGGTAGCACATACGTTTGTATCAATACTTGGGAAGATATTCATAATCACCCTAGAACCTTTAAAATCCTCCAAAGTTTTAATTTCAAGATCCTGATTGATTAATTCAAAATCCGGGACACTATCGCCGATTGCGGGAAGTTTGCCGGAAGTATCTATTTGTTTGTCTCCTAATTTTATTGTAGCCATATTTTTGTTTTTAAACCCTTAAAGGTAGTTATTCAACATCAAAGGTACCATAAAAGTGTGTGCTAAAACTTTGTTATTAAAACAGAAGAATTTTGATGATACAAAAGCGCAACAAAAAATCCCTTCGCAAACAGCGAAGGGATTTTGAAAAATTGTTTCGGATGGTCTGAATCATCGATCGATAGAACCCATCACCTTTTGAGCAAAGGTGTTGGCAGCATCTCTTTCCGGCATACCGTCAGCAATCATTTTATGAACTTCAATGGCTCCGCAAAGATTGGTTATGAGTTCTCCGATAACATCCATTTCTTCTTCAGTAATCCTATTGTACTCTGAATAAGATTCTAAAACTTCTATACAACTCTCAATCTGAGCTACTGAATTGTTTCTTTGAATATGTCTAATTGCCGGTAACTTCATCTACTAAATCTTTTAAAAGTTCATATTTGTTAGTCTGTACCTGATTCACCAAAGTTCCATTTTTAAAAGTAGCAAATGTGGGCAGATTATCCACAGTAGCCATTTTTCTACTTTCCGGGTACTTCTCTGCGTCAACAATGATAAACTTGAATCCTTCGGTTTCCCCGGCCAATTTTTTAAATTTTGGCTTCATGAGTCGGCAATTACCACACCATCCTGCTGCAAATTGAACAACAACGTTTTGCTCTTCAGCAATAAACTCTTGTAAATTATCTTCTTTAAGCTCCAGCAACATAGTATTATTTTTTTAGATATTCAGCTACACCTTCTCTAGAGGCAGTCATGGCTTCTTTTCCTTCTTCCCAGTTGGCAGGACAAACTTCGCCTTTTTCCTGAACGTGGGTGTAGGCGTCCACAAGACGAATGTATTCTTTCACACTTCTACCTAGAGGCATATCATTTACGCTTTCGTGAAATATTTTTCCTTCTTCGTCTATAAGATAAGTAGCGCGGTAGGTAACGTTATCTCCTTTCATTAGATAAAGATCAGACTCTTCATCATAATCTTCTTCTGCATCAAGAATACCAAGAGCGTTGGCCAAATTTCTATTGGTGTCAGCCAATAAAGGGTAAGTTACTCCTTCGATTCCTCCTTGGTCTTTTGGAGTGTTAAGCCAGGCAAAATGCACTTCGGGAGTATCGCAAGAAGCCCCGATAACTATAGTATTTCTTTTTTCAAAATCAGCAAGTGCTTCTTGAAATGAATGGATCTCAGTGGGACATACGTAAGTAAAATCTTTAGGGTACCAGAAAAGGAGTACCTTTTTATTGTTTTTCTGAGCCTCTTCCAAAACATTTAGTTTGAAAGTGTCGCCCATTTCGTTCATTGCATTTACTGTAATGTTTGGGAATTTTTTTCCTACTAATGACATAAGCTATATTTTTTAATGTTATTTTTTCTGTTACAAAGATAGGTTTTTTGCCCGGCAAACTATAAGTAAACCAATCAATTAATTTATATCGTGATAGATGGAGCTTATTGTTAGTGTAAAATGATATTACCCTAATTAATTATTGTGGGGCGTTTTCAGCTCTCTAATCTTAATTTTAAAAGCTGCAAAAAGCAATGTCATAAACGGGCTCAACCAATTGAAGACGGCATATACTGCATAATGAGTGGTTGGTACTCCCAAAACCCCGCTCTGATAGGCTCCACAAGTATTCCAAGGAATTAAGGTCGATGTAACTGTCCCGCTGTCTTCAAGTGTTCGTGAAAGATTCTCAGGGGCAAGATTTTTATCTCTAAAAGCCTGAGCATACATTTTTCCTGGTATAACCAAGGCTAGGTATTGATCAGATGCTGTAACATTTAGCGCCAGACAACTTGCCACCGTGCTTGCAAATAATCCAAAAGTGGTATGAAATAATTTTAATAAAGCCTTACTAATGGTAGCAAGTGCACCAATGGCATCCATAACTCCCCCGAAGACCATGGCACAAAGTATCAGCCAAATAGTGTTTAACATTCCCACCATTCCTCCGGAAGAGAATAGACCTCTCAAAGCTTCATTGTCAGTGGGTATTATGCTTTCTACTGTAATGGCATTCATCACTCCCTTATATCCGGAATGAAATGTAAGAGTCTGCTCTCCTCCTAGAGCAGCAATTAATTCCGGTTGGAAAAACACTGCAGCCAGCGCACCGAAAAGTGTTCCTAGAAAAAGTGCTATTAATGGGGAGGTTTTCTTAATAATTAGAAATATTACCAAGCCGGGAATAACAAATAACCATGGGGAAATGGTAATTGACGACTTCAGAGAATTTAGAAGCGCACTTGTTTCTGCTTGCCCGGAAACATCCAGTGACAGGCCCAGAACAATAAATACAATTAAAGTCACTGTGTATGTTGGAATGGTAGTGTATAGCATATAGCGGATGTGGGTGAACAAATCGGTTCCGGCCATGGCAGGAGCCAAGTTGGTAGTATCACTTAAAGGTGAAAGTTTATCTCCAAAATATGCACCTGAAACGATTGCCCCTGCCGTCATACCTAAAGGTACCTGCAGAGCTTCCGCTATTCCTATAAGAGCAATCCCTACAGTAGCTGATGTGGTCCAGCTACTTCCTGTAGCTAAAGAAACTATAGAACATATGACTACCGTGGATACCAGGAAAATAGTAGGATTTAAAATCTGGAGTCCATAATAAATCATAGTAGGGATTATTCCTGAAACTAACCATGTTCCGGCTAAGGCTCCCACCATTAACAGAATGAGAATTGCACCGGCAGTGGATTTAATGTTTTGAGATACTTCCTCAAGCATTTGTTCAAAGCGTACTTTATGAAAAAAACCTACAACGGCTGCCACTGCTGCACCCATCAGAAGAATGAACTGATTGCTTCCATCCAGGGCTGCATCTTCAAAAGCATACAAAACATTGTAAAACAACATTATTACCAGAACAATCACCGGAATCAAGGCAGCGCCTACCGTGAGTTCTTTGTTTTTAATGATGTTTTCATCTTGAGGTTCTGAAGGATGAATGTCTTGGCTTTCCATGAAGTGTGAAGAGATTTAAGTTGTAATGTTACAACTTTGAATAAAATGTGCAAAATAAAATAATAAGAACAATAAAAAAAGGCCGCTAAAAGCGACCCTCATTTTTTGATAGAAAGAATTACTGTTTCTTAAGCACGTAATGATCTGCTAAATCCCCGGTTACTTTAGAACCGTCTTGGTTTAGAGCCACAATATGATCATTCTCAAATTTGTAAAGCAAAGAACCGCCGGGGTTGTTGTCATTAGCAGGTTTGAGAGTGATAACATTGGAATTTTCATCCCAGTTATAGGTGCCCATTTCTTGGAATTCTTGAGATTCAGCGCCTTTTAGATATTTTGCTGTTTTCTCATAGGTGCCATCATTGTTTACAACAATGGTAGTTTCAATCCCTTCACAATCAGCACAAGGAAGAGTTCCTTCATAGGTGCCACTCCACGCTACAAGATGAGCATCACTTTCAGGTGTTGTCATGTCCATCTCCATTGTGTCTTCTGCTGTAATGTCAGTTTCTCCTTCTTTACTGTCTTTGCAGCTTACGACAGCCATGCTACCCAAGAAAATTAATACTAAGGGAAGAGTTTTAAAAAATTTCGATTTCATAAGATAAAATAGTTTTTGATTTTATGCAATAAAGGTAGAGGGATTTTTTTTGACGAATGTTAAAAAATGACTATTGTTTTATGTGTTACTTATAGAGGTTACCTTAGAAGGTTGCCTGTCCAAAAAAAACGCTCACTATTAGGAGATTATGAATAGCATTATCTATGTCTTTGTTAATTAAAAGTTAAACATGATAAGGGTTTTTGTTTTATTAATATGTTTTTATTTTGGTTTTTTTAATGTTTATGGACAGGTAGGAATTGGGACAGACAATCCTCATACTTCAAGTGCATTGGATGTTACCTCCACAACCAAGGGGATTTTAATTCCCCGGGTTTCTCTTACAGGTAGTTATAATTCTTCCCCGGTTACTTCGCCGGCCATAGGGCTTCTGGTATTCAATACCAATACCGCATCCGACGTTACACCGGGATTTTATTTTTGGTCCGGTTCGCTATGGAAAGCTTTATCCGGTGGAGGGAGTCAGGGAACCGGAAATGCATGGAGTCTTCAGGGAAATGTTGTTTCAGACAATGATTTTATAGGAACAATACAGAACTATAACCCTTTAAAATTTAAAATTAATGGAAACAATTTCGGCCAATTTCATCCCGGTGGAGGTATAGCACTCGGATTGGGTGCTACAAGTAATGCTGACAATGCAATTGCAATAGGAACTTCATCTGCAGCCGGAACCTCCAATTCGGTGGCTATAGGGCACTCTGCATCCACTGCAGGGAGCAATCTGTCAATAGCAATAGGGATGGATTCGAAAGTTACAGATCATCAGTCAACGGCACTGGGATACAATACAAATGCAAATGGACACTCCTCTGTAGCCTTGGGAAGTGGAGCTTCAGCTGGAG
>DASRWC010000041.1:0-165853 GCA_035654795.1 Flavobacteriaceae bacterium
TTGGAGCCGACTGTTCTTCTTATGACTTAGCATTCATAAAAATGTCGTGATTTTCTTTGAAGCCAACAGAATATGATTTGATGCCTGACGAACTTTTTTCGTTGATTTGAGTCTGCGAACCTTTCCGGTTATCTATAGTCATTTTAATATCCGTGATTTCTCCTGACTTATTACGCTTTAACCGATTTACTCTAAAATCTATTCGATGTTCTGCAAATTTGCTTTTAATGGTTTCAAGTTCACGATCTGATGTGTTTTTACTTATCGGGAATTGAAGCAAAACCGTTTCTCCCTTTTTATCCTCCGCTTTTATATACTTCATTTCGCCGTCTTTAAGCACCCATACTTGTGAAATATTTTTAACAAATGTGGTGTCATTTTTCCGAGAACCGTTTTGGATAATAACCGTTTCTGCATTTTGAAATTTGGAAAACTCACTTTCAGATAAACCATAACCATAAGCTACCTTCGCCATTTCCCGGGCTTTAAGCGCTTCTTCCCGGGCATTTTGAATAGTGGTTTTATCCGGAATTTGTACTTTCAAGGAATCATTTTCAGATAGCACATAAGCATAGGTGCCTTTGACTTCTTCCGAAAATTTCGTGCCCTTCTCACGCGCTAACTTCACCAGTTCATCAAGATCCATTGCCCCGGAAGTACCAGAAACATTGTCGGAATAAATAACAACAATCTTCTTGTTTTTCAGGGAATCCTTTGGCGTCTCGATTTCGGTGGTTTGTTTAGTTAAGGAAATAATTTCTTCTGAATGGATTTGAGCTTCTGTGCTGTTTTGGTCGGAAGTTATGGGTTCCTTTTTCAGCTTCTCTTGAGCGGTTTCTTGAACCGATGAATGCTGCTGCCAACTGGCGCCATCTGCGTATTTATAAATATTTTTTATTTCAGTTGTCACTTGAAAGCTCATTAAAAAAGCAGCCAAAAACGGAAGAATCAGAAGTGCTTTTAAACTTCTCGCGTTGTGGGATTTTCTTTTGTTCATCATGATAATTCGGTTTTTTGTGAAAGAATGAAAATTATTAACAGGCAAGGAAAATTCACCTTGGTATGCCGATTTCAGCAATCGGATTTGATAGGATTTTTTCTCAACTTTTTCGGCAGTTGTTTTTTGGTCGGCAATAAATTCGAGATTTTGATCCACCCGCCTGGCGTAAATCCAGGAAATAGGATTCATCCATTGAAAAACAAGGAATAACTGACTCAACATAATATCCACACTATGCCAGTGTTTGGCGTGTGTTTTCTCATGATGAAGAATCATTTCCAGCTCTTCTTTATTATACAATTTCGGGTTGTAAACAATAGTTTTGAAAAACGAGAAAGGATTTATTTCGTTCTCAATTTCTATAAAGCGGAATCCATTTTCTCTAAAAGAATGAGAAGCAGATTTCTGGATTCTTCTCAGTGAAATCAAGCTAAAAACAAGTCGTAGAAGAAGAAACAACACGCCTGCACCATAAATAATCAGGAGAACATGCGTCCATTCCAGATTGGCTAAAAAACCATCATTTTCCGGAACCGGCAGGGGTTCAAAAGCAAAATCAGAAACTAATTCCGAGCCGGGAACAGGTGTTGCAGTTACCGTTTGTTCCAGAACCACTGTTTTGGTGAAATTGACAAAAGGCAAAACAACCGCTATGGCAATTCCCAAGAGCAGAAAATAGCGATTCAGCGCAAAGAAGGTTTCCCGCTTCAAAAGCAATTCGTAAACCAAAAAGAACAAAGCGAGTAGACTTCCGGATTTCAAAAGATATATCAGAATTTCCATAGACTATTTCTTTTCCGGTTTTTCAATTATTTCCAGGATTTCCCGTAATTCCTCAGCACTTATTTTTTCATTCCGGGCAAAAAAAGAAACCATGTTTTTGAATGAATTGTCAAAGAACTTGGCACTCGCTTCTTTCATAAATTCGGCGCTGTAAGCTTCTTTCGCAATAATGGGAAAGTAGCGGTAGGTGTTTCCAAAATCTTCGTGATCTACATATCCTTTGTCTTCTAATTTTCGTACAATGGTCGAAACCGTATTATAATGCAAATCTTTCCCGGGGATTTCGGCGAGTATTTCCTTTACAAATGCTTTGTCGAGTTTCCAAAGCACTTGCATTACTTCTTCTTCCTTGTTTGTCAATTTTTCCATAATCGATTCTTTTAAGAAAAAACAAAGCTATAACTATTTTTATAGTTATACAACTATTTTTGTAGTTGCCGTAAAATATCTTCGAGGCAATTTTGAAAAAGCCAACGCATTGAGGCAATTTCATTGAAAAGAATCCGCTTTCATTTCTAATTATATTTTGAACCGTATCTTCGCTTTAAATAAATATTCAGGATGCGATTCCTATATCTTCTTTTTCTTGCTTTTCAAATATCCTCGGCACAAACTCTGCTATCGGAATCGTCGCAAGCGGTGCGTATGGATAAGTTTATTGGATTTGACAACTACGAAAGTCTTTATTTCCTTCAGAACCGAGCATTGCATAAAACAGGCACGGAAGGGAATTTTGTTTACAATTCGCTTCAGCTTGGGAAGATAACCGCTGTTGATATTATCAATCCTCTAAAGATTGTAGTATTTTTTCAAGACACCAATACAGTGGTTTTGCTGGATAACAAGCTCAACGAGATAGACCGCATAAAATTCGATTTAATCAACCCGTCGATGAACATAGGGTCTGCCACTACTGCCGGAAGTAATAGTCTCTGGGTTTTTAACATGGACACCCAGCAATTGGAACTGTACAATTATAAATCCAGAACTGCCACCACTGTTTCTCAGCCTTTTCCCGGCCAAGTGATTTCCCAGGCGAGTAATTTCAATTATTGTTTTGTACTGACCCCAAAGAAATTGCGAGCTTTTAATGTCTATGGAAGTTTTTTGAATCAGTTGGATCTACAAGGATTTGAGCGGGTAGCAGAGGCCCATGAAAATGTACTTTTATTAAAAGACAACAAGTTGCATTTTATCGGTGATTTTGTGAAAGCCAAATCTAAGACTGCGGGAGATATTGTAGTTTTGGACACTTCGGAAATTCTTATTCGAGATTATCAGTTAATGAAAGATTTCATCTATATTTTTGACGGCAAAGAACTTCATACTTTTAAATTAACCATTCCAAAGAAAGATTAATCATGCACGTTGCTATTGCGGGGAACATTGGTTCCGGAAAAACGACTTTGACAGGTTTATTAGCTAAACATTATAAATGGGAACCTCACTATGAGGATGTGGAAGACAACCCCTATCTCGACGATTTTTACACCCAAATGGATCGTTGGTCATTCAATCTTCAGATATACTTTTTAAATAGTCGCTTTCGGCAAATTTTGGAGATTCGGGAAAAGAATAAAAAGATAGTTCAAGATCGCACCATTTATGAAGATGCTTATATTTTCGCTCCCAACCTTCACGCGATGGGACTGATGTCTAATCGGGATTTTGAAAACTACCGCTCGTTGTTCGGGCTGATGGAACGTGTAACAGAGGCTCCGGATTTGCTTATTTATTTGAGGAGTTCGATACCCAATCTGGTGAACCAAATTTATCAACGCGGAAGGGACTATGAAGCTTCTATAAGTATTGACTATTTAAGCCGACTAAACGAACGATATGAAGCATGGATTCAGAGCTATGACAAGGGAAATCTTTTGATTGTGGATGTGGACACTATTGATTTTGTCAACAAGCCGGAAGACTTTGGAGAAGTAATTAATCGGATCGATGCGGAATTGCATGGGTTGTTTCGGTGAGTTTTTGAGACGTGAGACGTGAGACGTGAGATTTTAGACATTAGATTTTAGACGAGGGGCACTTATTTTTGGATAGCTTGTTTCTGATTTCTTGCCTCCTGACTTTGGCCTCTAAAAATGCCAACCCTCAGGCCATAACCAAATCAAAAGTACACCGGCCGTGATTGATATTAGGAAAGTTGCTGTTACCCATTTGGCGAGCTTTTTATTTCCCATAATGAAAACCAGGAAGATTTTGAATGCAAAATTGGCAAGGGTTCCGGTCATGATCAGTCGCCATCCCAGTTCCGTTGCCATTCCGGATTTTATGGATTGGGCAAGAGACAGGGTAATGGCATCCTTTTTTGCCAGGCCGCCAATAATCGAAATAAAGTAGAGTCCTTCATCGCCAAATTTATCTTCGGCAAACGCCACCGCCAGAAGTATGATTCCATAAAGAATTCCGAAAATAAAAGCACTTTTAAACTGTGCCGGATTCTTGGGTTCGGGCATCTGTTCCTGAGATACTTCTTTGGATAGTAAGTAATACAGGGCCAAGCACACCAAGCACATAAACAAAAATAGCACAATGAAAGGTGAAATGAGCTGTCCGGTTTTCTCGGGAACTACAATAGCTATTTCAACGATAACACGGATAATAGATACCGTAATCGAAACGTAAATGACAAATGCGGAAATTTTTGATAATCCCACATTGGTCGCAGCCGTTCTTGCATAGCTGATTACGGTGGCGGTACTGCTAATAACGCCTCCTAGAATTCCATTGGAAATACTACCGGCTTTCTGTCCCACCCATTTATAGACGAAATATCCGAGAATACTAATTCCTACAATGAGCGTGACCATGAGCCAAATTTCTCGTGGATTCAGCACATCAAAGGGTCCATAGGTTTCATTCGGAAGAATGGGGAGAATAACCAGAGAGATTCCAACAAAAGTCATAATAGCCGCAAAGTCCTTGTCTTTTAAACGGTCAATCAAACTGTGCAACACTTCTTTTACGTAGAGAAGGATGGCGAGGGCACCTCCCACAATCACCCCAATCACTCTATGTCCCACCACAAGATAAGCGCCAATGGCAAACATAAGCAGTACAGCCACTTCCGTTGTTTGTCCGGCAGTGGGATATGCTTCTCTTGCTGCAATAATCCTGTTGGCGGCAATCATAAACGCTGCGATTGCAATCACAAAAACTGGAACTATAAACGGATTATCAAATGCTCGAGCGAGAAATCCCGACATAGTTCCAAGAAGTGCAATAAGAGTAAATGTGCGAACGCCGGCGGTTTCATGATTTGTCTTTTCCCTCTGGAGCCCCACGAGGAGTCCGAGTCCGAAAGATATTCCAAGAGTGACGAGGTCGTTGTAGTCCATAGATTAAAGATAAGAAAATGACAGGATTTCGAATAGGGAAAATAGAACATAGACCATAGAACATAAGGTGGGATTAGAATCAAGTTTACCCTACCCGATTCCCCTTTTTCCCATCCTGAAAATCTTTTATGTTTTTAAAGGTCACTTTCGCACGGCGGTTCAATGCTTCTTCAGTATTAAAAGCAATATGTGGAGTAAGAATTACATTATCTAAAGTCAGTAATTCATTATCGGGTTTAACGGGTTCAGTATCGAAGACATCAATGGCAGCGCCTGCTATTTTTTGATTTTTCAACACCATGATTAAATCCGATTCATTAATGATAGGACCGCGAGCTGTGTTGATGATAAATCCCGTCTTTTTCATCGCTTCCAATTCCTCCTTTGCAATGCTTCCTTTGGTTTCCTCCGTTAGTGGTAAGTGAACGGAAACAATATCGGCTTTGGCAAAAAATTCTTTTTTATCCTTGATATAACTTCCGCCGAGATTTTTAAATTCATCATGCTCCGAACGAGACCAACCAAGAATTTTACATCCGAAAGCTTTAAAAAGTCTGGCAGTTGCAATACCAATGGCACCGGTTCCCACAATGCCGATGGTCTTATCTTTCAAATCCTGACCGGGCTTTAGTTCCCATTTTTTATCCTTAACAATCTGATCCGCTTCGGGAATTTCCCGCAATAGAGAAATAGCCAGCCCCACGGCGAGTTCGGCCACAGAATTGGTGGCATAATGAGGAACATTATAAACAGCAATATCGCGTTCTTGGCACGCTTCCAGATCCACACTGTCATATCCCGTAAAGGCGACAGCAACCATTTTTAAATTTGGAAATTTTTCCAACTGCTTCCTCCCTACTTCTTTTTTTACTGTAATTATAATTTCCACATCTCCCGGAGTGGCTTTGCCAGGGTCGTCAATTACTTCGTAATCAAGTTTCTTCACTTCTTTAATTACTTCTTCCGAAGAAATTCCGAGGTCTTGAAGAAGTAGGATTTGCTTAGGCATCTTCTGTGAATTTCTGTGAAAAAGAAAATTACAAAAAAGTAATCATAAACCGACCCGGTTGAAATGAGAATGCAGTCTAATTCTAAAATCTCTTATTCCAGCGACTTCTGTACCTTACAAGGATTTCCAAAAGCAAGTACATTATCGGGAATATCTTTGGTTACTACACTTCCTGCGCCGATAGTGACATTATTACCGATAGTCACTCCGGGAAAAATTATTGAATTCCCACCAATCCACACATTGTCGCCAATGGTAACCGGTTTTGTGTAGTGAGGTAACGTGTTTCAGTTTCATTGGCAATAATACGTTCCGATGCTTTTAAAGGATGTGTAGCGGTGTAGATCTGAACAAATGGCGCAATGAGTCCGTTTTTCCCGATGGTGATTTTGTTGTTGTCGATAAACATGCAATTGGTATTGACAAAGGTATTTTCGCCGATAAAGATGTTTTCGCCGTAATCACAGAAGAAAGGAGCTTCTATCCACACGCCCGAAGCTTTCGAACCTAACAAATCAGACAATATCCGATCGCGTTCTTCCAAGTTTTGGGAGTCTAGAGAATTATATTGTTTAAGGAGTTTTCGTGCTTTGTGGTATAGCGCTAACAATTCCGGATCTCGGGAGTTGTAGGGCTTTCCGGAAAGCATTTTCTGTTTTTCTGTCATAAGGTGTGGTTTTACAATTCCCGCGGAAGCGGAAATTACTTGAGATAATTTACAACATCTTCCAGCTTCTCAACCGAATCTTTCAAACCTCCTTCCCTGTTGCGGATAACCCAAATTTTTTTATGGTTATCGATAATTTCCGAGAGCTCGTGCGCCAATTCTTTTTTTATCTTTTTCGGGATTTCCTTTGTGGATTTATCTTTTGTATCGAGACGCGCCAGACCTAAATCAATTCCGAATAGTGCCAAACGCGAAGCTTGTTCAATTTCTTTTTTGATGATTTTTGCATCAGCCGATTCGGGTTTTGCTTTGTGCAACAACGCAAGTCCTTTTTCAATTTCTTCTTTGGCTGCCAATAAGCCCGGTTTATTCAAGTGTTTTGTTTGATACTGCCCTTGCATCGTCCACGCAAAGCGGCGAATCATCAGGTGAAACGCATTGGCATTACCTTCCGGGATATTCGTTTTTAAGTATGCATTCCCCAAAGTTAATAAAGCTTTGGCGGTATATTCTGTTTCATCTTTAAAGACATACTTATTCAGCAGAAATTCCAGGTTGTCAAGAGTTTTATCGGAATAATTCCACGCATAACTCGCACCCAAAAGTTGTGTGGCGTAACTTACGGATCTTGGTTGGAAATGCCCGTAGTCGCCCCAATCAGTTATCAGATATCCTTTGGCGCCATATCTTTTTCCTTCTACGGCGGCGTTTTTCAGATTTATAAAAGCGTTTTGATTCCGTCCGATTTCGGATCTCCAGCTTGAAGTACCGGGACAGACATAGAAATCAAGGCCGGCATTTTCAAATTCAACTAAATTTTTATCAAACGGATAGGTCGCATCATAGCCCCAAACCAATGCCGTCATATTCTTCGGGATGTCTTTGATGAGTTCGGGATGATTTAAGACAATATCACCCCAGAATTGCGTTTGCTTTCCGTTCTTGATAATTTCGTCGTTAAGCTTCATCAGGAAGTCGAGATACACCTGCCCTTTTCCGATGGAATCACTCAATGCTTTCGATTTTCCGAGACCCAATTCAACCGTTTCATCTCCGCCGATATTGGCGTATTTACTGGAGAAATTAGGAAGTAACTCCGCATACAGTTCCTGCATGAGTTCGAAAGACTTCGGATTGGTGGGTGCCAGAGCGGTGCGGTTTCGTTTTCCCCAAATGGTGTTGCAATCGGTTTCGCATTCACTTAAATCCAGATATTCATCGTGTTTCAGCCAATTTTCCATGTGACCAAAAGAATTCTGATTCGGAACCAAATCAATTCCGCGCTGCCTACAATATTGGTCGAGTTGTTGAATTTCCAAAGCAGTCAGCGGACTCGCATGTTCCCATACTTTTTTATGATTTCTGTAGGCAAAAGTATGTTCGGTATAAAGCTGAAATTCGTTAATGCGCCAATCAGAAAGTTGGTCGATAAGAGCGTAGAGACTTTCCATCGTGGGAACCTTATCACGACTGACGTCGAGCATAAATCCGCGTCGTTCAAAATCTGCCCAGTCATTTACATTAATAAAAGGAAGATTCTTTTTTTCGGTTTGGGCATATTCCAAAAGGTGCAAGATGGTTTGCTTCCCATAACGCAGTGCCCGGGGATTTTTAGCTTTGATGTGAATTTCATTTCTTCCCAAATTCAACCGATATTCATCATGATGCTCCAGATGTGATTCTAAATAGAAACGTATATCTACCGTTCCTTTTGGCGTTTTAAGTTCCCATTTCCCGGTCGAACCTTCTTGCAATGATTTGATAAGAAAGGTTTCCAGCACATGGAATTGATCTCTTTCCAGAGCGATTTTGTCTCCCGCCACCTCCATATTCTGAGGGCGGAAAATTAGATATTTTAAAATGTTTTCATTTGAATATAGGGCGGTTTGAGAGAAAACCACAAACAATAAGAGAACAGTCTTTATTTTCATCATGTAGGCCGTGACTTTTGTTATTAACATATGGAATTCAAAAAGAACGCAAGGAATCCCTAAAGATTGCGAAAATTGGAATCTTTCCTTTGAGCCGCAAGTTTTTGAAGGTTTTTTATTGGTGAACGAGGTATTTGAATAGAATCCACTTCAACATAAAAATCCTCAAAATAATCCTCCGGAGCACAACTCACATAAAAAAACCCTCAACTTGATTGAAGCGAGGGTTTCTATATTGAATTTTCTGATTTTTTATTCTGCAGCGAAAGTTATGCTTTCTTCCAGAGCATCAAAAATAGTAGTTTCATCTTGGGTTTGTCCGGTTTGTGTTTCGGCTTCGATAACTTCCATAACGGGAGCTTCGTGTTCGGAATTTCCGGAGAGGTTTCCGAGAATTGGCGCCAACACAAGACCTACAAGACAAGTCAGTTTAATCAAAATGTTCATCGAAGGTCCTGAGGTGTCTTTAAACGGATCTCCCACAGTATCTCCGGTTACGGCGGCTTTGTGAGCTTCGCTTCCTTTGTAGGTCATTTGTCCGTTGATCATAACTCCGGCTTCAAATGATTTTTTAGCATTATCCCAAGCGCCTCCGGCGTTGTTTTGGAAAATTGCCCACATCACGCCACTCACGGTAACTCCTGCCATGTATCCGCCAAGAGGCTCGGCTCCAAAAAGGAATCCAATAACTACCGGAGTGATAATAGTGAGTAGCCCCGGAAGAATCATTTCACGCAAAGCTGCTTTTGTAGAAATATCCACACATTTGGCATATTCGGGCTTTCCTGTTCCTTCCATAATTCCGGGAATTTCGCGGAATTGTCTTCTCACTTCTTTTACCATTTCCATGGCAGCTTTTCCAACCGATTTCATTGCCATTGCAGAGAAAACAACCGGAATCATTGCACCCACAAATAGCATCGCCAATACGTCTGCACGGAAAATGTTGATTCCGTCAATACCGGTAAAGGCAACATAAGCTGCAAACAGCGCTAGAGCCGTAAGTGCAGCAGAAGCGATAGCAAATCCTTTTCCAACAGCGGCGGTAGTATTTCCTACAGAATCCAAAACGTCTGTTCGCTCACGCACTTGTGGATCAAGTTCGCTCATTTCGGCAACTCCTCCTGCGTTATCGGCAATGGGTCCGAATGCGTCAATAGCCAGCTGCATTCCGGTAGTCGCCATCATCGCCGATGCGGCAAGCGCTACTCCGTAGAATCCTGCCAATTCGTATGATCCGAAAATAGCAGCAGCGAAAAGAATTACCGATGAAAAAGTGGACATCATCCCTACTGAAAGTCCGGCAATAATATTGGTAGCTGCACCGGTAGAAGAATTTTCAACAATACTCATAACCGGTCTTTTTCCAAGACTGGTATAGTAGGCAGTAACTACAGAAATTAAAGCTCCAACTGCCAACCCAATACACGCCGACCAGAATACGTTGATGGATGGAATGATTCGCATAGCTTTTTCTCCGAAGAATTTCATTTGCATTTCTGCGGGAAGCATCCAGTCGATCAGGAAGTAGGCAGCGATAAGCGTTAATATGATAGCGCCCCAGTTTCCGGCGTCTAAAGCTTTTTGAACTTGCGATTCGCGAGCATCGTTGTTTTTAATGCTAACGAAGAAGGTTCCTATAATGGAAGCCAAAATTCCAACTCCTGCAATTACCAGCGGAAGAAGAATGGGTCCCATATTATTAAAGCTGTCAATGAAAGGTTGTG
Organism: Flavobacteriaceae bacterium; assembly: GCA_035654795.1. Lineage (GTDB taxonomy): Bacteria > Bacteroidota > Bacteroidia > Flavobacteriales > Flavobacteriaceae > JAAYLC01. The sequence continues at coordinate 10,471 of DASRWC010000041.1, forward strand.
TAGCAGACATATCGCGAATTACATAATTCCCAAGAACCATAGCTGCAAGAACAGTAGCGACATAACTTCCAAAAAGGTCAGCCCCCATTCCGGCCACGTCTCCTACGTTATCTCCTACGTTATCGGCGATTGTTGCGGGGTTTCGCGGGTCGTCTTCGGGGATTCCGGCTTCGACTTTTCCAACAAGGTCTGCGCCCACGTCGGCCGCTTTTGTATAGATTCCACCTCCCACACGAGCGAAAAGTGCAATACTTTCAGCACCAAGAGAGAATCCGGCAAGTGCTTCTAAAACGATAGTCATTTCCATGTAGAAATTTCCTGCACCGGAACCTATGAACTGTCCGATAAAGAAAAGGGTAAACAGGCTCAATCCGAGGACTGCAAGTCCGGCTACTCCAAGTCCCATAACCGTTCCTCCTCCAAATGAAATTTTCAGGGCTTGAGGTAATGAAGTTTTAGCAGCTTCGGCGGTGCGGGCATTGGCGTCGGTGGCTATTCGCATCCCGATATTCCCTGCAAGTGCGGAAAATATAGCCCCAAAAATAAAGGCCGGAACAATCATCCAGCTGGTAGTTTCAACCATGGTTGAAACGAAATAAAGGAGAACTGCGGCAATGATTACAAAAATTACCAGCAGTCGGTACTCGGCATTCAAGAAAGCAAGGGCTCCTTCTTTAATACTTTTGGAGATAAACTGCATACGGTCATTACCGGCAGGCTGTTTTTTTACCCAACTCATTTTGATGAGCATAAAGAGAAGTCCCAGTACCGAGAGGATAATGGGAAGGTAGATAATGTTCTGTTCCATTATAAATTGTTTAGTTCGTTTTTTTATCTTATATAACGCGGGGCAAAAGTAGGTAAAATGTTTTAATGAGCGTATGCAAGGGGTTTAAATCCGTATCTAAATTGAAACCGAAGCGGGAAATTAAAACAAGCCTAAACAGGATGGATGCTCAGTGCTTTAGGGATTTTGAATTCCGGGATGAGGTAACGAAATTTTTGGATGAAGGCAGGAATCTTTTTGCCGGGATGGTTACTTATTTTGTTTTAAAATGCTGACGTCTCCTCCGAAAACATTTCCTTCTCCGTAGGGCGATCCTTGTCCATCCCATTTCTCCCATTTTTTTAGCTCCACATATAGCGGACTTGCAGAAAGTTCACGAGCTTCCAGTCTGATAGCCTCTGCCTTAAACCTTGCAGAAACGACCTGAGCTGAATCACCCCGTGCGCGTTCAATTCTTGCATCGGCCAGATATTTTTCCTCCAGTGCCTTTTGCTCGGCTGTCAAGTTACGTTGTTTTTGAGTTTCTTTTTCTTTGATTTGTGCGGCTATTTTTTCCGGTAAGACAACGTCTATTATTTTCACATAATTCAGATTCAAAAAATTGCCTGCGAAGCTTGCCCGAATTTTATCCTCCATCTCTTTCTCAAGTTCTTCTCTTTTGGTAGAAAATACTTCTTCATAGGTATAACGACCAATAATGTCTTTGAAGGCGCCACGAGAGATCTCGTCAACGAATTTTTTATATTCTTCCCGGTATTCTAAGTGTAATTTTGCAACTTCCTCGGGGATGATATTATAATTAACGGAAACAGATAGATCGATATCCATTCCGTTTCGATCGAGAAATTTTTGTTCGTATTCGTTCGATTTCCGGAACACCTCATACGTAAACATTTTATTCCAAGGCGCCATAAAATAGGTTCCCTGGCCATAGATTTTATCTACATCGATACTTTGAGTGGCAAATGGTTTATACATAAAGCCCCTTTCGCCGGGTCTAATGGTAGTCCATGAATTTAGAAGGATGATCAATCCAAAAATTCCGAGAACTACGCCAATTCCAATCTTTATATTTTTTTTGTTGTTTGAATTTTCCATAAATCGCCCAATTATTATTATTGTTTTTTCTTTCGAATTGCATTATAATAATCCACCGTGAGATAAATTATGAACAGCAAAACTACCAGACCAAAAATCTTTACGAATGCCGGGCTGAGAAATAAATATTTGAAGTAGATGAAGATAAGCCCCAAATTCATGGTAAGCAAAATGATCATTATAAATTTCTCGCGGCCTGTCATGTAGAAGGATTATTTGCGTTCAAAGATACAAGATTTTGTAAGCAGGCGAAACTTCAGAGACTCTGCAGAATAAAAAAGCAAGCCATCGAAGATCCAAGAAGTTGCGAGATTTTCAGATGATTATAAACCGAAGAAAAAACCTATGAGGGAATTTTGTTGTGATTGAGGTAGGATCAATTTTTTAATGTTTTGACGTAGCATGAAGCAATTCTATTTTCCATTGCCCTCTCTCCTTTATTAACACTGCGCTTTCCAGCCATTTCAACTGCATTTTTTGATCGGCCATTGACAGATCTGCAGTATTATCATAAGCCAGCCATATCACATCGTCGTGTTGTTTGGCATCCAGGAAATTGATGGTGTTGACGCGCGTCACATTGTATGTTTTGATTTTATTTATTTCCACTACCAGGTCATTTAGCTTCATAACTTCTCCATCTTCCAAAAGTAAAAAGTCAGTTGCCACATAACCACTCATCATTTCAACATCTAAAGCAGCTATGGATCCGAAAAAATTTTTAACTGTTTCTTGCGCCTTAAGAATATCGGAATTTTGTGCCTGAAGTGCGGAAAAGCAATAAAAATGAACGCCAAAAAAGAATAGGAAGAATATTTTTTTCATATTAGGAATTTTAGATTAGTTGTTGTCGGAGGAAGAGTTTATTTTCTCATGGTTTTATGATATTCACTAAAGTTAGCCTGTGGCGGAATAGCTTCCAGAGTGCTTCCGTCATCAAAAACGATTCGTGTCGGCTCCCACAAAGGCATCAGCTTTTCAAACGACGTATTTTGCAGAGCCATCAAATCATCTGCATCTGTGATCAGCACTACCTCGTGAACCGGACGCTCTGATCCGGGCGGAAGCTCTGCTTCATCTTCAAGAATAACTTTCAGAATATAGGTATCGTCATTTATCAGGAATAAGAGGTCACCTCGATAGCCCATAATATTTTTATCGCTGTTGTTTGAAATGATATAGCTAAAGCTGTAGCCAAAAGGATTTTCGTCACTATCCTCTGAAACATCCACAACAAAGCCATCTTGAACATCTATAGCTAAGAGCTTAGCAAATTCTTTTTTATCATTTTCAAACTTTTGCCAGGCGTCATCAAATTTATTGTTTATTTCTTTCGCCTCATTCAGGAGTTCGCGGAATGTTTTGTTCTTCCCCATTCCATCTTCATGCATATATACAGCTCTATCAAAAACGAGCGCATCATATTCCGGCAATTGACGAAATTGATCCAAATCTTGTTCAAAAGATTCGTCTTTAACATTCTGATCAATCGGATCACGGCTATTGCAACCCAGCAATATAGCGCTTGCGAGGATAATTGAAATCTTTTTCATGGTGTAGTTGTTTAGCGTCAAATTTAATATTGAAATAGAAAATTAATCACTCCGAATGCATTTATTTTTATAATCTCTTTATCTTTAAAAACAAGAATGGCATGTATGGTCTCCACCCATCCCAGTGTAAACGAGAGTCTTAAAGAATATGGCCGCGGTATTGCAGGTGGACTTCTTTTCAGTTTGCCCATGCTTTATACCATGGAATTTTGGTGGACCGGATTTATTAGGGAGCCTGCCCAACTTTTGATATATGTGATAGTTGGATTTTTTCTTTTGTATGTGTATAATAAATATGCAGGATTGAGTCCTGCAGATAATTTTAAGCAGAACCTATTAGAATCTATAGAGGAAATGGGTTTGGGAATATTATTGACTGTATTTATTTTATACATAACCGGTCGGTTAATGCCGGGAATGTCTTGGGATGAAATCACCGGGAAAATCATTGTAGAATCGGTAACTGTAGCCATTGGAATTTCTGTTGGCAAAAAACAATTAGGCTCTGTTGATCCGGATGATAAGGAGAAAAAAGATCAAAAGGAATCGCAACCTGCCTCACCACCCCATTTTTTTCGCTCCATAAATTTAGCATTATGCGGAGCAGTTCTTGTAGCTTCAAACATTGCGCCTACGGATGAAGTTGCCGTCATCGCCATGGAAGCTGAACCCTATAAAATATTTTTAATAGCCGTTCTCGCTCTCGGCATTGGTGCTGCCATTCTGTATTACATCAATTTTAAAGGAACCAAGAAGAAAGGCCTTATCGGAAGTAGTCGCATCGAAATTGTTTCAGGCATTTTTATAATGTATGCCATTTCTTTATTGGCTTCAGCTTTTATGTTATGGTTTTTTGGACGGTTTGAAGGTGTTTCGCTTTACTTTATTCTAGCGCAGATAGTGGTACTTTCATTTCCGGCTTCACTTGGCGCCTCGGCCGGGAGGTTTTTAATACAAGATTAATTATGCAAAAAAGGAATTGGCTTGAAGCCACGGTTACCGTATTCTCTGCCGTTATTGTACTTTTCGTTTTTGGGTATTTGCTATTCCAACTTATCACTAAAGAGCCTTCAGATCCTGATTTGTTTGTTGAAATAGGAACCCCGGAAGCAGCTACCGGTCATTTTCGATTACCTATTATTGTAAAGAACAAAGGAACAAAGACCGCCGAGAATGTGAAGGTGCAGATTCGTCATTCCTCAAAATCGGGTGAGGGAGCGCAGCTTGAATTTGATTATATCCCGGGGGAGTCTGAGGTCTATGGCGCCGCAACTTTTAAGGAAAACCCCGATATTGAGTTTTTAGATATATCTATTTCCGGATATGTTATTCCTTAATAACCTAATCGGTTTGTATCTTCCTTTTAATCAAGGGAGATTTCCTTCAAAAAATGATTTCCGATAAAATAAATGATATAGGCCAGCGCACCACTTGCAAACATAACCGATGTCATGGGTATGGCTGTAGTTTTGCTTAACGCACTAACTAAGGCCGTGGCTACAGCTCCTATTCCAAGCTGAATAGCACCCATAAGGGCTGAGGCTGTCCCGGCGGTACGGGTAAATGGCGCCATGGCAAGTGCAGAACTATTCGGAAATATAAATCCTTGAGTGCAAAGAAATATCCAAATGAGAAAAATGGTTTCGTAAAGTCCAAACCAGTTAAATATCGTTCCTGTCATTAAAACGAAGCCAATAATCACTTGGGCGGTCTGGGCTGTCATGGTTATTTGTTCACTTGTGAATTTTTTCAGGAGCAATGTATTTATGAGGTTTGAAGCCACCATTCCAAGAGCTAGGAATGCGAATATCCATCCGTATTGTTCTTCGGTTACTTCAAATATTCCCATAAACACCAATGGAGAGCCGGCAATGTAGGCATACAATCCGGAGGCAGAAACGCCACTAACCAGTACATAAGTATAAAACTGAGGAACCTTAAGAGCTGCCAAGAACTGTGTGATAATGGGTTTAGGGAGTAAAGACATCTCTTTATTTGGCTTATTTCCTGCCGGTAACCAAAAATACACTGCGAGTAGAATTATGAATGAGATTGCAGCGAGCACCAGGAATATAGTCTTCCATCCAAAATGCAAGGTTATATAACCTCCGGCAGTAGGCGCAACAATGGGTGAAACTGCAATGACCAACATGGTAAAAGAAAATATTTTAGCATTTTCCTCCACCGGAAACAAGTCGCGAATCAATGCCCTGGCTGCTACCATTCCTACACAACTTCCCAGAGCCTGAAAAAATCTTAGCAGAATTAGCATATTAGCATCCACCGAATAGGCACAAAGAATAGAAGCAATCAGATACAGTATTAATCCGACGTATAAGGGCTTTTTACGTCCGAACCGATCCAGTAGAGGTCCATAGATTAGTTGGCCAACTGATATTCCGATAAAAAAGCTTGAGAGGCTTAATCCGATGTGAGATATGGACGTGTTAAAATCATCCGCTATGGCCGGAAAGCTTGGGAGGTACATATCTATGGAGAATGGACCAATTGCCGAAAGTAGCCCAAGGGTGAAAATAGTGAGAACTTTGTTTTTCATAGCATAATCCTTCAGGGGAAAATCAGTCGATTTTGAAGGATTTGCAAAAGTACGCCAATCTTAAAATTTAAACGCCGGATGATCTCTTAAAGGAATTTTATAAGATTCATCAGGCTAACGAAAGCAAGTAACTCTCTTTCTTTTACTTATACAAGAAGCATAAAAAAATCATCTTTTTCTTCAAAAAAAATTTGCAGGAATGAAAAAGGCGCTTATCTTTGCCACCGCTAAAGCACGGGCGATTAGCTCAGCTGGTTCAGAGCACCTCGTTTACACCGAGGGGGTCGGGGGTTCGAATCCCTCATCGCCCACCAGGTAAAAACCTCCGGAAATCCCGGAGGTTTTTTTATTCAAAACCGTTTCAGTAGGGAAAATTGACACGCAAGATATTGTTTTGGAAATTTTATCTAAAAGCAAATTGAGAAATACGAGCAGTTAAATCCGATTGATTTTCAGATCTCTTTACTCCATTACTTCGGCCACTACGAAAGTGCTTCCTCCAATAAATATTAAATCTTCAGATTCTGCTTTCTGCAGTGCTGTTTGATACGCTTTTGTTACTGAAGAAAAGACTCCTCCCAGTAACTGATGTCTTTCAGCCTCAGCCGCGAGATGCCCGGCTTCCATGCCTCTGGGAATATCCGGTTTGCAGAAGTAGTAGGTCGCCTTTTTTGGAAACAAAGGCAGAACACTGTTTATATCTTTATCTGAAACCATTCCTACCACGATATGGAGGTTCTTATGTGGAGTTTCTTTGATTTGTTTCATTACCCAGGAGAGCCCCTCTTTATTATGTCCGGTATCACAAATCACTTTCGGATTTTCTTTCAAAATGTGCCATCTTCCCATCAGTCCGGTGTTGGTCACGACTGAAGCAAGACCTTCTTTTATGGCCGAATCAGGGATCTCCCACCCCATTTCTCTTAAAACTTCAAGTGTGGTCAATACGGTTTTAACGTTTTTTTCCTGATAGTTTCCTTTGAGATCCAATACAAAAGAAGAAGAAAAATCGTTATCCATGGTTTCAGCAAAAGATATCGGAGCGTTTTTTTCTATTGCTTTGTTTATAAAAACCGACTTCGTTTCAGGTGTAGTTTCTCCTATAATCACAGGAACCTTTTCTTTTATTATTCCTGCTTTCTCAGTTGCAATAGCTGCCAAGGTATTTCCGAGAAATTGCGTATGATCCAAACCGATGTTTGTTATGACAGAAGCTTCCGGATGTATAACGTTTGTACTGTCTAATCTTCCTCCCATTCCGGTTTCGATGATGGCAATATCGACTTGTTCTTTTCGGAAATAATCAAATGCCATTCCCACGGTCATTTCAAAAAAAGAAAGTTGATTTGAAAGGAAATACTGTTTGTGTTCGGCAATAAAACTCACCACTTCCTCTTCCGAAATCATTTTTCCGTCTATTTTTATTCGTTCGCGGAAATCTTTTAAATGCGGAGAGGTATATAATCCTGTTTTGTATCCGGCAACCTGAAATACGGAAGCAAGCATATGGCTAGTGCTTCCTTTTCCGTTAGTTCCGGCAATGTGGATTGATTTGAATTCTTTTTCTGGATGATGAAGATAGGCCACAAGGTCTCTTGTAGCCTTCAAGTCAGCTTTGTATGCTGCTTGCCCTATTCTTTGATACATAGGCAGCCGGGTGAAAAGCCATTCAAGTGTTTCCTGATAGTTCATGGAAATCAATCGGATAAACTGAAGCGATAGATAATTTTTCCCACTTGTTTTGTAGGTGCCTTTTCATCGGGGTTAAATTTGGTAGCCAGTGCGGCCCTTCTCGCCGGCTCCATTAGACAAGGTGCCGTATTTGTTGTACCTCTAACGCCCGGTGTTGCGTTTATCACCTTCCCGTTACGATCTACTTCAATACTGACAACAACGGTTCCAGCTTCATTACATTCTTGCACAAAACGTTCTTTATTGAGTGCCCTTCTTCCTCCGAGTTGATAATTTCCATCGCCGTCCAGTCCTTTTCCGCTCCCGTAATAACTTGTGGCATTTGGGTCTCCGTCAGGACTTCCTTTATCTCCCGGAGTATTGTCATTTCCTTCTCCACCCTTGGCTGTGCCATCACTTTTTGGCCCTTGCAAAATATTTGTAAGCGCATCGGTTGTTGCTTTATCAGGTTTTGGATCGGGTTTTTTGGTTTCTTCCTTTTTATCAGGAATGGTAGATTCTGTTGGTTTTTTATCTATTTTTTCTTTGATCACGGGAGCATCAACCACATCTTGAGTTACCACTTCATCTTTAACTTCCGGTGAAGCCGTGTTTGTGGTTGCGGTGGAAGGTTGAGGAGCCGATTCTAATTTGTCTAAAGGCTGAACATCTCCCATACCGGTATCTGATGTTCCGAAATTAATGGCTATTCCCTGCATGATTGGCGGATCCATGTATTTCATTCCGGCAAATAGCAGCACAATAATGAGTAGCACATGAAGCGACACTGTGATTATCATGCTCTTTCGTTTGTGTTCTGTATCCAAAAATCGATTATTCTTTGTGCTCATCCTCCCGCTCCTTAACTATTTTGGTCTTACGGCCAGTACAATTTTGTATCCATTTTTATTGGCAATATCCATCACCAGAACAGCATCTTCTATAGGTACTCCTTCTTCCGCTCTTAAAATAATGGTGGGATCTGCTTGGTTGGCAAGTTTTTCTTTCAACTTATTTTCGATGGCATATTCGGTAATGCGCTCGTTATCTACATAATATTTTCCATCTTTTGTAATGCTTACCGATGCCTTTTGCACACTTGTAGTTTTTCCTTGAGCTTTCGGAAGAATCAGATCTAAAGCTTCCGGTGTAATTGCCGGGGAAGTGAGTAAAAAGAAAACAAGAAGTAAGAACACAATATCTGTCATGGAGCTCATACTGAACTCGGCGCTCACCTTATTTCGTCCTCTTAAATTCATTATACCGGTTCGTTTAACATGTCTAGAAAATCTACAGCGGTAGCCTCCATTTGATGCACCACTTTGTCTGTTCGTACTACCAGGTGGTTGTATCCCATATAGGCAATGATACCCACAATTAATCCTGCTACAGTGGTAGTCATAGCAGTGTAAATTCCTTCTGCCAATGCTCCCATTTCTGCTTGTCCGCTACTGGTAGCAAGCTCGTGAAAAGCCAATACCATTCCTATAACCGTACCTAGAAATCCGATCATGGGTCCTGCCCCTGCAATTGTTGCTAATACGCTAACATTTTTTTCAAGTTTATATACTTCCAGTTTTCCTACGTTTTCAATTGCGGTATTGATATCCTCAAGAGGGCTGCCGATGCGTGACAATCCTTTGGCCGTCATTTGTGCTACCGGAGTTTTATTTTGAGCACATAGCAGTTTTGCGGCTTGCAAGTTTCCTTTGGCTACGTGGTCGTGTATTTGATTCATAAAATTATCATCGATTTTAGTAGCCGCCTTTATTGCAAATAGACGTTCAAAATAGATGTAAACTGCCACGAAAAGCAAGATAAACAGCACGAGGATGATAATCTGTCCGGAGAGTCCGCCACTGAGAATAAGATCCATGATAGACAAAGTTTTCTTCTGAGATACCGGCTCCAACTGTTCCATTTCTGCAGCGACCTCTGCGCCTTCTTGAATTAAAAGATTAATCATAAATTATATGTTGATTTGTTTATGGTTTGCAATAACTAACGAAAAAGAGCTTTCTAAATTGTTTTAAGCATTGTGGAAGATTACACGTTCAAAAAGTAAAAACACTCCTGCTCCTACTATAAATCCAAGGAAAGCGAGCCAAGTAATTTTTTTCAGATACCAAATAAAATCGATACGCTCCATTCCCATAGCAGCCACCCCTGCAGCCGAGCCAATAATAAGCATACTTCCACCTGTTCCGGCAGCATATGCCACAAAATGCCAAAGCACGGAATCTGTCGGTAAATCGTACATTCCCATGGAAGCTGCAACCAAAGGTACGTTATCAATAACAGCAGACAACATTCCTAATAAAATTATTACAACGTCCTGATTGGGAATAGCTCCTTGCAATTGTTCTGCCATATATCTCAAGGTTCCCACTTCCACGCCGTTTACCGTTCCATATACAAGAGATTCCAATCCGGCCACTGCCATAAGAATCCCAAGAAAGAAGAGAATGCTTGAAATTTCGATACGAGACAAGGCGCGGTGAGCAGAATACAGATGCCTTCTATCTCGGCTAAAATTTTCTTCCGGATGAATATACTCAGACACCATCCACACAATGCCCAGTGCCAGCATCATTCCCATATAGGGCGGTAAATGCGTTAATGTTTTAAAAATGGGTACAGAGATAATCATTCCCAACCCTAATAACAGCATTACCCTACTACTCAATAATTTTTCTTCCTCAGCCGAATGTGTATGTTCTACTGATATCTTTCCATTAAATACCGGAAGATAACTCGCAATACCAAAGGGGATGACAAATGAAATAATAGCTGGTAGAATTACAAATTCTATAAGCTTCACAGCAGTCACTTTATTTGCAATCCATAACATGGTTGTGGTGACATCTCCAATGGGTGACCAGGCTCCACCGGCGTTAGCGGCAATCACTATAAGTCCTGCATACCACAGACGCTCCTCCCGTGAATGGATCAACTTTCGGAGAAGTGTAATTAAAACAATGGTTGCTGTTAAATTGTCTATTACAGCCGAGAGAATAAATCCAAGCGTTCCCATAATCCACAACAGTTTTCTTTTGCTTGTTGTTTTTACGGCACTTTTCAGCACATTAAACCCACGGTGTAAATCGATAATCTCTACAATCGTCATTGCACCGATAAGAAATATTAAAATCTCAGCTGTTTTCCCGAGATGCTCCAACAAGGTATTTTGAAAACCTGTCATCGGATCTGTACTACTGAAGAAATTAAAGGTGTGTCCTTCTTCATTAACCACTGTAAACCATCCTTTGGTAAATCCTATAGCGAGCACAGCCCAAATAAGAGCAGCCATTAGGAGGGCGGGAACTGTTTTATCTAAACGAAGCGGATGCTCCAAGGTTATGAGTAGATACCCCAGAACAAAGAGGAGGATAATTATTGTTGCCAATTTTATATTTATTTAGTTGGTTGTAATTGCAACCTCTCCGACTGTCCCTATTATCTTCAGATAACGGATAGAAAGATGGAGAAACGTTTAAAAAAATTCGTACAAATATACAGAAACAACCTCTGCTTGTAACTGATGAATATCAACTTTCAGGAAGATAAATGTAACCTGAGGAATGATTTTTAGAGGCACCCGTGACCGAGGCTAAAACATTGATTTCATTTCGAAGACGCAGCACACCCAACAATCCAAAAATCACAGCTTCTTTATATTCTATTAGCAAGCTCTCGGGTATTACTAGTTTACCGGAAAATTTCTCCTGAATGCACGATATTAGAAAGTTATTATAGGCTCCACCTCCGGTAACGAGTACCGTACTTCCGGGTTGAAATTGCAACGTCAATTGTGTGGCAATATGATGGCAAAAAGTGTGGAGAATATCTTTAGGGTCTTGTGGAACAGCTTCTAAAATGGGAAATATCTCTTCTTTTACCCATTCCATTCCAAGAGATTTTGGCGGATTTTTTGCGTAAAAGTCAATTGAATTTAGTTTTTCCAGGAGCATATGATTTATTTTTCCCCGGGCGGCCATTGCACCACTTTCGTCGAATTCTTTACCCAATTTTTGAGCGTAATGATTCAATACCACATTTACGGGGCACACGTCGTAAGCCAATCGTTTTAAATTTTTTTCAAAAGAGATGTTTGCGAATCCTCCCAGGTTCAAGCAATAATCATAATCCGAAAAAAGCAACCGATCTCCGATAGGAACCAGAGGCGCTCCCTGTCCTCCAAGTGCAACATCATCAATTCGGAAATTACAAACCACTTTTTTTTGAACCAGTGTTGCAAGTACAGGTAAATTCCCAATCTGAAACGTTTTACCTTTATCGGGTTCATGAAAAACGGTGTGTCCGTGACTACAAACTGCATCCACCTGTTCAAGTTTGAAATTTTTTATGAATCTGCCGGTTTCTATTGCCAAAAGTGTTGTGTACTCTTCGTTCAGTAGTGCCAGTTGTGGGTCGGGAAGGCAAATTGCTTCACTTAGTTTAGACTTCCATTCCGGAGTATATGAAACTGTCTCTGCACAAACGATCCGGAAACTCCATTTTTCTTCCTTACACGAGAATTTTACGGCAACCAAATCAATTCCGTCAAGGGAAGTTCCGCTCATCACGCCAACAGCCAAATATTCGTTTTTCATTTTCTTGTTTCTGCTTCAGCGGAGAAATATAAAATTTTTAATCAGCAAACGGGAAAACTCTTTTGGGAATGTTGATTCAAAGAATTCTTATCGTTTAATTATCAACTTCCTCTTAAAAAGACGTCTAAAACAGGTTCTTTTTACTCAACATTTAAATTATATTTGCCAAATTGAACTTTTAAAGATATACGCATGGATTTCAGTCTTTCCGAAGAACAGTTGATGATACGCGATGCAGCTCGCGATTTTGCCCGAAACGAATTGCTTCCGGGAGTCATTGAAAGAGATACACATCAAAAATTCCCAACCGAGCAAGTAAAGAAAATGGGCGAACTCGGTTTTCTTGGGATGATGGTAGATCCAAAATATGGCGGTGGCGGTATGGATACCATTTCATATGCTTTGGTTATGGAGGAGCTTAGCAAAATAGACGCTTCGTGTTCTGTTGTTGTTTCCGTAAACAACTCTTTGGTATGCTATGGTCTGGAAAAATATGGATCAGAAGAGCAGAAACAAAAATATCTAACAAAGTTAGCCACAGGCGAAAAACTTGGAGCTTTCTGTTTAAGTGAGCCGGAAGCAGGCAGTGATGCTACCTCACAGCGAACAACCGCAATTGACAAAGGAGATCATTATGTTTTAAATGGAACGAAAAACTGGATAACCAATGGCGGCACGGCAGATTTCTATTTGGTAATTGCACAAACGGATAGAGACAAAAAACACCATGGAATCAATGTTTTCATTGTTGAGAAAGGTTGGGAAGGATTTGAAATAGGTCCGAAAGAGGATAAATTAGGAATTCGAGGAAGCGACACTCACTCCTTGATATTCAACGATGTTAAAGTGCCTAAGGAAAACCGAATTGGAGAAGACGGTTTTGGATTTACTTTTGCTATGAAAACGCTTTCCGGCGGTCGTATCGGAATTGCGGCACAAGCATTGGGAATTGCATCCGGCGCTTATGAGTTAGCCTTAGAATATTCTAAAGTAAGAAAAGCATTTGGCACTGAAATTTGTAATCATCAAGCCATAGCATTTAAACTTGCCGACATGCACACACAAATTGAAGCTGCACGACATTTGGTGCTTAAGGCTGCTTGGGATAAAGATCAAGGAAATAACTATGACATAAGTGGCGCTATGGCAAAGTTATATGCCAGCCAGGTGGCAATGGATGTAACTGTGGAAGCAGTTCAGATCCACGGTGGTAACGGATATGTAAAAGAATATCACGTAGAAAGACTTATGAGAGATGCGAAGATTACCCAAATCTATGAAGGCACCTCAGAAATCCAAAAAATTGTGATTTCCAGAGGAGTTATCAAAGGTCAGAAATAATTTTTACGTATGACAAATAATCAAAGGCTGCTCAAGAAGCGGCTTTTTTTATGAATTACATAAAGAAATTCCATACCAGCCCAAAGCGAAGAACATTGTCTTTATAGGGATATCCCGGTGCAGAAAAATATTCGTTTTTACTGCCAAACAAGGCCGTTAGATTCTCATAAATGAAATAGATTCGCGTTTGTTGAATCTTTGCGTTGAAGAACAAATCTACCAGCGGGAATCCTCCCAATTTTTGTTCATTTTGCACATAAAATTCTGCTAATACAGGATCGTAACCATTCATATTATATTTTGTAAAATATTGGAATGTGACGCCGGTCTGTAAAAACAATGCTCTCTTGAACCAATGATCCTGATAATAAAATGAATTCCGGGTGATAAATTTTGGGATGTTTATGATATTCTCCCCTCCCAATACCTGCTGATACATTAAAGTATGTTCTGAACCAAACTTACCAAAATCGAATACCTTGCTACCCTTCACTTTCAAGTAATTTATACGCTCTCGGGTTTGTACCGGAGAAGGGGTGCTGTCATTTTCCCGGATTTTGAAGAAGGCATAGTCATCGATACCTGTGTAACTTATAGAAGCAGTTCCGAAACGGCGCGTTGTAAGATCAAAATACAACTCTTGCGTTTTTATATTTTTGAATTCGGTTTTCCAATTGTAGTTCTTGTAGTCGTTTTGATACAGAAGGAAGTTAAAATTTGGCGCAACTGCATGTATTCTGATACCCGCCTTTGCTTCTAATTCATTGTTTAGGTTGAATCCTGCCGCCCCTTCCAAGAGATTGGCATCAAAATCACCGGCCACATTAATAGCTCCTTTTCCTTCAATATGAAATCCTTTATACTCTTTTTTGTATGAACCTCCCACAGATATAATATCACCTATTATTCTATCCGGAATAATTCCCGTGTCCAGCACTAAGACTGTGTTATATCCATAGTTGAATCTATTATAATTTATCCACCCTTTTATTTCTCCGAGTAAAGATTGATCAAAATGGGCATAAACTGAGGCATTAAAATCTTCTAAAGTAGTTTTGGTATAGAGACCGTTAACTTTATAAGCGGGACCAAATTCCTTGAAAGGTGCATTTTGCCTATAGTCGAATCTTTTATTTTCTATACTCAAGCTATTTCCCAGAGCTAGATTTGTATGGGAGGTGCTGTCTGCATTTTTAACTAGATAGTATTGCTGCTCTCCATAAAATCTTACCCCTTTCAACTTATTTTCGGCATCTTCAAATTTCACATCAAGTCTGCCACGGTCTGAGAACTCCGGATCGTTGTTCATAAATAAGGCAAGAGAAGAGTCTTTAAGCCCGCCGTTTTCTTGATTCAGAACATCTTGCACAGCCAGATGACCTCTCACATTATACCGATTGTTTTCTGAAATATAGTTTGAAGTGAAAATAAAATTACCGGTACTCGTAAGGATGTGCTGGTATTTTCCAAGTGATCTTACTCCTTTATATGCAATTGAGAAATTAAATCGTGGAGAGGTGTTAACTGTAAAAAACGCATCCATTTGTTGCCCCTGGGTGTATGCAGTTTTGAAATAAAGCTCTGTGAGGGGTGTGGGTACATTGAAATAATTAATATCGGAGACATCCTTGTAGTTAAAATGATGCGACTGCGCTACAAATTTAGGTTTCAGATGTGCCTCATTAAAATCGTATATTAATGTATTATAAGTCTGTCCCACATTTGAAAACTGGAGTAAACCAAAATTATCTCGTCTCAGATAGTTAAACCGATACTTTTTATAGATGCTTAGGGTGGTGTCTACATGAGTAGTGTCTCTTTCAGCAGATATAATTTTGTAGAGATCTATGGGAGGTTTTTTTTTAGGAGCTTGTGAAAATACGCTCGATGCGCAAAGCAGGCAAAGTAAAAGCATAAACGTATTTCTCATTCCCATAGATTTTGGACAAAGGTAATTTTTTTTGCTTTTACAGATATGCTTTTTTACTCTTGGCAGACTATGATATCTTTCGAGCGTATAAGAATTATTTGAAAACTTGCAGTACTCCTACTTTTTTTCCGAATTTTGAACCCGATGTTGAAACTCCAGATAAATAAGAGGTTAATTGAGTGCGGAACAGATGAAGCCGGTCGAGGTTGCCTTGCCGGACCTGTGACAGCCGCTGCCGTTATTTTACCCAAAAAATTTAGCCACCCATTTCTTACAGACAGCAAACAACTTTCCGCCAAACAGCGAAATGAGCTTCGTGAAGTTATTGAAAAAGAAGCTTTATGTTTTGAGGTTGCCCACGTAATGATGGATGAAATTGATCAAATAAACATACTCAATGCTTCTATTTTAGCAATGCATCGGGCAATATCCGGATTATCCTATGTTCCAAATTTTATAGCCGTGGATGGCAATCGATTTAAACCTTACAAAGAAATTCCTTTTGAATGCGTTGTTAAGGGAGATGCGAAATACTTACACATTGCTGCGGCCTCCATCTTAGCAAAAACTTACAGAGATGAATTTATGAGCAATTTGCATGAGCATTACCCACATTATAATTGGAAACAAAACAAAGGCTATCCTACCAGAGAGCACCGGCAAGCCATCAGGGAATTCGGATCTTGTATTTTCCACAGACAAAGCTTTCAACTGTATTCTGAGCAGTTGGAAATGGACTTTACTGAATAGCTGATTTTTGTTATTTTCGGAGACAACCCAACCGCACGATTAATTTGAAAACCATGAAGCGTTTCATACTTATTTTCTTACTATTTAATCTATTTCTATTGGCAAGTTGTGCCTCTGAACAAAAAGGTTTATCAGCTCCTAAGAATTTCCTTCCGAAAGAAACGGAAGTTGTCTTTGATATTTCTGACTGGCAAAGTTTTTACCACGATGTTGAAAACAATACTTTTCTCCATTCATATTCAGAGACTCCTGTCTTTTCTCATTTTCAGAATCATAAAACCCTATTTGCCAATCTGCATCCTGTCTCCGGAAGTCTTTTATGTTTTTCCACAGGGTCTGAACACTCTTTCACATTTCTGTCTGCCTACACTGAAAAAATATTACGGATAGATTCTATTCAAAACAAAACATCAGAGACTCTAAAAATCGGAGAGAAAGAAATCCAACGAATCGTTGTGGACAAAAACCCTGTTTTTTCGGCGGTAAAGGATAGTGTGTATATCATCTCGTCTTCACAGCAAGTATTACTAGATCTCCTGGACAGAAAAACACAGACAGACCCGGAATTTCAAAAATTATTTGAGTTGCAATCAAAAGACAGCTATACTGTTTTTGTAAAGGAACAGGATCAAAAAAAAGCCGGAAGTTTTTTCTCATGGTCACGAGCAAATTTGACCTTGACCCAAGAATCCATACATATGACGGGAATAACTGTAGCTACAGATTCCGTTCCTCAACTTCTTAAGATCTTTAAAGATCAAGAT
Source organism: Flavobacteriaceae bacterium (assembly GCA_035654795.1). GTDB lineage: Bacteria > Bacteroidota > Bacteroidia > Flavobacteriales > Flavobacteriaceae > JAAYLC01. The sequence continues at coordinate 27,535 of DASRWC010000041.1, forward strand.
CCTCAACAGAGCAATATGGCAGAAATTGTTCCTGTATCAGCAATCCGTTGTTCTAGTATCACTTTTAATGATTCTGAAAAGCTTCAAACCCAACTTGCTGCATTTCGTAAAGAAAAATCATCCCCAACAAAGACAGGGATTTTTGATTCCTCTTCAGAAGTAGGGATTATTGAGATGTCCGCAGGCAATGCATTTTTTATAAAAAGTATTGATCCAACAGTCACACAAGATGCCTTAGCCTCTCATACTTCGGCAGAGGCTACATTCCGAGAGACGCCTATAAAATCAATTGATATTCCCAATTTATTTTCAGAGGTATTCTCTCCTCTCTTTCCGAAATCTGAAGTTTTTTTCGTCTTTGCTTTAGATGACTTTTTTGTCTTTGCGCCCACTATCCAATTATGTGAAGATATAATTATTTCTTATCTGAATCAGAATACTTTAAAGAATTCGTCACAATTCAACATGATGAATTCCAAGATCAGTTCGGCACCTTCTTTAATGACGATTACGCTCGATGGCACCCATCCCGATCGATTTCAAGCTCTTTTCATTCCGCAAACTTTGGCCTTGACTGAGAAAAAAGCGTCGAAAAAATATCCGATAGCGGTTCAGCAGTATATAGCAGATCGTGATTTTGCGCATTTTTCTTTCTATGCCCGCGAATTCTCAGAAGGCACGAAATCTGATGCTATAGGTGTAAATGAATTGTATCATATAGATTTGAAAGCTCCTGTTATTACGCAGCCCTTATTTTATGAAGGACATGCACCTCAGGTTGTGGTTCAGGATGCCGAAAACACTCTTTATCTCATTTCGGAGAGTGGAAAAATCATCTGGAACAAATCTTTAGAAAGTCCAATTTTAGGCACTATTGAATTTGTTGATCTTCATGGAAATGGCAATCGCCATATGGTTTTTGTTACACAAAAAACCCTGCATGTTATAGATCGAAATGGCAAAGACGCCGCTGGATTTCCGCTTCGTTTTAAGGATGACATTACTCAGCCGGTAGCAGTATTTGATTATGAAAATAAGCGAGATTATAGATTCTTTTTGATTCAGGACAAGAAGGTGCTGCTGTATGATGGCAAAGGAAAACCTGTTAAAGGATTCTCTTTCTCCGGCACTAAAAGCAGCATTATTCAGCCTGTTTCTCATATACGAATGGGCAATAAAGACTACATCCTCATTGCTGAACAAAACGGAAAACTCAATATTTTAAACCGTATGGGACAAACGAGAGTAGAGGTAAAAAAAGCTTTTAATTTCTCCCGGATTCCTTTGACTTATGAAGATAATCATTTTGTGGTAATTACTTTAGACCATTCTAAGGAACGGATATCTGAAAAGGGCGAAGTATCCTCGTTGAAATTAAATGTGTCTGACAATTATTGGTTTGTCACAGAAGGCAGCACTAAGGCTACTTTAGACGACAATAACCTTCGCATCAACGGAAAACTTATCGAATTACCTTTAGGTATTTATTCTGAACCTGTTCTTCTGAATACTTCTCAAAAGATGCTCTCTGCCATCACGGAAATTCAGGAAAAGAAGGTGTACTTATTTGACCATCAGAATCAACTTATAGAAGGATTCCCTGTTTTTGGAAGCTCGGTTCCTTCTTTTGCAGGAAAAAGCGGACAGGTAGAGAGATTTCTGGTAGTTCGAGGAGATGAATCCGGTATCATAGTGTATCATTTTTAACGTTTCAATTGGTTTACCAATTTTTAGAAAGAATACTAACCTTAAACTTCAATCTTTCAGTATTCGGAAAATTGAATTATTTTTTCTACCTTAAACATTTAAAATTTTTCAACTATGAGACTCATATTAACAGCCCTGATGATTTCCATTTCTTCCGTTTGTAGTGCTCAATTTTTAAAAGATATTGGAAAGAAGGTCGAGAAATCTGCCGAGCGCACGATTGAGCGCCGAGCAGAGCGAGAAACAGAAAAGAGTACAGACAAGGCCATTGATTCAGCTATTGATGCTCCGAAAAAGAAAAAATCCAAAAAAAAGAAGAAATCTAATCAAGATGTGATTAATAATGAAGAAGAGAATTAATTTCTTTTTTTAAGAACTAACTAAACATCATCTACATCATGAAGAATTTATTTCTCACAATTATCGCTTTGGTTACCGGCTCTATTGCTTTCGCTCAAAATTGTGACAGCTATTTTCCTATGAAGGAAGGTGCCAAAATGCAATATGAAACAAAAGACAATAAAGATCGCTCTGTTTCAACTTTAGAATATTTTATAAAGAAAATCGAAAACACTCGGGATGGACAAGTAGCCACCATACAAGCCACCGTTACGGAAGGAAAAAAGAAGAACAAACACACCCAAGATTTTCGAGCCATTTGTAAAGGAGGAGTCTTGTCTATAGATTACGAATCGTTGATGCCTTCACAGGTTACTGAAAACTTTAAGGACCTCGATTTCACAATGGACGGGAAAAACATGGAATGGCCCTCAAACTTAAAAGTTGGCGAAACCCTTCCTGACGCACAAATGGTTATGACTCTTTCCATGGGAGGTATGAATATGGAGATGAGCGTAGAAATAACCAATCGTAAGATAGAAAAGAAAGAAACCATTACCACCCCAGCCGGCAGTTTTGATTGCTTTCTTGTAAGCCATAACACCAAAACGAAAACTATGGGAACTACCTTAGATAGCTCTACTAAACAATGGATTTCAAAAGATCTTGGAATGATTAAGACAGAAGATTATTCTAAAGGGAAGCTTGAAAGCACGGTTATACTCACAGCATATTCTAAATAAGTTTCTATTTTTTAACTTAATGAACCGAGGTGAAAATCTCGGTTTTTTTTTATTGTTGTAGCTTCGAGAAGCAAGGCAAAATATTTTTGAAATTTCTCTTTTACTTCCTTAAGGAGCAGCTCTTTATTTTCCGAAAATCCGATTTCTTGGACCAAAGAAGTGACTCCTTTATTTCTGATTCCACAGGGAATGATGTAATCAAAATAACTCAAATCTGTAAAAACATTAAACGCGAAACCGTGCATAGTGACCCATCTACTGGCTCTAACGCCAATGGCACATATTTTTCTGGCCGCGGTGGAGTTTGGTTCTATCCATACTCCTGTTTCTCCCTCACTTCTTTCACCTTTAACCCCGTAATCTGCAAGAATCATAATTACCGCTTCCTCTAAAAATCGAAGGTACCGGTGAATATCAGTAAAAAAATTCTCTAAATCCAAGATTGGGTAGCCCACGAGCTGACCCGGTCCATGATATGTAATGTCTCCTCCACGGTTTATTTTATAAAATGAAGCTTCAATTTTGTTTAAATGTTGTTGAGAAATAAGAAGATTTTCCTGATGACCACTCTTTCCTAAAGTAAACACCGGAGGATGTTCCACAAGAAGCAGCTTGTTTGGTGTACTAATGGGGTTTTGGGTTTTATTGTTATCACTTTTGATTTTCAAAACTTGCGAGAAGAGCTCCTCTTGTAAGTCCCAGGTTTCTTTATAGTCTTTAGAACCAAGATCATATACTTCAATTATTTTGTTCATCCTTTACAATAATAAGGCTCCAAAAATACCCATAAAGGGCCCTTTTTTAGAAGGAATTAAAAATTTATTTTGACAGCGTTTAAGTTTTAAATTCTATTTTTACTTTTAGTATTTCATATTCCATTCCCCATAGATGAAAAAAACTACCTTTTTTACCCTGTTCTTTTTGCTTTTTACGACATTGATCTTGAGCCAGTCCAATGTTTGGAAACCTGCTGCAATTTCAGTAGATGATTCTCAAGTTACCTTCAACGATGCAGGTTTTTTTGAATTGGAAACGGGAACCCTCCGGCAGATGATAAAAAATGCTCCATCCGGACTTCAAAAGCACTCGAATATTGTACTAAAGCTCCCAATTGATCGCGAAACATTACAGAATTTTGCCATTTACGAGGCTTCTAATTTTTCTCCTGAGCTTCAGGTTGCTTATCCCACTATCAGATCTTATATAGCTATAGGCATAGATGATCCTTCCGCCTCTGCACGAATTTCTATTTCTCCTTATGAATTCTACGCTACCCTTACTTCCGGTAATTTTGATGATGTCACTATAGAGAAATTGGCAGGTACTGCTGAAACCTATGTAGTGTATGCTGGTAAAAATAAAGAAACCACTGAACACTTTGATTGTGAGGTAAGAACTTTAGGAGAACCCGAGGCAGATACCGGCGTTTTGAATTCCAACGATGGACTTTTGCGCACTTTCAGATTGGCTTTATCGACAACCAGTGACTATTCCTCATTTCATTTACAAAGGCTGGGTATAAATCCAAATGCTTCAACTACAGAAAAGAGAACTGCCATTATGAGTGCTGTAAACATGGCTTTAACGAAATTGAACGCCGTATTTGAGCGGGATGTGGCTATTCGTCTTGAACTCGTTTCAAACACAGACGAACTTTTTTTCCTTGATCAAGATTCAGATCCTTTTACCTTTAACGATAAGGGATTAAACATCAATGAGAATCAAAATATCTGTGACAACATCATTGGAAGTGACAATTATGATATAGGTCATGTTCTAAGTGCTGCCCATTATGGCGGGCTGGCTTATTTGGGAGCTGTTTGCTGGCCCGGATATAAAGGAGGCGCGGCATCTGGATTAAGTGAACCTATGGGTGATTCTTTTTATATGATTGTGGCTCATGAAATGGGGCATCAATTTGGCGCCAACCATTCCTTTAATAATCCGTGTGGGGGCAATGTGAGTCAGTCCTCAAGTATAGAACCCGGAAGCGGAACAACCATTATGAGTTATGCTGGGGCTTGTCCACCCAATGTTATGCGCGATAGAATTCATTATTTTAATTCGCTGAGCATTCAGGAAATGTGGATTGGAATTACTCGAGGCAATAGTCAATGTGGAGTAACTTCACCAACCAACAATGGTGCTCCAACAGCCACAACTGCCACTAGTTTTTTTATTCCAAAATCTACTCCTTTTGTTTTAGAAGGTCAGGCTTCTGATCCGGATGATCCTACAGGTGCCGGTCTCACCTATTCATGGGAGCAGTTCAACCCTCAAGAAGCACCAATGCCACCAAGGAATGTTAATACTGTCGGACCCTTATTTTTAATTAATGAACCCCTTACCAGTCCTGTTAGATATATGCCTAACATGGAAACTATCCGATTAGGAGCCACTGAAAACCGTTGGGAAGTTGTCCCTTCGGTTTCCCGAATAATGAATTTCAGATTTTTGGTTAGAGATAATGCTCCCGGTGGTGGAGCAACAGCCAGTGCAAATACAAGAATTACTGTTGATGACAGTGCCGGACCTTTTGTTGTGACTTCTCAAAATAGCGGTGCTACTTGGACTACAAGAACTACTGAAACCATAACCTGGGATGTAGCAAATACTGATGGCGGAAGAGTAAATGCCGCTGAAGTGCGAATTCTTTTCTCTGCAGACGGAGGTTATACATATCCCCATATATTAGCAGACGGTGTACCCAACAATGGAAGCGCCCGAGTTCCGGTTCCAAATATAAATACCTCAACAGGTAGAGTTATGGTAAGGGGAAAAAACAATATCTTTTTCGATATCAACAATAGTGACATCATCGTAACCGGTGAATTAAATGTGGAAAGCCATACGCTATTAAATATTTCACTTTATCCAAATCCCGGGAATCTTTTCACATTAAAATTTTCTCCTCCTTCTCCCTCTTCCGTGGAATTAACTCTATATGATTTACGAGGGAGAATTATAGACTATCGTCAGTATGACGAAGTCAATTCAAAGATATTTGAAGAAAAATTAGATTATAACTATTTGCAGTCAGGCGTTTATTTTATGGTAATAAAGAACGGAGGAAGTACTGCTACAAAGAAATTAATCAAGGAGTAATTTAAGTATATTAGAAGCGCAACCTTATCCAAAATTTTTAAAAAACAAGTAATTCCAAATTTCCTTTATTATATTTACAGATTCAATTTATCTATTTTAAAAGACAATCAAAATGAGAAAACTTACCCTAAATTCTATTCTGGTAGTAGTTATTCTGCTTTTGGGCTCTCATGCGCATGCGCAACTTTGGCAAAAGGTTTCGCTAAATGAATCGCATAATCTCGCCCTAGAGACTCGCAATAGTATTCCGACAGAATATGATATTTTTAAACTGGATGTACCCACATTCCAAAATCTAGTGCGTCAGGCACCTCAACGTTTTTCCGGTAATTCTTCAGTGATTCTACCGCTTCCTGTGGGAGACGGAGAATTGCAAAATTTTAAAATTTATGAAGCTTCCAACTTTGAGCCGGGGTTGCAGGCAAAATATCCTGAAATCCGTTCTTATGCGGGCCAAGGAATTGATGATCCAACTGCTGTAGCACGATTTAGCGTATCTCCTTATGGCGTAAGCGTGATGATCAGTTCCGGAAAAGCAACTACTGTGTATATTGATTCCTACACTCAAGACAAGACACATTACATAGCTTACAATAAAGATCAGCTTCCAGGGTACAATGATGGATTCCAGTGTCTATTTGAAGAGGCAGCCACTAATGGACCTATTCCCGATTCTTCCGAAGCGTATCGGAATCCGAATGACGGCAAACTACGAACTTTTCGTCTTGCTTTAGCTTGTACCGGTGAGTATGCCACTTTTCATTTAAACCGCCAAGGAATACCTTCCAGCGCCACAGAAGAAGTAAAAAAAGCCGCTGTTCTCAGTGAAATGAACGTGGCCATGACTCGTGTGAATGCCGTTTACGAAAGAGATGTTGCCATTCATATGAATATCATTGACAATAATGACCTACTAATTTTCTTGAGTGCTTCTACCGATCCTTATACAAACAATGATGGCGGTATAATGCTTAATCAAAATCAAACCACTGTTGACCAAAGAATCGGAAGTGCTAATTACGACATCGGACACGTATTCAGTACCGGAGGTGGCGGTATCGCTCAATTGCGTTCTCCTTGTGTTAATGGATCAAAAGCAAGAGGTGTTACCGGACTTCCTCAGCCTATCAATGATCCTTTCTACATTGATTATGTTTGTCATGAAATGGGTCACCAATTTGGGGCAAGACATACCTTTAATAATTCTTGTCAAGGAAATATAACTCCTGCAACCTCGATGGAGCCCGGAAGCGGATCCACAATTTTGAGCTATGCGGGAATTTGCCCACCCAATGTCAAAAACCGAGCTGACGGGTATTTTCATGCTATCAGCATTTCTGAAATTTGGTCAAACATTTCTGTTGGTCAGGCACAATGTGGAGTTCAAACCGCTACCAATAATGCTCCTCCCGTAGCGAATGCCGGAGCCAATTATATTATTCCGAAATCTACTCCTTTCATTCTAGAAGGATCCGCCACAGATCCAAATGATCCTACCGGAGCTTCATTAACCTATACTTGGGAACAAATGAACCCACAACAAGGGCAAATGCCTCCAAGAGAGACCAATGCGGTAGGGCCCATGTTTAGAAGCCTAGAACCATCTTCGTCTCCAATAAGATATATGCCTAGCATCCAAACTGTATTAAGTGGTCAGGTTAAAAATACGTGGGAAGTAGTGCCAAGCGTTGCGCGTACTATGAATTTTAGATTCACCGTGCGTGATAATCATCCGGGTGGTGGAGCCTCACATCACGGAAATATGAGAGTTAACGTAGATGGAAATTCAGGACCATTCGAAATTACTTCTCACAACTCTGCTTCCACATGGACCATTGGCACTCCTGAAACTATTACATGGAACGTTGCCGGCACCGATGGCGGATCAGTTAATAGCCCTAATGTGGATATTTATTTCTCTTCTGACGGAGGTTTGACTTACCCTATTCTTATTGCATCAGGAATTCCAAATAACGGAAGCGCAGTAGTTTATCCTCCCAATTTGAATACTACTACAGGTCGTTTTATGGTAAGAGGTTCCGGAAATATTTTCTTTGATGTTAACAATTCACATATTACTGTAGATGGTATTGTGGGCGTGCAAGATTTTGCTTTTGAAAATTTTGCAGTTTACCCTAATCCTTCTCAAGGGATCTTCAACTTAAAAATGACTCCTGCCGGGTCTGATCTTGTTCAGGTATCACTTTATGATTTACGAGGCAGACTTATATCTCATAAATCTTTTGATGCCAACGTATCTGTTGTAGAAAAACAACTGGATTATAGTGCGGTAGAAGCCGGGGTTTATTTCTTGGTTGTTAGAAATGGCGGTAAACAAGCTACCAAGAAGATTATTAAGAATTGATTGTAATTTAGTTAGATTAATAGGAAACGGCGACCGCAAATTGTGGTCGCCGTTTTTTCGTTCAATTGGTTATAGTTTTTATGAAGCCTTTCTCTCTGAAAAAGCTTTCATACTCGGAATCTCGTTATAATTTGGCGGTTCTAATAATATGACTAATCACCTGTTCCCGACCATCAATTTTGAATTTCGCATCAAACGTCAGTTCGTTATCTGTTCTATTTACTTTGAGCTTTCCATTGTTTACCCCATAGTAGCCGGCTTCACCCTTGCAATAACAATGCTTTCCCCACAACATTTTCACCTCAGCCAAGCCATTATCCTGAAGACTGAGCGTTTTTGTATTTGAAGGAATTTCGAAATGCAATGTTTCGGAATAGTTTCCATCAGCAGTTCCTTCAGGTCCTTTTCTCATAAAAGAAAATTCAACAACAGTATTTTTCCCTGTGTGTATTTCCGGATATGTAGCCCCGGTATCATCGGTCATAATAGTCATCATACTATTTTTATGGATCTTAACATCGCATGAACCCGATTCGGGACATGCACCGGGCTTTAGGATAGAAGTTTTCTTTTCTGAAGATGTTTTATCAGTCATTTGTTGAGTTTTGCACGCTCCAAGCATCAGGAGCGGGAATAGTAAATAAATAAATCGCATAGTTTTAATTTTTGTTAATAATTATTTCAGAGTTACCTCCAAATTCAGGACTTCCGGATCCCTTAGATAATCCAGGAGTGGCACTTGAAGTTGAATGGAATTTTTGTTCTTGGCAATTTTAGCCTGCGGATTTGAAAACGATGAAATTTCATTCGGAAAAGTATAATGTAATTTATATGTGGATGTTGCAAAAAACCCTTCGATATTCTTCAGGCTGTCCAATTGTACCTTATGCTTTGCTGCATCCTTGATATAACCCCTTCTTGTGAATTTATTTCTGGCAAACATATATTCCACTCCGATAAAATCTTCATTTCCGTTTTCCGCCGGCTCATCTTCAACTTTTGGACTAAAGAAATGTTGGGCTTTGTCGGCCGCAATCAAAATATTGTTAGCTTCCGAAACATTTTTAAAATTCAATTTTACTAGTGATTTCATAATTTTCCTGGCAGGATCTGAAATTTGTTGAATTCTGAAGTTTTCAATGCTCTTCAATCGCTCCTGCTGCACCTTGGACAACTTGGAAATACTATCCTTGTTTTGATGAATGAAATCTTTTATCAAAATTTCTTTTTCTGATTTTACCGGGGTCGAGTCCTCGCTCATCCCTTCCATTAAGGACATCATCTCACTCAAATCTGTATCCAATTCAATCGTTCCGCTTCCATCAGGGTTGATAATCAATTTCTCCGTGAAATGACAACTTGAGAGTGCAAACGCCGAGAGTATGAGGAAAATAAAAAAATATTTATTCACGATGCTTATTGTTGGTTAGTATTATTCAAGATAAAAAGAGCAGCGACAACCCCCGGAATCCATCCTATAAGCGTCAAAACCATTACCAACAAGATAACACCGCATCCTTTATCGAGTATTGCCAATGGCGGAAAAAGAATAGTAAGAATTATTCGCGCATAGTCCATTTATTTCCTCAAATTATCGGTTAAAAGTTCGGGATTTTAAAAATCAAATCCCTTTAGAGCAGCTTTATTTAAAAATTAATTAACTATTTGCAGTCGCTTCCATTTCCCGAAAGACAAAGATATTACACAAGCTATTTGTTATCTTTGCCGCTTTAAAACAGATGTACATGCAAGTCAGCGGATTAGAAAATATTCGTCGTGAAAAATTGAATCAATTAAGGGAAATGGGTATCAATCCCTATCCTGCAGATTTATATCCGGTAAGTCATACAACTGAGGATATTAAAGATAATTTCGAGGAAGGAAAGAAAGTAATTATTGCAGGGCGGTTAATGACCAGGCGCATCCAAGGGAAAGCATCTTTTGCAGAATTACAAGATGCAAAAGGAAGGATTCAGATCTATTTTAATCGTGACGAAATTTGTCCGGGAGAGGATAAGACGCTCTATAATGAGGTTTATAAAAAGCTTCTTGATATAGGAGACATTATCGGTGTGGAAGGATCCCTATTCACTACCCAAGTTGGCGAAAAAACAGTTATGGTGAAAAACTTTTCCGTTTTAAGCAAAGCTTTACGCCCGTTACCTCAACCTCGAGAAGACGCCGAAGGGAAAATACATCATGCTTTTACAGATCCGGAACAACGATATCGGCAACGATATGCAGATTTAATTGTGAACCCTCACGTTAAAGAGATTTTTGAGAAAAGAACAAAACTTTTCAATGCCATGCGCAACTTTTTTAATGCACGTGGCTACATGGAGGTGGATACTCCTGTTCTTCAGCCCATTCCGGGCGGTGCGGCTGCTCGGCCTTTTGTGACCCATCACAACGCCCTGGACATTCCTTTATATCTGAGAATTGCGAATGAGTTGTATCTGAAAAGGCTCATCGTTGGCGGATTTGACGGAGTTTATGAATTTTCACGAAATTTCCGTAATGAAGGAATGGATCGCACGCATAATCCCGAATTTACAGCCATGGAGATTTATGTGGCTTACAAAGACTATAACTGGATGATGGATTTTTGCGAACAGCTTCTTGAACATTGTGCGATAGCTGTAAATGGAACATCCAAGGCAAAGTTTGGCGATTATGAGATTGATTTTAAAGCTCCTTATGCCCGTATTAGTATGGCCGATGCCATAAAGAAATATACCGGCTTTGATATAACAGATAAAACCGAGGATGAAATCCGACAAGCAGCGGTTGAGATGGGTATAGAGGTTGATGAAACCATGGGGAAAGGCAAACTGATAGACGAAATTTTCGGAGAAAAAGCTGAGCCACATTTTATTCAACCCACTTTTATCACAGACTATCCAAAGGAAATGAGTCCGCTTTGTAAAGTGCACCGAGATAATCCGAGCCTCACAGAGCGATTTGAACTGATGGTATGCGGTAAAGAAATTGCGAATGCATATAGTGAACTGAATGATCCAATAGACCAGCGTGAGCGATTTATGGAACAGATGAAATTGGCAGAACGAGGAGATGAAGAAGCCACTTCCTACATAGATTTTGATTTCCTTCGTGCTTTAGAATACGGAATGCCACCCACAAGTGGAATGGGAATAGGAATGGACCGACTGGTAATGTTCTTAACAAACAACGCCTCTATTCAAGAAGTTCTATTCTTTCCACAGATGAGACCTGAACAGAAAAAACCGGTTTTAACTGAGGACGAAATGAAACTTTTGAGTCTTTTCGGTGATGCCTCAAGCCTTCCATTAGAAGATCTAAAGCAGAAAAGTGGGCTTAGTAACAAGAAATGGGATAAAACCATCAAAGGACTTACCGCATCAAAAACAGTTTTGGTCAAGAAAGTGGAAGACGTTTTAACCATTGAGAAGCTCTAGAATAAAAAAATGGCGCGTTTCTTGCTATTTACCATAAGAAATAATTACATTAGTAGATTGAAAATCTAAAAATCAGCTGAAATGAAAAAAATCTTGACAATATTCGCTTTTACGGCATCCATGTTTGTAGGAATACAATCAGTGGCGGCACAATCTTTATCTGAGGACCAAAACCGTCCGGAAGTTGTAGCTAAAACTGAAACACATACTATGACAGAGAAATATGGTCTTAATGGTGATCAAACGCGAGCAGTATTTCGTGCTTTAGTAAATAAAGAAGTAGATTATCAAAAACACGTAACAGGGAAAGATATTAATTCAGCCACCGTAAAAGCTGAGAAGGACAAAATTGACTCAAAGCTGCGTGAAGAAATGAAAAAGATTCTTACTTCAGATCAATTTACACAATGGCAGAAAGATTATAAATAAGATACTATTTTGAAGATTAAAAAGCCTCCCGGATGCACTCCGGGAGGCTTTTTTTATTGAAGCTTTTAATTTTCTACAGGATGAAGATAGAGTGTCTGACCGATGGAGATGGTATTATCGGTAAGTCCGTTGTATTTCATTAACGTGTCTACCGTCAGGTTAAATCTTCTTGAAATATTATACAATGTATCGCCCGGCTGCACGGTATAAGTTGCTATTTTGCTTTCATCCGGTGCCGGAGTTGATTCTTCAATCGTTCCTCCAAGAACCTCTCTGTCAAATTGATTCAGGTTGTAACGTTCAATGATTCCGATTACCTTTTCCGGATAACGTGGATCAGTCGCATATCCTGCTTTTTTTAATCCGCGAGCCCATCCTCTGTAATCATCTTTCTTCAATGAAAACAAATCCCGATACCTGCTTCGCTCAGTCAGAAAGAGGGAATGATCCCGATAGGAATATTTCGGATGCGTATATTTTCTGAAACATTCACCTTCAGCATCATCATTATGATACACACGATCGCCCTCCCAGCCTGTGTGACATTTGATTCCGAAATGATTATTTGAACGTACTGCCAACTCTCCCATTCCCGCACCGCTTTCCAGAATTCCTTGTGCTATTTTTATACTCGCAGGGATTCCATATTGCACCATTTCTTCTTGCGCTATCCCTTTGAATTCCTTTATATACAGGGCTACTCTCTCATTATAAGGAATATTGGCAGGAGCCGTAGAAACATAAACTTCTTCATTTGATGTTGATGGCGATTTGCGAGTATCTTTGGCTACCGGCGTTTTTGTTCGCACGGGACGTTCTATATGATGTTTCCTTTTTTGATAGGCGGTAGGTCTTTTAGATTTACAACCTGTTGCTACAACACCTAAAGCGATGATTACCCAGAAATACCTTTTGAGCATATTATTCAATTAATTCTAATTTTTTACTTCTTAAGACATCATTCATTCCGGAAATACCTTGTAAACCTCCGGTATGGATAGCCAAGATCTTTGAATTCTTTGGCCACTTTTTATTTTTCATTTGATCGAAAACTCCGTACACCATCTTCCCGGTATAAACGGGATCCAGCGCGATGTTGGTTTTTCTTTTGAAGTCATTCATAAAACGTATAAGTTCCGGATCTATTTTGCCATACCCGCCAAAAGAATATTCTTTAAATATTTTAAAGTCATGCCTTTTGGAGAATTTTCGAATTTTTTCCTGCTGATAATCTGAATTTAAAGCAGAAAAACCACAGACTTCCTGATCTTCTCGTGCTGCGTTAATTATTCCTGCCATAGTTCCTCCTGTCCCTAATGCAAGACAAATGTAGTTATAAACTTTATCGTCTTCATTTAAAATTTCTTCACAGCCCTTCACAGCTTCAGCATTGGTTCCTCCCTCAGGAATGAGGTAGAATGGACCCAATCGGACTTGTAATTCCCGGATAAACGCAGTTTCTTCCTTCCTTTTATATTGTTCGCGACTGATAAAAACCAGTTGCATCCCTTGCTGATAACAAAAATTCAATGTCGGATTTGACAAGAATTTCTTTTCCAGTTCTTCACCTCTGACAATTCCTATTGTTTTAAAACCAAATTCCTTTCCCGCAGCAGCCGTAGCAAAGAGATGGTTGGAATAAGCTCCTCCAAAGGTGAGTAGTGTTTCATAATCTTCTTTTCTCGCTTTTCCAAGATTATATTTTAGTTTGCGGAATTTATTCCCGGAGATTGTGGGATGTATCAAATCTTCTCTTTTTAATGAGAGAAAATAATCATAAATTCCAAATGCTTTTAAATCAATATGCTCAACCTTTGAAATCATGGTTTCAATAAAAAAGCCGGAAATTCCGGCTCGATAATTAAGAAACTGCTTTCAATCGCTGCATTGAAAACTGTCCTAGTTTTTCCCTTACGTATTCTTTTGTCACTTCCAGATGTTTCACATCTGTTCCCGGAAGCTCATACATTGCGTCTGTAAGTACCGCTTCACATAATGAACGCAATCCTCTTGCTCCCAATTTATATTCCAACGCTTGATCTACAATATGATCCAGTGCATCTTCTGTGATGGTAAAATCAATATGATCCATTTCAAAGAGCTTTTCATATTGTTTTATGATAGCATTTTTGGGTTCTGTGAGAATCATTCTCAAGGTTTCGCGATCCAATGGATTCATATAAGTCAACACCGGCAACCTTCCTATAATTTCAGGAATAAGACCAAAATCTTTTAAATCTTTCGGTATTATATACTGCAGCATATTCTTCCGATCCAGTTGTTGTTCATTGCGAGCAGCAGTAAACCCTACGGCTTGCATGTTTAGACGCTTTGAAATATGTCTTTCTATTCCGTCAAATGCTCCACCGGCAATAAACAGTATGTTTTCTGTATTAAACTCGATAAACTTTTGGTCCGGATGTTTTCTACCACCTTTTGGCGGAACATTTACAACCGTTCCTTCCAATAGTTTCAAAAGTGCTTGTTGTACTCCTTCGCCGCTAACGTCTCGAGTAATGGAGGGATTATCTCCTTTACGCGCAATTTTATCAATTTCGTCGATAAAGACGATTCCATTTTGTGCTTTTTCCAAGTTATAATCAGCAGCTTGAAGCAATCTCGTTAAGATTCCTTCTACATCTTCTCCTACATAGCCCGCTTCCGTCAATACCGTAGCATCTACAATGGCGAGAGGAACGTTTAACATTTTTGCAATAGTTTTCGCTATCAACGTTTTTCCGGTTCCCGTTTGACCGACAATTACAATATTACTTTTTTGAATTTCGATATCATCTTCATTTCTTGACTGCAATAATCTTTTATAGTGATTATACACAGCCACTGACATTACTTTTTTGGTGTGATCTTGCCCTATGATATAATCATCAAGAAACTCTTTAATGACTCTGGGTTTTTTCAGCATTAAGTCTGAAGACAACAATTGATTTCCGGAATGCATAGCCTCTTCCAGCACAATTCCATGAGCCTGCTCAATACATCGATCGCAAATATGTGCATCTAGCCCTGCAATTAGTAGGTTAGTTTCTGCCTTTTTACGACCGCAAAATGAACATTCCAAATCTTCTTTTGCCATAATTCCTGTTTTTTTATTTTTTCAACACTTCATCTATCATTCCATATTCCTTGGCCTTATCGGCTTTCATCCAGTAATCTCTATCACTGTCTTCATAGACTCTTTCATAAGACTGACCGGTATGTTTCGCAATGATATTATAAAGTTCCTCTTTTAAGGATATTATTTCCCGTGCGGTTATTTCAATATCACTTGCTTGTCCCTGAGCACCTCCCAGCGGTTGGTGTATCATAACTCTTGCGTGCGGCAAAGCACTTCTTTTTCCCTTTTCTCCTGCACATAGCAAAATTGCAGCCATAGAAGCAGCCATTCCGGTACAGATGGTGGAAACTTTGGGCTCTATGAATTGCATAGTATCATAAATTCCAAGTCCAGCATACACGCTTCCGCCGGGTGAGTTAATGTAAATTTGGATATCTCTAGACGCATCGGTGCTGGCAAGAAACAATAATTGTGCCTGAATTATGTTGGCCACCTGATCGGAAACTGCGGTGCCAAGAAAGATGATTCGGTCCATCATTAAACGCGAAAAAACGTCCATAGCGACGGCATTCATTTGTCTTTCTTCAATGATATTGGGAGTTAATCCCACAGGATACATACTACTGACAATCTTGTCATAATACATAGAATTAATCCCTTGATCTTTTATTGCGAAATTTTTAAATTCTTTAGTGAAATCCATAAAATTTATTCTTCCTTTATAAATGTTATTTGCAAAATTCTAAAAAATACCTTTTGGATAAAACAAAAAGCGTCGAAAATAAATTATTCGACGCCTAAAGATACTTATATTTTCGCCGAATTACCCATATACTTCTTCCACGAACTCGCGGTAATTGAGTTCTTTGGTTTTCAGCTTTGCATTTTCTTTGAAAAATTGGAGAAGCTTAGAGGTTTGAAGTTGTTCCGTTAGTCTCTCAACTTCTTCTCTATTTGCCAAAACTCTTGCTGCAATGGCGTCTAATTCCTCTTCTTCAGGATTTGTTTGTCCATATTGTGCCATTTGTGCTCTAAGCAGAGACTTGGCATACTCTTTCATTTCATTAAAAGTGACATTGAGGTTATTCTCTGCACGTAGTTTTCCTTCGATTAGCTGATATCTAATTCCTTTTTCACTTTTCTCATATTCAGCTTTCGCTTCTTCTTCAGATAATCTTTTCTCTCCGGCGCGAGCAATCCATTTTTGAAGAAAGTCTTCAGGAAGTTCAAATTTGGTATTTGAAATCAACGATTCCACCACATCATCAAGAAGTTTTTGATCACTATCTTGGTTGTATCGGGCCTCCATGCCTTCTTTTAATTTCTTTTTCATCTCTTCTTCAGAAGTAACTTCACCTTCTCCGAAAACTTTATCAAAAAACTCTTGGCTAAGATCAGCCAATTCCATCTCCACTATCTCCTGAACTTCAAAATCCACTACAATATCAAGCCCGTGAGCATCGTCGTGCTCAACACCCAAGTATCTTTGGTTCAAATGCTCATCTTCAAAAAGACCTAAAGTTTTTAATTCTATGATTTGCCCTTGAGTTGCTCCTAGTAGCGCTTTCTTTTGTTCTTCTCCATGAATCACACTCATTTCAAACACCGTCTCATGCTCAATTTTAGGTTCATCTTCATTTTCAGAAGCGTTCGTGAATTTCCCGGTGACGCGGTCATTTTCTCCAATCTCCGATTTTGAGATCATCTTTCCGTATTGCCTTCTGATTCGTTCTACTTGATCATCAAGCACTTTGTCATCTGCAATAATTTTGTATTGCACCACTTCATTTGCTTTTAAATCAATTTCAAATTGAGGAGCAAGTCCAAGTTCAAATTCGAATTTGTAATTCTCATCATTCCAATTTATCTCATCCTCGTTAACCGGCACGGGATATCCAAGAATATTCAGCTTCTCATCCGCTAAAAATTCTTGTATTGCATTTTGGATCAGCTTATTGACTTCCTCTACAAGCACAGCTCTTCCATATTGTTTCTTTACCATTCCCATGGGGACTTGTCCTTTTCTAAACCCTGGGATATTGGCTGTTTTTCTATAATTTTTAAGGATACCTTCTACCTTATCGGCGTAATCTTCTTTAGATATTTCAACAGTCAAGACAGCATTCAAGTCGTCTATTTCTCTTTTGGTAATATTCATTTTCTTTTGAGAATTAAGGGTGGCAAAAGTAGGGCTTTTTGTAGTAAAGCACAAACATTTAGCACATACTTATATTTTATCTGTAGAAGCTAATCTTCTTTAATTACAGAGAATAAAACTGATTCAAAAATTGCGAGAAGCAGGGAGAACAGCATAGCAATCCAGACAGAAGAAACTGCGAAACCGGACACCACGTAGGGAACCATCATTACGATAAAAGCATTTATAAAAAGAAGGAAGAGACCGAATGTCAGAATTGTTATAGGTAGGGTAAAAAGAATCAAGAGAGGTTTGACGATGAGCCTTAACAATGCTAGAACGATGGCTACTAAAATTGCGACCCCATAGCTTTCTACTTCAACACCGGGCATGATTTTAGCCAGAACTACCACGGCAATAGCGGTTAATAGAATTTTTACAATGCTTTTCATAACTGTGATTTTGAGATTATCCTTTTTTGAGTTATTTCCTGCGTTTAAAAATAGAAAAAATACGCTATTTAGCTAATGCCTTTTATGAGGTTTTGCGTCAACGTAATATTCGAAATTCATTGACTAAAGGCCATAAAAAAAATCTCCGGAAAAGTAGGTCTCTCCGGAGATTCTTCGCTTTATTTTATGGATTAATTATTATGCAAAGTAATTGTAGGATAATCTCCCACATTTACCCTTGGAATGGTAGCCTCATAGGTATGATTTATGGCATCAATAGCCAGGTTTGTTATGAATGCATATCCTCTTGGTGTAGGGTGCACCCCGTCTAATGAAAAAGTTCCACCTGTAACAAATTGGGCTGTTAACACTCCGCCATCATATGGTAAACCATCTGTAGCTACTCTTGTCATTGCCTGATTGACATCTACAAAAGCCAGACCTTTAGCTCCTGCTATGGCACGGATTGTTGCGTTATAGGAAGCCGTGGCTATTCTCACTCTATCTTGTTCCTTTCTAGACAGCACCCATTTATCTGCCAGAGGAATGGTAACCCCAACGATTCCCATTGGATTTCCCGGATCGGGAGTAGAGCCTAAGATGGATGAAGCAGGAAGAACGATAAGATCATCGCTATTAACCTGTCTTAATTGACCGAGCAATCCTGCAGTTTGTTGTGGCAAATTGAATGGAGGCCCCATAAGCATCTGCGTCAGATTTGTCAAGTCATCATCAGTCATGATCGGGAAGTTTTGTCCCGCTTCAAAGTTAATTTTTCTCAAAGCCGCTTCCTGTTGAGTAATTACGGATGCTGCAGCAAGAGCCGGTAAAATTTGATTGTTATAAACAGCAAATTGTGCATTCAACTGCGCAGCAGTTCCGGCATCTAAGGGAATAACTTTTGTAGGTACTGTTGTAAAATAAGGAACAGATGTAACTTCAGGGAGATTAAACAACACTCCTTTTGCTCCGGATCCTACCAAGGCATCCACTTGTTGTGAATAAACGGCTGCAAAAACGTTTGGATCTGTGATGTCATTAGATCCGTATGAAGACGGATTCATATTCCCTGTTTGATCCACTCCCACCCCTCCGGATGTTGCATAAGAAAGAATATCATTATTTCCAATCCACAGACTGAAGAAGGTAGGCTGTTGTGCAGAAGCATCTCCTATGACTGTTGCATTATCTGAGCTTGCGAATCGTGCAAAATATGGATTTGCCATTCCTGCTGCAATTCCTGCAGGATTTCCATATCCGGGAGCAACTAAATGAAAACTTTTAGCCCCGGGCACTCCCATATTCTGAAAAGTTCCGGATAGTTTTTGAGCGGCATCTGTTGAGGGTGTACCTTGCAGCCTCACCGGTCCGGGGTTTCCATTGGCTCCAACTTCAAGAATTAACCTATTCTCAAGAATTTGCGTTCCGCCTAATAGCATTCCACCCATATTGTCATTCATTAGAGGTTGTGTAAATTCTCCGCCTCCCACGAAAGCAAATTTCTCAGCCATCAGGTTTGGATAACTATATTTTTGTCCTGTAATGAAAAGCGCACCATCAGAATATCCGGCTGTTAGGGAATTACCTACTGCAACGTATCGGGAGAAGTCTGCATTTCCGCTGCTATAAAAACCGGGATCATTTACTGAGTTTTCGAATTCGGGCTCGCAGCTTACTAAACCTACAGCCAGAATTGCACAAGTATATTTGAATATATTTTTCATTTTAATTCTGTTTAAAAATTAGAGTTTGTAAGTCAATCCGATTGCCGGAATAAAGCCATTTGTTTTATAAGTTCCTCTAAAGGGCACTGCATTTCCATCTTCAAAATAATAATCGTAAGATTCATTAACTTCTTTAAAATGTGAATACAAGAAGGCCGCATCAATTTGGAAATGTTCTCCAATATTTACACTAAGTCCGGCTGTAAAGTTATTGCTGTCATTTCGCGGAGTTTCGGGAGCAAAATATCCCGGTCTTACAGGAGTCTCATCAAAATAATACCCGGCACGGAAGGTGAACATTTCTGTTGCATCATATTGAATTCCTACACGATAAATGGAAGAGTTCTTATAATTTCTTGCATTTCTAGAGTCGGGAATGGCCGGATTGGCAAACTCGATATCCAAGGACTTATATACATTCCAGAAACTGCGATTAAAATCAAAAGCAAAAGTCCATTTGTCATAGTCATATGAAACACCTAGAGAAAGTTCGGC
Source organism: Flavobacteriaceae bacterium (assembly GCA_035654795.1). GTDB lineage: Bacteria > Bacteroidota > Bacteroidia > Flavobacteriales > Flavobacteriaceae > JAAYLC01. The sequence continues at coordinate 47,544 of DASRWC010000041.1, forward strand.
GGGCATTGGAAGTCCTGCTTTAATGTCAGAATCTGCAAAAGGCGTTAGAGAAGAATTCGGAATATTGTGAAATTTAGCTGTTCCATCTTCCGCTTCCAATAGAATCTCTGAACGATATGTTACCCCGAAGTGCAGATCTTCTGTAAAATTGATCATTGTACTGGCTACCCAACCCCAATTGCTTACACCTGAAGCGTCAACCTCTACTGTGGAGCGATTTCCTTCAAGATCAGCTAATGTTCTGTTAAGGCTTCTTTCAAAATTTACTGATCCGATAGCATAGATAGGTCCACCTCCCACACTGATCATTTCATTAATTTTAAATGCAACTGTAGGCTGAATGTAGATGGCCTGAAGTGCAATAGAGTTTACAAGGTGAGATCCGGCCCATTCTTCCGGATATTTTACAGTACTTCCGTATGGTGTATAAACTCCAAGCCCCACGGTCAACCAGTCATTTGCTTGATAGGAAGCATACAGATAAAGTGGAGTTCCCATTGGACTGTCTGAATTTACGGAAGCTCCGGTTTCAGCATTTTGAAATGCAATATTGGAGAACACCCCACTGACTCCGGCAGAAACGTTTAGTTTATTATCCAGATAAGACAATCCGGCGGGATTGAAAAAGACAGATTCACTGCTATTTACAACAGCTACTCCGGTGTGTCCCATCGCAAGAGCTTTTTGCCCTTGGAGACTCACCCGATATCCTCCGCCATAGGATAGCGCTGCTGTTAGAGCGAGTGCGGAAAAGAGTAAGACTTTTTTCATAAAAATAAAAATTAGGTTCAAAAATTTGTTTAGGCTGTGCTTTATCTTATGCGTGCATAAGAAAAGTCTTTACAATTATATGAAAAAATAGCTTACTCTCTTAATTTAGCCTGATGAAATAAAGAATATTTTACTAGAAGTTTCTAAAAGATTAATTACTTCTATTCCTTGAAAAATTTCATGGATAAATTGTAGAACATTTCGGGATTTTCAGCGTGCAGCCAATGTCCGGCTTCCCTCACCGTTTCAATTTTCACATCAGGGAAATGTTTTTCGATAAGGCTTTTGTCTTCATCTTTTATGTAGCCGCTTTTATCTCCACGCAAGAACAAGGTGGCACCGTTATAAACCGCATCTGGAGGTAAGGCTTCTCCAATAGCTTCCATCTTCTCTGATAAAATGGGAAGGTTCATTCTCCATCCAAATTCCGTCCTTGTTTTTCGAAACAAATTTTTCAACAGAAACAGCCGCACTCCCTCATCCTCAAGATATTTGGAAAGGATATCATCAGCTTCGGTGCGCGAACCTATTTCAGACAGGTCTATTTTTTCCAAAGCATTCAGAATATCGTGATGATGTGGAGGGTATTCTTTGGGTCCGATATCGGCAATGAGGAGTTTTTTCACTTTTTCGGGATATTGCGTAGCAAAAAGCATTGCTACTTTCCCCCCCATAGAGTGTCCAATTAGAAATATTTTCTTGAGACTGTGTGCGCCGCAATAATTTTTCAGATCCTGTACCATGATTTCATAAGAAAATTTCTCACTATGAAAACTTCGTCCATGATTTCTCAGATCTATAAGATGCACTTCAAAACCTTCTTCTGCATATTGCATTCCCAAAGATTTCCAGTTATCGCTCATACCCAAAAAACCATGTAGAATAACTAAGGGCATTCCTTCCCCGAGAACTTGAGAATGTAAAGTATTATCTTTCATTTCCACTTCTTTTAACCTATGCTAATTTATCCAAATATTGCGCAATAACCTTTTCCAATCCTTGATATAAAGACTCACTAATAAGTGCATGCCCTATACTTACTTCCAATAAATGCGGTACTTGTTGTTTAAAAAACCGGATATTGTCTAATGATAAATCATGTCCGGCATTCACCCCTATCCCAAAGGAATGTGCAAGACGCGCACAATCGGCATAAGCTTTTACCCCGTCAAGATTTCCTGCGGCATATTGTATGGCATATTCTTCAGTATATAGCTCGACACGATCGGCTTCTGTTTCTACAGCTCCTTCAATCATTTTCAAATCCGGATCTACAAAAATGGAAGTGCGGATTCCATTTCTCTTAAATTCCTGAATCACTTCTTTTAAAAAATCCTTGTGCTTGACCGTATTCCATCCGGCGTTGGAAGTTAGTGCATCTTCCGCATCAGGAACCAGTGTTACCTGTGTAGGTTTCACTTCCAAAACCAAGTCAACAAATCTCGGGATCGGATTTCCTTCGATGTTGTATTCTGTTTTGACAATAGGTATCAGATCATACACATCCCGGTATTTTATGTGTCTTTCATCAGGCCGAGGATGTATCGTTATACCTTGAGCTCCAAATTTTTGTACATCTTCAGCTACTTTTAACAGGTTGGGAACGTTTCCTCCGCGAGAATTTCTTAAAGTTGCGATTTTGTTTATATTAACGCTTAATTGGGTCATGATAATAGTTTAAGAATCGATTTTAATTTTAACTCCATTCCAAAAATTAAAGTATTTACAAAAGTACAAACCATTTCGCGCTAAGACTTCATTATTTGTTAATTTGCGTTCAAAAGCTATGACTATGAATATTCACCATTACATCTTAAACGATTTTGATCCTTTGGATGTATCTGTTTCCGTGAGAGAAGCCAGGGAATTGGCGCGACAGTTTACTTATACTCACATTCCCGTTTCAAAAGAAGGTCAATTTATTGGTTGCATGTCTGAGACTGATGCCGGCTGCTTTGAAGGAGATCGGATTCTCGAAGATTTCTCTTATGCCATAGAGCCTATTTTTGTGAGTTTGGAGACGAATTGGCTGGATGTTTTAGAAGCTTTTGCAGTTCAGGACAGTAACATAATGCCTGTCATGGATGAAAGCCGGTATTTGGGATATTATGAACTTAGCGATATTATCGAGATTTTTAATAACACTCCTTTTCTTTCAGAGCCGGGAGGAATCATAGTTATAGAAAAAGGTTTGCATGACTATTCTTTCAGTGAGATTTCGCAAATTGTTGAATCCAATAATGCGCATCTCTATGGAATAATTGTTTCTGAGATTAAAGATGATATGGTGGAGGTTACTTTAAAAATAGGGCAGCAGAATATTAACAACGTAGTTCAGACTTTGCGCCGCTACAATTATACTATTTTGAGCCAGCACGATGAGGATAAAATGGCAGAGGATTTAAAGCAACGGTCGAAGTATCTTGATAAATATCTCAATATTTAGACCTATGAAAGTCGCCATTTACGGACAGTTTTACCACCAGCATACAGAACGATATCTGCACATTCTTCTGGAAGCTCTTCAGAAAAAAGGAGCAAGAGTTTTCATCGAGAAAGAGTTTATGCAGCTACTGTCTCAGAAACCGGAAGTTCCTCCACTGATTTTTTCCTGTGAGACTTTTGAAAAAGTAGATGACGATTTTCATTTATTTTTTAGTATCGGAGGAGATGGAACTATTTTAAAAGCAGTTGCTTTTGTAAAAGATTTGAACATTCCCATTGTGGGAATCAACTTAGGCCGATTAGGATTTTTGGCTACCATTCAAAAGGAAGATATTCATACGATGCTCGCAAAAATCCTCGAAGGAGAATATACTATTTCTGAGCGAACCTTACTCACTACAGCCCTTGAACCTTTTTCAGACGCATTTGGTTCGCTAAATTTCGCTTTAAATGAAGTGGCTGTTAATAGAAGGAATACAAGCTCTATGATTCAGGTAGAGACGTGGATCAATGATAACTACCTTACCTCCTATTGGTCTGACGGGTTAATAATTGCTACTCCCACCGGCTCCACCGGGTATTCGTTGAGTTGCGGAGGCCCCATTATAGAACCCAGTGCCAAAAACATTCTTCTTACTCCCATTGCACCACATAATTTGAGTGCGCGCCCTTTGGTAGTGCCTGATTCGGTTGTGTTGGGTGTCAAGGTCACCGGCAGAGAAGACAGCTATTTACTTTCTTTAGATTCAAGAACCATTACGGTAGCCAATGAAACGAAGGTTTTTATAAAGAAAGCCCCTTTTAGAATTAAACTCTTACAACTCCATGAAGACGGCTTTATCCAGACCCTCAGAAAGAAGTTATTTTGGGGAGAAGATAAAAGGAATTAGCAACTTCATTTACAAATTTTAGGATTTGAACAATATTCAGCAGGGAATCTTGTTAAACAACAAAGCTTGAACATATCACAATCGAGCGAAGTTATTTTTATATTTGCAAACTTTTTAAATAAGTATGAAATACTTTTTTGCACTGTTAATGAGCATGATCACCCTCGGCACATTGACAGCACAAACATATGAAATCGGTTTAACTGCGGGAGGTGTCAACTTTGTTGGAGACGTTGGATCTACTGCTTTCATTAACCCCACAACTCTTGGACTGGGAGGAATTATTAGATGGAACAGAAGTCTCCGTCATTCTTTTCGTGCCAGCTTAATTTTAGCGAGATTAAAAGCTGATGATGCGGACAGTCATGAAACCCGACGCAATGAAAGAGGATATTCATTTCAAAGCACCTTAGGAGAAGCATCTTTGGGGATAGAATATACTTTTTGGGATTTTGACGTGCATAGCGGAGAGCATATTTCAACCCCTTATCTTTATACAGGTTTAACTGCAATTGGTTTTCACAACTTATATAAGGATCAGAATGAAGTCTTTAGGGCAGACGGGAAATCAATCAACTTTGCAATTCCCATGATCTTGGGTTATAAACTCTCTTTAGGAAGACATGCCATTTTAGGTGCGGAAATTGGAGCTCGATATACCTTTACAGACAATCTGGACGGAAGCAACCCAAAAGGAGACGGCAAAGAGAACTTTAGTTTTGGAAACACCAATAACAATGACTGGTATTTATTTACCGGCATTAATCTTTCTCTTACATTTGGCCGAAAGCCATGCTATTGTAACTTCTAAAATATGAGCATAAAAGACCAGATCATACCTGAAAAATTACCGGCGCATGTGGCCATTGTAATGGACGGCAATGGGCGGTGGGCTCAGCTAAGAGGATTGTTTAGACACAAAGGGCATGAAAATGGCACAAAGGCCGTCAGAGAAGTTGTAGAAGGTTGTGCTGAGATAGGAGTTAAACACTTGACCCTGTATGCTTTTTCTACAGAAAATTGGAACCGACCGGCGGTGGAAGTGACTTTACTAATGAAGCTACTCGTTTCCTCATTAAAATCGGAAATGGAGCGGCTTGTGCAAAATGATATTAAATTAAATGCTATTGGCAACCTGGACGCTCTTCCACAATCAACGCGGAATGAGCTTTTGAGGGCGATTGAAAAAACGAAAAATCATAAACGGATGACCCTCACACTTGCTTTAAGTTATGGGTCTCGGGAAGAAATTGTAAAAACCATTCAAGAGATTAGTGATAAAGTTAAAAATAAACTAATTTCGCCCCGCGATATAGATGAGCAAACAATTAATAATCATCTTTACACGCGAAATCTGCCTGATGTAGATTTCTTGATTCGCACAAGTGGCGAACAACGCATCAGCAATTTTCTTTTGTGGCAAATAGCTTATGCCGAGCTTTATTTCACGGATATATTGTGGCCTGATTTTACAAAAGAAAACCTTTTTGAAGCCTTGCTAAATTATCAACAAAGAGAAAGAAGATTTGGAAGAACCAGTGAGCAGCTTAATGAATAGTTTCCCAGCAAACATGTTAAAAAGAATTTTTAGTATTCTTCTAATACTCGCTTTTGTAACCCTACCTCTACAAGCACAAGAAAATAAACTTGACAGTGGTCAAACTTATACACTCCGTTCTATAACGGTTACCGGAGCTCAAAGTTTTAATGAGCAAACGGTAATTGCGTTCACAGGATTAAGAGTGGGTGACCGTCTCCAGGTTCCGGGCGAAAAACTGAGTAATGTAACCAGAAAGCTTTGGGACCAAAACCTTTTCAGTGATATTGCGTTTTATGTGACCAATATTGAAGGTGATGAGATCGATCTTGAACTTTATATTGTAGAATTGCCAAAACTACATGAAGTATCCATTACAGGAAAAGGCATAAAAAAAGCAAAGAAAAAAGAGATTATCAAAGATAACGATCTTAAACCCGGCACAAAGATTACGAATAACCTACTTAATACAACAAGCAACTATATTAAAAAGAAGTACCGCAAAGACGGATACTTAAACACAAAAACCCACATCACTACAACTCCTATAATCGATTCTTTAGGAGTTGAAACTTCGCGTGATCTGAATATTGACATCAATCGCGGGAGTAGAGTAAAAGTTAAAAGCATAACCTTTTCAGGAAATGAGCATTTCAGCTCCTCCAAATTACGGAGAACCATGAAAAAGGTAAAACAAAAAAATCCGATAAGGGTTTGGAAACGTTCAAAATATACCGAAGATGGTTTTGCAGAGGATAAAGAATCCATCCTAAACAAATACAAGGCCAACGGATATCGAGATGCAAGAATCTTAAAAGATACGGTTATTGTTATTGATGACAAGAATGTGGCTATTAAGATGGATCTGGAAGAAGGCCGGAAATACTATTTCGGAGACATTCGTTTTATAGGCAATAGCGTGTACACCGATGCTCAGCTTAGGCAAGTATTAGGAATCAAAAAAGGTGATGTTTATAATGGCGTTCTTCTTCAGAAAAAAATTCAAGACGAAAAGGATCCCGAGGCTGAAGATATTACGAATATGTACCAGAACAACGGATACCTGGCAGCCCGGATTAATCCTGTGGAAGTTGCCGTTCGTAATGACACCATTGATTTTGAAATCAGAATTATTGAAAGGAATATATTCTACTTCAACGACATAACTGTAGTTGGAAATGACCGAACCAATGACCACGTAATTTATCGAGAGCTACGGACTCGTCCGGGACAGATCTACAGCAAAAAGAACATAGTCAGAACCCTTCGTGAATTAGGTCAATTACAATTCTTTGATCCTGAGAAACTATCTCCCAATTTCAAAAATGTTGATGAAGCAAATGGATTGGTAGATCTAGAATATTCTGTAGTGGAAAAAGGATCTAGCCAGGTAGAAGTTCAAGGAGGTTATGGAGGCGGAGGTTTTATTGGAACAGTGGGACTTTCTTTCAAAAACTTCTCCTTAAGAAATATTTTTAATCCAAAATATTACAAGCCCTTACCTATGGGAGACGGACAAATGTTGTCTCTTCGTGCCCAGGCAAGTGCATATTATCAGACATACAGCCTTTCCTTGGTAGAACCTTGGCTTGGGGGCAAAAAACCCGTACAGCTTTCCACCTCTGTTTCGCATACAGAACAATATTACTATGATTATTATCGCCGTCGTGCCGACAAATCGCGAAGTTTTACTATTTCGGGAGCTTCAGTAGGTTTGGCAAAGCGCGTTAATTGGCCTGATGATTATTTTGTCTGGTCAAACGCTCTGAGTTTCCAACATTATAGTTTAAGTAATTACAATACCGGATTGTTCACTTTTGGTGACGGATACTCAAATAACCTTGCCTATACCATTGGTTTGAGCCGGAATAACACCTCGATCAATCCCATTTTCCCAACAGGCGGATCAGATTTCAGCATTACGGCCAAGGTAACTTTGCCTTATTCTCTTTTCAATGGAGTTGATTATAAGAGCCTGAAAGAAGATCGGGCGGTACAGGAAAGTATTTTGAGAGATCCAAATTCCAATAGCAGTCAATTGGTAGATGCTCGTATTCGTCGTTCGGAAATAGATCAGGAGCGTTTTAAGTGGCTTGAATACTATAAGATCAAATTTAAAGGCGACTGGTACACCAGACTTGTAGAAAAATTGGTCTTAAGAACCGGGACTGAATTTGGGTTTCTTGGAGCTTATAACAATGACAGAGGCATCCCTCCGTTTGAACGGTTTTTTGTAGGCGGCGACGGTCTTGGAGCTTATAGTCTGGACGGAAGGGAAATCATTCAGCTGCGCGGATATCCAAACCAATCTTTGAGTGATATTGACGGGAATACTATTTTCAATAAATTTACGTTAGAATTAAGATATCCTGTAACCTTGGCGCAAATGGCTTCTATTTATGTTCTTGCTTTTGCAGAAGGTGGAGCCTCTTTTGATGGATTTAAAGACTATAATCCATTTGCACTGAAAAGGTCTGCCGGAGCAGGGTTACGTATTTTCATGCCTGCATTCGGTTTGTTAGGAATTGATTTCGGATACGGATTTGATCCGGTAATGGGAAGGAAAGAAGCCAATGGCTGGCAAACCCATTTTATTATCGGGCAACAGTTTTAATTTTGGCATAGTTTTTTCAACAACTAGAACCATATCGGATTATGAAAACAAAATCATTTTTTTATTCCTTTCTTTTATTTTCCTTTATTTCCTTAAGTATTTCTGCACAACGTGGGGTGAAAATCGGGTATATAGACATGGAATATATTCTTGAAAGTGTTCCTGAATATCGTGAAGCTCAAACTCAATTGGAAGGAAAAGTACAAAGATGGAAGCGTGATTTGGAAAAGATGCAAAATGAAGTGAACCAAATGAAACTTGATCTTGCCAATGAGCGTATTTTACTCACAAAGGAACTGATTGACGAAAGAGAAGAAGAAATAAAAATAAAAGAAGATGAAATCATAGCCTATCAACAAAACCGATTTGGACCTCAGGGAGATTTAATGATCCAGCGCCGCCAACTTGTTCAGCCCATACAGGATCAAGTTTTTAATATTGTTCAGGAGATAGCAGAGAATCGGAAATATGATTTTATTTTTGATAAGTCTGCAGATGTTGTAATGCTTTTTGCTGCACAACGAAATGATATCAGTGATTTGGTATTGCGCAGTATAGAGCGTGCAGGTCGTAGAGTTCAGGCGAATAGTCGAAAAGAACAACGTGAAATAGAACTCGAAGAGCGCCAAGCCATGAAAGAAGAGAAAGAAGGAGCCTCTGAAAGACAAAAAGAACTGGAAGAAAAAAGGCAAGAACGCGAAAAAGAAATTGAGGAAAAACAAAGAGAAAGAGAGAGCACTGCCGAGGCTCGTAGACGTGAAAGAGATTCCATTCGGGAACAAAAACAGCGGGAATTTGAAGAGCGAAGACAACGTTTACTGGAAGAAAGGCAACGGCGTCAAGACTCTATAAGAAATGCCCGACAAAGAAATTGATTTACAAGAAAGACTAATTATTTCCATAACACTTAAATTAAATTCGAAAAAATGAAAAGAATGAAAACCATAATAGTAGCTCTGGCACTTATCATAGGAACCACCGGGGCTGCCATTGCTCAAACTAAAGTTGCTCATATTGAGGCTCAAGTTTTGGTAGAATCTATGCCGGAATATAAAGCTGCTATCTCATCTCTTGAGAAGATAGAGCGGTCTTATGACACCGAAATAAAAGCGATGATGAAAGAACTGGAGACTAAAATGAGACAGTATGATAGTGAGGCGGCTAGTAAAACCGAACAAGAGAACATGAAACGTGTTGAGGAGGTTCAAGAAATGCAAGGCAACATTCAGGCATACCGTCAGCAAGCTTTGGCCGATATAGAAAAGAAACAAATGGATATCATGAAACCTATACTTGAAAAAGCACGTGCTGCCATCCAAAAAGTTGGAAAAGCGCAAGGTTTTCAATATGTTTTTGATTCTTCTATCGGGAGCGGAATCCTGATGGCAGAAGGAAAAGATTTGATGAATGATGTAAAAAAGGAACTCGGCATCTAATTTGATTTTCCAAAAATTTCTCAACCGGCTCTCTAAAGAGTCGGTTTTTTTATGCAGATTAGCTATTTTTAAGGCATGAGGACAAACCAACCCATAGGCTTCTTTGATTCCGGAGTAGGCGGCGTAACTATATGGAAAGAGGTGCACAAATTGCTCCCATATGAAAATACGATATACTTGGCAGACAGCAAATATGCGCCTTATGGGAATCGACCGCGACAAGAAATCATTGAGTTAAGCATCAAAAACGTCCAAAAATTACAGGATTTTGGATGTAAGCTGGTTGTGGTAGCTTGCAATACGGCAACAACAAATGCTATTGAGATACTCCGTGAAAAATTTACTATTCCACTAATTGGAATTGAACCGGCTATAAAGCCGGCGGCTCTACTTTCAAAAACTAAAAGCATAGGCATCTTAGCCACTAAGGGAACATTAAATAGTGATCATTTTCACAAGACTTCCAAACATTTCTCAGATCACGTAGTCATTACCGAAATTGTTGGGGAGGGCCTGGTTCCTTTAATTGAGGAAGGAAAGATCAATTCTCAGGAAATGCTTTTATTGTTAAAAAAACATATCCTACCCATGCTTCAGGCAGATGCCGATTATATTGTACTTGGCTCTACACATTTCCCGCATTTGAGACCAATTTTGGAAAAATTACTCCCCATAAATGTTCATGTCATCGATTCCGGAGAAGCCGTCGCAAAGCAAACCAAAAAGGTGTTATACGAGCAGAATTTACTTCAACCGGAGGAGCACAATCCCAGTTGTAAATTTTACACAAATAAAGACACCGATGTTTTAAACAGTCTTCTTAAAGATTATGGCAGCTCTGTCTCTGTAGAATTTTTGGATTTTTGACGAAGAAATTTGAGCTGATTTGTTGTCCTTTTATTTGTACCAGGAAGCGTATAAAGTGTAGTTATTAGCAATCCGCTCAATCTCTCCTTTGGTTAATTCCGGACTTACATCCTTAATTTTATGAGCCGGAATCCCGCCATAGATACTCCCGCTCTCAACCCGTGTATTTTTAGAGACCACGGCTCCTGCCGCAATAATGCTGTTGCTTTCTATAACACAGTCGTCCATCACAATTGCTCCCATCCCAATAAGTACATTGTCATGAATAGTACAACCATGAACAATAGCATTATGACCAATAGACACATTGTTACCTATAACGGTGGGAGAAACTTTGTAAGTAGCGTGAATTACGGCTCCATCTTGTACATTCACTTTATTACCTAAGGAAATTGAATGCACATCTCCTCGAATTACGGCATTATACCATACACTGCATTCCTCGCCCAAAACAACCTCCCCTACGATAACTGCATTTTCAGCAATAAAGCAACTTTCCGGTATAACCGGACGCTTATCTCCAAGAGATTTAATAATCATTGAAAAGTATTTTTAATTAACGTTCGGACAGTTACAATCGTACTTATCTTGTCTTACTCCAAAGTTATAACCGAGGGTTAAATGGTGGAAACCGCCGTTGTCAAACGTAACATTTCCCATTTGATAGGAATACATGTATGCGAATACGAAGTTGTGAAAATTAATACCAATAACCGGTGTAATGTGCTGCATAGCGTCTCCCTTAGAACCCAATCCTTCTTCGAAATCCGGCGTATCCAGTGCTCTTCTATAAGAAAGTCCTGCCCATCCTCTGCCTCCATCAAACCTTTTGATAGCTCTGAAATTTAGATCAACAGAGGTTTCTTGAGTTCCCTCAGTGTGCATAAACATAAACGATGGTTCAAATCCCCAGTCTTTGTTCATGGTTCCCATGGCATAGGATGCTCCAAGAAGATATTTTCTTTGATTTATAGATTCTATTTCTTCAGTATAATTCAAGCGTTTTTGGTAGAGTAAATTCTTCACCGTGAAATGTGCAGCAAAATCCAAAAAATGGTAAGAGACTCCCGCATCCATATTAAAATATGTGGCACTCAGGATATTCCCATAAATGATCGGGTCATAATTTTCCAGATTGAACTGTGTTTCATCCAATCTAGAATCTATTATGCCGGCACTTAGCCCGAAAGAAAGCTGATTCAATTCACTATCAATAAAAGAGAATGGAATATGGTGTGCATATGTAAGATACCCTCCGGTTTGTGAATGGAATCCATTTTGATCGTTAAATACAATCCCCCCTATACCCGAACGTTCTGTGATTCTACTCGCTACATTAAGCGTCTGAAGGTTTGGAGCATTTTTTTGATCAAACCATTGCTGCCTAGCTCCTAAACGAATACGTGTTCCCGGTGCAGCTCCTGCCATAGAAGGATGTATTACATACAGATTATCAGCTAAGTAATCCGTATATACCGGTAATCCGTCTTGTGAAAAAGTGATTAAGGGCGCTATAAGAAGTAGCAGTAGGGGAATGAGCTTAATCTTCATAATTTACATATATCTATTTAGGTTTGATTGTGTTGATCTATTTTATGTCAAAACCCGATTTATAAAAGATTCCCAATATTACAAAAGAAAATGTTAACGGCAGGTATACCTGACGCATAATTCTTAGGGAGCAACTGCCAAATATAGAAGTAAATCTGAAATAATATCATCATCAAGAGTGATTTTTGTCCAATTTTATTCTTAAGCTCAAAACATAATAGAATGTTAGTTTGGCGAATACATGTTCCTTATCGTCTGGTATTCTTTATTTTTGCAAAAAAGATTTCATGAAAACTACAATTCAAATTGTTCCCACAACACATCCGGGAATAGTGAAATTCAATCTGAATATTTTTCTTACCAAAACGAGGAGTTATGAATTTCATAATATAGATGAAGCTAAACCAAGTCCTTTAGCTCAAGAATTGTTTCACCTTCCTTTCGTTAAAACTATTTTCATTTCTCAGAATTTTATCGCCATAGAGAAATATGACATTGTAGAATGGAAAGACGTTCAGGAGGAAGTAGCTGTTTCAATTTTAAAATATTTAGATTCCGGGAAAGAGGTTATCATTGAAAAACCAACGCGCAGCAATCTACCGGTTTCCGTTTATGCTGAGAGCACTCCAAACCCGATGGTCATGAAATTCATTGCCAACCGCACCTTGGTTGACGGTAATTTTGAATTTAAAAACATCGATGAAGCCAAAGATTCTCCTCTTGCTCAAAAACTATTCAATTTTCCATTTGTGAAAGAAGTTTTCATTCAGAAGAATTTCATTTCTATCCGAAAGTATCCAATGCTGGAATGGGAAGATATTACTATGGAGGTTCGCGAATTCATTAAAAAATATGTAGATTCAGGGAAACCCATTCTTACCGAAGAAAAGAAAACTGCACAAAAAGCTCCTCTTCATGGAGAAAATCGACTGTTAACAGATTTTGAGCGGGAGATCATTGCCATTATAGATGAGTATGTTACTCCTGCTGTGGCAACAGACGGCGGATTTATCTCTTTGGATTCTTTTGAACCGGAAACAAAAACGGTTAAAGTCTTATTACAAGGAGCCTGTAGTGGTTGCCCTTCTTCTACCGCCACCCTGAAAAACGGTATTGAAAACCTCTTAAAGCAATTACTGCCGAACAAAATAGATCGGGTCGTTGCAATTAACGGATAAAACTTTTAAACTTCAATACTATGGTTCCCCACGCAAATGAGCTAAAAAGTGAATCAAGTCCTTACTTACTACAACACGCCAATAATCCGGTATGGTGGAAACCATTTTCTAAAAAAGCTTTCGAGCTTGCAAAAAAAGAGAATAAGCTTGTTGTCATAAGTATCGGCTATGCCGCTTGCCACTGGTGCCATGTTATGGAGCACGAAAGTTTTGAAGACCCCGATGTGGCTGATGTCATGAACAAGCATTATGTCTGCATTAAAGTAGATCGGGAAGAACGCCCCGATGTTGATCATGTTTACATTGAAGCAGTGCAACTGATGACAGGCTCTGCCGGATGGCCTCTTAACGTCGTAACTTTACCGGATGGGCGACCTGTGTGGGGAGGAACATATTTTCGAAAAGAACAGTGGATCGAAAACCTGGAATCTATTCAGCAACTGTATGAACAGGATCCACAAGAACTTCTTAATTATGCCTCAAGACTTGAACAAGGTTTAAAAATATCTTTCCGGACAGACGGCAATACCACGCCGGACAGCATCCATTCCTTTGACTGGGAACGAATTATAAAAATTTTCAAGTTAAATTTTGATCGCGTAAACGGTGGGTTTGGTCAAGCTCCAAAATTCATGCTTCCCGGAACCTTATCATTCTTACTGAAATATGCAACGTTGAAAAAGGATGATGACCTGCAAGTTTATGTGCTTTCTTCCTTGGAGAAAATGGCGCAACGCGGAATCTTTGATCAATTAAATGGAGGTTTTTCTCGATATAGCACTGATAGCACATGGAGAATTCCACATTTTGAAAAGATGCTCTACGACAATGCCCAACTTTTGAGTTTGTACATCAATGCCTTCAAGATTTCTAAAAAACCGATTTTTAAGCAAACTGCCATTGACATTATTGACTTCATATCTACGGAATTGACAGATGCTACCGCAGCTTTTTATTCTTCAATGGATGCCGACAGTATAAATGAAAATGCACAACGAGAAGAAGGTTTCTACTACACCTTCACAATTCAGGAATTAGAAAATAGCATTACGGATTTTAATTTATTCTCTCAATATTATTACATGCTCCCTGAGGCGGAATGGGAAGGTCGTTTTGTTCTGCATCGGAGATTTTCTGATTCTGATTTCGCAAACAAGTTCAATATTTCAGTTGCATCTCTGAATGAAAAAGTGTCTGAATGGAAAAATACATTACGAGAACTTCAAAAGAAGCGAAAAAAACCAAGGCTGGATGATAAGGTTCTTACTGCGTGGAACGCCTTAACAATTATTGGTTTATTGGATGCTTATAGCGCCATTCCCGAGCAAAGATTCTTAGATATGGCACTCTCGAATGCTGAGTTCTTAATTAAATATCAATTCAATGGTAATGAGCTTTGGCGAAATTATAAGAATGGAAAATCGTCTATTCCCGGATTCTTAGAAGATTATGCTTGGACTATTGCTGCTTTTATAAAATGCTATGAAATTACATCCGAGCTCAGATGGCTGGATCTCTCCGAAAAGCTCACCAAAAAGGTTCTGGAGGATTTTTATGATGGCAGTATTAGAAGTCTCAGCTTTACAACCGTGAAATCTCGTGAGGTTTTCATTCAGCCGGTTGATTTTCATGATGATGTCATCCCCTCTTCCGGCGCAGTCATGGCCGAGAATTTGTTTTTCCTGAGTCGTTATTTTGGAAATCCGGAATATGAAGATCTAAGCAAACAATTTTTATTAAATATTTTTGACCGATTAGAAACCTATCCCACAGGATTTTCTCATTGGCTAAATTTACTTTTAAACTTCACCGAAGATTTTCATGAAATTGCGGTAATTGGAAAAGATGCCCCGGAGCGAGCAAAAAGAATTTTAGCCGAATATATTCCGAATAAAATTCTGGCATTCTCCACAAAAATTGAGTCTATACCTCTATTAAAAGGACGTTATAAACGTTATAGAACCCTAGCCTACCTCTGTCGAAATTCTGTCTGCGAACAACCTACTACCAATATCAATTCCTTAATTACTAAACTTAAGAATTAAAATTATTTTATGGAAGACAAGATCCATCAATTTGATGTGTATGTTGAACGTTTAATCACCAAAATCATCGATTTTTTACCTTCGCTGATTTCCGCATTATTAATATTAATTATCGGAATTTGGGTAATAAAATTTATTAAGAAATTAGTCAGACGATTTTTTACCAGGCGCCATCCGGACGCGACACTTGAAAATTTTATCAGTAGTTTGGTAGATTGGGCACTCAAAATTCTGTTATTTGTATTGGTAGTAACTCAGCTCGGGGTTGAGTCAGCTTCACTTGTTGCAATGATTGGTGCAGCAGGTTTAGCCATTGGTCTGGCACTCCAAGGATCATTATCAAACCTGGCCGGAGGTGTTTTATTATTGGTACTCCGTCCGTTTCGAGTGGGTGATTGGATCAGCGCCCAAGGGGTAGAAGGAACAGTATCGGAAATATCCATATTCAATACCCGAATTACCACCTTCGGAAACCAAGTAGCTGTTATTCCCAATGGCAAACTCAGCAACGATAAAATTGTAAATTACAACGCTCTAAACATTCGTCGAGAGAGCTTCACCTTCGGAATTGGTTATGGTGACGATATTAAACTTGCAAAGGAGATTTTGATGAACTTGGTAATGGAACAGGATGCCGTATTAAAAGAAGAAGGGAAAATGCCCATGGTGGCAGTTGCTGCTCTAAATGAAAATTCGGTAGATTTAACGCTTCGCTACTGGGCAACAAATGCAGACTTTTGGGATCTACACTTCTACGTTTTAGAAGAAGCTAAAAATAGATTAGATGCAGCGGGAATTGATATTCCATATCCTCAACGAGTAGTTCACGTGAAGGATTCCCTTCAGAAACAATAATGGAGCCCAAGGCGGCATAGAGAATAGATTAGATTATGGAGCAAATCAAAGCTCAAAGCGCTCCATACAAATAAATTACAATAAACCAATCACTTATTTAAGAAAGATCCATATTTTTGTATTTATTTGAATTTTACAACGACAACTATGAAAAAAATTTTGATAGCATGTTTTAGTCTGTGCTTAGGTTTCTCGGCTATCGGTCAGCGTATGAACAGTGAATTGGATATTCACTCAAGAACCATCGATTTGAACGAAAAAGCATTGGCTTTTGGTTTAACTGAAGCGGAATTTGAGGCTATTAAAGATCAAGCATACGCAAATCCGAATTTTATCCCGGGTACTATTTATCAGGATAACAAACCGGTGAGGACAGGCGTTCCGATGAGATACAACGCTTTTGCCGATGAGATTGAGATAAAACAAAGCCCTTCAGCAACAGAAATTGGAGCCTTGATGAAAGACCCCAATGTTTATGTAAAAAGCGGTACACAGTTTTATGTTTTTGTTCCTTTTCGAGGATCTAACGAGAAAGGAGGATATTTTAATGTTTTGCACGAAGGAAAGCGTTTTAGTCTTTATAAAAAAGTGACTGCAACCTTCAAGGAAGCTCAAAAAGCGCAATCTAATTATGCTCGTGACACCCCACCTTCTTTTCCGAAAACTACAACTTATTATTTAGTGGACAACGGAACCTTCCTCGAACTGCCAACAGGGAAATCCAAAATCCAGAATTCTTTTGCAGGATCCAAAAAAGACATGAATACGTTTATTAAACAAAATAAACTTGATCTTAGCAATGAGCGTGATTTAATTAAGGCAGTGGCACATTATGACCAATTACACCAGCAATAGCTATTTCCCGGGAATAAATTCCTTTAAATAAAAAGGCTCAAAATAGGCGACATCATCAAAGTCGCCTATTTTATATTTATCCAGTGCCAACTCACCCATTTCTTTAGCGCTGGGATATCTGTCGGGTAAAAATGCGGCGTTGTTAAAGTCGCTAACAGTTCTGAACTTAGCTGCACCATCACCAATAAAAATACATTTTCCGGTACCCAAGAATTCTGCAAAAGACGAGGGCGTTAGAATTTCTGCACGAATATCTCTGATTTGATTTTTGTTATTATCAAATACGGCCCCATACACCTCCATTCTTCGCGCATCCAATAGAGGAATAATAAAATCTACTTGATCTTTTACCTGCTGTGCCAGAACGTTCAATGTTCCTATAGTGATAATGGGAATATCAAGTGCAAATGCAAGACCCTTTGCTGCTGAGACACCTATTCTCAACCCTGTATAAGATCCCGGACCTTTGCTAACGGCAATGGCGTCTATTTCTTTTTTGCCAATTTGTGCATCATGTAGGACTTCTTCAATAAAAACGTGCAGTTTTTCGGCATGAGCATGTTTCTTGCTGTTCTCTTCCCGAACGGATACTACTTTTCCATTTACAGTCAAGGCAACGGAACAATTGGTTGTTGCCGTCTCTAAACAAAGAATGGTTGTTTTCATGTTATTTCTTTGCGGCAGTATCTACTTTATCACCCGGCTTCAGCGTTTTAGTTACTGTGGTATAAGGACCTACTATTACAGTCTCCCCTTCTTTCAGACCTGAAATAATTTCGATGTTGGTATCGTCTTGGATTCCCGTTTGAATGACTCGCAATTTCGCCATTCCATCTTCCTTTACATAAACTGCTTCGAATTTTTCTTTCCCCTTGATGTCGTTGTTTTCTACACCCGTTGTGTCTGTCCTCACAACAACTGCACTGATTGGCACTCCGATAACCTGTTCTTTTCTAGTTGTAACAATATCTACAGTGGCAGTCATTCCCGGTCTGAATGGTGAGTAGCTATCGGGTTTACCTTCGGTCAGATCTTTATAGGATTCCGGAAGTATTTTGACTTTTACTTTGAAATTGGTCACTTGATCTGCCGTTAAATTGGATTCTGCACTATTCGCAATTTCGGTTACGACTCCTTTAAACTCTCGTTTCAAATAGGCATCTACTTCCACCTTTGCTTCGTTACCAATATTTACTTTCACAATATCATTTTCATTGACATCTACTACCACTTCCATGCTTTTCAGGTTGGCGACTCTCACAATTTCTGTTCCTGCCATTTGTGCTGTTCCCACAACACGTTCTCCAAGTTCCACAGATAGTTTGGAAATTGTTCCGCTCATCGGGGCGTAAATTGTGGTTCTTGCAAGGTTGTCAACAGATTGTTTCACATTAGCCGCAGCACTTTGAACATTGTAGTACGCTGCCTGTTTATTGGCTTTTGCCATGTCATAATCAGCCACGGATTTATCCCATTCTGATTTAGAAATCACTCCTTTTTCAAAAAGTGTTTTGCTTCTTTCATAATTCAGTTTTGCATTATGTTCACTTGCTTCTGCTTGTGCAAGTTGTGCCCGCACATTTTGTAATCCGGCTTGAGACTGACTCACGGTGGCTTGAATCAAGTCCGGATTGATTTTCACTAGCAGATCTCCTTTCTCAACAGCTTGCCCTTCTTTAATTGGTAGTGCAATGATTTCACCCGAGACTTCTGAGGAAAGTGCCACTTCAACTTCCGGCTGTATCTTCCCGGTTGCTGCCACTGTTTCTACAATATCTATAGCCTCAATAGTAGTCACTTCCACTTCTATAAAATCTCCTTTACCTCCAAACCAGCCATTTTTCTTCCCAACAATCAGGATGATAATCAGCACTAAGACTATTACAATAATCCAGGTTAACGTCTTTTTTTTCATTCTTTAGAGTTTTAGTTGATTAGGCGCGATTCCGAAATAGAGTTCTAGCACTTTTACTTTAAAAATATAATCGAATTTGGTTCTGTTTAGTTCAATTTTGGCATTATCCAATCGTAGTTTAGATTGGCTAAAATCAAATGCATTGGTCAATCCCACATCAAACCGATCATTTGCATATTGAAAAGCTAGTTCCTGAGATTCCAAAGCAACCTGAGCTGCTTCATAAGCCTTAAGGGCTCCTTGTACATCTACGAAAGCTTGATACACGTTTGATTCCAGATCAAGCCGTGCTTGTTCTAGTTGATATTCAGAGTTTTTTAGTTCGATCTGCCGTCTTTTTACGTTATTCCTTACCGATAAACCGTTGAAAATAGGGAGATTCAATTGTACTCCATAAGATATACCGTCATTTCTCCACAATTGTTCCACATAAGGTAATGGAGGTTCAGTGATAAAAGCAAAATTGGGTGCTACTACTGCTTGTCCTGTTTCTTCCACTATCCCTATGGTCTGGGTAGGTTGATCGGGATTAATCCCTCCGGAAACTATTCTATCTGCACCGGATTCACGTGTGTTATAATTAAAGAATCCGTTTAGACTAGGATAATAATTACTCCGTTCAAGTTCCAAATCCTTTTGGGCAAGCGCCACACGATTTTCTGCAATCTTGACTTCAGATCTTGATTCTTGAGCTGCCGCAATGATTTCTTTAACGGGCTTATTCAAAAATTCATTTGGAAAAACTTCGAACTCTCTGTCAGCAATATCGAAATTTTCATAATCCTTAATCAGAAGAAGTTGCGCAAGACTAATCAGAGAGATTTGAACGGCATTTTCGGCTACTGCAATTTTTTGTTTCTCATTGGCATCTGTAGCTCTTATTTCCAGAAGATCCCCACGCGGCAAAACTCCGGCATCTACCAAATCATTGGTTCTGGCTAATTGTTCCAAAGTCAATCTATTTTGGAAAACGGCAACCTCCAGATTTGCTTTGTTTAATAAAATTTGTAGGTAGGAATTTGCAACCATTAGAGCGATATCGTCTTTCATCTTATCCAGATTATATTGCGCCGCCATTTTGGCCAGTGCAGCCCTTTGGTTTAATCTGATATTGCGTAGTCCTTGAAATATTCCCACTCCCGCCGTTATACTATAGGATGAATTTCTCGTGGTTTGGGTTTGCAAAACTCCTGTGGTTACATTTTGTGTAAGTCCTGTATTCCAAGCGTTGGTAGCCGTTCCGTTAAGAGAGGGTAAAAAATTACCAATTGCATCTTTCTTTCCAACGTCAGCTAAATCCAATTCCAATTCACTTTGACGAATCGAAATATTATTTTCCAGAGCATGAGATATGCATTCTTCGAGTGTCCACTTCTTTTGAGCAATAGAAGCAAAAAAAGTCAGGGAAAGAATGACTGAAAGGAAATATTTTATCATTTTTCTAAAGTTGTATCTTACGAGGCAGTTGCAGCTATAATAGATCTGCCCTTTATTGGAAGACTATCTACGTGCAAAAATGTTACGGAATATGATCAATATTTCCACAAACTTTTAAACTTGACCCACTTTCCTCGCTTTCTTCCTACTTCTATAAATGGCATACCCCACGCCTCCAACAAGTAAATAGGGGAAAATCATCAGGTAAACAATCCCGTTATTAATCCCTTTTGCGGCATCCCCTCCTTCCTCGCTTTCCAGAACTGCCCGACACATAGCACATTGTGCCTCTGCCGGAAGAACCGTGAATAGGAAGAACACCAACATCATCCAAAAAATATATTTCGTTTTGATGGTCATAAATTTAATAATAAGGAGAGATTAAAAGATAGACCAGAACACCACTCACCGCAACATACAACCAGAGAGGAAAGGTGATTCGTGCAATTTTTTTATGCCTGTCATAATCTCCCAGAATTCCTCTAACAAAGGTAATAAGAACAAAAGGCACTACTACCGCTGAGAGTAAAATATGTGTAATAAGAATAAAATAGTACATGCCTTTCAAAAACCCACTACCACCAAACGGAATGGGATCTGAAGTGATGTGATAGGTCAAGTATAGTATTAAAAACAAACAAGACAGGACTATGGCTGTCTTTATCAAACGTTCATGGGACTTTCTATTTCCTTTTTTAATTTTGATTATAGCAAGTACGAGGATAACTGCTGTTATGGCATTTATTCCTGCATAGATGGGAGGTAAGAATCCCAGCCGTTCCACCCCGGGAATTCTCACACGAAATAAGACTGCTATAGCCAAGGGTATGCCTATAGAAAGTATCCAGATCCATCTCTTGTATTTCCGTTGTCTTAGCGTATTTTCCACTTTATAACAATTTCTTAATGTCTTCTTTCAACATCTGTACTTGTTTGGCATCAAGGCCATCATAATATATTATCGGATTTCCATTCTCATCCTTTCTGGATCTTATTTTTCCATCCTTGTCTACCAGCGCAAAAAATCCTGAATGTTCAAAGCCTCCTATTTCTTGCGGAGACTCGCCTACATAAAGATTAAACCCTTCATTGGCCAGCTTGAAAATAGCTTCTTTTTCTCCTGTTAACAAATGCCATTGCTTTTTGGAAATGCCATGGGTTTCTGCGTATGCTTTTAGAACTTCGGGTGTATCGTGAGTGGGGTCAATAGTAAAAGAAGCAATTCCCACATCCGGATTTCCAAAATATTCTTTTTGTATTTTAAGCATGTTCTCATTCATAACCGGGCAAATATCCGGACAGGAAGTGAAAAAGAACTCTACCACATAAACTTTACCATCAAAATCTGAATTGGTAATATTCTCGCCGTTTTGGTTTGTGAAGCTAAAGCTCGGAACCGATTTTGTTCCTATTGTTTCCAATTTTCCTCTCCCATATCTGTCCTGCATTTGCACCACCACCCAGATGCCAAAAACTAGAATGATGAAGGAGATACCTATATATGAATAATTCTTCTTTTTCATTTTCTGCATCTTAAAAACACTGTTAAATCTCTCTTTGAGCCCCGTATTTTTTAAGAGCTCTTCTATATTCAGCAAGCAAAACCTTCACATCATCGCTCATTTTGTTGTTGATTTCGGCAATACTTGCAGAATTGTAGCCATACATAATTCCCTCCTCTTTGTCATCATCTCTACCACGAAGATTGCGTTCTTTATCTATTATAAACACATACGGAGTAGAAAGACCGGAGTCCAAAGTGAAAGGCACATCTAGCGACTCAAAAATTTCTTTTATTCTATCATTGGTTCCAAAGGAGAAGTGCCACGAATCAGTCGGTGCGATTTGTTTGATTTTCTCATCAATTGAAATTGCAACTTCACGAGTACTCTCCGGCAATAGAATAACGAATTGAAAATCCTTAAATTTATGGTTCTTGCCATAAATTTTATGCGCAAGATTATAGGCATAAGCCCGATGTGCTTCCAAATCTTCTCCGAAAAATCCGAGAATGGTGATTTTATCTTTTAGATGTACACCTTGACCCGAGATATTAACAAACCCTTCCAACTCATCAACCTGATCGTGTAGTATAGGTAGTGGACGAAAATAGTTTGTGCTCAAGGCAAAGAAAATATATGCCGTTATAGGCAAGATGAACAAGATGCCAAGAACAATATACTTTTTCATAAACAAAGCTCTTTTATAAGCTCGTACAAAAGTAACGGCTTGAGGTGCGTATTACAAGTTTTTAACCAAATGAATTCAACTTCTATTCAATGACAAAACCCTCAGACATCGAGGGTTTAAATCTATAGATTCGTATTTTTTAGAGTCTAGAAACCGGTTTTTATATGACCGTATTTCATAACCTCATAAATATAGTCACCTTCAATGAGTACCAGAGCGGCAAGATAAACTATCAGAAAAACACCTGTCCATACAGTTATTCTTCGGAATGTTGAGTCTTCATCCCGCATATGCATGAAATCCCAAGTTATGTAGTATGCCTTCACGATTGTAAGGATAATGAAAATCCAGTTTAGCAACTTCATTGAAAGGAACGTTGTGCTAATGAGGAAATCAGGTCTTAGAATACCCAATGCCACTTCCACAATTGTCACAATAGAAAGTACAACAAAGACTCCCCATATTTTTGACACGGTATCTCTAAATTTCCA
Source organism: Flavobacteriaceae bacterium (assembly GCA_035654795.1). Lineage (GTDB taxonomy): Bacteria > Bacteroidota > Bacteroidia > Flavobacteriales > Flavobacteriaceae > JAAYLC01. Next base: position 70,621 of record DASRWC010000041.1, read on the forward strand.
AGAACCTCTAAAAATTGCTAATTTATGTTCGTGTGCCATCTTAATAAGCTTATTTTATATTATACCAAATAGAAGAACGTGAATACAAATACCCACACTAAGTCAACAAAGTGCCAATAAAGACCCACTTTCTCAACCATTTCATAATGACCTCGTCTTTCATACGTTCCCAAAAGAACATTTATAAAGACAATGATGTTAAGCATCACCCCAATGGAGACGTGAAATCCGTGGAAACCTGTGATAAAGAAGAAGAAATCTGCAAACAGCGGATGTCCATATTCGTTGCGCTTTAGATTTGCACCCAAGACAACTTCCTTTCCATCCTTATCGAGTTTCGCAATAGACTCTTCTCGTGATAAGATTATATGATGACCATGTTCATCTTTTTCCTGTATTCTGACAAGTAGGTTGTCATTGGCAAGAAATCCGGCTTTCACATCTTCAAGTGCCATGCCGGTATAGAATTTATCTTCTGCTTTGTACCATATCCCGGTGTTTCTATTATGTTCTAAACGCTCGGTAGAGGCAGCAGCCACAAAATCTGCAATAGCTACTCTTTTTCCTTCCGTATCAACAAATTGAAGGATACCTCTTCCGTTTGTTTCAACTGCACCATAATCTCCTTTTATAAACGTAGCCCATTCCCATGCTTGAGAACCAAGAAACACGAGTCCGCCAAGAATAGTAAGAAACATATAGGTTATTACCTTGTTTCTCTGCATTCTGGCACCCGCATCCACGGCCAATACTGTCGTAACTGAAGAAAAAATCAGCACGAAGGTCATAAAAGCCACATAATACATTGGTGCTTCAACCCCGTGCAGGAAAGGTACGTGTGTAAAAACTTCATCGGGGATAGGCCAGGTTTCTGCAAATTTAAATCGCATCAAACCGTAAGACGCAAGAAATCCTGTGAAAGTCAAGGAGTCTGATAAGATGAAGAACCACATCATCATCTTGCCATATCTGGCCTTTAATGGAGATGTCCCTCCACCCCATGTCTTTCCTTCAGTGCCTGTTCGAACAACAGCTGCTTCCATAAAAGTGATTGGTATTGGTTTAGAAATAAAGGTTCAAAAATACGTTTAATTTTTATTTAACGAAATATAAAAATAAAAACAGGTAAATCCACACCACATCCACAAAATGCCAAAATGTTGCAGCAAGCTCTACTCCAAGGATTTTCCCGTTTATATATTTTAGTTTATAATGATTATAAATTACGACCAACAGCCCTATAATCCCTCCTATAACGTGGGCTACGTGCAAAATAACAACCAAATAAATGAAAGAGGTAGTTATGGAACTTGTGGGGCCGGTAAAATAATATCCTTCTTGTATGATCTCGGAAAAACCTTCAAATTGAGAAAAAATAAAGGCCAATCCAAGGAGTAAGGTAACAACTAAAAGGATCATTCCTTTCCGATTTTCCTCCTTTTTAATGGCTTTTTTTGCCAAGTGCATGGTTAAACTGCTGATCAAGATCAGCCCCAAGGCAAAATAAAATGCCAGAGGCAGTTCAAAACTTCCTATCCAATCCGGTCTTTCTTTACTAACGACATAGGCGCTAGTCAGCCCCGCAAAACTCATGGAAAGACTAATTATTCCGAACCACAAAATATTTTTCTTGGCAGTGGCAATTTTTGCCTCATCTGATTTTTCCACTCCTCTACGCATAATTGTGATATTCTGTAAAGCCATTCTTATCGTATAAATTTGTCTAAGACAAATATTAACTGTAGCAGTGTAATATAACTTACGCTTGCCAGCATCAATTTTTTAGCCATCGCATCAGACAGCTCTTGAAATAATTTTATTGAATAATAAATTAATCCGCCACCCAACAATCCAACTAAGACCGCTGAAATAGGCGATAGATATAATTTTCCGGTGATTCCAAATGCCGGTATAAGAGACGCTACTACGGTCCAGACACAATACATTATTATCTGGATGGCTGTTCCTTTATTCTTTTTTCCGTTTGGAAGCATAAAAAATCCACCCCGTTCATAATCATCATACAAAAACCAACCGATAGCCCAGAAATGAGGAAATTGCCAGAAGAACTGAATCAAAAAAAGCGTTCCCGGCTCTATTCCGAAGCTACCACTTGCCGCAACCCAGCCTAGCATGAAGGGAATTGCTCCCGGAAAGGCACCTACAAATACTGACAAGGGCGTTTTCGTTTTGAGCGGCGTGTAAAGACTGACATACATAAAGATTGAGACAGCTCCAAATAGTGCAGTGATGGGATTAATATTGTACAAAACGACCAGCCCAACTATGGTAAGAATTACCCCTAAAATGAAAGCCGTCTTTACAGTCATTTTTCCGGCCGGCAGGGGTCGGTTCTTCGTTCTGTTCATCAAGGCATCTAAATCTCTTTCAATTATTTGGTTGAAAACATTTGAAGCTCCAACCATACAATACCCACCAACGCTCAATAGAAAGACAATTGCGAAATCGATATTTTCAGCACCAAGTAAATAACCTGCAACTGAGGAAAACACAACACTAACAGACAGACGAAATTTCGTGATGTCCATAAAATTTTGGATTGTTGTTTTCAACAGTGAAGGACTGTATGCTACGGATAAACTCATAATATAAAATGGAATGCGCAAAGATACATGGCATTCATCCTTTCCACCAAAGGAAATAGAGACTTCAAATGGTTAAAAATCGTAATACCAGTTAAACAATTCTGTTCTGATGCCAAGACTTAACCAAGTAGTACTGTTTTCAAAAACTTTGGCCGTCTCAACCATCGGGTCGAAATTTCTATAGATCACACTCCCATAAAATTTGAAGTTGTTTGCCGGATTTATAATATAGCCCAGCTGCATTTCCCCGTGGAAAAATTTCGTTTTATTTCCTTGACCTGTTTTGTTTCCAAGCTCCCAAGGTCTGTCTTCCCGCTCTGATCTGTAGATGTCTGACCCATAATTTAAAGAGTCGTCGGCAGTGTTAAAATCAAAACCGCGAGTGGCTACCACCGCCTTGGCATCTCCGTAAAACCTTCCGTTTTGATAGCGCACTATTCCGATAAACTCAGTGAAGTTAGCTCCCAGGGTGTGAGCCATGCTCTGATTCATATGACCATAATTTAAAATAATGGTGTTGTGCGAATAGGTGTAAGGTCTGACCCTATTATATTCAGCCTGCATCATGAGTCCATGAACTCCAAGAGCGTCATAATATTTAATTCCTAACTGATAAGCATGTTTGTTTTTCCAGCTCTTATCTCCCTTAAAAACATTTATGGAAGAAAACTCATCAATCCCCCATTGGCCATAAACATTTATTTGATCAGAGAATTTATATTTGGCTGTCAGACCAATCATTGCATTACCACCTCTGGGGCCGGTGGCAAATTCTATGGCCCTGTAGAAGATTACAGGATTCATATAATTCATGTCAAAACCCCTATCATTATCATTTTGCCAAATCACAGACTCAAAGAACCCAAGATTTAATCTTTTTGTTAGGTTGAGGCTCAAATAATGATTTGCCATATATTTAGTTCTAAAAGAACCTTGTGGTGCAACTTCTTTTCTTACGTCTCTTAGGGACATCCAAGTGTTGGTATATTTTATTTTCCAGATTTTAGAGTTTATCCGGAAGTAGGGATAGGGACTGGCATTATCACTGGATAAAAGGGATCTGTAGCCGTCTCCCAGAAAAGTTTTTCCGTGACCAAACTGAAGATTAAAATGTTTTGAAGGAGAATAAGAGATATACCCTAAGCCCACCGGATAGTCATAACCATCTGTTTTAAAATCTTTGGCAACTCCCATTCCGGGCACTATTCCCGGATTTCCTCCAGGAGGAGGAATAGATTCGATATATCTATTCATATAACCCGCAAAACGCCCTTGACTCTCAAAAATGGCTCCGAAAAAAGAGAGGTTTTTACCAATTCCGCCTTGAGTGTATAAAATCCGGGTGTTATTATAGGTATTTATGTTGTCGTCAAAATCTTTTCCTAATTGAACATCTACACCGGGATCCAGTGTTATCCAATAATTCTCACCCTTCATAATGAACATATGCTCATTCCACCATTTTCTCCCCAACCAAGTTTTTTGAGGTTTCATCAAGCTTTGGTTGTGTTCCTCAAAGTTGAAATAAGGATCTACATCTTCGTAAGTGTAAGGTTTTTGGGCTGTATGGCTATTCGTTCCAACCCGATTAAGAGCAGCATCAAAGAGATAATAATTTCTGTGGGAAAATGGGATATTTAAATTGCTTTTGAACTCTTCATTTTCATAGGGCAGATTTTGAATGGCATCATATTCCTTTGCAGCCAAATCTCTTGAATAGTTTTCTACTTTAGGCGCCGGCCTGCTTTTTCCCGGTTCAATAAGCGGAATGGCAATGGGCATATTGAATTGAACGTATGTGGGGCGCCCGCTATATGTAGCAGGCTCAATTTCCGGAAGCGTTTCAAATACTCTTTGCATCTCTGCCTTTAATTCATCATAGGCTGCATCAATATAGAGCAAACGAAATTTTCCTTCTTTGGTAACTTCAAAAAACACATTCATTACCCCCTTATATTCTTTTTGGCTTATCTCTTCCGGAAGTTGGAAATTGGTATAAATATAATTTTGAAGCGTAAAGTTAAAGCAACTCTCGAGCTCTCCATGGTGAGATTCTACACACTCAGGAAAAATGGGATATTGTTCATAGGAAAGAGTCGTTTTTTGGGCGGATAGGAACACCGAATAAAGAAGTACGTTCAGGAGTAAAATTCGCTTCATGAGATCTTTTACAATTTGGCGGGAAAGATAAGGATTTTTGAAGGCAGAGAAATCAAGAAAATTAAAAATCCTTTTATTATCAATAGCAAATCCCGTTTCGGTCAGAAACGGGATTTGCAAATACAGTTGAGCTACATCAACTACTGTACATCAAATATTATAGGAAGCGAATATAAAACACTTACTGCTTTTCCTCTTTGTTTTCCCGGAATCATCGTCGGAAGTGACTGAACTACCGATACAGCCTCTCTCTCCAATCTTGGATGCGGTGCTCTGGCTCGAACCTCTGTCACCTTTCCTTCCGGATCGATTTTAAATTGAACCATAATCCGCTGTCTTCCTTGCAGTCCGAGTTCTCCTGCCAGATCTGAATTAAATTTTCTTTGGATAAACACGTTCACCTTCTCGCTCATACATTGCTTTTTGGCGTCGTTTGTTTTTTCCTTCTCACATCCGGGATAAATTGGCACGTTTTCAATAACTGCAAAAGGAACTTCCTCGATAACCTCTTCGATTACTTTTTCTTTTATCTGTTTTACTTCAACAATTTTTGTTTCTGGTTTGGTTTCTGTCGATTGAATCACAGTTTCTTCTACTTCAGCTTTATCTTCAATAACGTCGATAATATCCGGAGCCGGTGGTGGCGGAGGTGGTGGCGGAGGCGGCGGGGTATTTAGTTGCTGCGTGACCGGAATTTCTTCCATTAAATCGTCACCCACATCAAGTTTTCCGATGTCAATTTGGGATTTTTCGTAGGTCTTCCATTCAATTGCTTGCCAGGCCAGGAAGAGCATTACTACCAATCCGATCTGGAAGAAGAGCATACTCTTCCGACCTACATCGGCTTTGGGGTTCTTTTTAACTTGCATAGTACTTTCTTTTAAGAGTTGCTAAAGTATAGAATAATACATAAATCGAAAAATTATTTTCCAATAAGAAGTTTCGACTTAATTGTTTTGAAAAACGCTATCCCACAGCCCACGCCTATCATATCTGCAAAAACATCATATGCATCAGCTGTTCGGGAAGGTGTAAAGAGCTCCTGAACCACTTCAATTAGTATGCCATATACCAGAAGAACAAGCGTGAACCCCAAAACAAAGAACCATCTCATCTTTTTATTCCTTAATTCGAAAAAGAGGAGCCATAAAAAGGTGAGGAGAAAAAATAGCAATACATGCGCTACCTTGTCAAATCCTGAAATGCCCACCTTGGGAAGGCCTGAGGTGGGCATTAAAAAAAAGTAAGTTACCAGGCCGCTATACAAAATTGCTGCCCGGAGAACATATTTACTTTCCAATAAGTTCTTTATAAGCTGCATCATTTAGCAAATCATCCAGTTCGGATTTATCCGCTATTTTCAATTTAATCATCCAGCCGTCTCCATAAGGATCGGTATTTACATTTTCCGGTTCGTCCTCAAGTCCTTCATTGAATTCAAGAATTTCTCCGGATAACGGCAAATATAAATCAGACACTGTTTTAACAGCCTCAACAGTTCCGAAAATCTCATTTTTCTCTAAAGTTTCACCCACTGTCTCAATTTCTACATAGACGATATCGCCAAGTTCACTTTGTGCGAATTCGGTTATACCAATTGTAGCAATGTCTCCTTCTACTCTCACCCACTCGTGGTCTTTTGAGTATTTCAAATCTGATGGAAAAGTCATAAGTAAAAAGTTTAAATTAATATTTTAGTTTCCAAAGTTATATCTCAACGTAAATCCACTCCTAATATTGGTTTGTGGAAATGCTGTGGAGATGGCATATTTGGAGAAGGTATGATCATAATAGAACAAGGCTGTCAAGTTTTTTGACAGGGCGTAATCCACAGTTAACTGCGCTCCATAAATAGTTTGCCCGGCGGTAGTCTGGCTGTTGGCTATATCTAAATATCTCACAATGGTTCTGTTGTCTCTCATGGACAAATCTACTTTAAAATTCAGGTCGCTCGCCATTACGGATTGTGTTCCGCCTATATTCGTTCCGATTCGTATATCTTTTATGCGATACCCGAGTCCGATAATATACTCATTTCCTTTAATTTCAGTAAGAAGATTGTTTGCGAAGCTCAGAGACATGGCTCTATCTTTTCTCATTTCTGCCAAAATCTTTACTGAGTTCATCATCTCAAAATCTATTCGGATTAATGGAGAGAATTGTTCGGTTAAATTGACGTTAGCCAATAGAGTTTTGACTTTGAAGTTACCGGCCTGATCTACGGCATCCGGCTCATTAATATTATAATCCAAGTTTGACTGGAACTGACTCAACGTATATGCTGCTCGATATCCATGATTTAAAGAAAAGCGTTTGAAATTATTTTTAAACCAGGTCAAGTTCATAAGTCCCGTGTATTTAATATCCCAGTTTGGCAGTGGAATATCGCGGAAAATTCCTGTTTTTTCTTTTGATGCATTCCCTCCTTTATAGGCAGCAAGGAAGGCCGGTAGCAGGACATCCTGACTACTTTTTCCAAAACCAACAGGGAATCCATCTTCTGTGCGAGGAATAACTCCATCTCCATAATATTCTGCCGCCAGTCTATTGGCAATAATTAATCTGTTTTCTTTAAACTCTTCAAATGTTTGAGAATTAAACTCATCACTACTTCTAAATGCTGTTCGGATCAGGTTTGTTGAAATGCTAAAGTTTCCGAACAAATTTGGTGTCAATGACTGATACAACCCGTCGTGTACCAAATAATTTTCGGAATAATTTTCAGAGTACACTCTATTTCCGGTCAAGTCTATGGTCAATCCTTTTATGGGCTCCAAATTTGCTTGTATATCCATTTGCCTACTTTCCAGTTCGGTGTATTGCTCGTTAAATTCCGGATACAATGTCAACCATCCGTTTCTTGCTGCAAGTTCTCTTACTTCGGCCTGACTTCCAAATACGAATCCGGCTGTTGGTTTCAGCGTTCCAATAAAACCAATTGAGGGTGTGTATCCGGGCAAGAAAATACCGTTTGTTTCCTGATAATTAAATTGTACTCTTTTTAACGAAGTAGCCAGATCAATTAAAACATTCTTCGCCTTATCTCCACTATCTAAAGCCATTACTCCGGCACCTCCTTGTGCACCTCCACCGGCTCTCATTGACATTGATTGAGAATCATTTCTTTGGAGCGGGTTTTGTTTTGCTTCGGCATTTTTGTCTCCTGCTGCCTTGTTGTCTCCGGTATCTCCTGCGCCTGTTGCTCTTCCGGCCTTCTGTCTTTTGGATGCAGGTGTAATTTTGGTCAATCCTATATATCTATAGAATGTTTTCATATCCAAACTGGAATTCAACTGGTGGGTACTTCCGTTCTGAATAGAGTTTCCAAGATTATAGGTTTCGCTTCTTCCATCGCTCAACTCCACAGTGAGGTCACTGTACTGATCGCTACTTTTCTGCCACTGAAAATCTCCCGTGTAGGAATAGGTGGACCGTATGAATTTGAGGAAAGGAAATTTACTGAAAGGCAAATCATAATTTACCTGAAGCGTTTGCGTGTGCAGATTGGGAATACCTACCTCAAAGAAATCATCCCAAACTCCAATGGAATTATCAACAATTCCATTTTCATCCAGGTAGTTATTGACAACTCTATTATTGGCAGAGGTAAAATTCAATCGCAACGATTTCGTAATGTTATAGTTGATGGTATATTGCCAATCAAACATATAGTTTCTTTGGTAAAGGGTAGGTAAACCAATATTTCCCTGAAGCAGATCCACATCTCTGAATTTCTGCTGATTATACTGTCTTACAATATTAGAAGTAACGGCCAGATTGGTAGGTAAATAATTGAAATTTAAGTCCTTCAGGAACTGCCAGTAACGTCCTCGGAAAATGGAATCATTTTTCTTGAACGGTTCATAGGTCTTTGTGTCAAAATTATAGTTATATGTTGCACCTACATTAACAGTTTGTTCCAGAGCGTCTTCCACCTCATAATCATGATGATCTACTTGGTTGTAAGAAAAGGAACCTGTAAAGTTTTCTACATCATATATTTTCGGCTTGGCTTCTCCAACTCTTTCTTTCCTTACACCTATAAAATTTACACTTTGACGGCGGGTATAATCCACCGATTGATTTTTGATTCGGTCTCTATCCTCACTGTCAATGGCGTTATCGAGTCTTGATTGAAGTTCGATATCCTGATATTGAGGATCATATTTCGGTGTGATTAATTCTTCAGATCTTCCATAATTGAATGGGAGTTGAATTCCCCATTTTTTTGGAAGTAGCTGTCCCAGATTCCAATTGGTCACTACGTCATATTGTTGTTGATCCTCCAGGCTTCTTTGATTTGGACCCTGTTCTAGTGACCCAAACCCGACTGTGCTCATACTTCCTGTGGCTGAAACTGTAGCAAAATCAGCAACATTGGCGTCCATACTTACCACGGCAGCCCATCCTCCTTGATTTTCTAATTCTGTCAGCCGCATTTCATTAAACCAAACTTCTCCACAGATATCATTAGAAGTCGGGTTTTTTATCCCCAACATTATGGTTCTCACATTTCCATAGCTTGGATTTCCTTTGATTCCGATTTTCAATGGATTACTACCCCCTACTACACCTCCTTCCAATTCTTCCTGATCAAAGAAGTGCACTTCCGATCTGTCAGCATTTGGATTGGCTCGGAAAAAAGCGAGAGTTTTAGTTTTTACTTCTTGCAATTGTTTTAGCGGCAGATTCAATCTGTTTTCCACCGGCCAAATTTCATTCGGATTACTTGTACCGAAAGCTGTTGGATTTAGAGGGATTTGAATCTCATAATAATTATTGGTCAAATCATTCCCTAGTCTCATGAAAGCATACATTTCTCCATTTGAAAGCGGAGTTTGATTCTCTAGAGATTCGGCGTGGATAAACATTTCCAGATTTTTGTATTGGCGCATATCGACGCTGAAGTTTTTATACACCGCACGCCCGTCATTCTGCTTTAGCCCACAAACTTTAAGTGATAGCGACTGTTCATTTTGACGGATGATATTATTATTGTTATTCAATCTTTCACGTTCAAGACCCGGAGGCATTCTGTATGGAATAGGAAGACGGTTTTCATTTTCCTCAATACTCACCGAGCCCACTTCAAAAACCGTGTTACTATTGGTGGGATCTTCAAATGTGACGTCATTTAATGTTCTGGTAAAGCGACGGTAATCACCACGAACCAGATCCAGGGTACCAAATCGTAAAACTGTGTTTTGAGAAAACTGAGACATATACATTCTCATAAATCGGATAGAACGAAAATCGGATATTCCTCCAATTGCCTTATCCGGAGCGCTAATAGGAACTCGGAATTGCACCCATCTCACAGGAATTGTGTTGTTGTCCGGAGTTGTAACCTGTACGGTTTTTACATCCACCACATACTTGTTATTATCGGTATCCAATTGACCATTGACTTGCCTGAAAGGAACACTATACTCAAAGTAGCTGTTAATCGTGTTCATGGTGTTATCTCTATTGATATCTTCCACGTCCGGCAAGGTTGTATTTCCTCTATTGGTATCGGTAACTTCCACCGGGGAGTTACCTTCTGTTCCGTTATACTTCAGATAACGTTCAAGTATATCTCCTTCTGCTTGCAGGAAATATTGGTAATCATCACCTGCGGGATCATCATGATGAGCAAAGGAAGGGTATTTTGCCTTTTCCTGTGCGTTATTTAGTCCGTCAAGTCCAATGTCTTGATTGGCACGTTCCTGACCTTCTGAACTAAATGTATAAATCAGTGATTGGTTGGCAGGTACTTTTCCCCACAGCGTTGAAATCGTATTAGCGTCAGAACCATCAATAGGGAGACCGTTTTCGTACTGTTTTCTACCGTCTTTAAGGATGTCTTCCGAAATGTTTCCGAGGTTAAAGTTTAACACCCCTCCCGGATTATTGGCATTTTCTTCGTAAATGAAAGGATCCATAATCCAGAATTGGATGTATTCCACGTTGGATCGCTCAAAATCTGTGGTGCTGATTGCTCGCGAAATTCCTCCGAAATTTTGCTCCGGATTCGGGAGCACACTGTTTGAGGCCGCAGCAGGATTATAGTTATATGGACCTCTTATCGACGGATAGTAAGCTAAATCCAGTGTAAATAATGCTTGGGTTTGTCCTTGAACAATGTCTTGTTCGGGAAATATTTCCTCCCTAAAGACACGCCGGGTAAAAGGATTGGACAAGTGCTGGTCATTAATGCCGTTTGGTCTTCTTGAACTATAGAATACCGGATCAATGCTATACCAGGCAAGTTTCGCTCTTTTAAAGTTGTAAGAAAGATCTTCAGCTTCGCCTCCAAGATTGGCTTCAACAGGAGTACTTGACAAATACCAGCTGGTTGGGTTGCTGATATCATTGGCTGTTTGGGAAGATTCGAAATCATCCACATACACGGTAGTCTTTCCTTCAAAATCCGATGCTTTCGGCGTGCCCGGAAGCAAGTAAGCGAATTCGCCTCTCACCGATAGATTTGACTCTACGTCTGTATCAATATTTGGCAGCTTGTTTACCCATCTGGTTAAAAAAGGAATTTCCGTAGCATAATTGGCATTTACTCCAAAAATGCTATTGTTTACAGATTCCCCTCCATAGGAGGATTTTTGAGTAATGGGTCTTTCATTGAGGTTGAGATAGGTTGCGCCTACCATGAAATTGTCAGTAAATTTATGCTCTACATGAAGCCCTGTAAACCGTCTTGTTTGCTGACCAAACATGGCATTATTTTCTGTAGTTACTGAAATTGGCGTATTACTGCTTAAAAGAGATGGATCTAGAATTTGTACTCTTCCCATTTCATAATTTACGGTATAGTCCACTCCTTCTACCAATGTTCTTCCTCCGGCAGTCACACGCACAGAACCCCGCGGCACATTAAATGCTCCAATGGGAATTCCGTCTGCTCCTGTAGATTTATAGCTACCCACCAACTGGAATTTATTTTTTTCACTTTCCAGCTGTTCGGCTTGTGTTTTAGTAACCCGATACAAGCTTCTGAACACATACTTATCTTGGTTTGCGTTATAGGTTTCGGGGATATCATAAACTGCCTTTGTAATATTATCTGTAGGTGTATTATTTAATTTGTCAAAAAGATGTTTTCCAAAAGGTTCGACTGTCGTAAAAATTATCCGACCATTCTCTGCATCAATGGTTATTCCCGGTACGTAGTCAAAGAATCCGTCTCCTCCTTGTTGCGGATCATTGTTAAAGTTTAATTGATCCAGATGAAAAACTCTTAGTAAGATCTGATCTTTCACGTCAGGCGGTAAGGCTGCATAGGGATGTTGGATAGATCCTTGAGCTTCTTCAATATAATTTAAAGGTGAAGGATCTGTGTAAAGAATATTCATTTTAAAATCTTCCTTTTCCAGCTGATAAGCGCCTATAGGGTAGATATTTTTCATCATCAGATCCCATATGGGTTGCTTTACGTTGGTAGTACTACTTTTCAACATCTTCACTACCAGATTTTGTCCGGCTCCCACTTGTTGTCCCGGATCATCTCCCGGGAGTCCCGGTACTCCGGGATTTCCGGACCCGCCAGGTCCTCCGGGGAATTCCCCTCTTCCTCCATCTACTCCATCACTAGAAAATTCTCCCACCTGATACACCCTTCCATTGGCAGTAAACTGGAAAGAAACCGCCAAAATTTCATCATTATCTAAGCGTTGATTTAATGAAATATATCCTAATTTCGGGTTTAACTGATATTCACTTGACTCTAGTCTTCGTGCATTTTCAAGGCTTACGTAATCTATTCCATCTCGCACATTCACTCCGGTAAATCCTTGACGTACTGTAGCCATATCTCTAATCGCCGGATTTAATAAAGAAGGTGCTCTTCCATCTATTCCGAAAGGGTTAAATCGGTTGTTGCTGTTGTTTGGGTAGGCGTTGGGTGCGGCATTAATAAAACCTCCGGGAGGATTCATCAGCCCTATGTTGGTTGGGTCTGATTCTCCAATATCCTGGATTGCAACAATATTTCGAACGTTGTCTGTACGGTTACTTCTGTTGGTAATCCATACTTCCACACGGGTGACCTGTATATTGCTATTTATAAAAGGATACTGTTTTAGAGCTCGGTCGTAATTGTCTCTAAAGTAGTGAGAGAGGAAGAAGTGCCGATTTTCATCATAATCAAGTGCAAAAAGTTCAAAATTTGTCACTGTAGCTCCCCCTTCAGCCATCACAGTGGTAGTCTGTGATTTTTGTTCAGAAAAAACTCCCGTTACTGTTGTCTTACCAAATTGCAATTGTGTTTTAACCCCAAAAAGACTTTGAGCTCCTTTTATTAAGGAGCTGTTAAGAGGCATACTCACGTTTCCTACTTCAATTTTTTGAATAATATCATCTTCAGTAGGAGTATATTCCAGTTTTATTTGATTTTGGAAATCAAATGTGCTTTCGGTGTCATAATTGGCTGTTACTTGCAATCTTGTTCCCACCTTTGCCAATAAACTCAGACTGATGCGCTGATCGAAATCAAAAGTGAAGCTTCTTCTGTTTCTTGGAGAAAATTGTGGGTTATCTTGTTTTGTATAAAGAATTCCCAGATCCATTTCTACCGATCCTTGTGGAAGCACATCAATGGTGTTTCCACCAAAAACAGATTCAAAGAAACCCGAGTTTACATAGAAGGTAGGCAGCAGATTTTTCTGTTGATCCTCTGCATCTTTCTTTCTACCGTCCATGGCATCAATTTTCTCTTTAAAGTAGGCCTTCATCTCCTCTTTCCGGATCAATTGCTGATATTCCTCGGGGGTTAAAACTAAAGGGTAATCAATGCGAAAATCTCCAAGTTTTCGAGAGAAGATATACCTGTCGGTAATGGGATCATAGGTATAGAAATCTTTTATGCTTGGAGGATTAGGCATATTTATCCTCCCCATAGAAGAGCCTGTTGCCGTTGAATCTTGTGCGTGCGAATTTATTCCGAGAAAAAGAGAGAAAATAAGAATCAGGAGCTGCAAATAGCCTGTACTATATAGGTATTTCTTTGACCTCAAAGTTATAATCTTTTTAGAGCGAGTTTAATAATCATTTCTACTGATGCTTGTGGGTCTTCTTTTAAGATTGCATCGCATACCTGTTCCGCTTTTTTTCTAACGAATCCCAGGGTTTCCAATGCAGATAACGCTTCAATCTTATGAGTATTGCTTTTTGGAACTGAAATTACACCATCTGACGACTGCCTGACTATTTTATCTTTTAAATCCAGAATGACCCTCTGAGCAGTTTTAGTCCCAATTCCCTTTACGGTTTGAATTATTTTTGCATCTTCATTGGCAATAGCTTCTGCAACCTGATCGGGAGACAAGGAAGAAAGCATGGTGCGGGCAGTACTTGGCCCAACTCCTGAAACAGTTATTAACATTTTGAATACCTCTCTTTCTTCACGAGTGGCAAACCCAAACAAGAGATGCGCATCTTCACGAACAATGAGATGTGTAAATAGTTTTACGGTTTCAGAATCCGGGAGTTGCGAATAAGTGTGAAGTGAAATATTCAGATAATATCCAACACCGTTACATTCTATCACAACATCTGTCGGATTTTTCTCCACCAGACGCCCCTGAATATGACTTATCATTTTTCACAAAAAATTAAGGTGTCAAATATAAGAGAAAAAAATTGTTTCGCTTTAATATGATATTTTGAACGTGATGCATTTCCTTAAAAATCTATCAATAGAAATTAAAAACGTTCCCGCATCTCCAATTCTTTAAATTTGACCAAAATCAGTTCTTTTTTCTAAAAAGGATATTATTTTCGCCTGTTCGCACACAGAGAGAGATAACTATGAAGAGAATTACTATTTTTTTATTATTTATTACAAGCTTTGCTTTTTCGCAAGTTGGGATTAATACTGATACTCCCGACGATTCCAGTATTTTAGACGTTGTATCCACAGACAAGGGAATTCTCATTCCACGCGTGCCTTTACAAGGCGTGAACGACGATGCTACAATCTCCGCACCTGCCACAGGATTGCTGGTGTACAAAACAGGTGGTGCAACATCTATGACCGATGGTTTTTATTATTGGGACGGCTCAAAATGGATTCCTTTAAGAGCCAACAGCTCCGAATTTTGGTCACCAAACGGAAATGAAGTGGCAACCGATGCTTTTATCGGGACAACCAATAATGAACCTTTAATCATTAAAATCAATAATGTTATTGTGGGTCGTATCAAGGTTAATGGCGGGTTGGATCTTGGAGAAGGAGCTAATTCTTCTGAGAACGGGATTGCCATAGGTAATGGCGCGCAATCATGGAATTCAACTTATGGAATTAGTATCGGAAGGTATGCCAACTCATCAGGTAATTACCCTACGGCAGTTGGTGTTCAAGCTCAAGCCACGGGAGATAATACGACCGCCTTCGGACACCTTGCGAAAGCTACCTCCAAGGAATCTGTCGCCTTCGGTGCCGGTGCAGAAGCTGGAGGAGGAAATTCGGCTACCGCAATAGGTTCTTATGCTAAGGCAACCGAAGAAAAAGCGTTCGCTTTAGGACCGAATACAAAGGCGACAGCAACAAATGCCTTTGCATTGGGAATCGGAACGATAGCCGATAAGAAAAACACCATCATTCTCGGGCAGGATCGTAATAAAGAACATGACTCTTTACCGGAACCTGCAGCCATTTTTGTTGGAATTGGTACCAAAGATCCAAAAGCAAGACTGGATGTAAATGGACAATTTAAATTGGGGGAAAGAGGAAATCATATCCGAAATGTGGTAGGATTTGAGACAACCCTTTCTTCCGCAGTAAACGTTCCACAAGGAGGAAAATACGTCTTAGAAGTTCCAATTCCGGCAGAAAATCAATTATTCACTGTTAATGGCACAGTAAACTTCACGTTACAGGACAGTGCTGCTACCGATGACATTATCATTGCATCTGCTCGATTCAAAGATACAGGAACCGTCCGCGTCATCCTTAGAAATCCCTCTTCTGCCGATATTTCTTTGAATGGCTTAAAAGCTTATATCTCCATTGTAGAATTTGGCAATCCATCCTATACTCCTTAGGAGGCAAGAACATGATTTTACTTAAAAAACGAAAACCATCTTTCCGGATGGTTTTCGTTTTTTTATTGAATCTCCTTCTTCTTCTTTATCTTCTCCTTCTGCTGTGCATCGACCACAGCCACCGCGCTCATATTTACCATTTCATCAACGCTGGCGTGCATTTGGACTAGGTGAACCGGCAAACGAAGGCCAAGCATTATTGGCCCAATGGAATCTGCTCTGGTCAATTCCTTTAAAAGTTTGTAGGTGCTGTTTGCTGCATCGAGATTTGGGAAAATCAATGCATTCACTTTCTTCCCGGCGAGCTTTGAAAAAGGGAATTTTTCCTGTAAGAGTTGTGGATTCAATGCAAAGTCGGCTTGAATTTCTCCATCTACAATCATATCCGGATTGCTTTTATGCAGAATCTCGACGGCTTCACGAACTTTGGCAGCATGAGGATCTTTGGACGAGCCAAAATTGGCATAGGAAATCATAGCAATAACAGGTTCCAATCCAAACATCTTCATGGTATAATTGGTCATCTGGGCAATTTTTGCCAGTTCTTTGGCGGTTGGATTTATGTTAATCGCCGTATCCGAAATAAAAAGGATTCCTCTCTCTGTGAGCATCAAATTTGTTGTAGCCACTTTATCCACGGTTTCAAAACGACCTACGGTTTCAAATACTGGTTTAATTACCACCGGATAAGATCTAGAGTATCCGGAGATCATGGCATCTGCATCTCCCTCATTCAGCATCATTCCGCCAAAGTAGTTCCTTTCGCGCATTAACTTTTCAGCATCATAAAGAGTGATTCCGGTTCTTCTGCGCTTCTCCCAGAATTTCTGAGCATACAGCTTCAATTTTTCCGGTTGTTTATCATTTTTTGGATCAATGATTTCCAGATCGGCATCAAATTCCAATTGTTTCATATGTTCTTCAATGATATCCTTTCGGCCTAAAAGGACGGGAATACCAATTCCTTCTTCATAGACAACCTGTGCAGCTTTAAGAACATCCAGATGTTCGGCTTCTGTATAGACAATCTTTTTCGGATTAAGTTTTGCACGATTGAGCAACAGTCGGATCAATTTATTGTCGCTGCCCATTCTGGAATAAAGTTCATCTTGATATTTTGTCCAATCTGTTATGGGGTTTGTAGCCACACCACTCTCCATGGCGGCCTTGGCCACAGCCGGCGGCACAGAAACAATCAGTCGCGGATCAAAGGGTTTCGGAATAATGTATTCTCTTCCGAAAATAAGTTTGGTTTCTCCATAGGCAATATTCACTTGCTCGGGAACGGGCTCTTTCGCTAAATCTGCCAATGCTCTAACAGCAGCCATCTTCATTTCTTCATTAATTTTGGTAGCACGCACATCAAGTGCACCTCTAAAAATGAAGGGGAAACCAAGAACGTTATTTACCTGATTAGGATGGTCGCTTCTTCCCGTAGCCATAATAATATCCTCTCGGGTGGCAACGGCCAAATCGTAATCAATTTCCGGATCCGGATTAGCCATGGCAAAAACAATGGGATTTGGCGCCATGCTTTTAAGCATTTCCGGACTAAGTATATCTCCAATAGATAAACCTATAAATACATCGGCACCTTTTACGGCTTCTTCCAAAGTATTGGCGTCTCTATGGGTAGCAAACTCTGCTTTTTCTTCAGAAAGGTTTTCCCGATCTTTACGAATAACACCTTTGCTGTCCAGCATCATCATGTTTTCACCTTTAGCTCCAAAGGCTTTGTATAATCGGGCACAAGAAACAGCTGCAGCTCCGGCTCCACTGACTACGATAGTGACTTCATCAATCTGTTTGTTTGCCAGTTCCAAAGCGTTTAGAAGTGCAGCGGCAGAAATAATAGCCGTTCCATGTTGATCATCGTGCATCACCGGGATATCAAGCTCTTCTTTCAATCTTCTTTCTATTTCGAAAGCTTCAGGTGCTTTAATATCTTCCAGATTAATTCCGCCAAAAGTTGGAGAAATCCTTTTGACCGTTTCTATAAATTCATCGACATTTTCGGTGTTGATTTCAATATCAAAAACATCAACATCTGCAAAAATCTTGAAAAGCAATCCCTTCCCCTCCATCACAGGTTTTGAGGCCTCGGGACCAATGTTTCCCAATCCCAATACTGCAGTACCGTTTGAAATAACTGCTACTAGATTCCCCTTATTGGTGTATTTGTAAACGTTTTCAGTTTTTTTATTGATTTCCAGACATGGTTCAGCCACCCATGGAGAATATGCCAAAGACAAATCTCTTTGGGTCGCATATTTTTTTGTGGGAACTACCTCGATCTTTCCGGGTCTCGGCTTGGCGTGATAAAGAAGAGCCTCTCGGCGTTTGCTTTGATTTTTGCTCATTATATTGGGGTTTTAAGGTCTTGTAAATATTTTTTTAAAGACTTACAAAGGTACAATGTTTCAAAATAATCGAATCGATTCCCCTTTGTCATGTATTAAGACTTCGCAAAATCTTTCTTAAGGTTTTTCACCAAAAGTCATTTATATAGGGCTTTATTATACATTTGAAGTTGAAATCTTTTGCCAATGCCGTTGAACAAATTAGTGATTATCGTAGCATTTATTTCAGCATTTAATCTCTTTGCTCAAGAGAATAAAATAAAAAAAGACACCACTGCTCTTTACGAGAATATAGAGGATTATTCCAGAAAGAAGGACCTAGAGCAAAAAACAGATTCAACGAGAAAGGTTAATGACAGCACCGATTTTTATTCCCGTATCCAAAGTTATTCTGCCAAAAGGAAATTTACCAGAACGGTGTACAACTGGCTTTTTAAACGCACCACAGATGCCGTTCCTTTTAAGGATAATGATTCTGAGATAAACTATAGCGCTTATAGAGGTAAAATCGTTAGAAAAATCATTATTGACACGAAAGATCCATTTGGATATTCCATTACAGACACCACCAAATCTCCCGGAAAATGGATTGAAAATGTGGGCAACGCCATCCATATTAAATCGAAAGACTTTGCCATTCGAAATTTCCTTTTAATCAAAGAAAATTCTCCTTTCGATATTCCCAGAACATTAGAATCCGCTCGATTATTAAGAACACAGGATTTTATTCGGGATGCCGTAATAATCCCTAAAGAACTTGAACATACCAAAGACTCCATAGATCTTGTTATTACTTCTATGGATTCGTGGAGTTTGATACCGGAGGTCTCCATCTCCTCTACCAAAGCGGGCGGTAAAATAAAGGAGCGCAATTTTATCGGTTTAGGACATCGTGCAGAATTCGGGTATTTAAAAAGATTTGAAGATTCTAAAAATGCTTTTGATGTTGTTTATACGGTTCCGAATATTAAAAATACTTTCATCGGAGTTTCAGGAAACTATGTTATCGATTTTGAGAATCGGTTTCAAAAATCTTTCGCTGTTGACAGAATATTTTACTCCCCTTTCACACGATGGGCAGGGGGCATTTTTTTTGAGGAGCGCGCTCTTGCACGTCCATTATTAAACAATGATCAAGAACTTCAACTTCAAGACATTCGTTTTGCAGCGTCTGATTTTTGGGGAGCTCATGCCTTTCCCTTGACCAATTATTCCAATGACAGCCGCGTTACGAATTTTGTTATAGGTGCACGAATGTATTCAGTTAATTATCCCAAGAAACCTCCCAAGGAATTTGATGAAATAAATTTTTTCTCGGGAGAATCTTTCATTCTTGGAAGTTTGGGGATAAGCGCTAGACAGTATATCAGAGATTATTACATTTTCAAGGATGGGTACACAGAAGACGTTCCTGTGGGAAGCATATATTCCATTACTTTCGGCTCTCAGTCAAAAAATGATTTAAGTAGGTTCTATTCCGGATTAAGACTCAGCCATGGCGACTACTATCATTTCGGATTTTTGAGTGGTAATTTTGAATTCGGGACATTTTTTAATCAAGGAAAGACCCAACAGACTGCTTTCAGTTTTCAACTAAATTACTTCTCCCCTTTAATGTCACTGGGAAATTGGAAATTTAGACAATTTGTAAAACCTCAGGTGATAATCGGCATAAACCGCTTAAATTCTCCTGCAGATCGGTTGAGTCTAAATGAGACCCCATATTATACCGGCTCTGAAGGAAAGATTTATGAATTACAAGATATTGGGACCATTCGCGGATTTGAGAGTCACGTTTTCGGAAACAATAAATATGTTTTAGATGTTCAAACGCAGTTTTATGCTCCTTGGGCCTTCTTGGGTTTTCGGCTAAATCCTTATGCAAATATGAGCTTGGGAATGATAACGAATAACGGCCATAGTCCCGGCAGTAATAAACTTTATGGTTCTTTTGGGCTTGGGGTAGTGATCAGAAACGATTATTTAGTTTTTGAATCGTTTCAATTTTCGTTTGCTTATTATCCGAAGATTCCGGGGCTTGGTGAGAACATCTTTAAGTGGAATACCTTCGATTCCGGCGACTTTGGTTTTCAAGAATTTCAGATATCGAAACCCCGAACGGTTTTTTATCGTTAATGATCGGATGCTTTGACGAAGTCAATGTTTCGTTTCAAACCTGCAAATTTTGTTCTTTTCACCGCGCTTTTTCGAAATATCTCTCGGAAGACTTCCTCTGTTATTTCTTCCCAATCTTTCTTTTCCATTTCGAGCAGTTGCGGGTGCGGATTGAAGAGAGGTTGACTGTGCGATTTGCTAAACCGATTCCAAGGGCAAACATCTTGGCAGATGTCGCATCCGAAGATCCAATCTTCAAACTTTCCTTTCATTATGGAAGGAATTTCATTCTTGAGCTCAATGGTGAAGTATGAAATACATTTACTGCCGTCTACCACTTTGGCATCCACGATAGCACCTGTGGGGCAAGCGTCTATACAGGCTGTACAAGATCCGCAATGGTCTGTTACGGGAGTATCATATTCCAGCTCAAGATCCAGGATCAGTTCCGAAACGAAATAGAAAGAACCGGTTTGCTTTGTGAGGAGCAAACTGTGTTTTCCTACCCATCCCAATCCACTTCGGGCCGCCCAGGCTTTATCCAGCACCGGAGCAGAATCTACAAAAGCCCTACCTGAAACTTCTCCTATATTATCGTGAATAAAAGCAAGCAACTCTTTTAATTTATCTTTTATGACAAAATGATAGTCTGTGCCATAAGCATATTTTGAAATTTTATAGGTATCACCCCGCTGTTTTTCCTGTGGATAATAATTCATCAACAAAGAAATAACGCTTTTACTGTCCGGCACAAGAAGGGTGGGATCTAATCTTTTATCAAAATGATTTTCCAGATATCCCATTTCTCCATGGAAGTTATTCTTTAAGTAGCTTTCCAGGCGTGGCGCTTCGTCTTCCAAAAATTGTGCTTTGCTCATACCGCAAGCAAGAAATCCGAGGCGCTTGGCTTCAGATTTAATCATTTCGGTATAAAGGCTTTTGTTCATAACTGCGAATTAGAACAATTGTCCCTGGGATGAAGAACCTTTGTTGCGTCCCAGATGTTTGTATGCCAGTTCTGTAACCTCTCGACCTCTCGGGGTTCTGATGATAAAACCTTGTTGAATTAAAAAGGGCTCATATACTTCTTCAATGGTCTCCGAACTTTCTGAAACTGCAGTAGCGATAGTAGATATTCCCACAGGACCTCCTTTAAATTTGTCTATAATGGTAGAAAGAATTTTATTGTCCATTTCATCCAGTCCATATGCGTCTACGTTTAAAGCTTCAAGACCGAATTTTGCAATTCCGACATCGATTTTACCTGTCCCTTTTATTTGCGCAAAGTCTCTGATTCTTCGTAACAGCGCATTAGCAATTCTGGGAGTGCCTCTGCTGCGTCCGGCAATTTCAATAGCCGCTTCCATTGAAATTGGAACATTCAAAATTTTTGCACTTCGCTCTACAATTGACGTCAGGAGTTCCGTAGTATAATAATTTAATCGGCAGGAAATTCCGAACCTAGCTCTCATCGGGGCTGTCAATAGACCGGAACGAGTAGTGGCACCAACGAGGGTAAATGGATTTAAATTGATTTGAACCGATCTTGCATTGGGTCCGGATTCAATCATGATATCAATTTTATAGTCTTCCATGGCAGAATAGAGGTATTCTTCCACAATGGGACTCAACCTGTGTATTTCATCAATAAAAAGCACATCGCGCTCTTCCAGATTGGTCAGCAATCCTGCCAGGTCTCCGGGTTTATCTAACACCGGACCCGATGTAATTTTGATATTTACATCAAGTTCATTAGCCAAAATATGCGCAAGGGTTGTTTTACCCAGTCCCGGAGGTCCGTGAAAAAGGGTATGATCCAGCGCTTCATTTCGAAGGTTTGCTGCCTTTACAAAAACCTGCAAATTTTCCAGTGCTTGCTCTTGCCCTGCAAAATCGTCAAAACTGAGCGGTCGCAGTGCCTTTTCTATTACAATATCCTGTGGTGTAAGGTTTTCGCCTGAAGGATTTAGGTGTGCATTCATGATCGCAAAGATACAAAAGCTTTGGGCGCCTAAGATAGCAATCGTATTAACAGAAAATAAAAAACCGCTACAAACCAAAGCCGTAGCGGTAATTAAATAGTGTCAGAGTTTCTTATTCGGCGTTTGGGGCACCGGCAAGAATTTCTTCATTTGCATAAGATTCAAACTTCTTAAAGTTATCTCTGAATGCTTTTGCGAGTTCTTTCGCTTTCTTATCGTAAGCTTCCTTATCTGTCCAGGTGTTTTTAGTTTTCAGAATTTCAGAAGGTACGTTTGGACAAGAAGTAGGCATCATTAAATTGAATATATCATGTTTTTCAAATTCTACATCTGCCATTTTTCCGTCGAGAACTGCTGAAATCATAGCGCGAGTGTATCTCAATTTAATTCTTGAACCTACGCCATAGGGTCCGCCTGTCCATCCGGTATTTACTAACCAAACGTTTACGTTACTGTCTTTCATTTTTTTGCTTAACATCTCTGCATATCTTGTTGGGTGCAAAAGCATGAAAGGTGCTCCAAAACAGGCAGAGAAATTTGGAGTGGGCTCATTAACTCCTTCTTCGGTTCCTGCCACTTTTGCGGTATATCCGCTGATGAAGTGGTAGGCAGCTTGTCCCGGAGTAAGTTTAGAAATTGGAGGAAGTACTCCAAAAGCATCTGCGGTTAAGAAGAAAATATTTTTCGGATTATGTCCTACAGATGGAACTTGAATATTTTTTATATGGTAAATAGGATAGCTGACACGGGTATTTTGTGTGATTGAAGTGTCTTCAAAATCTACTTCCCCGTTTTCATCCAGAATTACGTTTTCCAGAATTGCTCCGGGTTTAATGGCGTTATAGATGTCCGGTTCGTGCTCTTCTGAAAGATGAATAACCTTTGCGTAGCATCCCCCTTCGAAGTTAAAAATAGCATCATCCGGTGACCATCCGTGCTCGTCGTCACCAATTAATTTTCTATGAGGATCTGCTGATAAGGTTGTTTTTCCGGTACCTGAAAGGCCAAAGAAAATAGCTGTTTCTCCATTTTCTCCTTCGTTTGCAGAACAGTGCATTGAGAGGGTATTATCATCTACAGGCATGATAAAATTAAGTGCAGAGAAAATACCTTTTTTAATTTCACCGGTATAGCCTGTTCCTCCAATTAAAGCGATTTTTCGTTTAAAGTTCAGGATTGCGAAATTGTGCTGACGCGTTCCGTCTATAGCAGGATCTGCCATAAATCCCGGTGCGTTTACTACCAGCCAATCCGGTTCGAAATTAGAAAGCTCTTCTTCTGTTGGTCTAAGGAACATGTTATATGCGAATAGATTTGACCAAGGAAGCTCTGTGATTACTCGAACATTGCGGCGGTAGCGTTCATCGGCGCATACATAAGAATCTCTTACGTAAATTTCTTTTCCGGAAAGGTACTGAGTCACTTTGTTATAAAGTGCATCAAATTTTTCCGGTGCAAAGGGGATATTGATATTTCCCCACCACACATCTTTCTCGGTTACTTCATCTCTCACAATAAACCTGTCCTGAGGCGAACGACCGGTAAACTCTCCGGTATTCACTACAAGTGCACCACTTGCCGCTTGTGTTCCAAGGTTTTTGTCAAGGGTTTCTCTGTGAAGCTCTTGGGGAGATAATTGATACTTCACCGTTGCATTTTCGATTCCGTAGTGCTCCACGGATATCGTTTTTGTTGTTTGGTCTTTATCCACCATTACTCTTTAAAATTTGTAGAGGACAAAAATAATAAATCTAAAATAGTTTATAGAATATAATATTGACATTTAATTCCTGCTTTCTTTAAGAATTCCATAGGCCCATCGAATCCACGCATTGATTAGCAACACTCCACCTATAGGAGTAATGAAGCCAATTTTCTTTGCGTCAAAAGGCAAATAATCATTTAAAGTGAGTAGATAAATGGAACCGGAAAAGAAAAGAATACCTACAACAAAATTCCAAAGAATGCCATTTCTCTTATTGTTGGGCATGGGGATAAGACCTAGGAGTATTATGGCAAAAGCATGATACATTTGATATCTTATTCCCACCTCAAAAGTGTTTACTACTTCGGGAGATACTATTTGCTTTAACCCGTGAGCTCCGAAGGCGCCTAAAGCAATTGTTATGGCTGCCAGAAACATTCCGCCGGCTACTATTTTTACATTCAATTCACAGTTGTTTGATAGGAGATTTATTAATTTCGCCTCCTCGTTTAACCCCACAAAACTAACGAAAAATAACGTTGATGAGACAAATCTTAATAATGGGCTCCGGTCGCTCGGCCAGTAGCCTGATTCGATATCTTTTAGAAAAAAGTGAGCGTGAAAATTTATTCATAACTATTGCAGACCTCTCCATAGAAGCAGCAGAGAAACATATTAAAGGACATCCGAACACCAAAGCTGTTCAGCTCGATATCAGCAACAAAAAACAACGTGCGGCTCTTATTGCAGAGAGTGATTTAGTGATCTCTATGCTTCCTGCAAAATTTCACATTCAAGTTGCGAAGGATTGCGTGAAATTGGAAAAACATTTGGTTACAGCCTCCTACATCAGTAAAGAGATGAAAGCTCTTGATAAAGAGGTGAAAAAAAAGGGACTTGTCTTTATGAATGAGATTGGTCTTGATC
This sequence comes from Flavobacteriaceae bacterium, assembly GCA_035654795.1. Classification (GTDB taxonomy): domain Bacteria; phylum Bacteroidota; class Bacteroidia; order Flavobacteriales; family Flavobacteriaceae; genus JAAYLC01. The sequence goes on from DASRWC010000041.1 coordinate 95,513, forward strand.
CCGGCATTGACCACATGAGCGCAATGCAAATCATAGACCGAATTCGGGCCAAAGGAGGAAAGATGTTATTGTTTGAATCTTTTTGCGGCGGATTAATTGCGCCGGAAAGTGACAACAATGTCTGGAACTACAAGTTTACGTGGAATCCACGAAATGTAGTTTTAGCCGGTCAGGGTGGTGCTGCAGAATTTATTCAAGAAGGCAGGTATAAATACATTCCCTATCACAGGCTTTTCAGAAGAACAGAATTTATCAATATTGAGAATTTTGGAAAATTTGAAGTGTATGCCAACCGAAATTCATTGCAATATCAATCAGTTTATGGATTGGAAGACATTCTCACTCTGTATCGCGGAACAATTCGAAGAGTAGGTTTCAGTAAAGCTTGGAATATGTTTGTTCAACTTGGCATGACAGATGACTCTTATATTATTCCGGACTCTGAAAATCTGACTTACCGTGAGTTTGTCAATCTCTTCCTAGCTTATTCCCTGACAGATACTATTGAATTGAAAGTGCGATACGCTTTACAAATCGATCAAGATGATCTTATGTGGGAGAAGCTGGAAGAGCTGGATATTTTTAACAGAGACAAAAAAATTGGAATCAAAAATGCTACTCCGGCAATGGCATTGCAAAAAATTCTTGAAGACAAATGGTCTCTAGACAAGGATGATAAAGATATGATAGTAATGTATCATAAGTTCGGGTATGAACTGAACGGAGGAAAACATCAGATTGACAGTTATATGACTCACATAGGCGAAGATCTGGAACATACCGCTATGGCTAAAACTGTAGGTTTACCTGTAGCCATTGCAGCTTTGAAGATTCTCAATAAAGAAATTGTTACACCCGGTGTACAACTGCCCATTACAAAGGCTGTTTACGAGCCCATTCTTGAAGAACTCAAAGCGTATGGAATCCATTTTGTAGAGAAAGAGGTGGAATATATAGGATACAACCCGGACAATTTAAATGTAAGTTAAGTTGCTTTTTTTAGAATTATTATAAAGCGAAAGCCTCCTTTTTTTGGAGGCTTTCATCTTTATCATTTTCTGTTATACTATTTCTACCAGATTCTCACTCTTTTCTCCGGTGCCAAATACATTGGGTCTCCTTCTTTGATATCGAAGGCTTCATAAAAGGCATCAACGTTGAGTAATGGTTGAGTAGCTCTCACGTGTTCAGGAGAATGCGGATCTGTTTTAATTTGATTTCGTAAAGCTTCCTCACGTGATTTGACTCGCCATACTGTGGCCCAGCTCATGAAGAATCTTTGCTCCGGTGTAAATCCGTCAATATTGTCGGGTCTTCCATTTTCTTTGAAGAACCGCTGTAGCCCGTCATAGGCACCTAAAATTCCTCCTAAATCGCCAATATTCTCACCAAGTGTAAATTCTCCATTGATAAAAACACCGGGCAATACTTCAACTGCGCTATATTGATCGGCCAATGCTTTTCCACGTGCCGTGAAATTAGCTAAGTCTTGATCGGTCCACCAATTTACCAAATTACCATTTGCGTCAAATCGCGCTCCGCTATCATCAAAAGCATGAGAAATTTCGTGACCAATTACTGCACCCATTCCGCCATAATTAACAGCTTCATCGGCTTTATAGTCATAGAATGGCGGTTGTAAAATAGCTGCCGGGAACACGATTTCATTATTTAATGGGTTAAAATAAGCATTAACCGTATGTGCATTCATTCCCCATTCTGATCTATCTACCGGCTGATTTATTTTTTTGAAATCGTCTTGAAGATTCCATTCTGCAACGGCAACCATATTATCATAATAAGATTTCCCTTCCTTCACATCCATGGTGGAATAGTCTTTCCACTTGTCGGGATATCCAATTTTTACGGTAAACTTATCCAGTTTTTCTATTGCTTTTACCTTTGTGCTGTCACTCATCCAATCCAGATTATGGATTCTGTCTTTAAAAGCAGCTATCACATTTTTAATCATAGCTTGTGCTTTTTCTTTGGCTTCGGGTGGAAACATTTCATCTACATATAGTTTTCCGATAGCTTCTCCCACAGTAGCATTGACCTTTTCTAAAGCACGTTCATTTGCAGGTTTTTGTTTTTGGGCACCATTTAATGTTTTTGCATAAAACTCCCAGTTGGCTCTTTCTATTTCCGTAGAAAGCAAATCGGCAGAATTATTTAAAGTTGCCCACTTCATTACCGTTCTCCAGGTTTCGAAATCCGGTTTTGCGAATATATTTTTTACGGTTTCCATGTACTTTGGCTGCATCACAATCAAGGTATCTATTTGCTCCTTAATTTTCATATCTCGGAAGGCTTGCTCCCATTGGATTTGCGGCACCATTTTTTGCAAATCTGCTACAGAACGTGGATTATTGAAATTTCTAAAGTCTCTGCTTTGCACTTTATCGAGGCGAGGTTCAGCAAGTTTGGTTTCAAATTTCAAAATTACATTTGCCTGCTTTCTCGCTGATTCTTCTGTATCTCCCAGAAATTGAAGCATACGTGTGATATGATCTACATACTGTTCTCGAATTTTTACCGATTCGGGGTCTGTATTGATGTAAAAGTCCCGATCCGGCAGACCAAGACCTGCAGGCGCAAGGTATGTTGCATTCATGGCGCTGTTATTCGGATTTGAAAAGACCGTTAATCCGAAAAAAGGTTGTGAAACAGTAACTACATCCTCGGTAACCAATTTCTGAAAATCGGCTATACTGTTCATTTTATTTATTTTCTCAATGATTGGGAGTATGGGAGTGACGCCTTGTTCATTGCGCGCCACCGTATCAAGAGCAGCATCAAAAATTACCACAGCTTTTGCCTGGTCTGTTTCTGCTCCATAATTCCCACTCTCTTTAGCTCTGGAAAGAATATCCAGAACATTCTGAGTTGTTTCTTTTCTCAGAATGGCAAAGCCTCCCCATTTGGTTTCGTCATCGGGAATTTCATGAGTTTTCATCCAATTCCCATTCACATAATTATAAAAATCTACTTTTGGACTCACTGTGGTGTCCATATTCGCCAAGATTATACCGTGGCCTTCTTCTGTTTTCACGACAGTCTCCGTTTTTTTACAGGCAGTTACACCGGCTGAAGCTACTGCAATTGCTATCAGCGATTTTAAAATGTTGTTTTTCATTTTTAAAAGATTTGTTTTTGGTTTAGTGGATCATCTATTTGGTTGATATTAATGGGGGCGTTGTTTGTCTTGAAATTCGGCAGAAAATACAGAGTCTCTAAAACGTTGTTGTTTTTTAAACTCTGCATTCTCATCTTCTGTACGTTGGATATCGATTAAATCTTTCTCCAATTTCTCATTTAACTGAAGAATAAGGTTTTTTATGGCGTGATTCATTTCTGTGATGGAATTCTGGATGGCTAAAGAATCCCTTGTGTCTGCATGAGCTGCCTGATATATTAATTCCGCTCTCGTCTGCACAACTAACAGTCGGCTTTTGATAATGTTTGTATCAAAAACTGCCGGAATAGTGGCCATCAAGGAATCGGCCGAGCGGCGCATTATTTCAGACCCATTTCTAAGTTCGGAATGTGAGCTTCCATTTAAATTCTTTGCTTGATTCAAAAGATCTTCCAGAGTTTGCCATTGACGTACCAGCTCTTGTGTGGCAGGAGTCAGAGTTGGCAACAGATAATCCTTTTCTCCAAAATATGTAGAAGAAGAAAACTCCTTATTCTCCTCCTCATTTGTTCCTGATTTGGTCTCACAAGAAGAGAATACGGAAGCCAACAAAATGAAAAGCAAGAAAGTACGCATAGAATTTACAAAGAGACAAATATACTTACTCCTATGAGAATAAAACTTTTTTTTAAAGTACTTCAGGAAATTTTTTTTATGCGGAATGACCGTTTAATAAACGACAAAAATCATGGTTTTTACCGATATTCGCGGTTCAAATTATTGGAATGAAAAAACGCATTTTAATCATTGGTGCCAGCGGTCAAATAGGAACGGAACTTACTTCTTTTTTAAGGAATAAGTATGGCAGCCACAAAGTAATTGCCGGAGATATTAAGGAAGGAAATCCGGAACTCATGGCAGGCGGTCCTTTCGAAATATTGGATGCGACCAACTACAACCAAATTGAAGAAATAGTTATTCGGTATGAAATTACAGACGTTTATCTTATGGCCGCTATGCTTTCAGCTACTGCCGAAAAATTTCCGATGCGCGCCTGGGATTTGAACATGTCTTCACTCTTTCACGTCTTAAATCTCGCAAAAGATAAGAAAATAGAAAAAGTATTTTGGCCATCAAGCATTGCTGCCTTTGGTCCGACTACACCGGCAAAAGACACACCACAACATACCATAACAGAGCCCACTACTGTTTACGGCATCAGTAAATTAACCGGAGAACGATGGTGTGAATATTATCATCAACGGTATGGAGTTGATGTAAGAAGTGTGCGTTATCCCGGATTGATCAGCTATAAAACAGCACCAGGCGGAGGAACTACAGACTATGCCGTGGATATTTATCACAAAGCGATAAAGCATAAGAAGTACATCTGTTTTTTAAATGGAAACACTAAACTTCCTATGATGTTTATGGATGATGCCATTCGTGCTACCACAGATTTAATGGAAGCAGACAGCTCCAAATTGAGTATTCGCAGCTCTTATAATTTAGCTGCTATAAGTTTTGATCCGGAGGAAATCGCTGCCAGCATCAGAAAACATATTCCTGATTTTGAAATTTCTTATGAGGCAGATTTTCGCCAGGCTATTGCAGATAGCTGGCCGGATAGCATAGATGACAGTAAAGCGAGGGAAGACTGGGGCTGGGAGAGCAAGATTTCTCTTGATGAAATGACAGATATTATGCTAAGGAATCTACGAGCACAATATCAATAAAATCCCTTTTTAACTAGTCAACAATTTTAAACATCTCTTTTTCGGGATGTTTTTTTATGCGATTTTTTTGTAGCCCCACCAAGAATCGAACTTGGATCAAAAGTTTAGGAAACTTCTATTCTATCCGTTGAACTATGGGGCCGTGTGGGGGCAAAATTATATTTTTTGACTACTCAAACGCTTCTTCTATTTCTAAATTTTTTGTTAATAAAATTATAATGCCTGATTTTTCAAGGCGTTAATGTTTTCTAATTAATTAACTTAGTTTCTTAAATTTATTAACTAATTAAAAAGACTAACATGAAGAAAACACTACTTTTACTCTTTGTATTTCTTTCAGCTCTCTTGTCTGCGCAAGGTTTGGAAACGTTTGCCAACTTTGACAGAACGGGGACTTCTTATGGAGACGGGTCTTTTGCAGGACAAGATGGAAGTACCTGGACTTATGGCCAGTGTAGAGGCGATCTTGAACTCAATGGAAAGGCAATTACCATGGGTAGAAATCGAAGCTCGGAAAATTTTGTAGAATCCGGCATCATCAGCGGTGGTATGGGCACCTTGGAATTTTCTTACGTCCAGGCTTTTGCTACAAATGTGAATATGCAGGTCTATGTCAACAACACCTTAGTGTACACCGCAACAAGTACAAGTGAGGAAGGAGTTATCAAGAGCTCCGGACCCATTGCTGTGAACGTTGAAGGTGATGTTCAGATTAAATTTACCAAGAATCAAAGCTCAGGTCAAGTAACTATTGATGATATTGCTTGGACAGCTCACTCATCCGGTCCAAATCCGGATTGTGATCAAGGTGACGACAGCAACAATTTCGAAAACGGCTATAATATCACAGCCGGAGGAAATTTTAGAAATGCCGATGATTTTTTTGCATCTGCCAACAGCACTCTAAACATTGAGCAAATTGAATTAAATGTATTTGCCGGCACTCCCATTACTGCGATGAATTTCAATTTTTATGCAGACAATAACGGAGCCCCCGGATCAACTGTTGTTCATTCTTTATCCAATATTCCGGTTCAAGCTGTTCCCATCGGGTCTAATTTTGGGATGACAGTATATGCCATTTTCGCAGATGTAGATCTGGATTTTGTGGGAGGAACCAGCACCACTCGCTATTGGATGCAGCCGGAGGCTATATCAACATCCGCAGTGTATTGGGAAGTAACAGAAGCAGGCAGTTTAGGCACTTTCATACACACGAGTGAGACTAACGGCCCTTGGGAAGTTGATGCAGATGGAGCCAATGGCGTTTTCAAACTTCGATGTACTTCCGCTCCACTTCCGGATCCTCTATGCACCTTTGATATAGGCTGGTCTGTGGAGCCTATCACCCGAGTAGTTATGGCAAATGTGGATAACAGCTCATCTCCAAGCAGTACAGAGCCTCTGGAAGATTTTACTGCAATAACTATCGAAGTTGAAGCAGGAAACTCATATCCAATAGCTGTTGAAGGAACCACCGAAGGAAGCTGGACCAACTATGTAACCGCCTTCTTAGATACAAGTGGCAACTGGAGTGATTTTGAAACCTATGAAATAGGTTCAATTACAAATTCTACCGGAAACGATGGGCAGCAAGCTGTTTCAAGCATTTTGATTCCTGCAGATCTAGCTCCGGGTTCTTACACCTTGAGAATAATTAAAAACTTTGACGAATCACCACTAAATCCATGTGGCTCCTATGACTTCGGACAAGCAGAAGATTATACCGTTTTAGTGACTGAAGGACTTCCAAATCCGGATTGCGATCAAGGGGATGACAGCAATCAGTTTGAAAACGGGTACAACATTACTTTTGGGGGAACATATAGAGCAGCGGATGATTTCTTTGTTTCAGCCGGAAGTACTTTAAATCTTGAATCTATTGAATTAAATCTTTTTCTCAGTGAGCCGGCAGATGCCATAAATCTTACCTTTTATAATGATAATAACGGAGTTCCGGGGAGCACCGTGGTACATTCTGTAAACAACATTGTTCCCTACGCACAAGTTCCGGTGGGAAGCAATTTTGGATTTACCATCTATGCGGTATTTCTGGAAGTTGATTTAGAGTTTACAGGTGGAACTTCAGGCACAACATATTGGATGAGTCCGAGTGCAGTAGCCGATCTGGCTTATTGGGAAGTCTCTTCAGCAGGAACATTGGGAGGCGTAATCCACGTGAGTGAAGATAACGGACCATTCTTACCGGATGATGATAATATGCAAGGTGTTTTCAAACTTCATTGTACGCTGGCAGATCCACCGCCATTCCAGTGTCTGTTTGATGTTTCCTCTATAGAAGCCATTACCCGAGTAATAATAAATAACGTAGATAATACTTCACCGGCATCAAGTGATATTGCTTTAGAAGATTTTACAGACATTCATATCTATGCTGAAGCGGGAAGCACGAATCCTATTGCTCTTGAGGGAAATACGGCAGGTGCCTGGACAAATTATTTCACTGTTTTCATTGACAAAGAAGGTGACTGGTCAGACTATTTGAGCTTCCAAATAGGCTCCATAACCAATTCTACCGGAACCGACGGGCAACAAGCAACAGGAAGTATAACCCTTCCGGCCGATCTTCCCAATGGAAATTATACCTTCAGAGTAGTTAAGAACTTCGGGGACTTTCCTTTGAATCCTTGTGGATCCTATTCTTTCGGACAAGGAGAAGATTACACTCTTGTAGTTGGAGAGATCACTGATTGTACAGGAACTCCTAATGCAGGAACAACTTCAGTATCTCCTTCTGTAGGAAATGGCGGTTCTACTTATCTGGTCACAAACAATGGCCATGATTTTGCGGGATCCATGACTTATCAATGGCAATCTAATACAGATAATGGCGGATGGACAGACGAAGGTACTGCATCCGGTACTTACTCCTCTTTTACTGCCACAGCACCGGCTGAAATAGGCACTGAAGTTGAATGGAGATTAAAGGTAACTTGTACAGCTTCTTCTGAAGTATCTTATTCAGCAACCGCCACTTTCACAGTGCAACGGCTATATTGCACTCCTACTCTGGATTGTTCAGACGGAGATAATATCACAAATGTGACTTTCCAAGAGATCAATAATACAACAACTTGCAGCCCTAACGGATATGGAGATTATACTGATCAGGTGGCCACAGTTCAAGCCGGCGGAACATATCCTATGTCAGTTTCAGTGGGTGATGGATGGTCTAATGAGGCAGTTTCTGTGTGGATTGATTTTAATGATAACGGAACGTTTGAGGAAGAGGAGTTTTTCTTCCTTGGTATAGGAAGCGGCTCTACGGTAACCGATAACATTGCTATTCCTGCCGCTATTGATGATGGAATGTATCGAATGAGAGTGCGTGTAGCAGCAGTAGGCGCAGATACTGCCACTTGGGATATGGCGTGTGATGAGGATCAGTTCTTTGGAGAAACTGAAGATTATACCGTTCAAGTGGATGGCGTTGTGGGGATTGAAGATTTCGGTGTGACCGGATTGAATTATTTCCCAACACCTGCCGAAAATGTCCTTTACATCACTTCCGAACAGCAAATCCGATCTGTTGTGGTGTATAATGTTTTGGGGCAACAAGTGCTTGACACGAGAAGCTTCAACAGCGGAAAAATGGATGTTTCCGGTTTATCATCCGGATCTTATATGTTCCGAGTCACTTTTGAGTCGGGAATTACAGAGAATTTCAAGGTTCTTAAGAAGTAGAATATTGATTAGGTTTGCCAAAAAAGGCTGCTTCAGGTTGGAGCAGCCTTTTTTATTCTCTAATTCTAATCGCAATAACAACCCCTCACCGGTCTAAATATTTTTCCCACACGAATCACAGCCTTTGATATGTTTTTAACCCTGTTTCAGCACTGGATCATTAGCGTTTGGTTTATATCCGGTAATTATCGCGAGATCATTTTTGGAATTCTTAATACACTTAACCTCTTCTGAGAATGCGATTGCGCCTAAAAAGAAAGGACCGCTCCAAGAGTCAGTCCTTTGTTATTGTTGATCCTTCTTTATAATTGGATCTGCCTATCAAATGTACGGTTCGACGGTACCATTATTCAAAAAGCCAGCGATAGATGTCGTTTCCGTTGGCAAACAGTACCAGAGCAATCAGAATGAAGAAACCTATCATTTGCGCATATTCCATAAACTTATCACCCGGTTTTCGACCGCTTACAATTTCGTAAAGTAGAAAAGCAACATGACCCCCGTCTAATGCGGGAATGGGAAGAATATTCATAAATGCAAGAATAATGGAAATCAGTGCCGTTGTTTCCCAAAATGCAGGCCAGCTCCATTTAGCAGGAAATAAGTTTCCTATTGCGCCGAAGCCCCCAACTTGGGTCGCTCCTTTCTTGGTAAAGACATACTTGAACTGCGCCACATAATCTTTTAATATGAAGAACCCATAGCTGACACCCCCAACAATACTTTCGCCTATGGTATAATTAACTTTCGTTTTCCCAATTTGCGATAACATTTCAGTTACTGAAGTATAATAGATCCCGATTTTTCCTTCATCATCAGGAACGATTTGCAGTGTATCACGGACTCCGTTTCGAAGCACAACAAATTCCTTTGCGTTTTTGTCTTCTTCCAAAACCATTCTCGCTTCATCTCCAAACTTCACGGATTTTCCATTTATTGAGACAATACTGTCTGTGGTGAGTAATCCGGCTTTTTCTGCTGCACTTCCGGGGACTATGGAGTCCACAACAGTGAGCTGGCGCGGTCTGAATGGAAGCATCATATCCTGCTGAAACATCTGTTTTCCAATGTCTTCCGGAACAGAAAGTGTTTCAATAGTGCCGTCATTATGTTGAACTTCTATTGTAGAAACATCTCGTAGAAATAGAAAACGATTAATCTCAAGAACATCATCAAGTGGTTTTCCATTTACTGCCAGAATTTGATCTCCATTTCGAAATCCATATTCTTCAAACTGGGAAGCCACAGCCATTCCGTTAGGCAAATCTTCCCTCGTAGTTATGTCTCTTCCGTAGAAATAAAGTATTCCCATATAAATGACAAATCCTACAATGATATTCACCGTTACCCCTCCAAGCATAATAATCAGCCGTTGCCAGGCGGGTTTACTTCTGAATTCCCAAGGTTGAGGCGGACCGGCCATTTGTTCTTTATCCATGCTTTCATCGATCATTCCGGCAATTTTCACATAACCTCCTAATGGAAGCCATCCTATTCCGTAAACGGTTTCACCGATTTTCTTTTTAAACAAGGAAAATTTTACGTCAAAGAACAAGTAAAACTTTTCAACACGGGTTTTAAATAATTTGGCAGGAATAAAATGCCCCAGTTCGTGCAGAACAATTAATATGGATAAGCTCAGAAGGAGCTGAATGGCTTTAACAGCAAATGGACTCATGAAATCGTTTCGAAAAAATTAGGCACAAAAATAAACTATTAGACCGTGCAAAAAAAAGAATTGGGAGTTTTCAAAAATTCCCGTTTCAAGGAAATCGGGACCGTTAGAAACAAAGTAAAGAGGAGGAAAGGGATCAAATTGACCTCTTTTTTAATATCCGAGCGAGTGTTTTCTCTTCATTAGAATAGAGTGTATTTTTGCAAATAAAAAGGAAAAAGAGTCATGCTTGAATTTTTTAAAAAGTACAAATTTTTTGCTGTTGTGATGTTTGTTCTATCTGCCATCATTATCATAGTGATGATGCAAATCGTTAAACCTGAGCAGAAATTACGGATTTACCAGCCTGCCCAAGTAGATAGAGCATTGGTAGATACCACCAAGCAATATGTAAAAAAATATCACACTATTGCAGATTTTGCCCTTTTCAACCAAAACGGTGAAACCATAACTCAAAAAGATTATGAGGGCAAAATCTATGTGGCCGATTTCTTTTTCACGACCTGCCAAACGATATGTCCCATCATGACAGACCATATGGTGAAAATTCAAGAAGCTGTAAAAAACGATGATCATGTCTTGCTGTTATCCCACACAGTTACACCTGAAATTGATGATGTTTCTCAGCTAAAAAAATATGCATTGGAAAAAGGGGTGAACGATGCAAAATGGAATCTTGTAACCGGCGACCGAAAAGACATCTATGATCTGGCAAGAAAATCTTATTTGGTTGCAAAAGATAATCCCGATGAGGAGTACGATTTAATACACACTGAAAATTTCGTGCTCGTAGATACTGAAAAACGAATTAGAGGATTCTATGACGGAACTGATCCGGATGATATCGAAAGACTTTTAAAAGAAATCCGAATATTAGAGAAAGAAGTTTATGAAGAAAAGGAATGATCTGAAAACCATCCGCTGAGGCATGATGGTCTTCTCCCCTATTCCTGATAATTTTTTATGGCCTCAATTATTGTCATCAAATTTTCTTTGCCACGTGGTCGTGACAGAATTTGCTTGTTGTTATCGAGAATAAAGAAGGTTGGAGTAGCACGTACATCATAGCTTTTTACAATATCATCACGCCACTGGTCCAATGCAAGTACATTTATAAAATTACCGAATTCTTTAGCCTTTTGCTTCCAGACCATATCTTCTACTTCAAGCCCTACGGCTACAACTTGTAATTTTTCTTGAGGAATATCCTTTAATTCTGCATAAATCTGCGGGATTTGTGCCATACAATGACTGCATTCCGTACTCCAGAAGATAAGAAGATAAAAATCGGAATCGTTTAGGTCGTGAAAAGTTTTATCTGAATCAAAATTCTTCAGATTGAAATTGGGAGCTATTGATCCTACGGAAGTGTTCTTTATACGCTCCAGATTCTCTGCCAAACCAGGATCATGCTGATCTTTTGCCAAAGATATTAAGTAGGATGATGCCAAATAATTTGCCGCGTTTGAACGTTGTCCCTTATAGAGGTACTGCCAAAAGTTGGTTAATAGATTCTTTTGATAGGCTTTATCTGCCACTTTAATTTGGCGCACGATGTCATCAATAGTTTCTTTATAATTATTTCCTCCTTGCTTGGTTACGAATTCATGGTAATACTCTTTCAACAGTTGGAGTGCAAACGGAGTGTTTTGGAGATCAGGATCTAAGAAATTGAAGTTGTCGAAGAATAAACTCTTTTTATATATAAGATAAGCCTCTTTATTTTCGAATTTTTCCGGGATAAAGGGTTTGATTGCTTTCAAATATTTTTGAACAAAAGGATCAGCCTTGGATTCTGCTTTTTGTTGAATACTTTTTTGTTTTTCTATGAGGTTTTTAATGGTTTTTTGTGGTTTATTTTCGGTCAGTGCCATTTCTATTTCCATTTGCACACCTTCCATTTCCATCAGATAATCCTCAATAATTTTATTTTGCCCTCCCAAAAATCTCACCCCCTCTTCCCGAGAGAAAGAAAAATTAATGTTTTCTTTTCCGTTGAATATAAAAGTGAAATTATTTTCCTCCTCCGGAAGTTCATATACCACCTGATATACCCCCGGAAATGCCTTTTCATTTAATGGAAGAGAAATATTTCCGTCTTTATCTACCTTTCCGTTTATCAAATAGACCAAGCGGTCTGCCTGTACTTTATAAACAATGACAAAATCAAAATCCTTGGCGGGTGCAAAATTCCCGGAGAGCTCATATTGCGCACTTAACACTAAAGGAAGAAGAAAAATGAATATTTGAAGTTTTTTAATCATTGGTAAAAGTTTGGCTTCGAAAAATTTTACGTCAGCTTCTCACTTAATTTTTTAAAAACCTTTTTGGGATCTTTTTTTTCGTAAAGAATTTCGTAAACAGCATTTATGATGGGTGTTTTGGCTTTTTTCTTTCCTCGTTGTTGATTCAGCATATATGCACTTTGGGCAGCATAGTAGCCTTCAGCAATCATGTTGAGTTCCATTTGAGCACTTTTTACGGTGTATCCCTTTCCAATCATTGTTCCAAAGAGTCTGTTTCGGCTGAAAGTGGAGTATCCGGTAACCAATAAGTCTCCCAAATATGCAGATCCATTTATATCTCTTTTGGTGTTATGTACTTTTCGCACATATTTTTTCATTTCCCTAATTGCGTTGCTCATTAAAACACTCTGGAAGTTATCCCCATAACCTAATCCGTGGGCTATACCTGCAGCCACTGCATAGATATTTTTGAGCATGGCGGCATATTCTGTTCCCAAGACATCGTCACTAATGGTGCACTTAATGAAATCACTTTGCAGAACCGATGCCAACATTTCAGCTTTTTCTTTATCGGCACTTGCGATGGTTAAATATGAAAGTCTGCCAAGCGCAACTTCTTCGGCATGACAAGGACCCGAAATGATTCCTATGTTGTTAAATGGCACTTTGTAATGCGTGTTGAAATGATCTCCAACAATTAAACTGGTTTCCGGCACAATACCTTTAATTGCGGAAAAGACCACCTTATCTTCAAGGGAAATCGTCATTTTTTTCAATTCCTTGTCCAGAAAAGCAGAAGGGATGGCAAAGATGAGATAATCTGCGTATTTTATGATTTCGTCAATGTCAGAGCTCAGCACCAGTTGATTTGGCTCGAATTCTACCGAGCTCAAATAATTAGGATTGGTACCATGGGTCTTTATGAAATCAACCGTTTCTTGATTTCGCATATACCAACCCACTTCCGTGAGGTTTTCTGCCAGCATTTTCACAATGGCAGTTGCCCAGCTTCCTCCTCCAAATACTGCAAATTTTAATTTTTCTGACATAATTCAATATTATTTTAAGACCGGCTTGTTCTTATAGAAATTCATCAACTCAATATATTCCCAAACTTTTTTTGGAAGCATAGGCCGAATGTCTTTGTTGTTGGCTATAGCTTCTCTGATGAAGGTAGAAGAAAGCTCCATAATAGGTGCATCCACTTTTATTATAGAAGGGATCAATTTAGAATTCTTAAAAAATCGCTCGTCCACATTTCCTTCCGCGATCCGGGGATATACATAAATGGGATAATGTTCTACAATGATTTCAAAATTCTTCCACTTGTGCAGGCTCTTCAAATTGTCTTCTCCCATAATAAGGGAAAAATTGTAGGAGGAGTATTTTTCTTCCAAGAAAGCCAAGGTATTCACGGTGAAATTGGGCTGTGGCAGTCCGAATTCAATATTACTTGCTTTGAGTTTCGGATATTCCTCCAGAGCCATTTCTACCATTGCCAGTCTGTGGTAATCCTCCAGTAAAGCTTTCTTTTTTTTATGTGGATTATGTGGTGTAATGACAAACCAAATTTCATCCAGATCAGAAAATTCGGCCAAGTAGTGAGCAATAATAAGGTGGCCCATATGGATTGGATTGAACGTTCCGAAATACAAACCGATGTTTTTGGTTATTTTCATCAATCATTCTTTAGAGAGAAAATCAGCCACGAGATCATGGGCTTCTTTCAAAGCCACATCAAGATCGTAATTTTTTATAACAAAATCGAACTGTGGAGCTGTGGCGAGTTCTACTGAGGCTTTGGCAACCCGCATATTGATTTTGTCTTCACTCTCCGTTTTTCGTTTTTTTAGTCGGATTTTCAGTTCGTCAATACTTGGAGGCTTTACAAAGACGGCCAATGTTTTTTCGGGATATTTCTTTTTTATGCGCAATCCTCCCACCACGTCTATGTCAAAAATCACATTTTTCCCTTGTGCCCATAATCTTTCAACTTCAGATTTTAATGTGCCATAGAAGTTATCTCTATACACTTCCTCCCATTCCAGAAATTCATCATTTTTAATATGTTGCTTAAAATCTTTTAAAGAAATAAAATAATAGTTTTCTCCGTCAATTTCATTTGCCCGAGGTTCTCGAGAGGTGCAAGAAACCGAAAAACCAAGGTTTAGATCTTCCTGCTCTAAAAGATGTCTTACAATAGTGGTTTTTCCACTTCCGGACGGAGCAGAAAAAACAATTAATTTGCCTCCTTTTTTCTTTGTCATGGTTTTCGGCAGCTTAAAGAATGTTCATGGATTGCTCTTTCATTTTTTCCAGTTGGTCTTTCATGCGCACCACCAGTTGCTGTATGGCGGCATGATTGGCTTTACTGCCAATGGTGTTAATCTCACGTCCAATTTCCTGAATAATAAAACCCAATTTTTTTCCATTTGATTCCGGATCCTTGAGAGTGTCTAAAAAATAATCCAGATGCGCTTTTAATCGTGTTTTTTCTTCGGTGATATCATATTTCTCCAAGTAGAAAATCAGCTCCTGCTCAAAACGGTTTTCGTCCACTTGTTCCTTTAAATCTGATACAGCTTTACGCAATCTTTCTCGCACCGCTCCAATTCTTTCTCCATCGAGTTTAGCCACCTCATCAAGTAGCTTTCCTATTTCAGTTATTCTAAAGACAAAATCTTTCTCTAGAACATCTCCTTCTTGAGATCTGTAATCATTTATAGCTTTTAAGGCTTTCTCCAAGGCTGAGGTTACTTGTATAAATTCACCTTCATCCAGTTCTTCTTTGGCCATTTTTAAAGCATCGGGCATGCGAACGGCCATTTTTAGAAGTTCCACAGGGTCGCCATTTACTACATTGGCAAGCTGTCGGATATACTGTTTCACTAAAGCCTCGTTAACTTGTGTACTAGTAGCTTCTCCAATAGCTTCAATTGTGATGATACAGTCTATTTTTCCACGATCCAGGGATTTGGCAATAATTTCCCGAAGTTCAATTTCTTTTTCCCGATATGCATTCGGAAGTCGCATACTCAAATCCAATCCTTTGCTGTTAAGGGATTTTATTTCAATGCTAATAGTTTTTGAAGGCAAATGGACAACTTCTTTTCCGAAGCCGGTCATAGATTGAATCATAGTCTGTGGGATAAAAACGACAAAGGTAACAATTAGACTTGAAAGTCAGGACGACGGATTGATGACAATGGAAAGCGCGGAAGACAGCAGAGTAGCAGCCGGATTAACAAACTTTGTCCACCGGTAAAAGATCGACTCGGCTTTTGGTTTTCCTATCTTTGCGAAAAAATAAGAAGGAAATGTACACGAAGAAATTTGAAATTCGCTGGAGCGATGTTGATGCAAACAGACATTTACGAAATAGTGCTTATATCGATTTTATGAGCCACACCCGAATGGATTTTATGATGAAAAACGGTTTGGGCCATGAGAGTCTTGCAAAGCACGATCTGGGTCCTGTAGCATTTTTTGAACATGTGTATTATTTTAGAGAAGTTTTTCCCGGCGCTCCGGTTTATGTATCGTTGCAACTTAAAGGCATGGCCGAGGACGGTCGTTTTTTCAATTTTCTACACAATTTCTATGATGAGCATGGAAAAAACTTTGCCCGCTGCGAGATGATGGGCGGATGGATTGATATGAAAACCCGAAAGTTGACCGGACTTCCAAAAGAATTTTTGGACCGATTCAATGCTTTTGAAAAAGCTCCGGAATTTAAAGTACTCACCGCGGAAGACACCAGAGAATATGGTCAACGTCCGGAAGATTTAGATTTTTCTCCCGATGCTTCGCCGAGTGGTGAGAAAAACCCCTAGGAAAATAATTGCCGCAGCTCCCACTCTCAGTGCAGATAGTTTATCGGCACCCATAAGAATAGCAAAAGTGGTAGCTACCACAGGTTGAAGATAGATGAAAACTCCTAAAGTTGCAGGACTCAATTGTTTTAACGCAAAGATATTGAACAGGTATGTCAAAAAAGTAGTTGCTACCACTACGAAGAGAATTTGACTTACTTGAGAGAGTGTTAAAAGCTGCCATTGAATCTCAACAACCTCAGAAAACCCAATGGGCAAATTGATAAGGAACGCTATCAGGAAGAAAAATTTAAGTAGCGTACCCGGTTTGTATTTGGAAATCAAAGGCTTGGCTAAAATGATATAAAAAGCATACGAAATAGCATTTAACACAAAAAGCAGATTTCCCAGAGGTATATTAGGTGCATTTGGCTGCGTTTTATTCTGGAAAAGAATTAATACCAGCGCGCCTAAAAGTCCCATTGTTATTCCTATTACTTTCAACCCGGTAATTCTGATTTTTAAAAATATGGCAGACATAACCAGTAGAAGAATGGGGGTTACAGTCATAGAAACTGCACTATTTATGGGAGTAGAAAGACTCAGTCCTTTAAAAAACATGAGCATATTCAGAACCATTCCGAAAATGGCACAGGCAAAAATTCGTAACCAATCTTTACGATCAATTTTTTCTTTTTTCGTAAAAAGGCTCAAGGACCAGAAGAGGATAGCAGCACCTCCCACACGTAAAACAATAAATGCGAAAGGCTGCACCACATCCGGCATCAATCCTTTAGCGATGGTGTGATTTATACCATAAATGGTTTCGGTAGCTGTGGCTGCAAAAATTGCAAGGAGGCGTTTATCCATTTCTTATGCATGTAGCGCTTCCTTTGCAGCTTGAATTGTCTTGGCACTATTTCCAATGAAAATTTGATTTTCCAATACTAAGACCGGTCTTTTTAAGAAGGTGTAGTGATTTAAAATTAGATTTAGGAAATCATTCTCTGTCAGCTGCTTTTCTTTAAGATTTCGTTCTTTATACAAACGTGAGTTTCGGCTAAATAAGACCTCATAATTTCCTGAAAGTTCCTGAAGCCGTTTCATTTCTTCCAGAGTAAGAGGTTGTTCTTTTATTTCCCGTAGAATCACATCTTCGGGAAGTTGCAGTTCCTTAAGAAAGCGCCGGCACGTGTCACACGTTTTTAAATAAAAAAATGTTTTCATTTCTCTTTTTCAGAAATTTTCAAATAGGGTCTCGCCACTTCTTTACTGAGTTTCAGTTCTATTGGTCCTTCGGCATAGCTGGCAATATCATATTGGTTATAGATAAAGATCAGACTGTCTTGTGTGAAACCTACACTGGGAGGAAGATAAAAAGTATTTTCTTCAAACCAAAAGCCGGGCTCATTGATGGGTTGATCAGGTGAGATATTTTTATCGGCTCTGAATTTCCTTTCAGCAATAGCGGTAAACTCTTCCGTATTTTTAAAAATATCGCTCCAAGCATATTCTTTTCCGGTACTGGGGTCAATATTTAAAAAACGTGTACTTCCATAGCCATGAGCTCCGCCGGTATAGAGATATTGATACATTTCAAATGAAATAATTTCCGGACTATTGTATATTTCCCTTACGGTTATTTCCGCAGAGTAAAGTCCGGTCATATCAAATTCAGCCTTATCCTTGAAGTAAATACCTGCAAAATTCTCTGCTGCTTCTTTCACTGAATTTACAATTATCGGTTCTTCTTCTATGCTGAAAGAACTGATAACAAATTCCTGTATTTTTCGATTAATTTCTTCAGCGATTTTTTCATTCCCCGAAGCCATCACATAATCCACGGTTATTTCGGGGCATTCTTTTCCTTCACAAATTTCTAAATCGTTTTCCGTTAGATTCTCGGTAGTGAATTCCAGTGCACGCTCCTTTTCACAACCGACGATTATTGTAGCTACAAAAAGTATAAGGGTAATTTTCTTCAACATAAAATGAGCTTTTACAATGACTATAACAAAGGGAAACAGCTATCTTTGTATGTGCCAAAATTAGGCACTTGCGAGGAAGAATCTGCAAAGATTATATTAAATCATTTTTGGAACTTTCTTTTTTTTCTTATACTCTCCAACTTCAAAGGAAATAAACAAAAAATTATGAAATTCAACACAAAAACCATTCATGGCGGACAAGAGAATGTAGATCCTGCTTATGGGGCGGTTATGCCTCCAATATACCAAACTTCAACTTATGCCCAATCTACTCCCGGCGGACATAAAGGATTTGAATATTCCCGAAGCGGTAATCCCACTCGTGCTGCTTTAGAACGGGCGCTGGCCAGTATTGAAAACGGAAATCATGGTCTCGCTTTCGGCTCAGGCCTTGCAGCCATTGATGCTGTAATGAAATTGTTAAAACCCGGCGATGAAGTTGTTTCTATAAACGACCTTTATGGAGGAACGTATCGTTTGTTTAGAAGAATATTTGAAGGCTTTGGGATTAAATTCAAATTTGTGGGATTAGAGCATGCAGAGAGCTTAAAAGATCATCTTACAGATCAAACCAAATTGATTTGGATAGAAACTCCTACCAATCCCATGTTGAATATTGTAGATATTGAAGCAGTATCTAAAATTGCGAAAAGTAACAACATACTTTTAGCGGTGGACAACACTTTCGCTTCGCCATATTTGCAACGACCTTTAGATTTGGGAGCTGATATTGTGATGCACAGCGTTACAAAATATCTTGGCGGTCACAGTGATGTGGTTATGGGAGCTTTAGTAGTAAAGGATGATGATCTTGCCGAAAGACTTTATTTTATACAAAATGCAAGTGGAGCGGTGTGTGGCCCTCAAGACAGTTTTCTGGTATTACGCGGATTGAAAACCTTACATGTCCGGATGCAAAGACATTGTGAAAATGGAAGAGCTATAGCTGAGTTTTTAGCTTCACATCCAAAAATTGAAAAAGTTTACTGGCCGGGATTTGAAAATCATCCCAATCATCATATAGCCAAGAAACAAATGAAAGATTTTGGAGGGATGTTATCATTTATTACAAAAGGAAATGATTATGACCAAGCCATCCGCATAGTAGAAAATTTAAAAATCTTCACCCTTGCAGAAAGCTTGGGAGGAGTGGAAAGCCTTGCCGGACACCCTGCCAGCATGACTCATGCAAGTATTCCCAAGGAAGAGCGAGAAAAGACAGGAGTTTTTGATTCCTTAATTCGTCTTAGCGTTGGTATCGAAGATATTGAGGATTTGATTGACGATTTGAAACAAGCTCTTGAGAAATAATAATGAAGGAGGCAGGTAAAGAATGATATCCTTATCTGCCTCTTAACAACGATTCGTATCGTTTGCTATAATATTTTCTACCGCTTGCTTAAAGCGGAATACCATTCAAAAGAGACCCCGCTGATGTCCTTTGTGTGGGGAAATCGGAAATAATATTTTATACCGGATTGTTCAAAATGTTGGAACTGTTCAAATAGGTATCATCCGGAAAATAAATGAACAAACAAGTTCCGTTTTGGATGGTGTTTACGATGGGTCTGATATTTTCGGGAGGAACAGCCGGACATCCGAAGCTTCTTCCTAGTCGGCCGGTTCTTTGGATGAAATTTTCTGTTGCATATTCCGCACCGTGAACAATTATCTGCCTTCTTTGAGCATTGTCATTAAAACCTTTTTCCAGGCCTTCCACTATTAATGAAAACCCCACAGAGGCTCCCATATTAGTGCCACGGGTTACATAAAATCCCAAACTGCTTTGCCAACTCCCGTCTATATTGGAAAAATTTTTAGCAAATTCATCGCCCGTATTTCTTCCATGAGCCACTAAAGAATGATGAACCATTGTCTGCGATTCCAGATCTAATACATACATTCTTTTATTCCTGCTGCTTTGGGAAAAATCAACAATCGTTAAGATATTAGGATTCTCCAACTTTCCATCAGCCGCCAATTTTTTATGACCCTGAAGTGCCAGTTCCAAAACTTGATGAGCTAGACCGAATGTTTCAAGCTTCATAGCCTCATATAAATTTGGCTTTTTTTCTATAGGCTTCGTTAAAATTATTGGTTCTGAAATTTTCACACCTGCACTATTTAAAGCAGGAGCAAGAAAAAGAAGTGCATAAAATAAATGTTTCAACATATAAGGCTTGATTCAGTTTTATTCTTTCAACTTCAATTTAGTCGTTGATATTGTCAAACCTTACCTAAAATCCATGTTAAAATTTTGAAACCGACCGGCATTCTCGCTAGGATACCTTCATCATTGAACGAAATAAAGCCACATCTCAAGAGGCAAAATACTTCTTTCTCTGAAAGAATCCTTTAATATTTTCTATAAAAAAGCAAATCGGCTATTTTATTGTCTCGTTTATAAATGTCTTTATAAAAGTGGATTTGGTCATCTTCATCTACCCAGGCGGTGAAATAGCCGATATAAACAGGAATTTTCTTTTTCAGCGTATAGGTGCTTTCTTTTCCTGCATGCATGGCTGCATCGATTTTTTTCGGCGTCCATTCTTTATCGTCTTCCAATATTTTTATGGCAAGATCTCGTGCCTTGGCTACGCGGATACATCCGTGACTTCTGGCTCTATCCTCAGCGCCAAAAAGGCTTTTCGCAGGGCTGTCATGTAGATAAATATTATTTTCATTAGGAAACATAAACTTCACCAAACCAAGAGAATTATTCCCTCCCGGAAGCTGACGCACCTGCCCGTCATTCCATTCCATATTCCGTTTCTGAAGATAATTTTTATCTTTTTCCATGCCTGGTTTTACTTCATTCTCTATTATGGATTGCGGGATATTCCAGTATGGACTAAATGCGATGTATGTCATATCGCCATCAAATATTACGGTTTTATGCAATTGGCTTCCAACTACAACATCTGATTCAAAAGTTACTTTACCCTTTTCATAATAATCCAGATGATATGCAGGGATATTAACAAGAATGGCCTCATCAGCCTTTACAAAATCGGCAGGCAACCATCTGCAGCGTTCCATGTTAACCACAATTTTCTTGATATACTCCTGCACGGGCACGTTGAGTGCTGCTATATGTTCTGCATTGATAATAGAATCGCGGTTAAACCCGTGGCTCAGTTGGAAGGCGATCAGACCATTCTTCAATTCTTCATCATAAACTTCACTGCCGTTGTTATTTTTTATTTCTCCCGTTGCCGCAAGTCTGTTTCGTATCTGCTTAATGACCGGAGACTGATCACCCGGTTTAAAAGATTTTGAATCTCCTGCTCCTATTTTTTCCCATCCTCCAGCCTTTTCAATTTGACGGTAATCTTTTAAAACATTGCGCAGCTTAAAATATTGGTTGAACATTAAGCTATCATCCTTTTCCAGATCTTCATCAGCTATCAACAATTCCAATGCCTGTGTTTCATCTACATCTTTTCTCGGCAACAGCCATCCGGTATCATTTGTATGTGCTATCCCTATCCCCTTGTAAACGTTATCCAGATAAAATAAATAAAGTCCTGTCATTAAAAGTTCCGCATCCGGATGCTCTTTTGGATTTTTGATTTTGATAGCGTAGATACTATCTACACTGCTTTGGTAAGGAAATTCATTATAAATCCCATCTTCTTTCAGGTTTTTCGATTTCTCATAAAGCGCTTCACCAAAGTCTCTCATCCCTTTTTCATTAAACCAAATAAAGTGATGTTCGTAATGATTATAGATTTCGTCATAGTCTTTTTTATATTCCTTCAGGTCCGGAAATTTTTCGAAGAACGGTGAGATGTAGGTGCTGTCCATTACCAGAACGCTTACTCCTTTTTCATTGGTCTTTCCTTTGTTCTTGCAGGATTGTAAAATGATGGGCCCTAAAATTAAGATGGATGCCAGAAAAAGACGGGTATGTGATAGTTTCATGTGTAAATGTAAATGGTTAAATAAATCCGAGTCTAAAATATCATAAGATTGTCAAATGAACATTTTATTAAATAAAACTTTAGCATATCTACGAAACGAATAGTTAATGACTTCTCCGGTTTCGAATCAGAAATAATCTTGCTCCTATTTTGTATGGGCATATTGGTTATAGTTTCTTTTCTTTCGGGTATTTTTGCACCCTGCAATTTTCAAGAATATCGGGATGAATAAAGCGAGATTGGCATTGACATTAGGTATTATTTGTATTTCCATATTCCCGATTCTTGTGAAACTGGAATTAGCCCCGCCAATAATTTCCGGTTTTTACCGTATGGGAATAGCAGCAGCTCTATTGCTTCCTTATACAATCCTTTCAAAGCAGTTGAAGGTTTCTTCTCTCGGATTGCTTTTTCTTAATGTGATATGCGGACTTCTTTTTGCATTGGATGTAGCCGTATGGAATATTGCCATTCAGGAATCTACTGCAACACAAGCCACGCTTATAACCAATCTTTCTCCCGTATGGGTGGGAATGGGAGCTTTGTTTTTTCTTCGTAACAAACCCACTATTAATTTTTGGATAGGAACGACTATTGCTATTTTAGGAATGATTGTTCTGGTTGGATTTCAAATTTTTGTAGATTTTGACTTCAATCGTGCATTTATTTTTGCGATTCTTTCGGGGATGTTCTATGCCATTTATATGCTGGTGAGTAAACGCGTGCTCCATGATATGGAAGTTTTACCTTTTATTACCATTAGCACTACTACTTCTGCTATAGCTCTGGCAATTTTAAGTGCTGTCAATGGCGAAGCTTTTATCGGGTATTCACAGGAGGGATGGATCGTCTTTCTTATTCAAGGTGTCGTCTGCCAGCTGATGGCTTGGCTACTACTCGGTTATGCCACAAAGCATATGAAAGCTACAAGAGTATCTGTCAGTTTATTGGGTCAAGCCGTACTTACGGCGATTTTGGCTTGGCTTTTTATAGGAGAAATCATAAACTTCCGGATGATTGTCGGAGGGATTATTCTCTTATTCGGAATCCGGATTACCTTCTATGAGAAGAATCTGTTCTCAAGGTTCCAAACAACCTCAATTTTGGAAACTAAAACAAAAGGGGACTCAGAGGAGGTTTAATCTTGAATCTCTACTTTTGCCAACCATGTTGAAAATTGCTTTTCACCCCCTTTATCGCATTCCGTTACCGGAAAGACATCGATTCCCGATGGAAAAATATGAGCTTGTTCCTCAGCAGTTGCTGTATGAAGGTACTGTTGAAGAATCAAATTATTTTGCTCCGGATATGGTGAATATTGAACATGTTCTTAAAGTTCATTCGGCAGAATATGTTCAGTCCTTATTAGATCAAACCATGGATAGAAGAGCAGCACGCAAAATAGGCTTTCCTATGACCAAAACTTTGGTAGAACGTGAATTGCGTTTAATTCAGGGAACTCTGTCAAACTGTGAATATGCCATGGAGTTCGGGATTTCCATGAATGTTGCCGGCGGCACCCATCATGCCTATGCCGGTCATGGTGAAGGTTTCTGCTTATTGAACGATCAGGCAGTGGCTGCACAATTCCTTTTAGACTATTGGCCGGCGATAAAGAAAATTCTTATTGTAGATTTGGATGTACATCAGGGGAACGGCACAGCCCGGATATTTCAAAATGAATCTCGTGTATTTACCTTCTCCATTCACGGTGAAGGAAATTATCCTTTTAAAAAGGAAAAAAGTGATTTGGACATCCCTCTTCCTGATAATACAGAAGACGAAGAATACCTCTCAACCTTGATAGACATACTGCCAAAGCTCTTGAATGATGAAAAGCCCGATTTCATTTTCTATCTAAGCGGAGTTGATGTCCTGGGCACAGACAAGCTCGGGAGGCTCAACCTAAGTATCGACGGGTGCAAGGAACGAGATCGAATCGTTTTGGAGATGTGCAGAAACTCCGGCATTCCGGTTCAGGTTAGCTTGGGTGGCGGCTATTCACCCAATATCAAAACCATTGTAGATGCCCACGCCAATACTTTCAGATTAGCTCAGGAAATTTTCTTTTAGACTCCTTCTTTGTCTGGATCCAAGTTTATGCTCTAACTATCAGTTAAAAAGGATAGATTTGAGTTGATTAAAAACTTAAATATGCGCATACCCTTGTCACTGATATTTTTTCTGTTTGTTTGTTGGATTCAGGCTCAGAACATAAAAGCTATTGAAGCTGAAGGCAAGCTTCTTTACAGATTGGAAAAAGCATCCTGGTATGCTACAGATATTTTTGTAGATACGTACCACATTCTTGCTGGTTCTACTGGTGGTTACGTTTCCTACCCTTCGTCAGAAAACTTGATAATTACTTCTTTTTATGACAAAGAAGATCCTTCTCTTATTCTTGTTCGTTTCACTTTTCAAGAACTTCCGGAGCCCGAACCTATTGAAATAACAGCTGTTCCCTCACCTGCCACTTCCAATGAACAGATTCTTATTGCCATGCGAGAAACCGTAAAGAAGGAGTTGCAAAATAATTCAGAAGGGTTTTTTCAATTTTACAAAGGATCAGCTCCTAACGTAATTCCACTTCTTCGAAAAAATGAATTGAAAACTTATATCATATCAGCTTCCACAGAACAGGGCAAATTACTTCTTGGAAACGATTATGAACTCATCTTTGATAAGAAGTTCAATATAAAGAGGAAAAGAAAGTTGCATAATTCTTTAATTGCATTTGATTTTCAAGGGGAAGAACATAAAATAGAATCCACGATGCATTCGCACGTTTTGTCAGATTTCATCACCGTTACCGATATTTGTACTTTGCTTTTATATAAAGATTTTTTATCATGGGATTTTCATTATGTCCTAGGCAAAAAATACATCACTCTTTTTGACCTCAAAAGAGAATCGCTGGTGATGATGAAATTAAAAGCTTGGAAAAAGATATCAAATTTTAAAAAATAAAGCAGTTCATGCGATGGAATTTAAAACCTAAGCCGGAGCGGGAGAAAGTTGACCAACTTGCAAGGGAACTTCAGGTAGAGGAGCCTATTGCCAGCTTATTAGTTCAGCGTGGAATTGAAAATTTCGAACAAGCAAAAAAATTTTTCCGCCCGAGTCTTTCAGATTTGCATGATCCCTTTTTAATGAAAGATATGGATCGGGCCGTGTCCAGAATTTTGGAAGCACTTGAGCGAAATGAAAACATGCTGATATTTGGAGATTATGATGTAGATGGCACAACCAGTGTTGCCTTGGTGTGGGAATTTCTTTCTCGATTCACCTCCAATCTGGCTACTTATATACCGGATCGGTATATTGAAGGATACGGGATCTCCTATCAAGGAATTGATTTTGCCCACGATAATGATATTACTTTAATAATTGCTCTGGATTGTGGAATCAAGGCTATTGATAAAGTCAAGTATGCCAAAGAAAAAGGAATTGATTTCATTATTTGCGACCACCATCTTCCGGGCTCGATGATTCCTGATGCCGTAGCGGTTTTGGATCCGAAGAGAGAGGATTGTCCCTATCCGTTTAAAGAACTGTGCGGTTGTGGAGTAGGTTTTAAACTGATTCAGGCTCTAGCACAAAAACTTCATGTAGAATTATCTGAATTAATCCCACTACTGGATTTGGTAGCTACAGCCATAGGGGCAGATATCGTTTCCGTGACCGGAGAAAACCGGATTCTAACGTATTTCGGACTTCAAGTCATAAATTCAAACCCGCGCACAGGATTTCAGGCTATATTGGAAATGGTAAAAAAGAAAAAACTTACTGTCACCGATGTGGTCTTTATCATTGCTCCACGAATAAACGCGGCAGGAAGAATGAAGCATGCAAATCATGCTGTGGCATTGTTGATAGAACGATGTTTAACGCAAGCACGCCAGTATGCAAAGGAAATTGAAGAATTCAATAAAGAAAGAAGAGATAAGGACAAACAAATAACGGAAGAAGCGCTTTTGCAGATAGTTGAAAATCGTGAAGAAGAGAGGCATACCACCGTTGTTTATCACGAATCTTGGCATAAGGGAGTCTTAGGGATTGTTGCATCCAGACTTACCGAAACCTACTATCGCCCTACTCTCGTATTCACAAAAAGCGGAGAACGTTTGGCAGCCTCTGCGCGTTCTGTGGTTGGTTTTGACGTTTATACTGCTCTGGAACATTGTGCGGAACATATTGAACAATTTGGCGGTCATAAATTTGCCGCCGGCTTGACATTACTTGAGGAAAAATTTGATCATTTCAAAAATGCTTTCGAAGACATCGTTTCTAAAACTATCGACAAGCGACTCTTAATTCCGGAGATTGAAATTGACGCTATTCTAAACTTCAATGATATTACTCCCAAGTTTTACAGGATTATCAAACAATTTGCACCTTTTGGTCCTGATAATCCGCTCCCGGTTTTTATGACATCAAATTTGCGTAGCACCGGTGCCAGTAGAGTTGTGGGCACCGATGGGAAGCATTTGAAATTAATGATGCAGCAGAACAACTCATCCACCTTTAGTGGGATAGGTTTTAATCTGGGTCATAAATTTCCATCTATATCCGATGGAACCCCTTTTCAAATTGCGTATTGTCTGGATGAAAATGAATGGCAAGGTGAAGTAAGTATTCAGCTTCGGGTAAAGGATATTAGAACTTAGACTTTAATTTCGAATTGTTCCCTTAAAACTCTTCAATTCAAATTCTTTCCCATCAAACACTCCGTAGGTATAATGACTAATCCAATCTCCGAGATTAAAGTAAATTGATTTCTCCGTAAGTTGGATTTTCATTGGTAAATGCCGATGTCCAAAAATGAAATAATCATAATGTTTTTCGCTGAGCTTCCTTTTAGCGTATTGTGCGAGCCATTCATTCTCTTCCCCCAGAAATTTTGTATCCTCATCTCCTGAAATGAGTTTGTTTTTTACAGAAAGATATTGTGCAAGTCTGACTCCGATATCCGGGTGTAACCATCTGTAAAGCCATTTTGAAAAAGGGTTGGTGAAAACTTTTTTCATCCGCTTGTAGCCCTTGTCTCCCGGGCCAAGACCATCTCCATGTCCGATGAAAAAATATTTGCCGTTAAATTCAAAAGTTTGTGGTTTGTGGAACACCGGAATGTCTAATTCGGTTTCAAAATAATCATCCATCCACAGATCGTGATTTCCGACAAAAAAATAGATCCGAATTCCCTTGTCGCGCAATTCGGCCAATTTGCCTAAGGTGCGAACGAAACCTTTTGGAACAACCGTTTTATATTCAAACCAGAAATCAAAAAGATCTCCCAAAAGGAAAATGACTTCAGCATCGGCTTTAACAGAATCCAGCCACTTGATGAAAATTCGTTCTCTTTCCCGGCTTGCTTCATACGTAGGCGCCCCAAGATGATTATCACTGGAGAAATAGATTTTTTTACCGGGAGATAGGGTCATTGTCAACTTAAATTATGAGATGATTCTAAGGCTCGGATTATCTTTTATATTATTCATTATCCTCAGCAAACCACTCAGCATAACTACTATCGGTTTCCTGAAGACGCAATGAAAAAAGCTTGATTTTTTCCGGAAGTCGTTTTTGAATTTTTTTGGCAAAATCGATCACTAACATTTCGCTTGTTGGCTGATAATCTACCAGCAAGACACTATGTCCCCGATCACTTAACTCTTTAGCCAGTTCTACGTGAGGCGTGTTCTTGTTAAATACTGTGGCGTGATCAAAAACATCTACAATTTCTTCTTTCACGATTGTTTTCAGATCTCCAAAATCGATGACCATTCCAAATTTCACATGGTTGGAATCATCGATGGGTGTTCCTATAACCGTTACGAACAGTTTATAACTATGACCATGAACATTTCTACATTTCCCGTCATATCCGTAAAGTGCATGTCCTGTTTCAAAAGTGAAGGCCTTAGTAATTCTTATCTTTTTCATAATTAGCAATATCCCGCAAAGATAATGCTTATTGAGTGTAAAACTCAAAAACAAGTCCGAGCGACAAATACTACTTTTTGGTGATTGTCAGAAAACTGCAAGCCTAATATGTTTGCATCAAACAGTTGTGCTATTACAACATGAATTAACTTAAAATATATTCTATGAAAAAATTACTACCCTTTTTTGTTTTTATGCTCTTAACTTCAGTCTTTATATCTTGTAGTGGTGATGATGACGGTGCGCCGGCTTCAGGAAATATTATTGGCGTATGGAAATATCACAGAATCGGCGGAATTATGAATGGAGAGGAATTTCTTCTGCCTTATCAACCGGAATGCTCAAGTGAGACCGATCGTGTAGAATTTGCCAACAATAATTTAGCAAAAACCTACTACTACGAAGAAGACTGCTCCTTAGACTATGCTGAAGGAACCTGGGAATTGTCAGACAATATTCTATCAACCTTAATTGATGGATATGCTGAAACAGCTGAAGTATTACTCCTTACGGACACCACTCTGAAAGTCAAATCGTATGATATGAATGAAGTGATCATAACTGAACTCAAACGTCTTTAGCAGAAACACTTAAATCCAATCGGATGTAAGCCTAATTTAAATGAAGTGATGCAAAGTTGCTTATCTTTGTATCACTTTAATTTTATCTATGCCGAATGAACTTTTTGAACAGCTGGAATTCGTTGAAAATCCGTTGTTCGAATCTATAATTGAAGATTTAATTAATCAGAAATACTCCATAGTCGATAGCTTTTTTTCGGAAAAAGAAGTTCAACTCCTTCGACATTCTCTTCTGGCAAAATATGATGCCGATAGGTTTAAGAAATCGGCTATCGGAAGTCGGACTCAGGAAGAAATTGACAAAACCATCCGCGGGGATTTTATTTTTTGGATTGATGAAACCCGGCAGGATGAAGCAGAACAAGGTTTTTTTACAAAAATCAATGATCTCATCCAGTACCTGAACCAAACCTGTTTTATGGGAATTCTGGAAAAAGAGTTTCATTATGCTGTCTATCCCATCGGAACATTTTATAAAAGACATCTGGATACATTTCAAAATGACGACCGTCGAAAACTGTCCATTGTTTGTTATTTGAACGAAGACGACTGGCCAAAAGAAAACGGTGGCGAGCTGACAATATATACGCCGACAGGTGAAATTGATGTACTGCCCTTACCCGGAAGAGTGGTCATTTTTGAGAGCCAGATTCTGGAGCACGAAGTGAAGATTGTCAAAAAATCCAAGCGACTAAGCATTACAGGCTGGCTGAAAACGCGATAGAAGCTCTTATATGTTAGACGCTAGATTTTAGACGTCTGATTTTCAGGAGGAAAATTTCTTATGCCACATCTATTTTCTATATTCTATTTTCTCTATTCTATCCCACCAAAGGCAAATATTTTTTTCTGAACTTGATAAACAGCGCCACACCTCGGTAGCCTATCCAGATGCCAAGAGCAATCCAGATCCCGGCGAGCCCCCAATTCACATATTTTGAAAAATACAACAAGGGAAGAAAAGCAATAAATGTTGCACCAAGCAATACATTGCGCAGATAAGCCATTTCTCCGAGACCTTTAAAAATAGAATCGAAAGTAAAAGCGAAGGCATTCAGTGGCAATCCAATCAGGACGATAAAAAAGATGCTGTAGAATATGCCAAGCACTTCCGGTTCTTTTATAAACAACAATCCAATAGGTTTGTATAAAATAAATCCGAGAAGCATCAAGAATCCGGCGACAATCAGATTATACAAATTGATTTTCTTTGTCACCTGCCATAATCCGTTAAAGTCACGTTCTCCCAAGAGCTTCCCGGAGAGCATATTTGCCGCTGCTCCGAATCCGTCCAGGAAGAATGCTGAAAAAATCCATACGTTAAAAGCAATGGTATGCGCTGCCACATATTCTTTTCCTAAGGCTGCGGCTTCACGTGTAGCGAAAACAAAGGCAATGTTTAGCGCAAGTGTTCTGACAAAAAGATTCAGACTCATGCTAATCAGGCGTCGCATTTCGAAATGGATAGGAAGCTTAAAAGAGAGACGTATCTCAGTTTTTTTGTATAAATAATAGAACGCCATAATCGCCATGACCATTTGCGAAATCAAACTAGCCCAGGCCGCTCCTTTAAGTCCCATTGGATTTATGAAGTCTTGAATTCCGAAAACCAGTGCGAAATCCAGTCCGATATTTAAAATTGCTCCTACTGTTGCGATAATCATCGGCCAGAATGTATTCTGAAGTCCGCGAAAAATTCCGAAAATAGCAAAAGTGAAAAGCGTGAGCGGAAAACCCCATACCCGAATGCTGTAATAATCGATACTGTATTGCAACACGAGACCTTCAGCATTCATCAGTGTAAAGATTTCTTCGACAAAAAAATATGTAGAAACGAGCACGATGATGCTTATAGCCACATTAAGATAAATAGCTTGTGCAGGAAACAATTTTAAGTCATCGATTTTTCCTGCGCCGAGATTTTGGGAAATGATTGTGGAAATCGCGCTGCGTGTTTGCCCGAGAATCCATATCAAAGCGGAAAGAAAAGCGCCTACAATTCCAACTGCTGCAAGGGCTTCGATCCCGTTTTCTTTTATATTCCCAACAACGGCAGCATCGGTGGCAGAAATCACCGGCTCCGCAATTCCGGAAATGATGGCAGGAATGGCTAGTTGCTGAATGCGCTTGAACGAGATGTCGGTTTTCAAGATCGGAATATAGTTGTAAAAACGTGCAAATTTAGATAATCGGAAATTAATGGCTGAGTTTGTAATTGGTTTAAGGATTTTCCGGGTCTTCCGGAAGTCGCTGAATATCTAATTTTTAAGGCCAAAAAACTTTTACAAATTGACGTTGTATTAATTAAGAAGAAAAACTATCTTTGCACCGTTTAAAACGAGAGGTTTAAAACGAAGAAAATCGAGAGACATTTTCTTCATAGTCATCTAAAATATAAACACTTATATAATGTCAAAAGTTTCAGGAAAAGTTGCGCAAATCATCGGTCCGGTAGTGGACGTTGTTTTCGACAGCGGTTCAGAGCTTCCTAAAATTTACGATTCTTTGGAAGTTAATAACGGAGGAACCACGCTGGTTTTGGAAGTTCAGTCGCATATTGGTGAGAACATGGTACGTACCATTTCAATGGACTCTACCGACGGTCTTAGCCGTGGTGTGGAAGCTGTTGCAACCGGCGCACCTATTCAAATGCCTATTGGGGAAGCCGTTCACGGTAGACTTTTTAACGTAATCGGTGATGCTATCGACGGAATTGGGAATCTTCCTAAAACAGGAGATAATGGATTGCCTATTCATAGAGAAGCTCCAAAATTTGAAGATTTGTCAACTTCTACCGAAGTACTTTTTACTGGTATTAAAGTAATTGACCTTATTGAGCCTTACGCAAAAGGAGGTAAAATTGGTCTTTTTGGAGGTGCGGGAGTAGGAAAAACAGTTCTTATTCAGGAATTGATTAACAACATTGCAAAAGGACACGGAGGTCTTTCCGTATTCGCAGGTGTTGGAGAACGTACCCGTGAAGGAAACGACTTGCTTCGTGAGATGCTTGAGTCAGGAATTATCCGATACGGTGATGATTTCTTGAAATCTATGGAAGAAGGCGGATGGGATTTGACCAAAGTGGACAAAGAAGCCATGAAAGAATCTAAAGCTACTTTCGTATTCGGGCAGATGAATGAGCCACCGGGAGCACGTGCTCGTGTTGCGCTTTCAGGACTGACCATTGCTGAATATTTCCGTGACGGAAGCGGTGAAGGACAAGGAAGAGACGTTCTTTTCTTCGTTGATAATATTTTCCGATTTACTCAGGCAGGTTCTGAGGTATCTGCGCTTCTTGGACGTATGCCTTCAGCGGTAGGATATCAGCCAACTCTTGCTACCGAGATGGGTGCGATGCAGGAGCGTATTACTTCTACAAAAAGAGGTTCAATTACGTCTGTTCAAGCGGTCTACGTACCTGCGGACGACTTGACTGACCCGGCGCCGGCTACAACCTTCGCCCACTTGGATGCAACTACCGTACTTTCCCGTAAAATTGCCGAGCTTGGTATTTATCCGGCTGTGGATCCGTTGGATTCTACTTCACGAATTCTTACCGCCGATATTCTTGGAAATGAACACTACAACTGTGCCCAACGCGTAAAAGAGTTACTTCAGCGCTATAAAGAACTTCAAGATATTATCGCCATTCTTGGGATGGAAGAACTTTCTGAAGAAGATAAACTTGCTGTAAACCGCGCACGTCGTGTGCAGCGTTTCTTGTCTCAGCCATTCCACGTAGCTGAGCAGTTTACAGGGATTCCGGGAGTACTTGTAGATATTAAAGACACCATTAAAGGGTTCAATATGATTATGGATGGTGAACTGGATCACCTTCCGGAAGCAGCTTTCAACTTGAAAGGAACCATTGAAGAAGCAATTGCAGCAGGAGAGAAAATGCTTGCTGAAGCTTAAAAATAGATATGAGATTTGAGAAGTGAGATTTTTTGATTTCACTTCTCAACTTATTATCACAATACAAAAAATATGTACTTAGAAATTGTAAATCCTGAAGCTTCTTTAGTTACCGGTGAGGTAGAGAGCGTTACCGTTCCCGGAGTGGAAGGAGAATTCCAAATGCTAAAAAATCACGCGCCTATCGTTTCTGTTCTTCAGGCGGGAAAAGTGAAATTTGAAGGGAATCCGACCATTGCGGAAGAGTTCAAAAGCCAATTTGCCAAAGAAGGAAACAAATGGGTATTTCACATCAAAGGTGGAACCGTAGAGTGTAACAATAACAAAGTGATTATTCTGGCAGATTAATCTCAACTTCTTAAATAGATATTCAAAAATTCCAATGTCTTCGGGCGTTGGAATTTTTTTATTTTCTTAAGGATTGTTCTTCTTGTGCCGCACCACGGAAAATTAATTATTCTTTAAAACATTCGAGTGTGGAAGAATAAATTCAGCTTAGGTTAAATATTTTCTAGTATGGAAGAATATTTTTACCTCAATAGAGATATTTTCGAGTATAGACGAATATTTTGTATATTTGTGTAATATTTTCGAGCATGGAAGAATATTTTAACAAGATACGGAAGTTCAATTGGTGGGACGAGAGGCAAATAAATCCCGGATATGTTCGTGAGTTGTATGAACAGAAAATTCAAAAATTTACCGGTAACAGATTAGTCAAAGTCTTGGTTGGACAGCGTCGTTCGGGGAAGAGTTACATCCTGCGACAAATCATAGCCGGACTAATCGACAGTGGCGTGCCGTCTGCAAATACCTTCTACATAAACAAAGAATTTTTAGAATTCGATTTTGTTAAGAATTATAAAGATCTCGAAGCGTTATTTGATTATTACAAAGAAACACTTCAACCTAAAGGGAAGGTGTATTTATTTATAGACGAAATACAAAACGTAAAAGAGTGGGAGCGGTTTGTGAATTCCAAATCTCAGAATTTTGTTGAGGAATGCGAAATATTTATAACCGGTTCCAATTCCAAATTGCTTTCCGGGGAGCTTGCTACCTTATTATCTGGAAGATATGTGGAGTTTGAAATATTGCCATTCAGTTATGAAGAGTTTGCAGCTATCAAAAAACTTGAGACGGGACGCGCATCGTTTGTGGAATATCTACAGTCGAGCGGGCTTCCGGAGCTTATGAATTTGCCCGATGAAGAAACCAAGCGTCATTATGTGTCGTCGGTTATGGACACTGTTTTGCTTCGTGATGTCATAGAGCGTCATTCAATAAAAAATCCGGCTTTGTTGAAGGATATCTTTATCTACCTCGTGAACAACGCATCAAACTTGGTTTCCATAAATAATATAGTCAAATACTTTAAAGGAAAAAACCGGCGGACAACTTATGATACTTTAGCGAATTACATAAGCAATATCGAAGAGACGTTTATGATACATCGTGCCGAACGATATGATATACGCGGAAAGGAAATCATAGGCGGTACTTATAAATTTTACGCCAATGATGTTGGGTACCGCAATTATCTCTTTAGCGGTTTTGGGTATGGAATGGGCTATCTTTTGGAAAATGTAGTGTATTTGCAGTTGCGGCGATACTCTTTTGATATCCACGTAGGTCAAATCACTGATCGAGAAGTTGATTTTATCGCCAAAAGACACGATACAACGCTGTATGTGCAGGTTTGTTTGACTGTTGATGATCCGAAAACATTAGAACGAGAATATCGGGCGCTGAAAGGAATCGCTGATAATTTCCCTAAAATGATCGTGTCCTTAGATGACTATCAATTGCCAAATAGTGCCGGAATAGCCCATATACAAGCTTGGAATTTTGAAAATTACCTGAGATCGTTGACTGGAAATTAAAAAGTTACAACAGGATTAAGTTTCTGTAATGCCTTCTCTACAGAATCGACTTTCTCAAATCTCATCATTAGACGAAGTCCGGTTTTGGTTTCCTTCTGATCCATTCTAGCGGCTTTGGGATGCGTTTGAACATATTGAAGAATCTTATTAAACATATTTCCTTGGAAAAAAGAATGTTCAGGATCTTGAATAAAATATCCTGTCATTTTACCATTTTTCAAGACAATCCGTTCAAATCCAAGCTTCATCCCTGCCCACTTAATTCTGACGCTAGTGAGCAGACCTTCTGCTTCTTCCGGAAGCTTTCCGAATCGATCCTCCAGTTCCTTTTTAAAGGTGTTGAGTTCGTCTTCTGTTTTAATTTCGTTTAATTGCGTGTATAAATTTAGTCGTTCAGTCGTGCTGTTAATGTAGTCGGTAGGAAATAGCAACTCTAAATCAGTGTCTAAAGTAATTTCACGAATAAAGTCTTCGCGGGATCCTTCGGTTTCTTCGTAAAGGTCTTTGAATTCTTTTTCTTTTAGTTCATCAATTGCTTCAGCTAGAATTTTTTGATAGGTTTCAAACCCGATTTCGTTGATGAATCCGCTTTGTTCTCCACCGAGTAAATCTCCCGCTCCTCGGATTTCCAAATCTTTCATGGCAATATTGATTCCACTGCCAAGATCTGAAAATTGTTCTAGGGCACTGATTCGTTTTCGTGCGTCTTCGGTCATAACGGAATAATCGGGAGTGATGAAGAAACAGAAGGCTTTTTTATTGCTGCGTCCCACTCTTCCACGCATTTGATGCAGATCTGATAATCCGAAATTGTTGGCATTATTTATAAAAATGGTATTCGCATTTGGAACGTCAAGTCCACTCTCCACAATGGTTGTTGAAACCAGTACGTCAAATTCATTGTTCATAAACCTGAGCATCAAATCCTCCAGTTTTTTTCCGTCCATTTGCCCGTGACCAATTCCTATTTTAGCATCAGGAACCAATCGCTGGATCATTCCGGCAACTTCGGTGATGTTTTCAATACGATTGTGAATGAAGAAAATCTGTCCGCCACGAGAAATTTCGTAGGAAATCGCGTCGCGGATAATTTCTTCTGAAAATCGAATAACTTGTGTTTCTACGGGGTATCTGTTGGGTGGAGGTGTAGTGATAACCGATAAATCGCGAGCAGCCATCAAGCTAAATTGTAAGGTTCTGGGAATTGGTGTTGCCGTCAGCGTGAGTGTATCAACATTTTCTTTTAGTGTTTTCAATTTATCTTTGACTGCCACTCCAAATTTCTGTTCTTCATCAATAACAAGTAATCCCAGATCTTTAAAAACTACATTTTTGTTTACCAATTGATGTGTTCCTATGAGAATATCCAGCTTGCCTGCTTTTAGATCTTCCAGGATTTCCTTTTTTTCTTTCGCCGTGCGGAATCTGTTAAGATAATCTACACGCACAGGCATATCTTTTAATCGGTCGGAGAATGTTTTATGATGTTGGAAAGCCAGAATTGTTGTCGGGACCAGAACGGCAACCTGCTTTCCATTATCTACCGCTTTAAAGGCTGCACGAATGGCTACCTCCGTTTTTCCAAAACCTACATCTCCACAGATTAAACGATCCATGGGCCGATTACTCTCCATATCTTTCTTGACGTCATCTGTTGCTTTGCTTTGGTCCGGTGTGTCTTCATAAACGAAAGATGATTCCAGCTCTGCCTGAAGGTAACTGTCAGGATCAAAAGCAAACCCTTCCATCGTTCTTCGTTTGGCATAAAGTTCAATCAAATTGAAAGCAATTTCTTTAACCCTTGCCTTAGTCTTGGCTTTCAGCTTTTTCCACGCATCAGAACCGAGTTTATAAATTTTTGGTTCTTTCCCGTCTTTCCCATTATACTTAGATATTTTGTGTAATGAGTGAATACTCAAATACAAAATATCTCTATCGCCATAAAACAGCTTAATGGCTTCTTGCATCCTCCCCTCCACTTCTATCTTCTGAAGTCCTCCAAACTTTCCAATTCCGTGGTCAATATGCGTTACAAAATCTCCAACTTCAAGATTGGAAAGCTCTTTTATGGTTATGGCTTGTTTTTTTGCATATCCATTTTTGAGCCGGAAGCGGTGATAACGTTCAAAAATTTGATGATCTGTATAGCAGGCTATTTTCAAATCTGTGTCAACAAAGCCCTCATACAGCGGAAAAACAATGGTCTCAAATTGTTTTACATTTTGTTCCGCATCTTTAAAGATGTCTTTGAATCGTTTTGCCTGTTGTTCCGTGGCACAAAAAATATAATTTCGAATACCCTCTTCCGTATTTTTATTCAAATTCTGAATAAGCAAATTGAAATGCTTGTTGAATGACGGCTGTGGCTGCGTATTGAAATGGATGGTTGGAATAGGATTGGTCAGATGTTCCGGATTGGATTTTAGATGAATGCGCGTAAAATTTTTCAGTTGAGTTTCCAATTCAGATGCCGTTGAAAATAACTCATTCGGCTTGGCACGTTTGATAATGGGATCCAGGTCATCATAAGCTTTAGTAGCTCGGTCAAAGAGATTATCAATAATGTTTTTTAAGAGAGGCTGATTCCGGATAAAGAGCACGGTCTTTGGTGAGATATACTTAAGAAAAGACTCTCTTGTTTCTTCTACTGTCTTGTTTTCGATATTCGGAATGATATAAACCTTCTTCTTTTGTTCCTTTGAAAGCTGCGTTTCTACGTCAAAAGTTCGGATACTTTCTATTTCGTCTCCAAAAAATTCTATTCTGAAAGGCTCATCATTACTGAAACTAAAAACATCCACGATTCCCCCTCTCACAGAAAATTCACCGGGCTCAGTAACAAAATCTGTGCGTTTAAATCGGTATTCAAACAGCATTTCGTTCAAAAAGTCAAGCGAAAGTGAATCGCCTACAACCACTTTAAGTGTATTTTTTTCCAGTTCCTTCCGGGTTACCACCTTTTCAAATAAAGCCTCCGGATAAGTAACAATGAGCGTGGGTTTCTTTTTAGAATTTAATCTGTTTAAGACTTCGGAACGCAACAGAACATTCGCATTATCGGTTTCTTCTATTTGGTACGGTCGGCGGTAGCTACCGGGATAAAAAAGCACATGTTTATCTCCTAATAAATTTTCCAGGTCATTTAGATGATAGGCAGCTTCCTCTTTGTCGTCAAAAATTGCTAAGAAAGGAATGTCAGTTTGTCTAAAAACCTCTGCCACCACCATTGAAACCGCAGAACCGGAAAGACCGTTCAAAAGAGTTTCCGGTTGTGAATTTTGAATGGTTTCGTGTAGTTCCTCAACTTTTGGGAACCTTGTATAAAATTGGGGAATATTATTTTTTTGCATTGCGGGTGCAAAATTAATTCATTAATAGTGAAGAGACAACACAGCAAGAACTCCGTTTTCAATTTTTACAAAGTTTCGGATTTTATATTTAATTTTTAGGATTGTATATTTACTTCAAATTTCAACTTTTATGACATTCTCCAATTTATTCCGAAGTGGCAGACAATCTAGACATTTAGGGCATTTTGCTGCCATTGTAAATCTCGCTGCCGCCGATGGGCAGATAAACCAAGACGAAGAAAAGATTTTAAAACAGATGGCTTCCAAACTGGATATCAGCGAAATAGAATATGAGGAAATTTTAAAAAACCCTTCAGCATATCCCATGACCCCTTCATTTACCGCTGAGGGTCGTCTGGAGCGGTTATACGATTTGTTTCGAGTTATTTTTGCCGATGCAAAAGTTCAGGATAAGGAGCGTTTTTTAATTGAAAAATATGCCATCGCCTTAGGATACACAGCAGCCGAAGCAGAGAGATTAATCCAACGATCCATCGAGATTTTTAGTGGGATGCTCAATTTCGAAGATTATCAATACCTAATCAAGAAGAAATAATTCAATTGAGATTTCTTCTTTCCACAAAAAATCGTTTCAGCAAATCTGAAGCTTCTGATTCCATAATTCCTCCTATGATTTCAGTTTTGGGATGAAGTTTTGCTTGCATCTTGGCACATCCTCGTTGCTCGTCCCGGGCTCCGTAAATAATCTTGGATATTTGGCTCCAATATAAAGCACCGGCGCACATTTGACATGGTTCTAAGGTTACGAAAAGCGTACAACCGTGAAGGTATTTTCCTCCTAAAAAATTTGCTGCTGCTGTGATTGCCTGCATCTCTGCATGAGCTGTAACATCGTTCAGTGTTTCTGTCAAATTATGAGCACGTGCGATGATGCGGTTATCAGCCACAATTATTGCACCTACAGGTATTTCTCCTTTTGCAAAGGCTGCTTCTGCCTCTTCCAAAGCACGTTTCATAAAATATTCGTCTGTAAATGGATTAAGAATTGTCACATTAAAAGCGTTTTATACAAGCAAAAATAAAGGTTCTAAAGGCAGAAAAAAGGCACAATCAATAAACGTATCTTTGCTATGTGAAAAATCTTCTTGATCAAATAGAGAATCCTCAGGATTTAAAAGCTTTATCTCAAACACAACTCAAACAATTGGCCGAAGAACTGCGTCAATTTATTATAAATATTGTCGCTGTGAAAGAAGGTCATCTTGGTGCTAGTCTGGGTGTGGTAGAGTTGACTATTGCTCTTCATTACGTTTTTAACACCCCCGATGATCTATTGGTATGGGATGTAGGGCACCAGGCTTATGGACATAAAATTCTTACCGGAAGAAGGAATATTTTCCACACCAATCGTCAAAAGAATGGAATCAGTGGCTTCCCGAAGATGGCTGAAAGTCCATTTGATTCCTTTGGCACCGGCCACAGCAGTACCGCAATTTCTGCAGTATTGGGTATGGCTATCGCTTCCAAGTTAAAAGGAGATTTTCAGAGGCAGCATATAGCTGTGGTGGGCGATGCTTCCATAGCGAGCGGAATGGCTTTTGAGGCGTTAAACCACGCCGGAGACACTGATGCCAACATATTGATTATTCTTAACGATAATGCCATTGGGATAGATCCAAGTGTAGGGGCGCTTAAAGATTATCTCACTAAAGTTAAAGAAGGCTCCGCTCCTTCCCAAGACAATTTTTTTGAAGCGTTGAATCTGAATTATTCGGGGCCCCTGGAGGGTCATGATCTGAATGCTCTTATACACGAGCTTGAACGTCTAAAAGGCGTGAACGGACCAAAAATTTTACACATTATAACTAAAAAAGGCAAGGGACTACGTCAGGCCGAAGAAAACCAAATAGTGTATCACGCCCCCGGTAAATTTGATGCCGTGACCGGGGAATTAATTCCTAAAAGTGCCGAAGGCATTCCTCCAAAATTTCAAGATGTTTTCGGATTGACACTGGTAGAATTAGCATCTATCAATCCTAAAATTATCGGCATAACTCCGGCCATGCCTACAGGCAGTTCCTTAAAATTTATGATGGATAGTTTTCCTGATCGGGCGTTTGACGTGGGCATAGCAGAACAACATGCAGTTACCTTCTCTGCAGGAATGGCAACACAAGGTTTCGTGGTATTTTGTAATATTTACTCTACCTTTTTTCAACGCGCATATGATCAAGTGATTCATGATGTATGCCTGCAACGGATACCCCTAATTTTTTGTTTGGATCGTGCGGGAGTGGTGGGCGAAGATGGTGCTACCCACCATGGGATTTTTGACTTGGCATTCTTGAACTGCATTCCCAACATAATCATTGCAGCTCCTAAGGATGAAATTGATTTAAGAAACCTGATGTATTCCGCTCAGCTTGGATTAGATCTGCCCATTGCCATTAGGTACCCTCGAGGAAGAGGAAAAAAACCGGACTGGCAAAAGGAATTTAAACAAGTTGAAATAGGAAAAGCATCTATTTTAAAAAAAGGAACCCATTTGGCAATACTTTTTCTGGGTCCGATATATCATAATATTTCAGAAGCCATTAAGTCGCTGGGCGCAGCATGTCAACAGAAGATAACTTTAGTGGACATGAAATTCCTTAAGCCTCTTGATATCGATTTGCTGCATCAAATTCTAAAATCGCATTCTTCCATCATCACTGTTGAAGACGGAACAACAGTAGGAGGTCTGGGTACAACCGTGTCCAATTTCATATTGGAAAATGGGTATAATACCTACGTAACAAAACTTGGAATTCCTGATACTTTTCCCGAACATGCCTCAATAGAAGAGTTGCACGAAATGTTTGGATTATCACCGGATACCATTCGTGAAACCATCCTGACGTGTATAAATGAATAAAGACCCTCTCGGG
This sequence comes from Flavobacteriaceae bacterium, assembly GCA_035654795.1. GTDB lineage: Bacteria > Bacteroidota > Bacteroidia > Flavobacteriales > Flavobacteriaceae > JAAYLC01. The sequence goes on from DASRWC010000041.1 coordinate 136,294, forward strand.
TCTCTATTCAAATGTTTTATGATGGAGTTTTCTTATTGGACAACCAATTTTGTGGTTTGTGAAAATCCGCCTCCTTCAATATTTACCATATACAGTCCGGCCGCTAAATTACTTATATCAATACTACTGTCTCCGTGTAAATTGAGTGTTGTGTTCAGCACTTTTCTACCGTTCATGTCATAAATATTGATTTCTGCACCTGACACCTCAAATCTGGTTTGGATATTCACAATTCCTTCGGCAGGGTTTGGATAGATCACAAATTTATTTCGGATGTTGTCGTGCTCGCCTACTCCCAGTCTGCACTCCTGAGGAACATCAAATGCTTGTGTACCGTCACTTTTACTGTGTGAACTTCCCTGATCGGCACTCAACCCAAGTCCTCTTCTTGCAAAAGCATGCCAAATCAAACATTTATTTTCACCACCGTTTGCAATTCGGTCTGCTTCAAGAATGGCATCTCGTCCATCGACAAAACCCGGTGAGCAGGGTTGAATTTTTAAACCATCAACAACCAGTTGAAGCGCTTTATTGTTTCCTCCTGTTCCTTCATATATATCCGGATCAAAACCGTATTCATCAATAAACGCCCAGGTCATATCCCAAAGCATGGTTGCCCAAACAGAACCAACACCATGCGGTACAGCCTGTGTTTTAACGTTGTTGTAGGTGAAAGGGTTCAAAGTCATATCTGTTGTGTAAGGTCTTGCTCTTAAACCCGCTCCTTCTACTCCTTGTCCCAAGGCGTATGTTCCGATACCTCTGATATCAGAGCCTCTATCTCCAGGTTTCATTGTAAGCATAAGCCCGAAATAGTCACTCCATCCCTCACCCATCTGTTCTTCATTAAACAAGCAGTTAACTCTAAATCGTCCTCCTGTTAATCTCACAGAAATTCCGTGTCCATATTCGTGAGCGACAACAACGTTATCAAGATCGCCATCTCTTCTGTTTGTATCTACTCCCGATCCGTCATCTTTTAATGTGGCATTAATTTCAGTTCCGGCTAATAGCGCCTCTATAATAGCTTCTCCATCTCTTTTATATATTAATACTGCCGGAATAGTTACATCAGGTCCCTCACCTCCCATAAGGATAGGGTCTCCCAAAACATTATTTACAATTATAACTCCCACAGCACCCGCATTCTGTGCATTCATAACTTTCTCCGCGAATCCACAGCTTCCTCTATTTATGACAGCAATTTTGCCTGCCAAGGCAGCAGCATTGGAAAGTGTACCACACGCATCATATGGATCATCGGTATTTACAGTTTGCACCAATACCAGATTAGCCGTAACTTCTGTGGTAGTCACTCCCGGCCCAAATTGAGCTTTTTGTGAATAGTATTTTCCTTGAAGCGGACTGTTGTTTAAGGTTAAGAATGTTCCTAAAACCTGACCGGGAGCTCGCCATAGATACATCTGCATACGAGGAGAAACACCATCACTTCCTGTTGCAAAATTCGCATTATTTGTTCCCTGGCCGTCTTGAGCCTCAGCCATTACAGCATCACGCTCTGTTCCGCCTCGGCCATAATTGTTATACTGGAAATTCCCACTTGCCTCATCGAAACCGTAATTATAGAATACGTCGTGCATAATATTGTTCATATAGAACAAGTTGGTAATAGCCGCATCGGTGAAGTTATGAGGGTTTTGTGGAAGATTATAAGGAAAATCAAATAGCATCTCCTCGCCCCCATCGGCAGAATTTCCGGGAATGTTATTAAAAGCATGATCTTCATAGGCATATACATTATTCCCTCTAGTGATGGTATATTCATGACCGGGAATGCCGTCTGTATCGTGCCAACCAAATAAAGATGCCACAGCATCTGAAGGATCAGTCACCAATTGATCTTCTCCATCTTGCGGACTCTCATATGGAATCGGGAAAACCCGATATTTAGGTTCGTTAGAATTTAGAATCATCTGTGCTGCTTGACTCTTATTCCCGAACAACACACTTTCTCTGCTTGCATGTGAATGGGGTTCATCTCCCATTGCGCAACTGATAACCAAGTCATCCAGGGAAATAATTTCTCCTGATTGTGCATCTATTCGTACACTGTAGTAATGACTACCGTCTAAAAGATAGATACTCAGATCCCACGCCAGATGTAGTTTTTCACCATTATTAACAGGTTGATAAACCAGCTCGACCGGAATATTTTCAAGTGAAATTCCGCCGTCGCTAAAAACATAGGCATGTTCTCCTTTCATATCTAATAATTTTATTCCGGAAGGAGAAGCAATACCAAGTTTAGCCACAGCTTTGGAAATAGCTGAAAGTGCAGGAAACGCCGGAGCATTCCCATTAATTTTAGCAGCTATCTCTTCTACAAAAGACAATTTTCCACTTTTCACCTGATTATCTTTGATAACAAAAGACGAAGAGGAGTTGAAGATTCTCACCCCACGATAATTTTGATCCACATAGACATTGTAGGCATTTAAGCTTTTAGAGAAACTCTGAGAAGAGATTTTTATATCTGCAATATCCGTAGGAGAAAGCTTTAGTTCTTTGGCATTTTCATTTAGATATGATCTTACAGCCGGAAGTAAATCCTGTGTAAATCCATATTGTAAGCCAGCGAATACCACAAAAACGCTGAATAATAATTTTTTCATACGATTCAAAAATGAAAAGATTTAGAATTAGGAAATAGGGATTAAATTTTAAGAATTGCTAAAAATATTTAAAATGATTCACTTCAGAGCCCTCTAACTTTTTTTTAACATTTATGAAGTCATAAATGACCGTTTATTTTATTAAAGATCTGAACAGCGTTTCCGTCTGTAAGTTGAGAAACATAGCTGCAGGCCTCCAATAAATACTGATAAACAGACAAATGCTTGTCTTCATCGAAATTCATCAATCTTAACAAGAGCATATCATAATCCCGCTCTTTACCCTCGTGATAATTCCCCAGAGCACCCACAAAGGCATCTAAAACAGTGGTCAAAATTCTATATCCGGCAATCTCTTTTTCCCGAACTTCCACACTCCTGTAAATATTATCTACACTAACTTTTATGATATCTTTTGTCTGGGCATAAAAGCGGCTGTCATCCATTAATGATTTTGGGAAATTCCCTTGCAGAATAGCGACTTCATTCTCAACAAAAATACGTGTCACTTCTTCAATAAGTGTATTGATAGCAATGGATCTTAAATAAGCAACTCGTTTTTTCCGTGTTGAGAGTTTTGAATAAATTTCAGTTCGCAGGTTGTTTTTTACCAATTTAACCAGATATTCCAAAGCCATATCTTCAGGTATCCATCCTAAATTGATTCCGTCTTCAAAATCTATAATTGTATAGCATATATCATCTGCTGCTTCAACAAGATATGCCAGAGGGTGCCTAGCATAAGATCCTTCACCCCGTTCCAGCAGTCCAAGATCAGCAACAAGCTCTCTAAAAGCTAAAATATCATTTTGGAAAACACCATATTTTTTATCTGCCACATGCGTTGATGGTCTTTTGGGTAAGGACTCTTTCGGGTATTTCATAAAAGCCCCAAGAGTGGCAAAAGTTAATCGTAATCCTCCCTCTGAGCCATCCCTGGATTCTGTAAGAATTTTAAAACCATTGGCATTCCCTTCAAAATCTATCAGATCTGCATATTCTTTCTCACTTATTTTGTCTTTAAACCGAACTCCGTTACCACTTTTAAAATAATCGCCCATCGCTCTTTCACCACTATGACCGAAAGGCGGATTCCCGATATCATGAGCCAAAGAAGCAGCAGCCACAATAGACCCAAAATCATTAAAAGTATATCCCAACTCTTTTTCTAAATGAGGGTGAGATTTTAAGATTCTTTGCCCAACAATACGCCCTAAGGATCTACCTACCACTGAAACCTCAAGGCTGTGGGTTAACCTGGTATGGACAAACGATTTTTGTGAGAGGGGAATCACTTGCGTTTTGTCTTGAAGGCTTCTAAAAGCTGAAGAAAAAATTAGACGATCATAATCTTTTTCAAATCCCAAGCGAGTGGGATCTTCGTGTTTTCTTATCCGTCTCTCCTCCACTCCATTTTTTTGAAGAGAGAGCAGCCGTTCCCATTGCATCATATCTTTTTTGGTGCAAGATACGTTTTTGGTTTGACCTCTTTTTTATAAAGTCATTTTACCTGCTCAAATGCCGATTTAAAAGTCAATTTTTTAAACTGTTGATAACATCTGTAGAACTTCATTCTAAAAACACTTCAGTCAAGAAAAATAAAAATGATATTTAAACACACTCAATATTCAATCATATAATTTTCTTGTCAATATGGAAATCAATCATATAGTGAAACGTGACTTTAGCACGAAAAAATTTGATCTTCAAAAAATAACGTTGGCAGTTCAAAAAGCAATGTCTGCCGTTGGAAATGGAACAGAGACCGATGCTTCCTTAATTTCCGGTAAAGTCTATACCGCATTATTAAAAAGAAAGAGCGAATCTGTCAATTACATTCCTACCATAGAAGAAGTTCAGGATCTTGTGGAAACAAAACTGATGGAAAGCGGATTTTTTGATGTTGCCAAGGCCTATATATTGTATCGGAATCAGCAAGCTTTGAAACGGAAGCGAAACATTTTCGAAAAACGTATAAACTTAAAACCTTATGAATACCCGGAGCTCTACGAATATGTTCCTGCCATCAGACATTCTTACTGGATACATACAGAGTTCAACTTTACCAGTGATATTCAAGATTTCAAAACCCGACTAACCGAAGTAGAACAGAGCGCCATAAAGAATACCATGCTTGCCATTTCGCAAATAGAAGTAGCTGTTAAAAACTTTTGGGGAGATCTTTATCATAAGATGCCCAAGCCCGAAATCGGCTCTGTAGGCTCCACATTTGCAGAAAGCGAGGTACGGCATCATGATGCGTATTCACATTTACTCGAAATTTTAGGTCTCAACGAGGAGTTTCAGGATTTAAAGAAGAAACCGACTATTATGGCTCGCGTTCATTATTTAGAGAATGCTTTAAAAAATGCAAAAAGCGATGAGCCTAAAGAATTTGCCGAATCGGTCTTACTGTTTGCATTATTTATAGAGCACGTTTCTCTTTTCTCCCAGTTTCTGATCATCATGGCCTTCAACAAGTATAAGAACATGCTCAAAGGAATTTCAAATGTTGTGGAGGCTACTTCAAAGGAGGAGCAAATTCACGGAGATTTTGGTATCGATTTGATCAAGATTATCAAGCAGGAAAACCCTACTTGGTTTGATGAAGACTATCACAAGATGATACAAGATGTGTGCAGAGAAGCTTATGATGCTGAGAGCAAAGTAGTGGATTGGATTTTTGAAGACGGTGAATTAGATTTTCTTCCAAAATCCATTATCAATGAATTTATAAAAAATCGTTTTAACCGATCTTTAAAAAGTATCGATATAGCACCCATTTTTGATATTGATGAAAACCTAATAGCTCAAACGGAATGGTTTGATGATGAAATTATAGGAACCAAACACGGCGATTTCTTTGTAAAACGCTCTATTAATTATAGTAAAAGAACTAGAAGTATAACCAGCGCAGATTTATTTTAGAAAATGGAAACAGTATCTCAGACCTCGGAAATTAAAGAATCACAAGAAAAATTATTAAAAGCAAGAAAACAGGCTCTTCAAGATACCATTGCGGTCGAGAAGAACGGATTTGAATGGCTTACGGATTATAGCCGCCAATTTCTGGCTTCAGGATATTTACCCCAGGGCGTAAGTGCAGAGGAGAGAATAAGAGAAATCGCTGACAGAGCAGAACAAATTCTGAATCTTCCGGGTTTTTCTGATAAATTTTATCATTATATGTCTGAAGGCTTCTTTTCCTTAGCCTCTCCGGTATGGTCTAATTTTGGGAAGAAACGTGGTCTCCCGATTAGTTGTTTCGGCTCTCACATTGATGATGATATGGGAAATATTCTCTTCACCCAGTCTGAAGTAGGAATGATGTCAAAGCTTGGGGGAGGAACTTCCGGATATTTTGGAAATATTCGTCATCGTGGCGCAGCAGTGAAAAATAACGGACAGGCGTCCGGTTCTGTACACATTATGCAACTATTTGAATCTATGGTAGATGTAGTAAGTCAAGGGTCTGTGAGACGCGGAAGATTCTCGCCCTACTTACCTGTTGAACATCCTGATATAGAAGAATTTTTGGAGATTGGGACAGAGGGAAATCCAATACAAGGATTGACCCACGGCGTTTCTGTTACCAATGAATGGATGGAAGAAATGATTGCCGGAGATGAACAAAAGAGAACTATTTGGGCCAAAGTATTACAAAGAAGAGGAGAAATGGGGTATCCGTATATTTTCTTTAAAGACAATGCTAATAATGCTGCCGCCGACGTTTATAAAGAAAAAAATCTTCCCATACTCGCTAGTAACCTTTGTACAGAGATCATGTTGCCCTCCAATGAAGATTGGTCTTTTGTATGTGTACTCTCTTCCTTAAATCTGTTGCATTATGACAAATGGAAAAACACAGATGCAGTTGAGACTATGGTTTATTTTCTCGATGCTGTCATCACAGAGTTTATTGAAAAACTGGAAAATTATAGAGATTCGGAAAGTCGAGACGACCGTCAGACCTTCCTTTTTATGGAACGCGCCTATAACTTTGCCAAAGAAAATCGTGCTCTTGGCTTGGGCGTTTTGGGATGGCATTCTTTGTTGCAGTCAAAAATGCTCGCTTTTGACAGTCAGGAAGCGTACAATCTAAATAGTGAAATCTTCAGAATCATTAAAGAAAAATCATATACTGCCTCTGAGGAGTTGGGCAGACTTTATGGCGAGCCGGCAGTATTAAAAGGTTACGGTCGAAGAAATACAACCTTGAATGCTATTGCTCCTACTACATCTTCTGCCTTCATTTTGGGTCAAGTATCCCAAGGAATTGAACCCATCTGGTCTAACATCTATGTAAAAGATATTGCCAAAATAAAAACAACCATCAGAAATCCTTTCTTGGAAAAACTGCTGGAAGAAAAAGGAATGAATACCTCTGAAGTGTGGCACTCCATTCGTGATTATGACGGATCAGTGCAACATCTGGAGTTTTTGACAGAGGAAGAAAAAGCTGTTTTTAAGACTTATTCGGAAATAGATCAGCTTGATATCATTTACCAGGCTGCCAACAGACAAAATCACATAGACCAAGGACAGTCTGTGAATATTATTGTTCATCCGGACATGCCTGTAAAAGAAATAAATAAGATTCACATCACAGCGTGGAAGTTGGGATTGAAATCTCTATACTATCAACATAGCATGAATGCTGCTCAAAAGTTTGCTCAGAAAAAGGACTGTGCCAGCTGCGAAGCTTAAATACCAACAACAAGACATATAAAAGAATAAACCCGGAGCATCTTCCGGGTTTATTCTTTTATATTGAATATTTTGCAATTAATCCAAGTAGTGAACATATCCTATTGACAGCCAGAATAACCAATCATTGGATTTGTTTTCGGGAACATCTACCACCTTATTAAATTCCCGGCGCGGGTTCAACCCGTCAACCCAGTCACTAAAATAGTAATGCCACTTGGCCATCAGCATCAAATCATTCTTGTCATTTAATTTGTATCTGGTACCTAAAGTACCTACTGCGGCCAAAGTTACTCCCATTCCTTGTTTGAATCCGTTAATATATTTAGGAATTGTCGTTTCAGGAGTATTGATCGGACCCAAAGACGAACTTGCTTTGGGATTGTAAAAAACCACATGTAGTCCGAAACTTGCAAAAGGTGCCAGCTTAAAATCGTTTGCCGAGAAATCTCTTAAGTCTCTAGGGTAGTATTCCAAATGAGTTCCTAGTTCCACAATAGTAGAAGAACCTTTCATGGCTCTCAGCTTTTTTGCACCTTCAGATTGTCTGTGGTCAGCTACCCATTCTCCGTAATGTTTTAATCCGGTGCTATGAATATTAAATTCGTTTCGCACCATAAAGTGCTGATTAAAATTGTTACGCGGTCCATAAGCAAAATTTAAATAATGCACTAACCCCACGCCTATACCTGTGTTTCCAATGTTAGTATCAAAGTTATTTCGTTGACCGTAATCAGAATATAGCGCAACAGGCCCTACAAAACCTCCTACTTCATGAAATATCTGGCCAAAAACCTCCCCTTTAGCGATAAAAAATAGAAGTGATGATACAAAAAGAATTCTTGTCTTCATTGAAATTTGGGATTAGATAGAGACGCTACAAATATATAAAAACAACTTCGGCGTTAAAATAAAAACGATATTTTTAATAAAATTCAAAAAAAACACATTTCTTTTATTTATGGAATGCGGGCTGTCTTTCAATATTTTATGGGGGAAGAAACAATGGGAATATAATGAATAATCGAAAATATAAAAAAATGTTGATCTTTTAAAGATAAAAGAAAAAGAATAAGCATCAATGATAAAAGCCAAAGAACTATCTTCTTTTACTCTGCATCAAAATAAGCGGGACATCCACAATAAAAGATTATTTTAGCAAGTTTAAACAGAAAGTTTATTTTATGATGCGTCTTTCAGCCCTCCTGATTTTTTCACTTCTACCAATTGTATGTTTCGCGCAAGATTTTAGTTCCAGATGGGTCGGGCATTTCTCTTATGCCAATGTGAAAGATATTGAAAGTTATGGAGACGATCTGATAGTAGCAGCTGAAAATGCTGTATATAGATATAATTTGTCTACAAAGGAAATTCAAACATTCACGACCATTCAAGGTCTTTCCGGGGAATTCATTTCTACAATTCATTACTATCAAGAGAAAGATCTAATCTTTGTGGGCTACCAAAATGGCTTAATCAATATCATCAAAACTGAAAACGGCGAAGTAAAAATTCGTAAAGTAGTTGATATTTTTGAAAAAAAGACAATTTCTCCGGATCGGAAGACCATTAATCATTTTCTTGAAGAAGGAAACAAACTTTATATCTCTACGGATTATGGTATTTCTGTTTTTGACCTGGATAAATTGGAATTTGGAGACACCTATTATATTGGAGACGGCGGCTCACAAATAAAGGTAGCTCAGACGGCAATTCTAAATTCCCGGATATATGCCGTTACAGAACAGTCCGGAATTAAAAGAGCAGAAATTTCAGACAACAATCTCATTGACTATAGAAACTGGACTCTGGTAACTCTTGGTAGCTTCAAAGCCATCGAACGGATAAAGAACGAGCTTTATGTTGCCTCCACTTTCAATCAGGTTTCGCAACTTTTTCCCGACGGTAACTTAAATCCAAAACAAAATTTCTCTCAAGACATACGAAGATTTAAAGTTACAGATAACAAACTTGCTATCACTACAAAGAATGCGGTCTATGTATATTCAGAAGGTTTTATCAATGAAGAGCAGGTTGATTATGTTCAGAATTATTCTTTGGAATTGGAAGCAGGTATTGCATTTGGAAACAAGGTGTTTTTAGGAACAGTGGAACATGGTATTCTAGCCGTGCCCTATGGTAGCGCTACTGCCACTCAGATTTTGCCAAACGGACCTATACGAAACAGACCCTTCGGTCTTGATGCTTCCTCAGGTCAATTATGGGTAGTTTTTGGAGAAACAACTATAGATTTTAATCCTTACCCGCTTTCAGAATACGGAATCAGCCAACTTACTGATTCCACTTGGTTTAATATCTCTTATAAAGAACTTAAGCAAGCTTTAAACGGGAAAGACGCCACAGACATCATGAAGGTGACCATAAATCCGGCAAATCCGGATCAAGCTTATATGAGTTCATTTCAGAAAGGTCTTTTGAAAATTGAAAACAAAGAGCCCATTATACTTTATGACGAAACTAATAGCCCTTTGACAAGAATTAATTTAGGAGGCGGTGATGCCGGAATCAGACTTTATGGATCTGATTTTGACAGGGAAGGTAATTTCTGGGTGGTTCAAAGTAAGGCTGAGAAAGGCTTGATTAAATTGACTCCCTCAGGGGAATTTAAAAAATATGATTTGTCTCGTTATATAGATCCGGTTGGTGAACTAGCTTTGACCAAACTTGCAATATCAAAAGAAGGTTTTATCTTTTTTGGAGCCTATTACAATGGTCTTCTAGGTTTTGATCCCAGAGAAAATCGTTTAAATAAAATTGGAGAAAATCCGGGTAATGGAAATCTTCCCTCTGCCAATGTGAGAGCCCTGGCGATAGATGCACAAAATAGAATTTGGATTGGAACCCTTCGTGGATTGAGAATCCTTCATAGTCCGGCAAGCTTTTTTGAGGCAGGAACCAGAGAATCACAACCCATTATAATTATGGAAAATGGTGTTGCCCAAGAATTGCTCTATCAACAATCCATCACAGCCATTAAAGTTGATGGTTCTAACAACAAATGGATTGCCACTGCGAGCTCGGGCGTTTTCTATGTTTCGGCTAACGGACAGGAAACATTATTACGTTTTACCAAAGACAACTCTCCTCTTCCCACCAACAATGTTCAGGATATAGCCATAGATCCGGATACGGGTATGGTTTACTTCGCAACCACTCAAGGATTGGTAGCCTATAAAGGCACCGCCACCGCCCCAAGAGGTTCATTAGCAAGATTGCGAGCTTTCCCGAATCCGGTGCGTCCCGAATATCAAGGTGTTGTGACAATTGACGGACTTACTTCTCAGGCTAATGTAAAAATCACGGATATCAGCGGAAATCTTGTTTTTGAAACCACATCACAAGGAGGAAGCGTTCAGTGGGATACCCGAGCATTTGGCAGGTATAAAGTCCGATCCGGAGTTTATCTCATAATGGTTACAACTGAAGATGATAAAGAAACCAAGGTTGCAAAAGTGATGATTGTGCGATGATTGTTAAAACCCGCGCTATAGTCTTTTCTACCGTCAAGTATGCCGAAGCAGACCTTATTGCTACTTGTTACACCGAATCTGACGGAATAAAAAACTACATGCTGCAGAATATCTTAAAATCTAAAAAATCAGCAGTCAAGCCTTCTTTTTTTCAACCTTTGACGCAACTGGAAATCGTTGCCAATCATAAAAATAAGGGTACTCTAGAATATTTAAAAGAGGTCAGAATATCTTCGCCCTATAAAAGCCTGCATACAGATGTCCATAAAGCGACACTTGCCGTTTTTTTGGCTGAAATTTTAAAGAGTTCTATAAGAGAAGAGCAGGCAAACAGCGACTTATTCGGATATTTAAAAAATGCTCTGGATTTTTTAGATTCTACTGATAAAATATCCAATTTCCATATAAGGTTTCTTTTAGATCTAAGCCAGTTTTTGGGTTTTTATCCGGATGCGGATCAGGATCAATGGACTGTCTTTAATCTCATGGAAGGTAAATTTGAAATTTCTAAATCTGATATGTATAGCATGGAAGGTGAAGTGGTAGAAAATCTGAAATCCTTTTTTAATAAGAATTTTGACGATGTATCTTCAATTAAGCTCACCAGAACTGAAAGAAACAACTTGCTTGGCTTAATTATCAGTTACTTTCAACTTCATGTACAAGGTTTTAAGAATCCGAAATCTCTACCCGTTCTTCAGCAAATATTTAAATAATTTCAACTTTTTGTTAGAATTACGTATCGTTTATTTGATTTTATTTATTTTTAAAGGAAATTAAAATTGTTCTTATGGATACAACCAGACTTTCTATAAAGTAGAAGAAATTTTAAATCGTCAAGTAACAAAAGAAGCCAATGCCGCACAAATTTATCTTTCGTATGCCATTTGGGCTGACAGTAAAGGATATTCCGGAATTGCCAACTTATTTTCAGGCATTCAGGAGAAGAAAGGGATCATATGATGAAATTTATTCCATATATCCAAAACCGAGGGGGAAGAGCCCGAATAGCAGCCTTAGATACCGGTCCGGAAGATCCAAAGAACCTTCAGGGATGCTTTGAAAGAACTTTTAAACATGAAGTTGACAATACTACTGCCATATATGAGATTGTGGAAGTAGCACAAAGTGAAAAAGACCGGGCCACCTGGAATTTTGCACAATGGTTTGTGAAGGAACAGATAGAAGAAGAAACCCTAATAATGGATCTATTGGATAAGTTAGAAATCGCCGGAAGACCAAAAGCAACAGACGAATCGCTTTTTTATTTAGACACCCAAATTGGGAGACAAGAAGATGAAGCTGACCTGGCAAGGGGCTCCAGTGTAGATGATCCGGCATAATTATTAAATTCTATATTGTGATGAATCTATTTCTCTCATCCGGAGAATGAAGCTTCATATTATTCTAATTTTCCTATTTTCGCAAAAATTTGGATGGAATAATCGGGGACCTTTTTTTCTTATTCCATACAGACTAAACAGCCCGTATATATGGATACAATTGTATATCAACTGATGGAAGAATTTCAACTCCCTCTTCGAAATCCGGTTTTGATCTTCTCTTTGGTTCTTGCCATTATTCTTTTAGCCCCCATATTATTACAACGTATTAAAATACCCGGAATAATTGGATTAATCATTTCGGGGATACTTATTGGGCCGGAAGGGTTTAATATTCTGGAAAAAAATGAATTCGTAGATATTTTTTCTACAATAGGACTCTTGTACATTATGTTCATTGCCGGTCTCGAATTGGATCTCAATCAATTTAAAGCAAACCGGAACAGAAGCATTCTTTTTGGAGTTTACACTTTTATAATCCCACTTGCCCTTGGTTTCCCACTCTGTTATTACATACTCAGTATGTGGGATCCGGAATTTGATTTTGCAGCAAGCTTGTTGGTGGCCAGTATGTTTGCCACCCATACTCTCCTTACCTATCCTATAGTGAGCAAACTCGGAATATCTAAGGATAAATCAGTTGCAGTAACGGTAGGAGGAACCATTTTGACAGACACTGCCGTGTTGATTCTTTTGGCCATCATTTTAGGGTCTCATCAAGGAGGGCTTACACAGGAATTCTGGATCAGACTAGCCATCTCTTTGATACTTTATTCTGCTATTATGTTTGTGGTTGTTCCACGCATTGCAAAATGGTTTTTTAGAAAACTTGAAAGCGAAAAGCATTCACACTACATTTTTGTTTTGTCTGTAGTATTCTTTTCTGCTTTCCTTGCAGAAATCGCCGGTCTTGAGTCAATTATTGGAGCATTTGCGGCAGGATTAGCTTTAAATAAACTTATTCCCAGCTCTTCTGCTCTAATGAACAGAATTGAATTCATCGGGAATTCTTTATTTATACCTTTTTTCCTCATAAGTGTGGGGATGTTAGTTGATGTAAGAGTGATATTTAGCGGGTGGACCGCCTTGATTATTGCCGGTGTCCTGACAGTAGCGGCACTCTTAGGAAAGTATCTTGCCGCGCTTCTTACACAACTCACTTTCAAATACACCTCGAACCAGAGAAATCTTATTTTTGGATTAAGTACAGCTCACGCTGCTGCTACCTTAGCTGTAATAAAAGTGGGGTATGATGCTGAAATTGTTGATGATAGCATTCTGAATGCCACTGTTATCATTATTTTGGTTTCATGTTTGGTAGCTTCCTTTGTCACTTCCGCGGCAGCAAAAGGCGTTGTTAAAGATACAGAGGAAGATGAAAATTTTGAGATTGATCAGGGCGCCAAGGGTGAACAAATATTAATCCCAATTGCTAACCTCTTCAATATTGAAAAAGTGTTGGATTTTGCTGTTCTGATAAAAGATAAAAAATCGCCAAATCCACTATCCATTCTTACTGTTGTGCCCAATACAGACGAGGCCGAAAAAACCATCATCAAGGCAAAACAGGAGCTTGAGAAATTTGTTGCTGAAACCACTGCTTCAGATACACAGGCCACAGTCAAAGCCGCAATAGATCATAATGCAGCCAGCGGAATTTCGAGAAGTGCCAGAGAGATTATGGCTGATTTAATTTTATTGGGATGGCCTCAAAAGACCGGCTTTCTCGAAAAAATTATCGGTGATAAGATGGAAAGTATTCTTGCGAATACGGAGAAAACCCTTTTTATTGGTGATTTTAAGATTCCTCTTGGAAACCATAAGAAGCTTTTTGTTATCGTTCCTGCCAACGCCGAACTTGAGGAAGGGTTTAATTTTTGGGTGACAAAAATTTTAATGCTCTCTATAGAACTCTCCATTCCTTTAAATCTAAACTGCTCCAAGCCCACCTTTGATGCAATCAAAGCAATTGCAGACAAAAACAAACTTAATTTTTCAGCAGATTTCTATGAATTTGTTGACTGGGATGACTTCCTTATTTTGTCACGAAATATCACCGAAACGGATTTTATCGTGGTCGTTTCTGCACGACACGGAAACATTTCCCATGATCATCACTTAGATAAAATTCCGAATAAATTGGAAAAACATTTCAGCAGGAATACAAAAGTGATTATTTATCCGCAATAAAGACCTTACCGTTGGAAAATAAAAAATGCCTTGGGAAGCCAGGGCATTTTTTAATAAGGCATCAAAAAGATCTCTTTAATCCAAATACACAACTTCAAAGGTTGCGATGGTTTTACTTCCATTCTTTAGTAAGAGCCGGTCGTTTTTAACCTCAAATGAATCTGCATCAGTCAGCACACCTGTAAAATCAGCATCTTGAAGTTTTAAATGAGGGCAAGCACGCATGGTAGAAATCATTCTTGATATTTCAATACTGTTGTTTTTAATGACATAGTCTCCCGAAAAGGTGTTACATCCGGCAAAACCGGTGATTCTGTTGTCGTGCGAATTTAAGATGAAATGGATTTCCCGCTCCTGATCATCCTCCATTACCACATTTTCCCCTCGGAGAGTTTTCAACTTCCAATACTTATTTTCAGCATCTGTTGCTACGCGATTTTCGGTTTTAAAAACGCCCAATTCCGTATTTCCGGAAAATAGTTTGAGCTCGTTATTTTTAATTTCATATCGATCTACAGCTTCAAAAATCTTTAGGAATTCATTTTCATCGAATGTAGATTGCAAACATGCCATTCTCGTTGCTCCCATTTGGGAAAAACTAATTTTATCACCCTCTCGGTTATAAGATCCGAAAAAATTATTACAGCCGGCAAAACCTGAAATCCGGTTCTCGTCATCACGCAATTCAAAACCTATTTTACGTGGATCATCAGGGTGACTTATGGCCTCACCATTTAAAGACTGAAGTTCCCAAAAATTACCGGTAATTTTAGCTTCAGGATTTTTGTCTTTCAATCCTTCACCGGCAGGAGAAGATCCGCAAGAAACCAAAGAAATGGAAGCAAAAAATAGAATAAAATATCTCATTTTAATTAAAATTTATCAATTTTCAAAATTAGGTCATAGATTTCGAATAGTTTCTTAGGAGAATGCTAAAGATTTCAAATGAATTTCTATCCTTGAAATTCATCCGGAAGACAGCTTTTGCGAAGATTCCTTTTTGTTTACTTTTAAACTTTTAATTTAAAGAATGGATACGCTCGCTATCAAACAAAACCTTCAACAAATTCAAGACCGTATAAATGGTGCCTGCGCCCTGGCTAATCGAAAACCGGAAGAAGTCAAATTATTGTTAGCCACTAAAACCGTGGCTGCCGAAAAAATACAAATAGCTATTGATCAAGGTTATCATCTTTTGGGAGAGAATAAAATTTTAGAAGGATTGGATAAATATGAGGTGTTAAAACAAAACGACTGTAAATGGCACGTCATTGGTCACGCTCAAACAAATAAAGTAAAGCACATTCTGAAATATGCTGATGTCCTTCAATCTTTGGATAGATTTAAACTTGCTTTAAAACTGCAGAACAGATGCGATTTTGACAACAGAGATATTGATGTATTTATTCAAGTCAACACGTCCTATGAGAAGAGTAAATTTGGTGTTGCTCCTGAAAAAGCAATTCAACTTATAAAAGATGTGTCTGAGTTACCTCGTCTTCATATAAAAGGATTAATGACCATTGGGATTCTTTCATCGAAAGATGATCGTGTAAGAGACTGTTTTAAACTTCTAAAAGAAATTCAACAGGAAGCAATTGCATTAAAACTTCCGAATGCATCTTTTGAAGAATTGTCTATGGGAATGTCTAACGATCTGGAGCTGGCTATTTTTGAAGGGAGTACCATGGTACGTGTGGGAACGGCTATTTTTGGTCGACGTCCTTATCCCGACAGTTATTACTGGAATGAAAATTAAGATAATGCCCTATTTCAAAACTCAAAAGTTCTATATCATGAAATTCTTCTCTCGCTCTATTTTATTCCTTTTCTACTTTGCCATTTCTCTTCATAGCTCGGCACAACAGGCACCATCGTTGTCTCCAAAGCAGATAGACAGTCTGGTTTTGAAGACCATGGCCACATTCGAGGTTCCGGGAATGGCTGTGGCTGTATTTAAAGACGGAAAATTATTTCATAAAAACACTTATGGAATTCAATCCGTTAAGACGAATAAGCCCGTAGATGAAAATACTCTGTTTGGAGTGGCTTCAAACACCAAAGCTTTTACAACAGCGGCATTGGCGCAGTTGGTAGATGCAAAAAAACTCGATTGGGATATGAAGGTAACAGACATCATACCGGAATTTAAATTGTATGATGCCTATGTCACTTCAGAATTTACAGTAAGAGATCTCGTTACGCACAGGAGCGGGTTGGGGCTCGGTGCAGGCGACCTTATGGTTTTTCCGGCAGCAAACACCACTACACTGGAAGAGATGATTCATAATTTGAGATATCTAAAACCTGTTTCGTCTTTTCGTTCAAAGTATGACTATGATAATCTTCTTTATATAGTGGCGGGAGAAATAGTGTCAAGAGTTTCAGGAGAAACCTTTGATTCTTACATTGAGAATCATTTTTTCCGACCCTTGGCGATGAATCGTTCTGAATTGGACATTAAAAAGATTGAAGCTGATATAAATAGAATCGACGGTCATGTTCCGATTGCCGGGCAATATGAAATCACTCCATATACCTTCACTCAAATTGCCACTCCGGCAGCAGGGATCTATGCATCTATTAATGATATGTCCACTTGGGTTCAGGCACTATTAAATGAAGGAAAATATGGAGAAAAACTCACCGACAGTCTCTTCAGTAAAAAGCAATTACAAGAAATGTGGACGCCGCAAACGATAATTAAAAGTCGTCCCGGCCCTTATAACACACATTTCACAGCCTACGGGTTGGGATGGGTATTAAGTGATGTCAACGGATATTTTCAAGCCATGCATACCGGCGGTCTATTAGGAATAGTTAGTCAAGTGACCCTTTTACCTGAGATGCGAGCTGCAATTATTGTGCTCACCAATCAGCAATCGGGCGCTGCATTTACTGCCATAAGCAATTCCATAAAAGACGGTTTCTTTGGTATAAAAAATAAAGACCGTATTAAAGATTATAATGACCATAGACTACGAAACGAGAAAAGAGAGTCTGAAATATTGGAAAAAATCGCGAAAGAAATTGCTCTGAATAAAAAATCAAAGGCACCCGAACTTGATGCAAACAATGTTATTGGGAAATATAAAGATCCATGGTTTGGAAATGTAATTATTTCCAAAAACAAAAATCAGTTACGCTTTGTTTCGGAAAAATCTGGAGATTTAAAGGGGTCTATGAGCTTTTATAAAGGAACAACTTACATTGTGGAATGGGATGACCGCTCCTTAAAAGCTGATGCTTTTGTGAACTTCAATCTTGGTATAAATGGGAAGGCAGAAGGATTTAAAATGTCGGCCATTTCACCATTAACTGATTTCAGTTATAACTATAGTGATTTGGATTTTTCACGCTTGGAAGATCAAGAATAACTGATTTTAATTATTTTCAAACGGCGTTTTTCACCACCTAAATTAAAATCGACTTCGTTCTGAAGCTTGCATCCTGTCAATGTAACAGCAATAGGAGCTAAAAAAGAAATTTTACCTTTAGCCACATCCGCTTCATCCACACCTACAATTTGGAAGGTTTGGATCTGTCCGTTATTCAAGTTTCGGAATGTAACCTTGGCACCAAAACGAACTTCATCTATGGGTTGTTCTTGGGGATCTATAACCCGAGCTGTATTAATTCGCTCTATTAATTGGTTCATTTTAGCAGTAATGATTGCCGAAGTGATTCTCTTTTCAGTATCACTTTTGCCGGATATAGAACTTTTTTCGATTTCCAATTGCTTCAGTTCGTCATTAAGAAGCTGCAATCCTACCGGAGTTACATAATTCGGAACATTTGGCGGGAGTGCAGTTCTTGGTGGAATAATGGGCATTTCCTCTTGATCGCCCTCACGTACAAAACCTCGACTCATGAGCGTATTTTAAAACAAGAACCTTAACACACCATTTTTTTTCTGTTTCTCTTTGCCAAATTTCATTTGGATAAAAACTTTTACCGGTTTTTTGCGTGACCTCTTTTGGCGCTTCCCTTCTTGCTGCTCACGATATTCACGTTCTTGTCTGGCGTTGTGTCTGAGTGCCTGAGCGATTTGATCCTCAAGCATACTTTTGGGTAAATTTACATCTGATTCCATGGCCTGGAGGTTTTAAATTCCTTAAAATTAAACATTTATCTGCAGATTTTATACAAAATAGATGATAATTTCGTCTCATTATGGAAGTCAATTTGCCAATACTTATCGGAATTATGGATGTTGTATCTTAGTACAAACTTTTTCTTCAAGATGAAAGAATTTTTCAAAATACACCAATCGGCTATTATTAGTGCGGTAATTATTATTGTTTCAGTCATTGTCTTAAGGTTTCTGACATCTCTCCTTCATAAATGGCTGCTCCGGCTGAGAAAGAAAAGATGGGATAATATAAAACCCACTTCAATACATCTATTGCGGCGCCTGTTAAACACCTTATGGCTTATTTTGGGAATAATAGTGCTGGGATTCCTTTCTTTCGGAGATTCTACGGAGAAGTTTCAAAACAATTTGAAGCTGGCATTATACATAGGTTCGATTTCTATAATAACTATCGTTCTTGCATCTTCATTAAACATTTGGTTTCGCCGCAGTTCTGAAAGGAAAATACGGCGAAATGAGGATCCTACTGTAATGCGTTTTGGACGATATGTGGTGGTTTCCATTATTTACACAGTAGGGGTAATGTTTATTTTAATGGCTTTTCCTCCTCTCAAAGGAATTGCACAAACTGCTTTAGGCGGAGCGGGAATTCTTGCTTTAATAGCCGGTGTAGCTTCGCAGGAGGCTCTGGCCAATTTAGTGGGAGGCATCTTTATAATCTCTTTTAAACCTTTCAAAATAGGCGATACCCTTAAGCTTTCTGATAATACGGTTGGGACGGTTTTTGACATTACATTGCGTCATACCATTTTGCGAAACGGAGAGAATAAAATGGTTGTAATTCCCAATGCCATTATGAATAAAGAAAAGGTGGTGAATTACAATCTGAAGGAATTGAAGATCTGTGAACGCATTGATATAGGAGTGTCTTATGACAGCGATTTAGACGCAGCTAAGAAGATTATAAAAGATACCTGCGAAAAACATTCTTTAATTCTGGATAATAGGACACCGGTAGAGATTCTAAATGGGAAGCCCATGGTAAAGGTAGCCGTTATTTCCTTAGGAGAATATGCGGTAACGATCAGAGCCTGGGTGTGGGCCAGAAACAATTCGCATGCTCTCGAAATGCGTTATGATCTTCTGGAATCTATCAAAAAGAACTTGGATAAAGAAGGCATCAGTATTCCCTTTCCAACTACAACATTTACCTTTGCAAAAACAAAAGTTCAAGCTTCAAACGAAGATCAATAATGCCCACAAATTCAATCAAAGAAAACCTGTCGAAGGTTCTGTTTTTTATTGCCATAGCAATCTGTGTTCTTGGTTTTGTCAATAGTCCGGTTGCACTTTTAGGCGGCTTTCTATTCGCATTTTTTTTGGGGCATCCTTTTCCTACTCTTAATAAAACCTCAGTTAATTGGTTACTTAAAATAGCCGTGGTAGGTCTTGGATTCGGAATGGATTTAACAGAAACCGTAAAAGCAGGATCAGAAGGCTTTATATTGACCGTTTTTTCTATAGCTCTTACTCTAATTTTGGGTTACATAATAGGGAAGGCACTCAAGATGGAAACCAGAAGCAGTCATCTCATCAGTTCCGGAACAGCCATTTGTGGTGGAAGCGCCATTGCTGCCGTGGCTCCGGTCATTAACGCTTCTGAAAGGGACATTTCTATTTCTCTGGGAGTCATTTTTCTGCTTAATTCCATTGCTCTGCTCATCTTTCCTATGCTTGGAGAATGGCTGGATTTGAGTCAGCACAGGTTTGGACTATGGGCAGCAATTGCAATTCATGATACAAGCTCGGTTGTGGGCGCTGCTCATACTTACGGAGATGAAGCTTTGCAAATTGCTACCACTGTAAAATTAGCCAGGGCGCTCTGGATTATTCCTCTTTCGTTCCTCTCTGTCCTTTTGTTTAAAGGAAAAGGCAACGGAATAAAAATCCCTTATTTTATTTTTTTATTTCTTCTCGCTATTATCCTAAACACTTATTTACCATTTCCCTCGGTAATTTCGCGCGGTATTACAACAGTTTCAAAATCTCTCCTGGTTCTCACTCTTTTTCTTATTGGCGCCGGGCTGTCATTGGAAAAAATAAAATCCGCAGGTTGGAAACCCATGATTTTAGGAATCCTCCTTTGGATTATTATTTCTGTGGGCTCACTTTCTGCTATCCTTTCCTTTTATTAGCAGATTCCCTTGAGTTAAAATTTCATTTCCGGAACATCACCGTCTATAACCAGATCACCTTCCGTAACTTTCCGGATATCTTCCACGCTCACCCCCGGTGCCCTTTCAAGAAGGTGGAATTTGTTGTTCTTAATTTCTAGTACAGCCAGATCTGTAACAATTTTTTTTACGCATTTCACCCCGGTTAGTGGTAAGGTACATTCTTTTAGTAATTTAGACTCTCCTGCTCTATTTGTATGCATCATTGCTACAATTATATTCTCTGCAGAAGATACTAAATCCATTGCACCACCCATTCCTTTTACCATTTTCCCGGGAATTTTCCAGTTGGCAATGTCTCCATTCTGAGCCACTTCCATGGCTCCAAGAATTGTAAGATGTACGTGCTGGCCGCGAATCATTCCAAAACTCATTGCAGAATCAAAGAAGGAAGCACCTGGCAAGGCGGTAATCGTCTGTTTTCCGGCATTAATTAAATCTGCATCTTCCTCTCCTTCATAGGGAAAAGGTCCCATTCCCAGAATTCCGTTTTCACTTTGAAACTCAACCGAAATATCATCCCTGACAAAATTGGCCACCAGAGTTGGGATTCCTATACCTAAATTTACATAATACCCATCTTTAACTTCCCGCGCTATTCGTTGTGCTATTTGTTCTTTAGTTAGTGCCATTATCCTCTTTTTCTAACGGTTAATTGTTCAATTCTTTTTTCATATTTCTCTCCTTGAAAAATACGTTGTACAAAGATGCCCGGAATATGGATCTGATTCGGATCCAAAGTTCCCACAGGCACCAGTTCTTCTACTTCTGCAACGGTAATCTTTGCAGCGCCACACATTGCCGGATTAAAATTTCGGGCTGTTCCTTTAAATATTAAATTTCCGGCCTCATCTCCTTTCCAAGCTTTAACAAATGAGAAATCAGCTTTAAAAGCTTCTTCCATAACATACATTTTTCCGTTAAATTCCCTGGTTTCTTTTCCATCGGCCACCTCGGTGCCATATCCAGCAGGGGTAAAGAAAGCCGGAATTCCACTTCTAGCACATTCGCAACGTTGAACCAGTGTACCTTGCGGAACCAGTTCCACCTCCATTTCACCACTTAACATTTGTCGTTCAAACTCGGCATTTTCTCCTACATAGGAGGAAATCATCTTCTTGATTTGATGTTTTTTCAAAAGCAATCCGAGGCCAAAATCATCTACACCGGCATTATTGGAAATACAAGTGATACCTTGAACATTCCTTCTAACCAGCTCACTTATTATATTCTCAGGAATCCCACAGAGACCAAATCCCCCAACCATGAAGGTCATGCCATCGGCTACTCCCTCACAGGCTTCCTGAACATTTGCAACTGTTTTTTTAATCATTGTTTTATTTTTTTTGGAATTTACGGAAATCTAATACATTTCTAAACAAGAGAGTAATCTAAAAATCAAATTCATCCGAAAGCTGATTTTCATCCATTCCGCTCTCACGCCATTTTGAACAATCGGTTTCAATAGTTAAATGTTCAGGGCGAGGAAAAGCATCTGTAGAGACATTCAAATTTTTGTCGGCATAACATTTCTTCATATAAATCCCCCATATTGGCAGAGCCATTGTTGCTCCTTGTCCATAAGCCGTAGAGCTGAAATGAATAGACCGATCATCTCCTCCTACCCAAACACCGGTAACAAGATTAGGCACCATCCCCATAAACCATCCGTCACTGTTATTTTGGCTCGTTCCGGTTTTTCCGGCAATGGGATTGGTAAAATTATAGGGGTAGCCGGTAACTGCATCTTTATACAGCGGCAAATTTTCTCTTCCGGTTCCTCGTAAACGTGTTCCTGTTCCGGCCTGCGTCACTCCTTCCATCAAGCTGACCGTGACATATGCTGTTTCAGCACTGATAACGTCACGAGTCTTAGGTACATTTTGGTATAAAACAGTTCCATTTTTGTCTTCAATTCGTTGAATTAAAATAGGTTCCACATATACCCCTTGATTTGCGAAAGTGCTATAGGCTCCCACCATTTCATAGACCGAAATATCCGGTGTTCCTAAGGCAATAGATGGCACGGCCGGAACATTTTCAGTATCCACTCCCATTTTCCGGATCAATTCAATAACCGGCTCAGGACCTACCCGATCAATTAATCTCGCTGTAATGGTATTGATGGAATTAGCAAGAGCATATTTTAAATTAACCATGTTTCCATACGTATCGCTGGAATTGCGAGGCGTCCATGGTTCTATTAGATGATGTCTCCCTACGGGTATGGTATAAAGAGTATTGGGTAAGGTATCGCAAGGCGACATATGCATTAAATCTATGGCCGTAGCATAGACAAATGGCTTAAAAGTAGAGCCAATTTGCCGCTTCCCTTTCCGAACCATATCATACTTGAAATGTTTATAGTCTATACCTCCTACCCATGCCTTTACTTCCCCTGTCTGAGGTGTCATAGACATCATAGAGGCCTGTAAAAAACTTTTGTGATACCGAATGGAATCCATTGGCGTCATCACAGTATCTATACTACCTTTCCAGCTAAATACTCGCATGGGGATTTCTTTATGGAAACTTGCGATAATTTCCTCTTCATCTACGCCTTTTTGTTTCATTTCTCTCCATCTGTCACTTTTTCGCATGGCAGCATTCATAATTTGCTCAATCTCTCTTTCATTCACTCTTCTAAAAGGAGCAGTTTTATTATTTACATTCTGTTTGTCAAAAGCTTTTTGAAGTTTAGAAATATGTTCTCTTACAGCTTCTTCCGCATACTGTTGCATTTTGCTGTCTATGGTTACATATACTTTTAAACCATCCTGATAAATATTATATCGGCTTCCGTCAGACTTTGGATTTTCTCGAATCCATTTTTCCATAAAATGACGGGCATATTCTCTGAAATATGTAGCCACTCCTTCATCATGACCTTGAGGTGTAAATCTAATTTCCAAAGGCGTTGCTCGGAGGGAATCTCTCACTTGTTTTGAGATGTAACCGTACTTTTCCATTTGACCTAATACCACATTTCTTCGGTTAAGAACTCCTTGTGGATTCCGAAGCGGATTGTATAACGAGGCATTTTTAAACATCCCCACCAATGTCGCGGCTTCCGTTTCTGTCAACTCCGAAGGAGATTTGTCAAAGTAAATTTGAGCAGCTGATTCGATTCCAACGGCCTGATTAACGAAATCATATTCATTAAAATACATGGTTATGATTTCTTCTTTGGTGTATCGGCGTTCCAGGCGAATGGCAATAATCCATTCTTTTATTTTCTGCATGGCACGCTCTGCTTTATTCCTTGATACCTGCTCTGTAAAGAACAATTTAGCGAGCTGCTGAGATATGGTACTTGCCCCTCCTTTTTTTCCCATATAGACAATAGCACGGACCGTACCTTTCGCATCAATGCCGGAGTGTTTATAGAAACGTGCATCTTCCGTTGCGATCAAAGCATTCACCAAATGGTCAGGTAAAGAATCAAACGGAATAGGCGTTCTATTTTCTTTATAGAATTTGCCAATAGTCTTTCCATCCGAAGAAATTATCTCTGTAGCTAAGTTCTTTTCCGGATTTTCCATACTTGTTTCATCGGGGAGAGAACCAAAAACTCCCCAAGATGCCAAGAGGAAAAACAAA
The DNA here is from genome assembly GCA_035654795.1 of Flavobacteriaceae bacterium. Classification (GTDB taxonomy): domain Bacteria; phylum Bacteroidota; class Bacteroidia; order Flavobacteriales; family Flavobacteriaceae; genus JAAYLC01. The sequence goes on from DASRWC010000041.1 coordinate 160,585, forward strand.
ATCACCAACAAGATGAACGCGCCAAAGATCTTCCAAAACGTGAAGATATGTCTGCGCAAATTACCCGTCTCTTTCTTCTTTTCGGACGGAACGTTCTTTTTTGTCATAATCCCTTAACCTCAGTTTGTTATTTCTTCAATTGTGAATCCCACGTCTGCAATTCCGTGCAAATTTAAAACCCCGTCAATTTCTCCTTTGTTTCGCATGGCTTGTTCAATCTGTACAACATATTCTCCCTCTTCCATAAACCGCACATGCTCTTTATACCAAAGTTTACTTTCTTTTATACTTCCAATTCCATAACCCATCCAGCTTCCATCGGGATTTGCCATTCTATATTCCAAAGTGTCCACTACCGTTTTGCCATGTGGAAAGTTCATGGTTACGATAAGGAAGAGATTGTTATATTGGTAATCATTAGTATTTCTAATGTTCAGAAATAGATTATAGCTTTTAAGAGAATCTAACTCCGGCAGATTAAAAGAGACTGCTTCCCCTTCCTTCCATAATCCATCCATGGGTTTACTCTCAGAAAATACTACATTATTTTCTCCGCAAGAATAAAATAAAACCAAACTCAATAAAATAAGAATTCTATTCATTTTTCTTTCTTGGCTTTCTAAATTTCTTTTGTTTTTTTGGTCTTCCTTCTTTTGCCTGTGGTGGCGCTACTTGTTGTGTTTTTTTTGTGGGAAGCGGCTTTTCTTTTGGTTTTGCAGATTTTGTTTTGCGTTTTCTTCCTTTGGAAGGAGATTTGTCAAACCTCGTCAAGCTGTCTTGCGCCGCAATATCTAAGGTGTCAGCTCCTTTATCGTCTTTGGTTATGGCAAATTCTTCCAACGAAGCGGGCTTTTCTCCCGATTTGTTTTTTGCAATAATATCATTTGCATGTTCCACGGTCAATTCGTGCCAGTTAGCTCCGTCATTTTCATATGCATACCACAATCTACCTCTGAATATATCAATTTTCTGGCAAGCAGCAACGCCTTTTTCCGTAGCCAATTTTATGTCTGTACTTGGGAAGGATTTGAGCGCCTCCAAATAAGTATCCAATTCATAATTCAGGCAGCACTTTAATTTTCCGCACTGACCGGCCAGCTTTTGTGGATTTAAAGACAGTTGTTGATATCGTGCCGCTGAAGTATTTACGGATCGAAAATCTGTGAGCCAGGTAGAACAACAAAGTTCGCGCCCACAACTTCCAATTCCTCCCAGTCTGGCCGCCTCTTGACGAAATCCTATCTGTTTCATCTCAATGCGGGTGTGGAAAGATCTTGCAAATTCTTTTATAAGCTCTCTGAAATCTACACGCTCATCGGCTGTGTAATAAAACACCACTTTTGAACCGTCTCCTTGGTATTCCACATCGCTGATCTTCATTTCAAGATTGAGACGAATGGCAATCTCTCGAGATTCTTTTTGGATTTGGCTTTCTTTGCTCCGCAATTCCTGCCATAAGTCAATATCTTTTTGGTTGGCTTTTCTATACACCTTTGGTAGGCTTTCCAGTTTCAGCGGCACTTTTTTCTTTTTCATTTGCACCCGCACCAATTCTCCGGTGAGTGTAACAACTCCTATATCGTGACCACTTCCTGCTTCTGTGGCAACAACATCACCAATGTATAGCTTCAGATTGTCCGGATTCCGAAAAAATTCCTTCCGTCCGTTTTTGAACCTAACTTCCAGCGCATTAAAAGGATCTGCATTGGCGGGTAAAGCCATGTTTGACAACCAGTCAAAAACGGTTAATTTATTACATCCATCGGTTCCGCAAACTCCATTATTCTTACAACCGGGAGGCATCCCGGTGGTTCCCGTGGAACAGCTTGTACAGCCCATATTTTTTTATATATAAAGCCTTTTGAAATTTCTCAAAAGGACGAAGATTAAACAAAGTCCAAAGGTAAAGGTATCAATAAAAATATCTTCTGCTTCAGAGTCAAAATTTTGTTTCTCTGAAACAGAAGAAATTTAGAATTCACCAAGGTCGATACCGGACGTTAAAGCTGTTTTTTAAATTTAAGCTTTTCCGATCTCCCTTTCTTGAATATTTTATTGCTATTTGGAATTCCTTTGCGCAGTTCTTTTTGAACGTCTTCCGGCAGGTGAATTACATCCACGCATTCTTCACTGCAGCATCCTTCCATTTTCTCTGCACATTTCTCACACTGAATAAAAAGCAAATGACAAGCCTCGTTAGCACAGTTAGTATGGGTGTCACAAGGTTCGCCACATTGGTGACAATGCGAAATTATATGTTCAGAAATGCGTTCCCCACGTCTGTGATCAAACACAAAGTTCTTTCCGTAGAATTTATTTTCTAACCCTTGCTCTTCGACCTGACGTGCATATTCAATTATTCCTCCTTCGAGTTGAAACACATTTTTAAACCCTTTATGTTTATAATATGCACTTGCCTTCTCACATCGGATTCCTCCGGTACAGTACATTACCAAATTTTTATCTTCCTTATGTTCTTTTAAATCCTCTTCAATCAGATCTAAAGAATCTCTAAAAGTATCTACATCGGGAGTAATGGCATTTTTAAAGTGACCGATTTCGCTTTCATAGTGGTTTCGCATATCAACGAGCACGGTATTCGGGTCTTCAATGAGCTCATTAAAAGTTTTTGCATCGACATGAATTCCTTTATTTGTCACATCAAACGTACTGTCGTTGAGACCATCGGCAACGATTTTATGGCGAACTTTCACTTTTAATTTTAGAAAGGATTTCAAATCGTGCTCAATGGCAATATTAAGTCGCACATCTTTAAGAAAGTAAATTCCGTCCAGGAACTCCTTAAACTCATTGAAATTAGATGCAGGAAGTGATAACTGTGCGTTTATTCCTTCATGCGCCACATAGATTCTTCCCAGAACATCAAGTTCATTCCATTTTACAAATAGATGATTTCGGAAAAGTTGCGGATTGCCTATTTTGGCATATTGATAAAACGAAAGGGTTAGGCGGTCTTCACCGGCTTCTTCCAATAAAGCTTCCCTTTCCTTCGCACTTAATTTGTTGTACAGTTGCATGCTATACTTTTTTTAGGTGAAAGAAAAATTTGGTGCAAAAGTACTGTTTTTCAATTAATCGATCAGCTATTAAGAAATCTTATTGTGCTTTATTGTGTGGGTTAGAAATTAAACAGTCGGGTGATTTAGTTCTTTCCACATCACTTCCCGTGTTTGATTTTTTAACTCGCGTCTATGGTTAGATTCCATTCCTTCCACAGAAATAACCGGAAGAATCTTCACACGCATTTTTCCGGGACTCCCCTTGAAGAAGTCGTACGGAAACCGTTTTTTGTTATCATGGAACACCATGGGTGCAATGGGAATTTCATGTTCCAAGGCAAGACGGAAAGCCCCGTCTTTAAAATTATCCAGAATTATTGAAGAATCTTTAGGCACTCCTCCTTCCGGAAAAATACAAATACTTAGCCCTTGACTCAGCCGTCGTTCAGCATTTTTGAACGCCTCCACCCGACTTTTTGTATTTCCTCGGTCCACCAGGATTGAACTTCGTTTATAGATATAACCAAAAATAGGAAGTCTGGCAAGCTCCTTTTTCCCTACAAAAATAAATGGGTTTTTTGTGCTGTAGTACATGAGCATAATGTCGGTCATCGAGGTGTGATTTGCTACAAAAAGATAGCTCTTTCCTTTCTCGTAGATCGCGTCACTTTTGATTTTAGGATAACATCCGATGCCGTAGATAATCATTTTTGACCATGTTCTTGCCAGTCTGAAGAAAAAGGGATACCACGATTCTCGCAACACACTTATGGCCAGCATTGGGAAGAGAACAATTGTGGAGAGCGTAACCACGATATAAAACCATATTCGATAAAGTGGAGCAAAAATGAAGCGCATTGCCATTATTTTTGAAACTTCAAAAGTAGCAATTTGAATCTACCAAATAGATCAAAAAAAGTACCTTTGAAAAAAATTGAAAAAACCATGGCACGAATTCTAACCGGAATCCAAAGTACCGGAACTCCTCATTTAGGAAATATTCTTGGAGCCGTTCTGCCGGCTATAGAAATGGCCCATAGGCCCGAGAATGACGCATTTATATTTATTGCAGACCTGCACTCTCTTACTCAGATTAAGAATGCGGAAATATTGAGAAACAATACATATAGTGTGGCCGCTACCTGGATGGCTTTTGGTCTGGATCTTACCAAAGTAACTTTCTATAGACAGAGTGATGTTCCTCAGGTGACAGAGTTGTGCTGGTATCTAAGCTGTTTTTTCCCTTTTCAACGGTTAACGTTAGCACATTCCTTTAAAGACAAGGCTGACCGGCTGGAGGATGTAAATGCCGGACTTTTTTCTTATCCCATGCTCATGGCTGCAGATATTCTTGCTTATGATGCCAACATTGTTCCTGTTGGGAAGGATCAAATGCAACACATAGAAATTACAAGAGATGTGGCCGCTCGGTTTCACAATTTAATGGGCGAAACTTTTGTTATTCCCGAAGGGAGAGTGAATGAAGAGACCATGTATGTTCCCGGCACAAATGGGGGAAAAATGAGCAAGTCTGCGAATAATTATATAGATGTGTTTCAAGGTGAAAAAGCCCTTCGTAAAGTAATCATGGGTATAGAAACTGACAGTACACCTCTTGAGGAACCGAAGGATACAGAGAGTTGTAATGTTTTTGCGCTGTATAAAATTCTAGCTTCCGCGGAAGATGTTTCACTGATGAAATCCAACTATGAAAGAGGAAATTATGGTTACGGTCATGCAAAACAAGCTCTATTTGAACTGGTGCGTGATCGTTTTTCAGATGCACGTGAAAAATACCATCATTATATGAATAATCTCGCAGAAGTTGATCAAGCTCTAATTTTAGGAGCGCAAAAAGCTTCAAGCGTGGCAAACGGAGTTATAGCACGTGTGAGAGAAAAACTGGGTTACTAAATAATGAGATTATAGATCCAAATATAAGAGGCCGGTCATAACCGGCTTTTTTTATTGGCCAAATGAATGAACTAAGATTCTTCTTCATTATTGAGCACAAGCAATTTTTTAGGAAAAATTAAAGCTTAAAAAATTCAAATGCTTCCACTTCTATAATCAATTTTCTTGATTGACCCGGCACCCATTATTTGCACGCTTACCACGGCACTCATTTAAAATGCAGTAGGGTAACAACTTTGCTTTAAGATGAAACGAACCCATTATGCCCTTACCCTCCTAAACTTTATTTTTGTTCAATTAATTCATCATTTAGGAGCATCTTGTTCATCCAAGCT
>DASRWC010000042.1:0-5347 GCA_035654795.1 Flavobacteriaceae bacterium
AGATGATGAGAAATACTTTTTTCCAATTATTCATGGTAGATCGTATTGAAAACCTGCGTCATATCCCGATCAGAGGATGGGGTTAGGATCTATAGGTTCAGAAGAAGAAATAAAAGAAACATCCATCAAGGCGCGCCTGATAAATAGAAAGAGAGGTCTGAGGACCAAAATAACTTAGGCCCTGTCCCTGAAGGACATGACCATTGGGGCGAGAAAAATCTTCATGTCAATAATGGATAGCATGTTGGCAAATTTAAGGAGGATTTTTTTGGTGTACAAGGGGACAGCGCATTTTACAATCCGGTAAGCACCTGATTCCATACCGCTTATAGTTAACGGAAAATTAATTTAGCCATTCGTCCTTACTTATGTCCATTGATGAATATAATTTGTTGTACAGGCATTATCGGCCCAAAAACCCTTAGAAATAATGCCGCATTAACGGAGTGAAAAGAGCAAAAAAGCCTTTGGTACAAATGATGGAATCCTCCGGCAAGTAAATTTTAATCCTCAAAATCAACCTATTAATTCACGGGAGGTAAATTTTTAAAAGATAATATTTGCGTCGAGGAAATTTACCTCTATCTTTGCAATCCCATCCAGAACAAGTCTCCGATGGAATTTTCTTGGGAGTTTAGCTCAGTTGGTTCAGAGCATCTGCCTTACAAGCAGAGGGTCGGGGGTTCGAATCCCTCAACTCCCACTTGATAATCAGCCACTTACAAGAATTACTTGTAAGTGGCTTTTTTTGTTTGCACACGATTTGCATAATTATATGGCCTTAGCACAGCAATGATGTGAATCGGATCGGAGTTTTCGCGCTTCTTGGGCTGGAGTTATAACTACATTTCGAACAAGAGTATCGCCTCCAGCGCCCTTTGATCCTGTGGGCTTAGATTCTCCTTTTTGCTGATCAACAACAATATTTCCGCCTTGCTCTTAGTAGCTTGAAGATCCAGGGCCATCTGCAGGAGTTCCTGCTTCCGGTCCTGCGATATTTTGGCTAGTGCCAACATTCCCTGCATCTCCTGTATTGCCCTGAACCTCTTGATTTCTTCCTGTGTCGCCATGACCTTTTGTGTAAGCTTGGTTAGTTTTTGAATCCCTGGCTCTCTCTTTCCTCGTCAAGCGGCAGGGGGCGCAGCACTTGTGGTTTTCCTTTATTCTCTAAGGTCGAGTTTTGACAAGTTTAATTGTTAGCCCTTAACTTCTCTATACAATTCTTTACCATGGTCGGTTATTTCGGTCTGAACAAGCTAGGCCTTTCGGTCAAACCGTGCCACTTGATAGATCATCAGGCTATAAAAAGCTTTTCTATGCCCTCAATGGTTTAATTCTAAATAATCTTTGAAAAACAGTTTGTAGATCGTAAGATTATATTCCTCATAGAAAAATATGTTTTCTCCTAATTTCGTCGGCTCGACTAATTTAGAAAACCACGCCCATTTGGAAACATGACGAAGGAAGAAATCTCTTATTACAATTTCTGGATCCACAATTTCTATTTTAATGTTCCTATTGACGGACAAAGCCTTATAAAGAATGTCATTGATATGCCCATCTCCAAACGAATAGCCGACAATGACTAATTTATCACCATCTATACAATCACGATCAAACGCAGCAATCATTTGTCGGAACGGCGATAATCCTGTTCTAATTGTTTTTCTATAACCAGTAATAATGTTGCTTATTTGGGTCCTTCGCCCATTTTCCACTTCTATTTCTGCTGTATTATATCCTTGCTCAGAAGGAAATTTAGAATGAGAACTTAGAACAAAGGAGTAGTAGGGCAGTCCATTCGCATCTTCTGAGAGAACCTCCCAGTATGCAGATCCGTGGAGGTGGTATATGCAGTTATAATTTCGATGTTTGGTAAAATTAAAGGTGTTGAAGTGACTAAAGCCAAAATTCAATTTTTCGATTTCTGGCCTAAATTCACCATTTGTTCCTTCGAAGAACTGAATGTTGGCGTTATTAAAAATTTGTTGAACTACCCTGTCGTAGTTCAGCGTATAAACCCGTAACAGGTTTTTTTCCAAACTTTTAAGATATTTCTCCGTCAATTTAACATTTATGGCAATATGTTCTTGGTCTAAAGAGTGGGGAGCAGAATACTCAAATATTTCATTTGCTATCGCATCTAAAAGTTGGCCGAACAAGGCTTGGAAGTAAACCTTCTGTGGTGAAATAGAAATGCTTATATCTTTTAAAGAAACATTAACAAAATCTGATGCACCTGGAATTTCAAGAGAATATCTTTTTGAAGACTCATCTATCGTTGTATAATGCATAAAATCATGCCATAGGCCAGACTCATTTTTAACAAAGAAGGCAAGCCCGTTAATGTTTCCTCCTTTTTCGAAAGACCAATAGTCTATGAAGTCTTCTATGACGTTCAGTACGGTCTCAAAGTTTATTTTTTCTTTCGGGATTGAACATTTGTGGTTTAGATGGTCAAATATTTCTTGGGTGACGTACTTCCCTGAAGCATTCTTAAATCCATTTTGACAAATCATTTCTGTTAATTTGTTTGTCTTGGGCCCGCCCCATTGGATAGCTGCTCCGGCACCTAATAATAAAATAATTCGCTTTTTCTCCATCGCTTTAGGTGTGTTTTAAAGTTTGAAAGGTCTTTTGCACCTACTGATGCTATACCCTGCCTCTATTTTTACTTTCGGCGGAATTGCAAATGAAGCGGCTTCCTGTTTTCCTCAATGTCACGTATTGAGAAGTCAATTTCTACTCCTTAACTTCCCTATACACCCCCTTTACCATGGTAAATGATCCCGGTTTTAGTGTCCAATAGCTGCCCTTTATCATGTAATGTATACCTGCCGGATTCTCCCCACCAAAAAAACAAAGCCGCAAAAACGAGCAGAAAGAACACTAGAATATTTCTTTGCTTTCTTAGATGTTTCCTATATTCCTCTGCTTTCATCAGCTTATCAGCACCTTCAGAAGCCTCCACGTTAAAAATATCAACCCTATCCTTAAAACCCATAGCAAACTAATTTTTGAAGGTATAACATGATGTTTTGATACTTAAACTAAACTGAAATGAATTCGATTTGAATAAAGATGTTCGTCAGGATTAGCAAGACAAACAATACCAGACCAAACATTTGGGTGTGTCTTTGCAGAATGTTGGTCAATAAAAAAGCCAAAATAAACCCGGCAACAGGGGTTATAAAAAGGAAGTACCATCCAAAATCAATCGCACCTGCAACTGAAAAATAAGCCCCAGCAACAAATGCAAACATTTTAAAGCCCTTGCCATTTCCCGGGAGGAAGAAATTTCCTACAGGCCACCCCTTCTGCCTTGCAAAATCATAATAGGAGTTGATAATCCAGGCACAACACACGATGCCTATAAGAATAAAAATCCGTGGTTCGATGATGTTTGGGCTTATTGTAACTAATGTACTTCAAAACCCGCAATAAAGGCCATGGCCCCGATATTTTTCTTTCAAGTCGATCAGCCTTAGTGTTGTTTTTTCAATTCTTTTGGATGGATACTTACTTGCTGCCATAGTAATTGTTGATCTGGTTGAAAAAATTAAACTTGGGATCATCCTTGGTGTTATCCGCCATGTTCAGAATCTCCATCAACCTATTCAATGCTGCTATTTTGTCGTGGAGGCGTATTTTATGGCCGGTATCGGTTTTTTCAAGGTCCTTAATTGCGCCGACCTTGGCAGGATCTATCCCGCTCAACGGCTTCAACGTATAATCTGAATCCAAGAATTCGGTTATGCCGGTAAAGGCTATGACAGAAAATTCCTTTAATACCCGCTCCTGTGTTATACCTAGCTGATCCAATAGAGGCTTGGATTTGAACGCAATGTATTTCTGGATGTCAACATTGGTCAACAATCGCTGTCCCTGCTGGCGGGCGGTTTTAGCACTGTATCCGGCCTTCCTGGCCGCCTCTGCTGTGTTTCTGTTGGCATCAGATAGATAGTGCTCCACGAACATCATTTCACGATCTGTAAGCTCTATTTTCTCGTCCCCTACGTCAATCAAAGTAATTCTAGCCATGTGGTTTTTATTTAGAGTAATCCCTGGTCAGCTGCTTTTGAATATATCGGCCAGATGGGTGATACCAGACGATGCTATTTGATCTCCCTTCTTGCGGCATTTTTATACTAACTATTTGGTTGCAGGAGTCCGTTATTGTCTGTTTTTTTCTTCCTAAGGTGATTAAGAAGTTTAAGTAATATCCCCGACGGTTTTTTTTGCTTGTCCAATAGATGTTCCGAAAAAAGCATTAACGAATCCGACTTTTGATCCGGTTTCTTATTAAATCGATTTACTTCACTTTTCGCTTCTTCGGGTGATAGATTAAACCCATATACCGCAAAATATTCAAATGACTTTGATCGGTCATCACTCCCCAGGCCTTTACTGTAAATGGCAGCAAATCCATTCGTCACCGCATTTTCCAGTTCTGTATCTTCCCACTTCTTAATTGGCAACGATCCTATTTGAAAGAAAAAGCACTGGAAAAAAACTTCGGGGTCTACAACCTTATGTTTGTTCAAAAGAAACTCTAACATTCCAGGCTTAGGCAGGAAATCAGGGAAACGGTTTACTACTTCCGCTGTTTTGGCTATTCTCTTCTCCTTATCTCTCTTCTTCTCTTTTCTTATATTCTCTTCTTTTATCTTATGGTATTGCTCCGGCAATGCCATGGCATTACCGTGGGACAATCTTTCTTCCTCCGCCTGCTCAGGAAGGTCACTATGTTCAATATCCTTACCCCATCGTTTGTTGGCTTTATCCCTCTGTTGTTTCCTTTTTCGATCCATTTCCCTCATCCTTTCTTTGAGGGAGTTAGAGTAAATTTTTTCATGTTCAACGACAAACAACCCATATCCATTTATTACCTGTTCTATGAAGCTCTCATCTGCCTGGATAGCATATGCAATCCGCTTGGGCTTATACTCCGCCTCATAGTGGGAAGAATCACGTAGAAACTCTATTAAAGCCCAAAATATCCCGTACCCTTCATATCCAAGTTCCGCCCGGAGGTCTATTATTTTCTCATCATTTCTGGCGTTTGAATCATGTCGGAACCAATAGCTATCTTTCATTTAGTCGCCCCTCCACAGCCTTGAAAAATTCATAAATAAAGCCATCAAAGGATCGTGCAATAATGTATATGCCACCGGCTTCTTCAATCCGGAATAAGCAAGAATGGGAAAATAGAGATACAGATGCTCCCAAACATTCGAATTAAAAGCCTACTTCACGCAGAGCAAAATAAGAAACGCCAAGACCGAAAAGTTGTACTTCGCGATCTTGGCTTTATAATTTGCCCCCATGTTTCCTGTTCGGAAGGCGA
>DASRWC010000043.1:0-15901 GCA_035654795.1 Flavobacteriaceae bacterium
AACCGTGTTGTAGCCCAAGATGTGGTTGTAGCCGCAGGTAAGGATATGGAGCTTACAAGCATTGTAGCCTCTCTTATCATGAGTGCAGGAGTGAGTGTTCAGAATGCGGATATCATCGTTTATGAGAACAACGGAGGAATGCCCGGAGCTGTAGTTACTACGCTCACTGATGTGGTACCTGTCTCTTCAGTTTCTACCGGAACCCTTTCTACCTTCACCGTTTATGATGTAACATTTGACGCCAACGTCACACTTAGCGGAGATGCGTCCAACGATACAACATATTGGGTCGGACTTTCTGTGCTTACAAATGATGCCAGTAACTTGTTCTGGGAATTTTCAACTGCCGCTCTTGTAGGTCTGCCTCAGGCTTTTTATGATGGCAATACCTGGGCTTCTCAAGCAGGACGCGAAGGAGTTTATACTTTCAATGCAGAGTGTACAGATCATGAAGGAACAACCGGACCTGATTGTTCTTTTGGAGACATCACTACAACATCCTTTGATAATGCCTATAACATCGAAGGTAGCAATGCCTTCCATACTGCCGCAGGATTTGAGGTGGCTGAAAATACCACATTTACTATGGATACCATCACTGTGGATGTGAACCAACAAGAAGTGCCAAATACAGCAACATTAGTAATCCGTGAAGATGTTAACGGTACTCCGGGAGGTGCTATCGAAACCATTATCATGGCTCCGAGCAGTTCCAACATTTATGGCAGTGCATTTGGAGATCCGGTCTATCATTTGACTTTTGACCTCGCAACTCCGGTTGTTCTTCCGCAAGGAAATTACTGGTTAGATGCCAAAATGTCTACTCCATCAGGACAAACAGTATGGTGGCTGGCATCCTCAGAGGGATCCAACCCTATCATTCCTCAAAGAAGTACAGATGGTGGAGTAACTTGGGAACCTGATACGAACGGATTATATTTAATCTTTAGTGTATCCGGAAGCTGTGATGCAGTAGTTGGCATTGATGATAATGCTTACAACGGATTCACATTCTATCCAAATCCGGTTGACAATGTTCTATACTTGAAAGCAGATGCCGGTATCGAATCTGTTTCAGGATTCAACATCCTTGGACAACAAGTAATTAATAACAGACATTTTAACTCAGGACAAGTTGATGTATCCCATCTTCCGGCAGGAGCTTATCTTTTCCAAGTGAAATTCACTAATGGAAATCAAGAAACCTTCCGAGTCTTGAAGAAATGATGTAAATTAAAAATCCTTAAAACAGTAAAGGCTGCTTCAAATTCTGAGGCAGCTTTTGCGTTTTTATACATCCGGGGTGCTAATTCCGGCTACTCCATAAAATTTATGAGGATAGCGCACTTCGTAATACCAAATATAAAAAGTGACCTAGTTCTCTCTATATTAGAATCAAAAACAAAAACATAGCCACTCCCATAAAAGAAATTAAGTCTTGATTATTAATAGGGTACAATCAAAAATACCGATATATTTCGTTTTTGTTTCAATTCTAATTCCTACTCAAAAATGATCTCATTATTTTGGATATAATCCTAGGATTTTTTAATTTTGTACTTTGATTAAGAACTAAAAAATAATCGATTATGAAGAGAATTTTACTTTTATGTGCCGTCTTTATGAGCTATTTGGTGTCGGCTCAAGGGCACGAAACTTTTGATAATTTCGAGACTACAGGAAATAGCTATAAGAACGGTAGTTTCATTGGTCAGAATGGCATCGAATGGACTTATATTCAATGTAGAGGAGATTTGGAATTGAACGGAAGAGCCATTACCCTTGGAAGAAACAGAGCCGAAGGACAACAATTAACCTCAGCAACTATTCCCGGTGGAATTGGTACTTTGGAATTCGCTTATATGCAAGCATTTAATTCAAATGTTGCACTACAAGTATTTGTAAATGACAATTTGGTTTATACCGCTACCACAAATGATGAAAAAGAAATTCCGAAAAATACCGGACCAATAGAAATCAATATGGAAGGAGATTTCGTTTTGAAATTGGTAAACCCTGAAAACGTAGGGCAAGTTACCGTAGATGATATCATTTGGACAGCACACGGTACCGTAGGAATAGAAGATAATCAACAAACATCTTTCTCATTCTATCCAAACCCGGTAAACACTACCCTAAATATTAAAGCAAATAAAGAAATTACCAATGTTCAGGCGTTTAATCTTTTAGGACAGCAAGTTGTTGCGAAAAGACGTGCCAATAAAGTAGATGTTTCTGCACTAACAGCAGGCGCTTATATCTTTAAAGTTACTTTTGAAGACGGAAGTACCAAAACATTTAAAGTGGTAAAACAATAAATAGAAATTACCTTCCCATAGAAACCGCCTGTCTTTCGATATGGCGGTTTCTTTTTTGTAGAAACATCTGCGTTGGAAATAAAGTCTTGAAAAAAGAGATACATTAGGGAAAGTCCAGTCAGAAAACCAGAAGCAATTCTTTTTAAAATTGTTTGAAACTGCTGATGGACATTTGCAAGGTTTGATTGAATTCATTCAATAGAAGTATTCTTCTAACACTACTGCTCGAACTTCCGCAGAAATGGAAGATTGCGTATCTCCCCGGAGCATTTATTATTAACCTGAAAGTATAAAGGCTAGCCATAACCCTCCCGCAAAATAGCAATTCTCATAATCGTTATGGAGTCTTTCAATTTTTAGCATACACTCCCGAGCCTGTTGCGATAACCTTCTTCTGAAATAAGGGAAGTAAAAAAAGCAGAAGTTAAACTCCTGCCTCTAATTTCTTAATCCTTTAGGAAAAGTTCTATTCCACCTCCTTGATCAACAACAAATAAACGGGGAAGTGATCACTATATCCGCCGGTATAACCGTTGGCGTAGCTCCGGAAAGGATATCCTTTGTACTGTCCTCTAGGAGTTTGTAAATAAGTAGCGTTATAAATCCCTGCTTTGTGAAGGCGGTATGAAGTATAATCATCTTTGCGCGCCAATTCAGTGGATATAATCATTTGATCAAAAAGATTCCAGCCATCCCTATAGGCAAGTGTTCCCAAACCTTTTTTGTGCATGCTCTCCATAGGGTTATAGAGTTCTTTCATACTCATATTGTCCCTGGAGCCTTTGGCCTTTAGAACCTTTTTGATGCTCGTGTTGGTCGGGTCATCATTCAGATCTCCCATGGTCACAATTTTCGCATAAGGATCTTCATTAAATAAAGAATCAATAATATGCATATTCAGTTCGGCAGCAGCTTCACGTCCTGGTCTGCTTCGCTTTTCGCCACCATATCGCGAAGGCCAGTGATTCACGATGAAGCTCATCTTCTCTCCATCAAGCATGCCGCTTACCAATAACGGGTCGCGGGTGTAAATTCGCTTGGTAGCATCAGCCGGATCAAAAATTAAAAGTTCATAAGAATGATCTCCGGTAGGTTGAAAAACTCCTTTTCGGTATAGGAGAGCAACGTCAATCCCTCGTTTATCCGGACTGTTGTAATGAACAATTCCGTAGTTGTAGGGGCGGAGCGCAGGTTGATTGATCAAATCTTCCAAAACTCGTCGATTTTCAACTTCACACAAACCAATCACCGCAGGTGGGGCGCCGGCAACATCTGTTCCTATCTCGGAAATAACACGCGCCAGCTTTGAAAGTTTATCTTCATAATGCTCTTTGGTCCAATTGTTCTTTCCTTCAGGAGTCCACTCCTCATCATAGATCTCAGGATCACGCTCATAATCAAAAAGGTTCTCAACGTTGTAAAACGCAATCGTATTTACCTTATACTTTTTCTCCTGTGCAAACCCGGCGGAAGTGAAAACAACCAATAGGAGCAATAGGATCTCTCTGCAAAATTTCATTGTCAGTCTGATTTCTTTTAAATTTAGGTTAACAAAAACAATGGTCAAAAATACTTATTTCATTTTAATACTGTAGTTTTGTCATCGTTTTTAAATCATTCTTTACCTATAAATTATACACATACGAATGAACAAAATCATCTTATCGATTTGCACAGTATTGCTGCTTAGCTTTTCAGCTATAGCACAAAGTACTGTGGTGAAAGGAAAGGTGCTAGACACTTATTCCAATGAACCCATTCCCGATGTCGAAGTTGACATTCAAGGAAGTAATTTCCATGCGCAAACGGATGCAGAAGGTACTTTTGAAATCTTTGGTGATGCAATCCCTGAAGGAGAACAAACCTTAATCCTTGTTAAAGCCGGTTATGTCACCCTCCGCATTCCGGTTATGATTGCTTCCAATCAAACCAATCAATTGGTAGATATTCTGATGGCTGTGGATTTGGCAGAAGCAGAAGCGCAAATAGGAATTATCAGTCTGTCTGAAGAACAACTGGACGAAGACGAAGGAACTGCCAGTAACGTCTCAGGACTGCTACAAGCTTCAAGAGATGTCTTTTTAAGTGCAGCTTCCTTTGATTTTAGTTCTACATTTTTCAGACCCAGAGGATATGACAGTGAAAGCGGAAAAGTGCTTATCAACGGACTCGAAATGAATAAATTGTATGACGGGAGACCGCAATGGTCAAATTGGGGAGGTCTAAACGACGTTCAGAGAAACCAACTGTTTACAATGGGTATGTCTGCAAGCGAATATACTTTCGGAGACCTGGCAGGAAGCACAAATATCATTATGCGTGCCTCACAATATAGAAAAGGAGGTAGAATTTCTTACGCAAGTGGAAATAGAAGCTACCGCGGACGTGTGATGGGATCCTATAACAGCGGTCTGCTTGCCAATGGATGGGCGTATTCGGTCTTGCTGGCAAGACGATATGCAAATGAAGGGTATAACGAAGGAACACTCTATGATGCCAACTCGTTCTTTGCATCAGTAGAAAAGAAAATTAATGACAACCATAGTCTGAATTTTACGGCATTCTATACACCAAACCGAAGAGGAAAATCCTCAGCCAATACACAAGAAGTGTATGATTTGAAAGGCAGTAAATACAATTCTTACTGGGGCTACCAAGAAGGAGAAATGAGAAACTCCCGCATTAAAGAGGTGGAAGAACCGGTATTTATGCTTAATCACTATTGGACAATCTCTCCACGCACAGAGCTGAACACAAACGTGGGCTACCAAATAGGGCACACCGGAAACACCCGCTTGGGTTATGACAATGCACCAAACCCGGACCCGGCATATTATCAAAATCTACCCAGCTTCTTCTTGGCAAACAGCGACGGTCCTAACTACGAAGGAGCTTACCGTGCTTATGAAAAATTCATTAATGACGGACAGATTGACTGGTACAACCTTTATGAAACAAATATCCTTTACGGAGGAACATCAAGATACTACCTCTACGAAGATAGAAATGACGATAAACAACTCTCTGCAAACACAATCTTGAATAGCCAGCTTACGGACAACATTCAATTGACTGCAGCAGTTAATTACAGAAACCTGAACTCTCACAACTATGCAAAAATGCTAGATCTCTTGGGAGGAAACGGATACCTGGACGTAGATACTTTTAATCAAGGAGATGAATCTCAAAGTGACCTGAATAATCCAAATAAAGTCATTGGCAAAGGTGATGCCTTTAAATACAGCTACGAAATGAATGCTAGCCAGGTAGATGCTTTTGCACAAGGACAATTTTCTTACTCAACAGTTGACTTCTATGTAGCAGGAAAATACGGTCAAACTTCCTATCAGCGAAACGGACTTTATAGAAACGGTTCATATCCTGACGAAAATGATTCTTTCGGGAAAAGTGAAAAACTAAACTTCTCTACTTATGGAGCTAAAGGAGGATTCACTTATAAAATTAATGGTAAAAACGCCATTACCGCAAACGGTAGCTACTTTACAACACCGCCTACCATGCGAAACTCATTCTCAAACTCAAGACAAAATAACAGAACAGTTATCGGTCTGACAGAGGAAACAAACGTGAATGTGGATGCAAGTTATATCTACAGAACACCGTTCATTAAAGCACGACTAACAGGATACTACTCACTCCTACAAGACGGATCTGAAATTTCTTTCTTCTATGCAGACGGTATTTCAATCCAAGGAAGAACCGCCACCACCGCATTTATTCAAGAGGTTTTGACTGATATCGACAAAAGAAATGTGGGAATGGAGTTAGGAATCGAAGCACAGGTTACCCCTACAATTAAATTAAAAGGGGCCGCTGCATATGGACAATCTACCTATGCAAATAATCCTGAATTGTATATCACTTCAGACGATTTCGTAGATCCGCAATTCTTCGGAAAATCTTTCTTGAAAGATTATCACGTCGCAGGTGGTCCTGAGCAAGCATATCAATTAGGATTTGAATACCGCGATCCGGCATTCTGGTGGTTCGGAGTTACGGCAAATTACTTCTCTCACGGATATATCAACATCTCGCCCTTGGCTAGAACAAAAAACTTCTACACAGACACTGACGGAATGCCCTTTGCCGATTACGACGCAGAAAAAGCCAGACAGTTGCTAAAGCAAGAACGTTTTGATGACTATATGCTCGTGAACGTGGTGGGAGGAAAGTCTTGGAGATTAAACCGCCAGTACTTCCTAGGGTTCTTTGCTAGCATCAATAACGCGTTTGATAAACAATTCAAAACCGGTGGATTTGAGCAAGGAAGAAACGCCAACTATAAAACTTTATCTAAAGATACCGCAAACGATACACGGGTCTTTGGACCAAAATACTGGTACGGATACGGTGCCAACTATTACATAAACGTTTACCTTAGATTTTAATTAGAAATAGAATTAATTTTATACAAATGAGAAAGTTTCAAAATATCAAAATCCTTAGCTTCCTGTTTTTAATAGGATTGATCGCTACTTCCTGCGTGCATGATGATGATTATAGCGTGCCGGATATCAATATGGAAGAGCCAAACGTGACAGTGAACACTGATATAGCTACTGTTAAAGGAATGTATCGTGGATTTGAACCTGTACGTATAGAATCCGGAGACGGATCAAACAGAGAAATGTATCTTGAAGGTTATGTAATTTCTGATGACGAGAGCGGAAATATCTTTAAACAATTGTTTATCCAGAACGCTCCGGAAAATCCATCAGCGGGGGTGGTAATATCTACACAGGCCACAGATATGTACACCAAATATGGACCGGGACAAAAAATATACTTCAGAGTAGATGGACTCTATATCGGTGAGTATGCAGGTCTCCCAACAATTGGAATCCGCCAAGGAACCGATGTGGGGCGAATTGAAATCGATGATTTCGAAAGCAGAATCCTACGCTCTACAACAAAAACCGAAATCGTACCAACAACAATAACCTTAGGTAGCGTAAACGATGAATCAAAATTGGCAACCCTTGTGAAATTTGAAGGAGTACAGTTTCCTGATAACCTCCTTGGGCAGTATTATGGAAACCTTGACAATACCTTCAGCGTAAACCGTAAAATCGAAGATTGCGATGGAAGAAGCGTAATTCTTAGAAACAGCGGATATGCCGATTTCAAAAACTACCCATTGCCAACAGGAAACGGAAGCCTTACTGCTATCTTAAGTGTATTCGGTAACGATGCACAATTGATGATTAGAGACCCGAGAGATGTACAAATGAACGAGCCTCGTTGCGGAGATGATGGAGGAGATCCTGAGCCACCTTCCACAGACGCAACTCTGGTGTTTGCCGGTGCCGACTTTGAAGATTGGAATGCGTTCATCGGTGGTCTGAATCAATTCGGGATAAAATCGTATGCTACACAATCTCTCGGAACAGGAGTGGACAACACCGCTTCCTTGAATATTGCTACTACCCCGACCACTACAGATGGAAACGATTATGTGTTTACCGCAAATGCCATTGCAGGGTTGCCAAACCAATACAGCAAAATTACCTTCTACATGAAAGGTTCATCAAGCAAATCGGTTTCTCTGAATGTGTACAAAACAGATGGTGAATATTATAAATTTAATCTAGGAGATTTATCTTCATCTGCAACCATTGTTTCAGCTGAAAACAACCAGTATAACGGAACAATCAACACAGGCGGAAACTGGGTGCAAGTTACCCTGGATCTTGGAGGTCTGCCGGGAGTGAATGTAACTGCCGTAGGTCAGAATATCTTTGCATTGAAGATAGGCAAGAATGCCGATTACGATTTGCATTTCGATAACTTCACCATCGAATAGAAAAAGAATATCTGTAAAACATCTTGAGAATCTTAAACGCCCTGCCTTCAGGGCGTTTTTGCTGGTGCTAAGATAGAAGCATCTCAACTTGAAGAAGCTGTCTTATCAAAACTCAAACTTACACTCAGAAAAGAATAAGAGGAATTACTACCTTTGCCGCCCCTAAAGTTTGAGTGATCAATCATCTTTTAATTGAATAAAATTATGCCAACAACTTTTGACGTGTTAATCGAAATACCAAAAGGTAGCCGAAATAAGTATGAATACGATTTTGAACTTCACAAAATCAGGTTTGACCGAATGCTCTTTAGCAGTATGATGTATCCGACAGATTATGGTTTTATCCCCGATACCCTCGCACAAGACGGAGACCCTCTTGATGTGCTGGTTTTGGGACACGAACCCACATTTCCCATGTGTGTTATGGAAGTAAAACCTATTGGCGTATTTCATATGGCAGATGAAAAAGGACCCGACGAAAAGATCATTTGCGTACCTATGTCAGATCCGATATGGAATTCACTAAATGATCTGGAAGATTTAAACCCTCACCTTATTAAAGAAATAGAGCACTTCTTTAAAGTATATAAAGATCTGGAAAAAAAGAAAGTTGATGTTGGCGGTTGGGGAGATGCCGGAGAAGCGCTGCAAATCGTAAGAGCATGCATAGACAGGTACAAAAACTCTCCCGAATTCTTCGGTAAGTTCGGAATCAGATTCTGATTGTTGATTCATATTCTTTTTATAAAAGCTGCCTTCTCGGCGGCTTTTTTATTTGAACCCGTCCCCATAAAGGTGGGTTTGTTTCTTCAAAAAATTCCCGCTATTATTTCTTTATCTTTGTAAAAAGAAAGAAATTATATCAATAAATTACGCAATAGACATAAGCAAATACAATATTTTGGCGCCCTAATTAAAAAGCTTGTGGTACTTTTACCCTCCAAATTTGGAAGCAGCTTCCCCACCTTTTCCAATGGGTAAACAATAATTTCAATTTTAACATTATGAAGCAATTACTACTCCGTAACTTGATCCTTACAGGTCTGTTTGCTATGCTCTTCATCCAATCGGGTTTTTGCCAGTACAACCCAACAGATGCGGCATTAGATTTTAACGTGTTTCTTGAAAACAATGCTACCCTGAAATCTAATGAATCTGAAGGTCCTGTCGCTATTGGAGGAGATCTTACAGTTGGAGGAAATTATCAGGTAAATATTCATAATTACGGAACATTCCAAGTGGGCGGACTTAAAATAGGCCTCCTTGTAGGTGGAAAGGTTTTCTATAATTCCGGGATTTTGCGAGTCAATGAAAGACGTTACGTAAAATTAGGAGTGAATGACGGCTCTTCAACAGTATGGTATAGAGACCCGAATAACGCCACACCGCCAATACGAATTACTCCCGGCCCCTTTAACGCATCCTCAGCAATTCATTTGCAAGTAGGATCAAATGATCTCGGAGTCAGTGCATCAAATAATCCCGTGTTCCAAGGTGGGCTGATTAATTTTACCGATGCATTCCGAAACTTACGAAATGCTTCTACAGATATCGCACAATGTGCCGCAAATGCACACATCACCAATCCAAACGGAAATGTGATACCACTACCGCACAATACGCTGCCAAACCAGATTAAAATCCAACTTCAAAACGGAGTGAACGTATTCAATATCTCCGGAAGCGACCTAAGTAGAATAGCAGAACTTACCTATGTCAATAAACCCAGCGCAACTCGTGTGCTTGTAATCAACGTAGATGCCCCCGGAACGTTCAACTGGAAGGTGTGGAACCAACCGGGAATTGGTTTTTCCGACACTTCTTATATCATCTATAACTTCTATAATACCACCCAACTCAATATCGTGAGCGGAGCCACAATAGAAGGAACCGTATTCGCTCCCTATGCCCATATTGACAAAACAGGACATAACTCAAATATCCAAGGACAGGTAATTGCTAAATCCCTCATTCAAACCGGAGGCGAAATCCACTACGGGAAATTCCAAGGCTTTGTTGGAAATTGTGGACCTGCCACACCCCCTACACAACCGGTTGCTAATTTTCAGGTAAATAAAGACAAACAATGCTTTGTAGGTAACAGCTTCGTCTTTACCGATACCTCAACAGATGCAGATTCTTATTTGTGGGATTTTGGGGATGGCACAACTAGTACAAACCAAAATCCGGTGATGTCTTTTACCGCACCGGGAGATTATACTGTAACACTGACCGCCACCAATGCGCACGGATCGGATTCCAAGACCATGGCAGTAAAAGTTTATAGTCCGGTGCACCCCATAGTCGCAGTAACAGGAAGTGTGCCGGGTACAGGATCTGTTACTAAAGAAATTACGCTTACAAATAGTACAGACTTTCAGACCTTCTCCTGGATACTTCCCGGAACCACTACAGAGGTATATCATGATCAGAATACCATTACCATAGAATTCACGACTGCAGGTTATTATGAGCTTAAAGTTGTGACTAAAGATAACAACGGATGCGACGGAATGGCTATATTTCCCATCGTTATAGATTCGGGAGAAGTGAGTACAGGAAATGGAGGAGGAGTG
Source organism: Flavobacteriaceae bacterium (assembly GCA_035654795.1). Taxonomy (GTDB): domain Bacteria; phylum Bacteroidota; class Bacteroidia; order Flavobacteriales; family Flavobacteriaceae; genus JAAYLC01. Next base: position 10,719 of record DASRWC010000043.1, read on the forward strand.
GAAAGCCATAGCCTGGGAGACGCCATTTCCAAAATTAATCTTCAACGCAAAAAGAATAGCATTCCCACCCATTTTAATGTAGAAAAGGCAGAAAAGTTTGAGAAACTTTCTTCCACTTCCGCCGGTGCTGCACAGAGGGGAGCGGGACAGACACTACTCGAGATGTTCCCTACACAACTAATCCCCGGAGATGCAGCACATATTAGTTCACCCACCGATATTCTGGATTATACCATTGCAAAAGAAGTGCTGAGCGTTGATTTTGTTTACCAAGGTCAAACAAAAGGAGTGGTACTGGGTATTCGTACGGAAGACCGAGTCTATAACCATACAAAAGCATCTTGTGACCGCCTTAGAGGAGCAGAAGTATTGGCGGTAATGCCGGTAAAATTGCAAGAATATGATTTCTTAATGCAGGCCATAAAGCAAAGAGATGGAAAAATAGAATATGCAATCTCCTTCGCAATTGGAAAGAACGAAAATCAGGATAATTATAGCCTGCAATCCAACTGGTTCGTAAATGATTACACAGCCGCTGATCAAGTGTATAATTTCCAGGCTTGGTCAACCAATCCTGAAAATACACGCAAACTGGTGACAGATATCCTACGTAACCTTAATGATTATACAGGTGTGGAACAAAATGAAATCCAAAAACTGCCAAAAACCTTCGTGTCTAAGATTGATCGGGAAGGGGAAGAGCTGATTCTGAAATTAAAAAGTCAGGATGCTTTCGAAACTGTTGAACTGGTTATGGAACAAAACACCACCGAAACCAATGGTTATGCACAACGATACCTCCCGCTCAATTCGCAACCGGAACAAATCGTAAAAGTTGCAGTTGGAGATGCGTACGAATTTGACGGAGTTGTACTGGTCAACAATGAAGTTCAAGATGCATTCTATCACGCTGACGGAAATTGGGGATTGGATTTTGATGCGACTTACACCATAATTGAAAACTACACCGTGTATAATAACCCGGATAGAATCTATGTGCCCGATGAAAAAGCTGTTCACCGAAATGTGCAGGTACAAGCGCATAGCGAATACGATTATTTGACCCTATACAAATCTCTATTGCCTGGCGGATTGTCAGATGATTATTCAGAGTATAACTTCATCTCCTTTACAGCAAAAGGAAGTGGATGGCTGGATGTGGCATTGATAAAATCTTCAGTTTTGGAATGGAGTAATCAATTTAAGGTAACTATAGATGTAGGTAATGAAGAAAACACCTATTTCATTCCGTTTGATGTATTCAAATCAGCCGGGTCTCAAAACAAACTCTCAGCCAATGATCTGACCATGCTCACCTTCACCTTTTTGCCTGCAGAAGCTCAGACAAATGATTTGGACCTTGTAATAAGCGATGTGAAGTTTACTAAAACAGCACCGGAAGGATATGAGAGCGGACTTATAATGATGGAGAATCAGTTTGTAGTATATCCCAACCCTTCAAAAGGAATGCTGAATACCATCCTTTACAGCAAAGAAAACACAATCGCAGAAATGATGCTCTACGACATGACAGGAAGAGTGGTTCATGCCGAAAATATACCTTTGTCTAAAGGAAGAAATGAAATAAGTCAGACCTTCGAAGTGCCGTCCGGAATATATTTCTTAAAAATCGAAAATAACAACACCCGCTTTGGTACATCCAAAATAATTATAGGAAATTAATAAAGAACAATAGTAATGAAGAAGCAAAGCCGTCTCAATTCCTGAGGCGGTTTTTCTTTTTTCTCGTCCCTCAGGGGCTATATCTATAAAAAAGAGGAACATCTTCTTTTACCAATATTTAATCCCTACGGGATTGAATACGTGGACAAACCAAAACGGACCATGCTATTTAGGAAGTATAAAAATATCCCGTCTAATGTCTTTCACCAATTTTAATCCCTACAAGATAAGATATCGATATTTAAAACCATACAACCCAAAACCTTCAAATTCAAATTCAATTTCATCCTCCAACCCTCCACGAATCTTAAATTAACATCAACGAAATTCCAATAAAACAGTTAGATTTGATATACCAAGTTAAATTTTCATTGGAATGCCATTTACTCGTTATTTGTTCAGTATTCTGTGGGTCATCTTCTTCTCGTGCTTTCTGATTTCCCAGAATAAATCATGGACTCAACAAGAAATTGACAAGTACCTATCAGGATGTGAATCCAATCTGGGAGGGGCCGATTTTCATGCTGTTTTGCCTTGCTTAGATCGCATCCGGTCCCATTTAGAGAGTACAAAATATTATGGAGGTTTAGAAAGGTACTACGCGATTTTGATAGATTACCATATGCACAACGGAAGTCCTGAGCAAATGATTAACTCGATTGAAGAAGCGTTGTCGAAATACGGGAATCATTTCTCTGAAAAGATTAAAATGCGATTTAGTTTGTCGGAGATGCAAATTCTATTGGAGCAAAATAAATCTGAAGAAATTTTCGCGAAAGCGGAAGAATTATTTCCAAAAGTAAAAACTGGTCGGTTTCGAGCATCATTGCATGCTATCAGAGCTTCTGCTTATATGAACATAGGTAGGTATGAAGAAAGTCTGAAAGACTTCCATAAGGCTTTATCAATTTTCAAATCTGAAAATGACATTGAAAATGTGATCGTCATCTACAGTCGAATAGGATTGCTTCAGCAGCAGCTTGAAGAATATGACAAGGCTCTGGAGTTTTTGAACATGGCTTACGATTATTCAGTTGAATTGGGAGAAGAGGTAAATCTCGCTCTTGCTCACACGAATCTGGGGGTTATCTATTTGGATATAGGAAATGTTGATGCGGCTATTGAAAATTTCTTAAAGGCAAGAGACTTTTCAAAAAGAACAGATAATCAAATAGACGAAGCAAGATTACTATTGAATTTAGGAGATGCCTATGCTTCAAAAAATGATTATAAAACAGCTTTAGATTATTTTGATAAATCTTTGCAAATATCTAAAAATCAGAATATTCACTTGGGGATTCTGTACAATTACAGAAGCCTCGGAAGGGTTTTTACTGAACTGGGAGAGTATAAAAAAGCAGTGACCAGTTTGGATAGTGCCATGGTTTATGCACGCAAATTGAAAATGCCAAAATTGGAGGCAGATATTTTGCTAGCCTCTTACAAGTTACACAGGAGAATGGCATCCTATCAACAAGCTTTGGATTATTACATACAAAGCGATAGCTTGAATAATATTTTGTTATCAGAAGATAAAAAAAAGTCTATCGCTGACCTAGAGCTTAAGTATCAGTCTGAGTTAAAGAAAGAAGAACTGGAAAAAGTTCAATTGGAATTGGATAATAAACGGGCTCAGAATAAGACCTTACGTATAGGAATCTTTTCGGTGCTTACTGCTTTTGGAGCTGTAGGATTTTTCATGTTTTATCGTAATCGGAATTTACGCAGGCTCTATGACCGAAATATAGAATTGTTGCAAACCGTAAATTATTACAAAATAAGCCCGGATACAACAGACGATCGTGAGCAGTTGAAGAAGATTTTTGACCGACTGATGGTTTTGATCAACCAGAATAAAATCTATAAAGATCCGTATTTAAGTATAAAAGATGTTGCCTGCAAATTAGAAACCAACGAGAAATATGTCTCTTCAGCCATTTCAAAATATGCAAATATGAATTATAATAATTTCATCAACTTCCATCGGATTAATGAAGCGAAAGAACTTATTTATTCTAGGGAGACAGCCAATATGAATGAAATCATGAAAGCAAGCGGCTTCAATTCCAGAACACCTTTCTACAATGCTTTCAAAAATTTTACCGGACTTTCACCTATTCAATTTAAGAACATGAAGCACGAAGTCGTTTCTTAATAAACCATTTTTTGAAGACAAAGACCATTGTTTATTCTCTTACTAAAAATCCTAAACCGAATCTCTGACGTTGTTTGTCACCCAGCAGAATGCATCTGTAACCCCTGTGTTTTCTGAAAAAAGTACAATTTTTCTGATTAAAGAACATTTGTTTTTAGTGGTTTTTTAGGTTGTTTCTAAACTTTGGCATATGTTAACCAAATTAACAAAACAACCTATGAGACTAAATTACCTAAAAGCCTTTCTTTTTTTATTCTATCTGTCATTTTCGACTTCTTTTGGATTTACTTCTGAATGTCTGACAACACCTTATTTCTGCAATTTGCACAAGGAAAAAGATGAGGTAAAAACTTCGGATGTCCACATCCAAAGCACTATTTACTTAGAAAATGGTACTTATAAAGCAGCACCCAGCGCTGTTGCCGGGAATTTCTATAAATATAACGATGATTGGTTTTATGTCGCAATAGACCGAAACGATTTAAAATCCAAAACGGACTTATGGAATGATTCGGCCTATTCCGGTAATCCGAATACGCGATTGAATATTACTGGCAATAATGGCACCTATTCTATTCCCGTTAATCATATTGTTACTACACGAGTGACGGATATGGGCGGGATTTTTAGTGAGGCTTCAAATTTTAATCAAGATATCGGCAGTTGGGATTTGAGTCATGTTGTTAATATGTCGTTTATGTTTAACTATGCTTCTTCTTTCAATCAAGACATTGGGAATTGGGATGTGAGTAGTGTGACGAACATGGATTCTATGTTTTATTCAGCATCTTCCTTCAATCAGGATATCGGGAATTGGGATGTGGGTAGTGTAACAAATATGTATGCAATGTTTGCTTCTGCATCTTCTTTCAATCAGGATATCGGGAATTGGGATGTGAGTAATGTGATTAATATGCTAGGGATGTTCGGTGCAGCTTCTTCCTTCAATCAGGATATCGGGAATTGGAATGTAAGTAATGTGACGAATATGGTAAATATGTTTTATTCAGCATCTTCCTTCAATCAGGCTATCGGAAATTGGGATTTGAGTAGTGGGACAAATATGAGTTATATGTTTTCTTACACTGCCATATCCTGCGAAAACTACAGCCATACCCTTCAAGGCTGGGCAAACAATCCAAACATAGCTTCCAATGTCAATTTCAGCAATCAAACCGGAAGAAGTTTCAGCCCGGATGTGATTACAGCGCGGAATTATTTAATGAATACAAAGGGTTGGGCAATTAGTGGAGACACTCAGGGAGCGTGTAGAATTGCCTGTCAAACGCCTGTAAATCTAACTGTGGACAACCTTACATCAAATAGTGCAAAATTAATCTGGGAA
>DASRWC010000044.1:0-10023 GCA_035654795.1 Flavobacteriaceae bacterium
GATAAATAACGCTGCACCTGACTTTGGTCGGTTCCGAAATAGGAGAGCGCAAGAAAAGAACCGCCGATTATTCCGCTCCAAAAAGTATAACGATTTTCAAAGTCAAAAGAGAAATCCAAGATGTTCATCTTCTCGTTCTGACCAGCAATTTTTAAGGCTTTTGTGAAGGTAATATCCAATGGTAAATAGTTAATAATGAGCATAAAAGCGATAAACATTCCGAAGAAAATCACCGCCATTTGCTGTTTTTGAGTAACACTTACCGCTCGTGTTCCGCCGCTAACGGTGTAAATGATGACTAAAACCCCAATAATGATGTTAAGATAAAATAAATTCCAACCCAAAACGGCTGAAAGAATAATGGACGGTGCGAAAATGGTAATTCCCGCCGCCAGTCCGCGTTGAATCAGGAAAAGAATGGCCGTCAGCGTTCTTGTCTTTTGGTCAAAACGGGTTTCGAGATATTCGTAGGCCGTATAAACGTTGAGTTTGTGATAAATAGGAATAAAAACCAAACAGATGATTACCATAGCAATGGGCAATCCGAAATAAAACTGAACAAAGCCCATTCCGTCGTGGAAGGCTTGTCCGGGCGTGGATAAAAACGTAATGGCACTCGCTTGTGTTGCCATAACGCTCAATCCAATTGTCCACCAATTTGCTGTGTTTCCGCCACGCAAATAATCGCCAACATCACGTTGTCTTCGTGCTTTCCAGGTTCCGTAAAGTACGATGAATAAAAGGGTTCCGATAAGAACTATCCAGTCAATTCTGTGCATCTAAGCGAAAATTTGCATTAATAAATAAAACAAATAAATGTAAACGGCATTGATAAGCAACACTAGCGTATAACTCCATTTCCAATGATATTTCTTTGATTCTTTCTCCATTTCTAATTTTTTTCTTCCAATTGACCAATCGATAATATGTTGGCAAACAATCTGTAAGCACCCGAAACTCCTGCCGGAAGTTGTCGGAAAAAACTTAATCCGGTATAAATATAATGTCCTTTCCCATACTTTGCGACAAGGAGTGAACCTTGAGTTTGGGCTTCGCCGTCGTCGTGTATTCCAAGAATAGGAGTGAAGGCTTTATCCCATTTATTTGGAAAATAAAGACCGCGCTCCTGAACCCAACCGTCAAAATCTTTTTGTGCGATTTTATTCGGTTTGTTCAATAATTCGTGTTTCGGATTTAAAAAAACCACCTTCGAATGTTCATCTGTTACGCGGTCACGGGAAAGTTCGAGCGGATAAGGTGCAATTTCAGGAGTAACCAATTGGTGATTGGTGTTGTATTGCACGACAACCGTCCCGCCGTTTTTGACGTATTCGTTTAGCTCGGAATTGGCATATTTTAGTTCGGGAACCGTGTTAAATGCACGAATTCCAATAACAACCGCGTCAAATTTGCTCAGATTTTCCAGTTTAATTTCGGAAGGGTTTAAAGTGGAAACCTGATACCCGATTTGTTCCAGACTTTCCGGAACGCTGTCGCCCGCACCGTGGATGTAGCCGATATTATTTCCTTTTTTCTTTAAATCTAAAGGAACAATTTTGGAAGCAGCCGGCAACAAAACGTATTGCGTCGGAATGTGGTCATAGTCCAGAACGATGAGTTCTTTGTCCAAAATCTGATTTTCAAAAGTTACAGACGCTTTAAGATTTCCTTCTTCAGCTTGATTTGTGGGAGAAACATCAAAAAATAAATCTTGTGTTTCTCCTTTTTTTGATAGTGCAAACGATTGATTATTGTTTGCAATTTTCCAGCCTTTTGGCGCAGAAAGTTGCAGCACTCCGGAAACCGAATCCGCACCTGCGCGAACTTTTACAAGAATCGAACGTGAGTCGGAATTTGGAAAAATGATGACTTTTTTGGGAATTGAAGCGGTAACTTTTGGTAAAACTGCCAGCGGTTTATAAACTTCGCCTTTGACAGGGTCGTTGGATTTGTGAACTATTTCGCATTTGTACGGAATTACGGTTCCGTCAAAATTCAGATAAATCGTGTAATAATTTTCAACGGGTGTTTCGGGAAAACCAATAAATTCATCCGGGATGTGATACATTCCGTTTGTCGGTTCTTCGTTGAGCCAATACGGTGTGGAATACGTTTTTTGCTGAGAACGAACATCAAATTTCAATTTTTCAACTTGATTTTCGGTTAATGATTTTCCTGTATTCCACAAGTTTTCGCCGGAGCTATCTTTAATAGCCGCAAGTGTCACAGGGCGTTTTCCGCGATTGGCAACTTCAATGGAAATCGGGAATTCTTCATCTAAATTAATGGTTTTTCGCGGCGTAGAAATTTCCAGAAACACACCGCTGCAATGGAGAATTAAATTCCGAAGTTGTTCCGTTTTTACAGCTTTCCAATGAGAATCTTTCAGGTTTTGAACTAAGAGATAAGCTTTAAGTAGTTCCGGAAGAATGGCGGAAGGATTGGTAAAATCGAAAGAATTTTCAAGTGGTTTTAGAATCTTTTCAATTTCGGAACCACCTTCAATTCGTGACCAGCTTGTATTAATTCCTTCAAAAAGATTTTCCCGACTCGGTTCGCTTCCCTTTAAGATTTCAAGGTATTCGTTCTCACTTCCGCGCGTTCCCGAGCTTCCAAAACCTTGGGATTGATGCCGACTCCGACTCAGAGCTGCGATTTCGCCATTTGAAAGTCCGAGTTCGGGATAAAAACTGCCGATGTCATATTTTAAATATTCTGATTTATCTGCTTCCCGGAATTTTTCTTCACTGCCATAAAAAAACCAGGAAGTGTTGAAAAATATCCGTTTCGGTTGCCAAATTCCAAATTCATTTGCCGATTTCTGAAACTTTTTAGGATTGTTTACCAAGTCAAAAGCTTCCATACTCAACATAGCCGAAGCGGTATGATGCCCGTGAGTAGTTCCCGGACTTCGGTGGTCGAAACGGTTGATGATGATATCCGGTTTAAATTTTCGAATGGTATAAACCACTTCTTCCAGAACACGGTTTTTATCCCAAAAAGCAAAAGTTTCTGTAGGGTTTTTACTAAATCCAAAATCATTGGCGCTTGTAAAAAATTGTTCGCCGCCATCAATTTTCCGAGCTTCCAGAAGTTCCTGAGTGCGGATAATTCCGAGAAGTTCACGCAGTTCCGTCCCGATTAGATTTTGTCCGCCGTCGCCACGTGTTAGGGAAAGATACGCCGTTCGGGCGTGAACATCGTTGACGAGATAGGAGATGAGTTTGGTGTTTTCATCGTCGGGATGTGCCGCGAGATATAAGGCAGAACCAAGGAAATTGAGTTTGCGTAATTCGTGATAAATTTCTGAAGAAGATAGCTTTTTTGGTGCCTGTGAAAAGCCGGAAAAACCGAGGAATAAAAGGAAAAAGAGTGAAATATATTGCTTGGACATCCGAAATCTGACTTTTGAATTTCCAAAGATATTGAAATGCAACTTTTTTCCCGTCTTAATCGTGGGGAAGTGATTCGATGTTTTTATCCGGCAAATCGGTAACTTCAGGAATATCTTTCCGTCCGATTATACTCACGCCTTTTTGAAGCATCAAACTGTTGGGATAGGTAATAATCTCGTCATTGACTGTGTGCAGAATGGTGTGGAAGGTTTTGATGTCTTCAATATAACCTTCGCTCGGAAATTCCTTATCGTGGATTTTGATGTAGTCGCCAATTTTGTATGGGAAGGTAAAAAACATTACAATGCCGCTTGTAACATTGCTCAGAATCGACCATTGGGCAAAAAAAGCAATCCCAATAACTGCAAAAACAGAAGAAAAAACGATACCGATATTGCGCAAGTCCACTCCCCAAATCAGAAACATACAAAAAATGAAAATAAACATCGTTGTCAAGTTCAGATGTTTGAACATCAGGTTGATACGTCGTTCATAACGTTCCGCTTTAAGCGTGAAATTGATAATCGCTCGTCTCGCAATCATTCGTAAAATAAAAAGTATCAGAATGACCGCACCGGTTTCTATAATTTGAACGTAATATTTTTGGATGTCTCTAATCGATTCGATATTCACTTCCATAGCTTCCTTTTTTTCAATTCAAAAATAAGAATTTCAAGCACGACTGACTAACGCAAATCGACTTCCTGAAGGAGTTTGTAAACAAGATGAACGGGAAAACCGACGACATTAAAATAAGAGCCTTCAATGCGCTCAACACCAATAAATCCAATCCATTCCTGAATGCCATAAGCGCCGGCTTTGTCGAAAGGTTTATAGTTTTCGATATAATACAAAATTTCGTCGTCCGTCAATTCCTTGAAAAAAACTTTTGTAGTATGGTTAACGGTTTTTTGAAAATTCGTAGTTTGAATGGTCACGGAAGTAATCACGTCGTGCGCTTTTCCGCTTAATTTTTTCAACATTTGGAAAGCATCATCCGCATCTTTGGGCTTTCCCAAAACTTCATCCGAAATCATAACCAGCGTATCGCTTGTCAGCAAAACATCATTTGGTTGTAAATCGAAAACTTCCGCTTTTTTTCGACTAAGAAAATCAGTTATTTCCGAACCTTTAAGATGCTCCGGAAAATTTTCTTCCACGGCAATTTTATTTGTGATAAAATCAATGTCAAGCCCGTGAAGCAACTCAATGCGCCGGGGCGAACTTGAACCCAAGATGATGTTGTGATGTTTGAATTTTTCTTTCAGCATGCTTTAATAATAAGTCTAATTTATATCGGAGTCAAAATTAATCTAAACAAGAGACCCGGGTCCTAATTTTTTTAGATAGAGATGTGATTGATTTTGTTTTATTCTAAATAATGGAATAACTTTGTTGTCTAATTAGACAACCTACCGTATATTCAGATGACCAGGCAGATTCTCGCATATAAGCGTTATTTTTTGGACTTTTATGAAAAGCAGACATCTGAAGTACAGAAGAAAATAGAATGGACTCTACAATTATTGCGAACGATTGAAAGAGTTCCAAAAAAGTATTTTGACCACATCACGGGAACTGACGGTCTTTATGAAATTAGGGTTGAATACCAGGGAAATATCTACCGGATTTTTGCTTTTTTCGACAAAGGAAATCTAATAATATTAGGTAACGGTTTTCAAAAGAAAACACAAAAAACTCCAAAATCAGAAATTGAGAAAGCCCTGAAAATAAAAAAAGAATACGAGAGCACGAACTCTAAAAATACAAAACAAGATAATAATGGAAAAAGATAAAGACATTACCACTTTTGACGAAATATTGGATAATAAATATGGAAAGCGAGGAAGTGAAGAAAGAGAGATTTGGGAACAGGAATTTGAAGCGTTTAAACTTGGTGTATTGTTGGAAGAAGCCAGACTTAAGCTCGGTATGACGCAAGAAGAACTTGCAGAAAAATGTGGAACAAATAAATCTTATATTTCCAGAATCGAAAATGATGCAAGTGATATCAGGCTTTCAACGCTCATGAAAATCGTCCAAACAGGATTGGGTGGGCATTTAAAATTAACTCTCGAAATTTCTCAGTAGGGATTTCTGTAAGGTGCGATGCGTAACAATTATTTATCTGTCGATTGTCCCAAAAGGCGGTTATTATAATTTCTTGTTCAGTCACCCTATAAAAAAGACTGAAATTGCCAAATGAAGCAACTCTTGTATCTTTAAAGTCTGCCACTTTATAAATAAAGGGTGTCTTTGCAATTTGCTTTGTTCGTTCCGCCACTATTTTAATTAGCTTTTTTGAATATGCTACCGATTTGTTTCGTTTAACCCAATATTCCAGAACTCCCACATATTGGATGTCCGCAGAACGTGTCCACCTTACAATCCGTTCAGCCATTCCAGATTTCGTTTGTCCATAGCTTCTTGAGAGATTAATCGGCCATTTTCAATGTCCGTTTCGCTCATTTCCAGCATTTCTTTTTGTTCAGCAGTTAGTTTCACAATATTTGTTTCTGTGTCACTTGTTGAAATCAGAGTATCTAAAGCTAAAAGAAAATCTTTGTTTCTAATATTCAATATCTTTTCTATCAATCCATTACGTATCTTATCAATCGTAGCGATAGTTATTTCATTTATAAATTTAAAATTTCCTATCCTTTATGTTGAACCTATCTTTCAGCACGAACTATTTCAACTTCTTTAGTAATATCTTCAAGAGAAAAAAAGAAGGACTCTTTGGAACGGACATTTTTCCGCTTTTAATTGAGTTTAAAGTTACACAGATAAAACCGGATAACAAGTTAATACCAAAACCGATATAACGCCATCGCCAAAACTCCGGTCAGCATTATTATTTTTAATAGATTAGAGAGAAGGCGGTATCTTTTTACTGATTTTGCGTCGAAGGTTTTGATGCAGAAATACAGTAACGGACCCAGAACAGCAACCAAAAAATAAAGCATCAGCCATTTTTTGTTGTACAGGTGTTCATACATATAAAAGATGATTCCCGCGACGAGTATAGCGCTTAAAAGGAAGACGATTTTCACGGTTCTGCTTCGGCCTATTAAAATAGGTAAACTGTTGATATTCCCTTTTTTATCGCCATTAATATCGAGTAAATCTTTTATAATTTCTCGTATCCAATTCGTCCAAAACGCAAAAAGTGCAAAAGGAAGAATCAGCATAAAAGTTTCCATTTGGAGCATTTGATTGTAGTGCGAAATCGCCGGCAATAAATCGAAAATCGGAACAATTAGAAGGCTCATAGCCACGAGAATAGCAATGAGAAGATTATTGATGATAAGATAACTTTTTAGAGAAGAAGCGTATAAATATAGGAGTAGCGAAATCACAATAAAGAAACTGACATATCCCGGATGATGAATAACATTTGCCAAATAAAACCCAATCCCTACACCAATAATCGTGAATGAAAAGAAAAGCCGATACGCCGTTTTTTCAGTGATTTTTGAACCTATTAATCTTTTATTTGGCTTGTTGATTTGGTCTATCTCCGTGTCGAAAATATCATTAATAATATTTCCGGATGCAGCAATAGTCAGCGTTGCAAGAATTAGCAGTGCAAATTGGAAATCGGAAAGCGCGCTTTCAGCGTGATACGGAGTGTAAAGTCCAAAACGAATCAAAATCTGCGACAGCGCAATGAGTAACAGATTGGGATAACGAACAAGTTGAAGGTATTTCAAAGCTTTCTGCGTTGATTAATCATATTTTGCGCCCGGACCGGAAGTCACAATCCATTTACCCTGAACTTTCATCACTTGCTCAATCACATCGCGAACGCAACCTTTTCCGCCGTTTTTATGGGAAATATATTTTGAAATCGCCTTAATTTCCGGAACAGCGTCTTGGGGACACGCGGGAAGTCCGATTTCCTGCATAATTTCCAAATCGGGTAAATCGTCGCCCATATAAAGAATGTTCTCGTGCTCGATATTGTATTTTTCCATAAAAGAATCCAATATTTCCATTTTCTGCTGAGCGCCGAGAAAAATATCCTGAATTCCGAGATTTGCAAGTCTTTTTCTAACGCCTTCATTGGTTCCGCCCGAGATGATGCAAATGCGGAATCCTTGTTCCACCGCGGCTTTTAGCGCATAACCGTCTTTTACATTCATCGTTCGAAACATTTCCCCTTCAGTATTGACCTGAATCGTGCCGTCGGTCAAAACACCGTCCACATCAAAAATAAAGGTAGTGATATGTTTCAGATATTCTTTATAACTTTTTTCTTGTGTCATTTTATTCAAATTTCTTGCGAATCATCTCGGTCATTAGTTCGTAAAGCTGACGATGATTCGGATTTTTTAAAAGATTTAGATGTTTTTTAATGGTGTTTCTGTCATTTCTTTTCGCGGGTCCGGTTTGGGCTTCAAAAGGAGTCAGCGCTTCAATTTTATGTGCGGTTTCCGCGATTAATGGACTCAGAATATCAAAAGGCAGTTCGTTTTCGTCCAAAATTTCCTTGCCAACGAGATAGCAGTAATTCACAAAATTATTCACAAATACTGCGGCGACGTGGATTTTCGCCCGTTCTTCAGAATTTATGGGATGTACAACCTTTGAAATTTGTTTTCCGAGATTTTTCAGCAATGCGAAATCGTCGTCATTTTCAGCTTCAATGCAAATCGGAATAGTTTGAAAATCAACTTCTTTATTTTTCGAAAAAGTCTGAAGCGGATAAAAAACACCGCGACGATTTTTGGCGTTTAATCTATCCATAGCTACTCCGCCGGAAGTGTGAATCACGAGCCGGTTTTCAAATTTCAATGCATTCGAAACTTCAGAAATAGCCGAATCGGATGTGCCAATAATGTAAACATCAGCATCTGTGATTTCAGCGAAATCAGAAGTGAACGGAATTCCGGACAGTTCTTCAGCATCGATTTTTGTTCTATTAAAAACCTGAGCAATCCGTACATCTTCTGCTTGTAAAAAAGCTTTGAAGAGATGACTGTTTACATTTCCGAAACCAATAAGTGCAACTGAAATCATGTTGCGAAAATAGGATTTTTTAACAGCTTTAACGGAACACTTTACGTTTAATGATTTGAATTTCCCCGTCGTGCTCGAGTTGTTTTATGGTTCGGATAACCGTCTCAACGCGAAGCCCGGTCATGTCCGCGATTTGTTGTCTTGTGAGCGCCACTTGATATAAATCTTCCGATTCATCGCGGTTTTTAAGGAAATCGATTAGTGTAAGAATTCGTGTTTCCGGCGGTTCGTTCGAGATTCCTTTTAAGATTGTGGCTTTATAAAACAGCCTTTTTGCCAGTTCTTTGGTGAATTTGATATGAATATCGGGGTGGGAAGTAAGAAGTTCAAACAACTGCGTTTTCGGCAACCTGTAAATCTCCGAAGCCTTTGTAGCCATTGCCGATGCAGGGTATTTAAAATCAGCAAAAACAGGCGGCTCGCCAAAACTGTCGCCTTCATAGAAAAATCCTTGCACAAATTCTTTTCCGGCTTCATTGAGATTAAACATTTTTACTTCACCGGATTTAATTTGGTAATAAAAATGCGCAGTTGTGTCTTCTTCAAAAATGATTTCGGCAGGATTGAAGTGTCCAAGTTCGGCGTTAAAGTCTGACAATAACATTTCAGGTATCATGGAAATATGATTTATATCATAAAAAGTAATAAGGGAGAGAGGATAAATTTACTCCTTTTTAGAATCATTCAAAATAATCACCAAAAATACCTGAAAGTTCTGCTTTAGAGCGGTAATTTTGAAAATAAAAAATGAACAAGAAACATATTAAATCGCGCGATGAGGTATCACTTCTGGTGCATACTTTTTACGCGAAAATCAGAAAAGATGAGCTGCTGGGCCCTATCTTCAATGGGATTATCAAAGACTGGGACGCGCATTTGGAGCTGTTGACAGATTTTTGGGAAACCAATCTGCTTTACAAAAGAAAATATTTTGGGAATCCGATGAATGCGCATGTCCACGTGGACCAAGTGGTGGGTGGAACCATTTCAGAAATGCATTTTGGAGTGTGGATTAATTTATGGATAAATACCATAGACGACCTTTTCGATGCTAATGACGAGGTTGCTCAAATAGCCAAAAACAGAGCGAGACATATGGGAACTTTTCTTCACTTGAATATTTTCAATGCACGTCAAGTTTCTCAGGGTTAAAAGAAGAACCTCCTGTTAAAATGGAAACTGACAGACTGTCATTGAAGAATTATCTGAATGATCCTGTTATTGATACTCAGTCTTTTAAGGGTCTATATTTAAACAAATTATACAATTAATTTGTGTTGGTATTCTAACCCTTGATTCATAGAATTAGTCTATTTAAATGATTAAATTTGCACTCAAAATTTAAAAAATGCTAAAGAAAATAGCTTCCGTTCTTTATTCCACCCGTCTTACTGCTGTACTTTTTTTGGTGTTTGCAATAGCCATGGCAGTAGGAACTTTCTTAGATGCTTCTTCAGAAAATCCACCCACTGAATATACTCGAGAATTAATATACAACGCCTGGTGGTTTGAGGCCATTATGGCGATTTTTGTTATAAACTTTATCGGAAATATTTTCCGTTATAACTTACATAAAAAAGAAATGTGGGCATCCCTGATGTTGCAT
>DASRWC010000045.1:0-10528 GCA_035654795.1 Flavobacteriaceae bacterium
AATGTGGATATGGCTATCAATATCGCGAGAGAAGCCAGACAAATCCTTGGTGGAATGGGAATAACCGGAGAATATAGCATTATGCGCCACTCGATGAACTTGGAAAGTGTGATAACCTACGAAGGAACCCATGACATCCACTTACTAATTACAGGTTTGGATATTACAGGTCTGAACGCGTTTAAGTAAAAACTTGATTCAAAGTCAATATCAAAAAAGCGGGACGTCCCGCTTTTGTTTTATCAGAATATCTCGCTGTCCTTTTAGCTCCATAGATTCTCCTGAAAAATTGGCTGCACCCAAAGGAGAAAGAAGATATAGCGCGATTCCCACTAACAGTTGTGTATGAACAACGATCAAACCCACTAAAGATGCTATTTTAGAACCCTTTCCAAAGAGTTTTTTACGTAGAAAGTTGATTAAGATAATGATCAGAACTATTAGAAGTACTGCTAAAATTATTATTCCTAATAAGTTATGCCATTCTTCTATGATATTATACATGACCTATGTTTAATTATTTGACGATAAACTTTCCTTTCATATTGGCATAATGCCCGGGGAACGAGCAAATAAAATCATAAGTGCCAACGTTTAGCATACTCGGAAATAGACACACCATCATTTAGCAGTACAAAAATGTATCCCATTGCCGTTTTTGACATACTCCCAACGTGTTTCAATGTAAGAACAACTGTTTGACCATCAATTGGGAGAAATAGGAATCAAATCCGAATAGTAACTAATCTGTCTGCTCCTCTTGAAATGCTCGTGAACCAGCAGTGTATATTTGGAGAAGTAAAGGAATAGCTTTGTTTTTCTTCGCCAAAATAATCCTTTAAAATAGTGATCAGTTTTCCGGCGCGAGTTCTAATTTCAATCCGTCCAGATCTTCCGTAATGAAAAGTTGACAACTTAAGCGGCTATTGTCCTTCACAAAAAAAGCTTCAGACAACATTAGATCTTCATCGGCGCTCATTTCCGGAAGTTCATGATCGCTTTCAATATAACATTGACAAGATGCACACATCGCCATACCACCACAAATACCGATAGTCCCTTCCGGCGCCAATTCGTAGGAACGAACAAGTTCCATGATGTTCATATTCATATCTGTTGGCGCATCGACTGTGTGTGAAACGCCGTCTCGATCTATAATGGTAATTTGAATATCTTTCATTTTCGGCAATTTTTGAGTGCAAATTTACGGAATAGGTATTATGCAGGGATTAGGGAGGGGTTATAAAAAAGAAAAGCTCCTTGCGGAGCTCGTTTCTTTAATCAATTGTTTTTACTACCGCTTTTGGGGCTTCTTTTTTGCTTCCGTCGAAACCTTCAACGCCGCCAACTGTGGTGTATTTTAAAACGTAACGTTTATTCGGAAATATTCTTTGGTAAGCACTTTGACACATTAAAGTAGCTTCGTGGAATCCGCATAAAATTAATTTGAGTTTTCCGGGATAGGTATTGACGTCCCCAATAGCATAGATTCCGGGAATATTGGTTTGGTAATCCAGTGTATTATCAACTTTTATAGCGTTCTTCTCGATTTCCAATCCCCAATCGGCAATGGGACCTAATTTTGGAGAAAGCCCAAAGAGAGGAATAAAATAATCACACTCGCGCTGGAAGACTTCATCTTCGCATTGAATGACAACTTCATCGAGCTTTTCGGAACCGATTAAACCGACCACTTCTGCCGGGGTTATCAATTCTACTTTTCCGAGATTTTTTAGTTCCTGCACCTTATCAACACTGTCTAAAGCGCCTCGGAATTCATTTCGTCTGTGGATTAAGGTTACACTTTTAGCCACATCTGCCAGGAAGATTGTCCAGTCGAGCGCGGAATCTCCGCCACCGGATATGATGACATCTTTCCCACGGTACATTTCCGGATCTTTCACAAGATAAACTACCCCTTTATCTTCATATTCTGCAATATTCGAGATTGGCGGTTTTCTGGGTTCAAAACTTCCAAGTCCGCCGGCAATTGCTATAATCTTAGCGTGATGTTTTGTTCCTTTATCCGTTGTTACAATAAAAGTTCCGTCTTCCAATTTGTCGATAGTCTCTGCCCTTTCTCCCAACGTGAATCCGGGTTGAAACGGCTCAATTTGTTTCATTAGATTATCCACGAGATCTCCGGCGAGCACTTCAGGAAATCCCGGTATATCGTATATGGGCTTTTTAGGATACAGCTCTGCCAATTGTCCTCCGGGTTGTGGAAGCGCGTCGATTATATGGCATTTCAACTTGAGTAATCCTGCCTCAAAAACGGCGAAAAGTCCGGTTGGTCCTGCGCCGATAATGAGTATATCTGTTTGTATCATGAAATCCTTCTTCAATAGTTTTTGCAAAAGTAAATTGTAGTGTCATCGGCATCAATGACAATGCTCATTACAAGTTGACTACCTTTTCGATTTGAGGGGCGTGTCGTCTAATGGTCATTTCTACACCCATTTTCAGTGTCATCGTATTGATTGAGCAGTTGGTACATGCTCCGAGCAGTCGCACATTGGCAATATTATCCTCAACGGAAACCAATTCTATATCCCCCCCGTCATTCTGAAGGAAGGGACGAATTTCTGCTAAGGCAGTTTCTACTTTTGCTGTTAACTCTTCCTTTGTCATAATTTATTTTGCCGCACTACATCCGGCCATTGTGGTAATTTTTATGGCCTCGGTAGGTGGCAGATTTTCGTTTCGTTTTACAACTTCCTGAACCACATTTTTTGTCACATCAATAAATGCTTCTTCCACCGGAGTAGCTGCCTGAAGTGCTGCCGGACGCCCCACATCTCCTGCTTCACGGATGCTTTGAACAATGGGAACTTCTCCTAAGAAAGGAACTCCGATTGTATCGGCCAAGTTTTTGGCACCTTCCTGACCAAAAATATAATATTTGTTTTCCGGTAATTCTGCAGGAGTAAAGTAGGCCATATTTTCTACGATTCCTAAAACGGGCACATCAATATTCTCTTGTCGGAACATGGCGACTCCTTTCCGTGCGTCGGCAAGCGCCACCGGTTGTGGTGTACTTACAACAACAGCTCCGGTGATCGGTAAAGCTTGCATAATACTCAAATGAATATCACCGGTTCCCGGAGGTAAATCAATCAACAAGAAATCAAGCTCTCCCCAGGCAGCGTCAAAAATCATCTGATTCAATGCCTTCGCCGCCATTGGCCCTCTCCAAATAACTGCTTGATCGGGTTGGGTGAAAAATCCGATACTCAACACTTTGATTCCGTAGTTTTCAACAGGTTTCATTTTACTGTGCCCGTTGTCATTTACCGAAAGTGGTTTTTCGTTTTGAACATCAAACATCATGGGGATTGATGGCCCATAAATATCGGCGTCCAAAATCCCTACTTTAAAGCCCATTTTTGATAGTGTAACTCCGATATTGGCCGTGACTGTACTTTTCCCGACACCACCTTTTCCGGAGGCTACGGCAATAATATTTTGAATTCCTTTTATAGGTTTTCCCTTAATCAAATTTGGATTGGAAGGACGTTGCGGAGCTTCAACTTTGATATTTACTTGAACCTTCGCATCCGGATTCACTTTTTCATGGATCACTTTAATCACATCGGCTTCAGCACGTTTTTTAATATGCATGGCGGGAGATGAAAGTTTTAAATCCACAACTACTTCATCAGCAAAAGTCATAACGTTTTGAACTGCCCCCGAAGCAACCATATTTTTTCCTTCGCCCGGAGCCGAAATTGTCTCCAATGCTGAAAGGATATCTTTCTTTGAAATACTCATTTTAAGCAAATTATATTTAGATTCATTCTAAAGTGCAAATATAAACTTTCACTTCGGGAATAGAAAGGACAAAAATCATATTTCCGACCTCGAGGTCAATTATTACTCCCTCCAATCACATGGATCCCAGAATTTTGTGTCGAAATCAACCACCTGATTCGACTCCACCGCAATCCCTTCGTTTTCCAAAAGTTGTTGCATGATGTTGGTTCCTCCAAAGTGGTATTTTCCTGTAAGGAGTCCATTTCTATTAACTACTCGATGCGCAGGAACATCTTCTTTATTGCAATTGTTTAGCGCCCAGCCAACCATTCTTGCGCTACGAGGTGCCCCAATACAACGGGCTATGGCTCCATAGGAAGTAACCCTTCCGACGGGAATAGTTTTGGTCAATTCATAAACTTTCTCAAAGAAATTCTTCTCCTCCACCTAAAACCATTTTAGAATTTTCCCCAGAGTGAAAATCGTCAGAAATGCCGTGATTACTCCGATAATCAAATTGAAATTGATCTTATGTTTTCTATTTCCCTCTCTTCTATTCGAAAGTTTTACATAGCCCATCAGGACTAAAAACGTCCCAACAATAGCCCCGGCAACGGCAAGCCAAAAAGCATACGCACCATAATTAAGCCAGCCTATCTTGGAAAAAGTGAGACTAATATAAACCCAATACGGAAAAATGAGAAGATTTAAAGCTCCGATTAAAATACCATTAAAAAATCTTCTGGTTTTTGATTTAATTTCGTCGTGGCGAATTTCCCGACGCGTGTCCTTCGCAAAAACAAGAAAATAAAAAGTGAGAATCCCGAAAATGAGTAATGCTACTTTTTGAAGGATATCTACTACTCCGGGGTGTTTTTGAATGTAGCGCGCCAATAACAGTCCTAATAAGCTGTACACGGCTACAGAAACACAGACACCAAGTGAGAAGAGTAATGCTTTTTTTGCTCCTTCCCTAACGTTCACTTTTACGGCATACAAATTTAAGAGACCCGGAGGAACAGTGCCGATAACCGAAGCAATTAAACCGATTAGAAAATTAAAAAGAAGTGTCATCCGGGCAACTTTATTCGGTATTAAACCTAAAGCGAAGATAGGTTATCTTTTTGTTTTGATCTAAATACTGTTTTTCATAAAAAGTTTGAATCTCTGTTACTTCTTCCGGAACTCCGGTGCTGCCATAAACATCATGGTTAGAGTATTCAATTATTTCTCCAAACCCACTTAGGATTCCGAGGGTGTACCCATGAAGGAATTCACTATCGGTTTTTAGATGGATCTTTCCTCCGGGTTTTAAAATTTTCTTATACTTCTGCAGAAACTCCGGATTTGTAAGCCTGTGTTTGGTTCGTTTAAATTTTATTTGCGGATCCGGAAAAGTAATCCAGATTTCATCTACTTCACCGGGATCAAAAATATGCTGGATCAATTCGATCTGGGTTCTCAAAAACCCTGTGTTCTCTATGCCTTCTTCAATAGCTGTTTTAGCTCCTCGCCAGAAACGAGCGCCTTTTATATCAACACCGAGAAAGTTTTTTTTAGGAAATCGCCGGGCCAGAGCAATGGTATATTCTCCTTTTCCACACCCCAATTCAAGTACAATTGGATTATCATTCTTAAAAAACGCATTTCTCCACCTACCTTTTAAATTGAAATTTCCTTCAACAACATCTTGTCTTGAAGGCTGAATGACATTTTCAAACGTTTCATTCTCTCGAAATCTTCTTAGTTTATTTTTGCTTCCCACTTATAAAGTTAATTTTTAAGTCTCAAATAATTTAAGTACTTTCAACCGTTAATTATTACTGCACAAATTTAAAGTAATTCTACCCCCCCAACTAGAATTAACACGAAACAAGATTATGGCTTCTAAAAAGAACATTTTAGTGGCACCTATAAATTGGGGATTAGGACATGCCACACGTTGCATTCCGCTCATCGAAGAATTATTAAAGAATGACTATAACGTTATTATAGCCTCAGACGGTCAGTCTTTAAACCTTTTAAAAAAAGAATTTCCTACCCTTAAGGCCATTGAACTCCCGCCCTATAACATCAAATACCCAAAAAAGGGATACCTTTTTAAATGGAAAATGATTTCTCAATGTGTCTCAATCAAAAGAACCATTAGAAGAGAAAGAAAATCCGTTTCCCGTTTGGTGCAGACTGAAGAATTATCAGGAATCATTAGTGACGGAAGATTGGGAGTGCGATCTTCAAAAATACCATCAGTTTATATCACACATCAAATCAACATATTAACCGGAACTACAACTTCCATTTCATCACTGATACATCAATTTTATATTAAAAAGTATAAGGTGTGCTGGGTTCCCGATGACAGCAGGAGAGTCGCCGGACTTAGCGGCAAAATGGGACATCCGAAAAATCGAAATCTCAACATTAGATATTTAGGGATATTGAGCAGACTTGAGAAAAAAGAACTGCCAATTTCCATTGAATATCTTGCCATTATTTCCGGTCCGGAACCACAACGGTCTCTCTTGGAAAAAATATTGATACAAAAGCTTCGTGACTATAAAGGAAAAGTGGTATTAGTTCAAGGAATTATTTCAGAGAAACAAGTATGGCAAAAGGTGGGGAATATAGATATGGTAAATTTTATGCAAGCCGAAGAACTTGAAGAGTATATGAACAAATCTTCCGTCATCATATCCCGCTCGGGATACTCTACAATCTTGGATCTTGCCAAATTAAAGAAGAAGGCATTTTTTATACCGACTCCCGGGCAATATGAACAGGAATATCTCGCCAGGCGGATGCAACATTTAGGCTTAGTACCGTGTTGTGAACAGGATAAATTTAGCTTGGAACATCTTTCAAGAGCACAAGTGTATTTAGGAATCAATCTTGAACTTCCCACGATTGATATGTCAAAACTATTCGAAGTTTTTCACAACTGAAACAGCATTGCCTCTCTCCAGGGTGAAAGAAAATTCAGATCCTACTCCAGGCTGACTTTCCACATAAATTCTTTCATTATGTGCCTCAATAATGTGTTTCACAATAGATAGCCCCAAGCCGCTACCTCCTTCTTTCCGGGATCCACTCTTATCGATCCTGTAAAAACGCTCAAATATTCGGCTGATGTTCTCTTCACTCATTCCTTCCCCATTGTCTGTGATCCGGATGATATATTTAGATTTAGATAAAGGTTCAATGGTTACTTCTGTTGTTCCATTTTTCTTTCCATACTTGATAGAATTTTCTATAATATTAATCAAAACTTGCTCTATCTTTTGTTTGTCTGCGTGAACCGGCACTTCTTCTGAATAAGCCCTGTCTAGAATAAGAGTGATTTTCTTTTTGTGGGTCTTGATCTGAAGCAAATCGAGCACACTCTTTATAAGCGCTACCACATCAAAATTTTCCTTTTCTACCACCAAATTTCCTGATTCCAGTTCACTTATCAAATCCATATCTTCCACCACTCGCACCAATCGCTCCACCCCCTTTGCCGCACCGGTGAGATATCGATCTAGAACCTCTGCATCATTTTTGGCCCCATCAATTAAAGTAAGAATATAACCTTGAACTGTAAATAAGGGTGTTTTTAATTCGTGGGAAATATTTCCCATAAATTCTTTTCGGTAATTCTCCCGATTATGCAGAATCTCAATTTCTTGCATTTTATCTTGGGTAAATTTTTTAACCTCTCGAGACAAGGCATCCATGTCTGTAGTAATGGTTTTTTGCCGATCTATGAACTCGAAAGGTGCTTCCAATAAAATTTCTGATACCTTCTTAGAGATCTTTTTCGTAATTAAGTGCTTCGTCAGAAAGAAGTAGGCTCCGGTGGCCAGTAAGAGGACAGTAAGATTTAAGTAGATAATAGAATCTTCAACTTCGGCATAAATGCACAGCCCGAGGATTAGGATAAGAGCCAGAAGAACAGCGAGTCCAACAATCAATGTTATATTAATAGCCTTGTCATTCATCCTAAGGGCTCACAAATTGATAACCAACTCCTTTTACCGTTCTGATAATCTGATTTCCCAATTTTTCTCGCAACCTTCTAATATGCACATCTATAGTCCTATCCCCTACAACAACCTCTGCACCCCAAACTTTTGCCAATATTTCTTCTCTTTTAAAAACCCTACCGGGTGAATCGGCTAAAAAAACAAGCAACTCAAATTCCTTTCGAGGAAAATCTATTTCCTCCTTATTTAAAAGAACTTTATAGTCACTCTTATCGATAGTAAGATTCTCAAAGATCAATTTTGTTTCCCGTTCTTCAGATTTAAATCTTCTCAACAAAGCCTTAACTCTGCTCATCAATACTTTGGGCTTTATGGGTTTTTCGATATAATCATCTGCTCCGGCATCAAAACCGGTAACTTGAGAAAAGTCTTCTCCCCTGGCTGTAAGGAATGCAATAACTACCTGATCAAGCTCCGGATTCTTACGGATTATTCTACAGGCTTCAAACCCGTCCATCTTAGGCATCATAACGTCCATCAAAATTAAATGAGGGTGCCTTTCGATGGCTAGCTTTACAGCTTCAGCACCATGCTTTGCCTCTATCACGGAGTATCCCTCGACTACTAAATTATATCGAATAATCTCCCGGATATCGGGATCATCGTCAACAACAAGAACGGTAAAATCAAACTCTTTCAAAAGCCGAATTCTTTTTTAATAATAATACTTCTTCTAAAAAGTTAGAGGCAATTCCATTTCCTCACCATCCCTTTCAATAATAACTTTTATGGTCTGACCTTTCTCAAACTGAGAGAGTGCGTTCATATATCCCATCATGTCCACGATCTGGATGTCGGCCATTTTTTTTACAATGTCTCCTTTCATCAATCCCGCTTTCTGTGCTGGCTTATCCTCACTTATGCCATCAATCCGCATTCCTTCACCTTGAAATAAGTAATCAGGAACAACGCCAAGAGTCACTTTGAATTCGGGAACCATTTCACTTTCATTCTTTGTCTTCGTAAAAGGCAGTTTTGACTTCTGATCCAATTCATTAATAATTTGGAATATGAATTCCGAAATCAGATTCATACCTTCCAGATTCAATTTCTCTACATCATCAGAAGGTTTGTGGTAATCTTCATGCTGACCCGTAAAGAAATGAAGCACCGGAATATCCATTAAATAAAATGACGTATGGTCACTCGGCCCTACACCACTCTCTTTTTTACTAAGTTGTAATTCTCCTGCATTACGGTCTAATACCGCATCGAAAAAAGGCGAAGTTCCCACTCCGTAAACCGCCAATACCTTTTCATCATTTAACCGACCCACCATATCAAGGTTAAGCATATAGTTGATTTCCGAAAGTTCAATGGTCGGATTTTTCGTGAAATAATTTGAACCCAAAAGTCCTTCTTCCTCTCCTGAGAAAGCTATAAAAAGATAGTTATTCTTACTAGGAGCCCCTTTACCATTAAGAGTTGCGGCCAGATTCAGCATGACAGCCACACCACTGGCATTATCATCTGCTCCATTATGAATTTCAGGTGCTCCACGATATAATGATCCGGAGCCACCCATTCCAAGATGATCGTAATGAGCTCCTATAACTACGGTAGTTTTAGCTTTATTGTCAATAAATCCTATAACATTTCTTCCCGTGGTAGTGCCCGAAATTTTATTGGAGGTGAATATGGCTTCTTGATGAGGATTGGAACTTGGTTGATAACTAAAATCCTGGAAGTAATACAGTTCTCCTTTCGGTTTTAACCGAAGCTGACCATACCGAGCGGCAATGTAATTTGCTGCTTTCTTTTCAAATTCGGTTCCGGTCTTTCTTCCTTGTAAGCTGTCATGGGCCAAAACGGAAACATCCTCGTAGATTCCGGTAACAGCTATTCTTGAACTTCCACAAGAAAATAAGATTGTTGAAATTATAATGGTAATTAAAGTACGCATAATATGATTTTTCAACAAAAATACATGAATAGGTGGTATCTTTGCCGACGCAAAAAAGCAATATTACCAATCACCAAAAATTTAAATCATGAAGTATTTTTTTATTTCAGTAATGACATTTCTTGCAATTTCCTGCAAGAATGATGTCGCCAAAGAAAACATCGATCAGGATGTTGAAACTGAAACTGCTGAAGAATCTTTGATCTTCCCCGAAGAAACACATTTCAAATCGTTACGACAAGTAACTTTCGGAGGGGATAACGCTGAAGCATACTGGAGCCCTGACGGGAGCAAACTTATTTTCCAAAGTAATAATGCCGACTGGGGAGTAGCTTGTGATCAAATGTTCATTATGAACGCCGATGAAAGCTTCGAAAATTCGAAACCGAAAATGGTAAGTACCGGGAAAGGACGCACAACTTGCGGATATTTTTTACCTGATGGCAAACATATCCTTTACTCAAGCACGCATCTTGAAGATGAAAACTGTCCGTCTGTTCCTGAGCGCACAGCCGGAAAATATACCTGGCCGCTGTATAACGGTTATGAGATTTTCGTAGCCGATCTTGATGGAAATATCGTTTCTCAATTGACCGACACTCCCGGATACAATGCCGAAGCCACAATTTCACCAAAAGGAGACCGTATTGTTTTCACTTCTACAAGAACAGGAGATTTAGAATTATTTACTATGAACATTGACGGTTCTGATGTAAAACAAATCACCAATAAAGTAGGTTATGATGGCGGCGCATTCTTTTCTCCTGACGGAAGTAAAATCGTTTTCCGTGGTTATCATCCCGAAACCGAAGAAGGAATTAAAGAATACAAAGAGTTGCTTGCAAACAAC
>DASRWC010000046.1:0-12198 GCA_035654795.1 Flavobacteriaceae bacterium
GAGTTGATCGCCCTAGCTATTTCTACGATATTCGGACGTTTATCATTCAAGGACTGTGCTGCAATAAACACCACAGACCGAATACCATATTCACATGCTTTTGAAAACATAAGGAGACTCTTTGTGTCAAAAATAGGTAATACTTTGAAATTGGAAGCTCCCGATTTCTTTTTTGCGGGAGCTTCCGTTTTTTTGAAAAAGTTTTCTAATTTTCTTAGAATTTAAATCGCTCTTTAGCTTCTCGTTCCAATGCCTCCCGATGCTCCGGATGAGCAATGGAGATTAGTGCTTTCGCTCTCTCCTTCAATCCTTTTCCATATAAATTTACAACCCCATATTCGGTTACCACGTAATGGACGTGTGCTCTTGTTGTGGTGACACTTGCTCCTGCTTTTAATACAGGAGTAATTTTAGAAATTCCTTTATTTGTAACAGACGGCATTGCAATGATGGGTTTACCGCCCTCAGAAAGAGAAGCTCCGCGTATAAAATCCATCTGCCCTCCCACTCCTGAATACTGATACATTCCGATACTGTCTGCACAAACTTGGCCTGTCAAATCTATTTCTATTGCTGAGTTTATTGCCGTAACTTTCGGGTTTTGTCGAATTAAAGCGGTGTCATTGGTATAGGCTGCTTCTTTGAAATGCACATTTGGGTTATCATCAATAAAATCATATAAGGCTCTTGTTCCCAATGCAAAGCAAGTCACAATTTTGCCATTTTTGATGATTTTGTCTTCTCCTGTAATTATACCTTTCTCTACTAAGGGGAGAATTCCGTCACTGAACATTTCGGTGTGAATTCCGAGTCTCTTATGATTATGAAGATTATGTAGTACGGCATTAGGAATATTCCCGATTCCCATTTGCAGTGTTGCGCCGTCTTCTACCAATTCAGCAATATTTTTTCCTATTATAGCCTCCACTTCAGAGGGAGTGCCTATGGAAGCTGCATAAATTGGCGTGTCAACTTCAACGGCATAATCTATTTTACTGATGTGTATTATTCCATCTCCATGGGTTCTAGGTACCTGCGGGTTTATTTGTGCCACTACTTTTTTTGCCGTTTCGATAGCCGGAAGGGTCACGTCAACAGATATTCCCAATGAGCAGAATCCGTGTTTATCGGGAGGAGAAACCTGGATAAACGCTACATCCAAAGGCAGAATATTTTGTCGGAAAAACCGGTGAATCTCACTTAGGAATACCGGAATGTAATCTCCCGAAGAGGAGTTTGCTCCTTTTCTTGTATTGTCGCCCACGAAGAAACTGGATAAATAAAAAGATCGGTTATAGGGCTCCTGAAGATATTTTGCATCACCATGTGTGTGAATCTGTACAATGTCAATATTTTTTAACTCCTGATACCGTTCCACCAAAGTATCTATCAGAAGATTAGGAGTCATGGCTGCTCCTTGAAAAAACACCCGATCGTTGGATTTTACTACAGAAACAGCTTCCTGTGCTGATACTATTTTCATAAGACTGTTATTTTTGATACAAAACTCTGAATTTAAGTTGACGATGTCAATGATTTTTCTCATTCACTTCAATTGTTGAAGAAAGACTTAAATCTTTTAAAATTCTTTATTTTGTTGTTTAAACTGGTATTATGGTTTTTCCACGGACAAGGATCTGCATTTGCATTTGCCTGCTTTTTTCAGTTACCACTTGGGCTCAATTGCCAACTAAGGTTACGGTTTTTGACATTAACATGACGGATGATGAATTAAAAGTTTCTAACGCTGTGGAGGTTCCACGTGAAGGCGCTTATAACAATCAGCCTTTCTTCCGGGATAACACAACTCTATTACTCTCTGCAGAACGAGATTCACAGACAGATATTTTAAAATATGATTTGCATAGCAAGAAGAAAACGTGGATTTCTGCAACGCCCGGTGGCGAATATTCCCCTCAGCCCATCCCGGATTCTGATGCAGTTGCCGCTGTCAGACTGGATCCGGATGCTCTTCAGCGGTTATATAAATACAATGAAAAGCGTCAGGAAATTTCCGAAATGATTCCTGATTTACCTGTGGCTTATTTTTCGTTTAGAACAGCACGCACCATAATTGCTACTGTTTTAAATGGAGACAAAATGGATTTGGTGTCCATAGATCTGCATCTAAAAAAGATCACTCCACTATTTACCGATGCCGGTAGAGGAATTCAGAAGATCCCTAAATCCGAATCCATCAGTTACACCTTAACAAACGAAGCCGGAAAGTGGGATATTTACGTCATGGAGCAAAATGTGGAAGACACCTATTTTTTAACGGAACTGCCTTATGAAATACAAGATTACGTTTGGTTAAATGACACTCAAATCCTCATTGGGATGCAGAGCAAACTTTATTTGTATGATACCTTTGGCGAAGGAGAATGGACACACGTTGCTAACCTTGAAGACTTTGGCTTGAAGAACATCAGCCGAATGTCCGTGAGTCCGGATGGAAAGAAATTGGCAGTCGTATCAGAATAAAAAACTTTGGCGGGGAAAACCCACCAAAGTTTAAAATCTCTTATCTTATCTTCGGAATCTCTTTTTAGAAGACCTCTCTTCCGGCAAAATGAAATGCACATTCAATTGCTGCATTTTCATCACTATCACTTCCGTGAATAGCATTTTCACTGATGGAAGCGGCATACATTTTTCTAATTGTTCCTTCATCGGCATTCTCCGGATTTGTAGCGCCAATTAGAGTACGGAAATCTTCCACTGCGTTCTCTTTTTCAAGAATAGCAGCAACAATAGGTCCGCGAGTCATATATTCTACAAGCTCCCCATAGAATGGACGTTCTTTATGAACGGCATAAAATTCCTGAGCATCGGCAGTAGTTAATTGTGTAAGTTTCAATGCTACAATTTTGAAACCGGCCGAATTAATCTTTTCCAGGATTGCACCGATGTATCCTTTTTCCACAGCATCGGGTTTAAGCATTGTAAATGTTCTGTCTGTTCTCATTTTTTAAAATTTTTGCAAAAGTATATGAAAAGTAGAAATGCTACAAACTTCCACATCAGGTTCGATAATGGATTTTTAACAATATCTTTTACCACCACCATTGGACTTTAGAATTTTTCCGACTTTATCTAAAACCAAATTCTCGTATCTTCGCCATTTTATGGATACACGAAATATTCAGGTAGTTAAAGACTTATTGGCTACACCTCAGAAGATAGTTATCGTTGCGCATCAGAACCCGGATGGTGATGCCATTGGCTCTTCTTTGGGACTTTTTTATTTTCTAAAGTCGATGCCGGAACATCAGGTATCGGTTGTCATGCCCAATGATTTTCCCGAATTTTTAAAATGGCTTCCAGGTGTGGATGAGGTTCAAATTTTTGAAAAAGACATGGAGGGTGTTAGTGCCATTATAAGCCGTGCATCTGTTATATTCACTTTGGATTTTAACACGTTTTCCAGAGTTGGAAAAATGGAGATGGCATTAAGAGAGGCTACAGCAAAATTTGTTATGATTGATCATCATCAGTTGCCGGATACTTATGCTACCGCCACTTTCAGCGATGTCACCATGAGCTCTACATCTGAATATGTTTTTCATGTCATCAAGTCTTTGCAACCGGAGTATTTGATTAGCAAGGAAATCGGGACCTGTTTGTACACCGGAATAATGACTGATACAGGTTCTTTTAGGTATGCCACAACCAGCCCTACTACCCATCGTGTTGCCGCTACTCTTCTTGAGGCCGGAGTCAGTAATGCTGCTATTCACGAGCATGTTTTTGATGCCAATACTCCTCAACGTATGAATTTGTTGGGTGTTGCTCTTAAGAACCTGGTAGTCTTACCGGAATACCGAACGGCCTATATCACGCTGACACAACAAGAACTGGATGAAAATCATTTTCGAAAAGGCGATACGGAAGGATTTGTCAATTATGCTTTGTCTGTCCGGGGAGTTATACTTGCTGCCATATTTATTGAAAACAAGCAAGAGCAAATAGTCAAAATTTCTTTCCGAAGCAAAGGCATCTTTTCGGTAAATGATTTTGCACGAAATTATTTTAACGGTGGCGGACACATCAACGCTGCCGGTGGGAGAAGTAATAAATCTCTTGAAGAAACTATTATTGAATTCAAAACAATTTTAAAAGAACATAAAGCCAGCCTCAATGCTGATTAGGATCTTAATTTTCGGTTTAGTTTTTTTTGGTATGGCCTCTTGTGACGGTCAGGAACCTAGGCATCCGGTCAAGACCCATTCCGGAAGTTTTATAAAGGAATCTGCCAAAAAGAATAAAATAATTTATGAGAAAGAGCGCAAATTCTTAGAAGATTTGATGGCTCGGGATTCCACGAAACATTATTTAAGCTCGGACCATGGTTTTTGGTATTATTATAATATTAAGGACACTGCTGCAACGGAATATCCCGATGTAGGCGATTATGTTCGTTTTTCTTATGACATCAGGAATATTGAAGACAAGACCATTGTATCTCGTGAAGAGAATGGAATCCAGCATTATAAAATTGATCAGAGTAATCAGGAACTCTTTTCCGGCATTCGTGAGGGATTAAAATTAATGAAAGAGGGCGAGGAAATTACATTTCTCTTTCCATCCTACAAAGCTTTTGGGTATTATGGATTAGAAAACAAAGTAGGATCCAATATTCCTATAAAAAGCACGGTTCGATTAATTTCGATAGACGAAACGGATACTTCAAAATCTGAATAACTTTTTTATTTCTAAATTTATCCCCTGACACATAAAACCCAACAACTTCATGAAAAAATTAAACCTTTTATTTTTATTCTTAACCCTCCCGTTACTTGTGGCTTCATGCCAGCAGAAATACGGAAAATTGCCGGAGGGCGTGTATGCAGAGTTTCAAACATCCGAGGGCACATTTTTAGCAAAATTATATCATGACGCCACTCCTTTGACGGTTGCCAATTTTGTGGCACTTGCCGAGGGAACCAATGGAACTGTAGAATCTGCCTTTAAGGGAAAGAAATATTACGACGGACTTACTTTTCATCGTGTTATTAAGGACTTCATGATTCAAGGTGGCGATCCCAAAGGTGACGGGACAGGAGGTCCGGGTTATTCCTTCCCTGATGAATTTGTGGACACGTTGAAATTTACCAAAAAAGGTCAGTTAGCTATGGCCAATGCAGGACCGGGAACCAATGGCAGCCAGTTTTTCATAACCTTAAAAGAGACTCCCCATCTTAACGGGAGGCACACCATCTTTGGTGAAATTGTTCAAGGTCAAGAGGTTGTTGATGCTATTGGTTTGGTCCCCACCGATCAAAAAGATCGGCCTAAAAAAGACGTTGTAATCAACAAAGTCACAATCATTAAAAAAGGAAAGGCTAAAGTTCCTTACTTCACTGAAGAGATGAAACGTATAGAAACAGCTAAAAAAGAAAAGGAAGAAAGGATAAAAAAAGTAGCTGATGCCAAAAGTAAAGAATTTGAGCAGTTAAGAGCAAAAGGAGAAAGTCTTGACTCAGGAGTAACCTTATATTTCAATAATCGTGGTGATGGCGAAAAACCGTCATTAGGAGATCCTGTTATGATTTATTATGCCGGCTATCTTTCCAACGGGAAATTATTTGACTCAAATGTGCTTGAAGTTGTGGAAAAATATGAAATGGTAGATGAAATGCGCAAAGCTGCCGGGCAGTATATTCCCATGAGGATAGAATATAGTATGAATGCCTCCCTTATTCCGGGTTTTAAAGAAGCCATGCTGGCTATGAAAAAAGGCGACAAAGTGACTGCTTTCATTCCTCAACATCTTGCTTATGGTTCGCGAGGTATTTCGGGAATTATTCCTCCCAATTCCGAGTTGATCTTTGAAATAGAGATTGTAGAATAATCCTCTCTAATTTGCAAAGTATTAAATAGAGGGAAGCCGTCTCCGGAAAGGGACGGTTTTTTTATGTTTCGCAATAATGTCGCTTCCCTATTAGGAATTGATTTTGGTATCTTTGTCTCAAAGAATTCCAAGATGACCTTCACGAAGACTACAGAAAAGGATTCTCATTACAACCATCTCGAAAAGATGGATACTCTTGATCTTCTTATCAATATCAATAAAGAAGATCAGTCCGTGGCTACGGCTGTTTCCAGGGCTATCCCCGATATTGAGCGCTTAACGGAGGTTGTGATCGAAAAACTTCGCTGTGGTGGTCGGCTTTTTTACCTTGGTGCCGGAACCAGCGGTAGGTTGGGCATTGTTGACGCCAGCGAATGTCCACCCACTTTCGGAGTCTCTCATGACTTGGTTATTGCTTTGATTGCCGGAGGTGACAGTGCCATTCGTAAAGCTGTAGAATTTGCAGAAGACTCTGCTGATCAAGGCTGGAAGGATCTGCAGGATTATCAGATTTCTTCCAAGGACATTGTCATTGGCATTGCTGCCTCGGGAACAACTCCTTATGTAATTGGCGCTTTGGAACAATGTAACAAAAATGAGATTACCACAGGCTGTATTACGTGCAATGAAGGGAGCCCGCTTGCTTTGACAGCTCAATATCCTATTGTTGTTACCGTAGGTCCGGAATTCGTGACGGGCAGTTCCAGAATGAAAGCTGGGACTGCACAGAAAATGGTATTAAACATGATCTCTACTACTACCATGGTTAAATTGGGCCGGATCAAAGGGAACAAAATGGTAGATATGCAATTGAGCAATCACAAGCTCATAGATCGAGGAATCAGGATGATTCAGGACGAACTCCATATTTCTGAAGAAGAAGCTTCCCAATTGCTTCAAAAACATCAAAATGTGCGCGATGCCATAAACAATTATCATCATGAGTCAAGGAACTAACATGACCGTCTTGAAAAGTGGTATAAAAAAACTTCTTATATCGCTCCCTTTATTATTTCTAGGGCCTTATTTGATTACGCTATCTTTTTTAAATAAAGACAACTACAGTTTTTATATCTTCTTTTTTTTCGGATTGGTCACCGCAATAACTGCGGTGTATTTTGCCTTTAAAGGAATTAATACAGTTACGACAGCTGTTTTCGGAGAGAAGAAAAAGAATTAGCTTGCCATAGCTACTTTAAGACAAATTATTAAGAATCCTACGCAACATACTTGTCTTAAGTTAGAGAAAACTTTTAAAACGGCAGACTTACTTCTAATTCATGGTTTATTAAATAAAAAAACCTCCTGAAAAATTCAAGAGGTTCAATTTTGTTTAGCAACAAGAACTATTATAAAGCTGCATGATGTTTTGCTAAGCTTGATTTCAAGTTGGCTGCTTTATTCGCGTGAATAATATTCTTCTTTGCCAACTTATCGATCATTGAAATCACTGTAGGGAATAATTTCTCTGCTTCTTGCTTATCGGTAAGCTCTCTATACTTCTTCACTGCATTACGAGTCGTTCTGTGTTGATATCTATTTCTCAACCTTTTCGCCTCGTTGCTTCTGATTCTTTTTAATGCTGACGCGTGATTTGCCATTTCGTTGCCCTTAACTTAATTTTTGTAGTCCGTAGGGGATTCGAACCCCTGTTACCAGGATGAAAACCTGGCGTCCTAACCCCTAGACGAACGGACCGTTTTGGTTTTTTATTTCGGATGCAAATATACAGCTACTTTTCATTCCACCAAACAAAAAATGAAAAATATTTTCATCTTTTAATATGCTCTTGCAAAGAGCACTCTACGTGAGGAAGATGCGCCTGTAACGATACATTTTCCTTCTTCACTTTTTGCATCCAGAGGGATGCATCTTATTGTTGCTTTGGTTTCGTTTTTAATTTTTTCCTCTGTTTCGGCAGTACCATCCCAGTGAGCAGCGATAAAACCTCCTTTCTTTTCCAACACTTCTTTGAATTCCTCATAAGATTCTACCTCGGTGATGTGGGTATTTCGGAAATCAAGAGCTTTTTTGAAGAGATTCTTCTGGATCTCATCCAGTAGTTTTACAATATGATCAACCACTTCC
Organism: Flavobacteriaceae bacterium; assembly: GCA_035654795.1. Lineage (GTDB taxonomy): Bacteria > Bacteroidota > Bacteroidia > Flavobacteriales > Flavobacteriaceae > JAAYLC01. Next base: position 7,943 of record DASRWC010000046.1, read on the forward strand.
TGCTGCATCACGAATTCTTTGGTCAGTGTATCTCTTCGTGCTACTTCTACAGTCCCTTTTTCCAGATCTTTTGGCCCGATGGCGATGCGCACCGGCACTCCTTTGAGTTCGTATTCGTTGAATTTCCATCCAGGCTTGTAGGTATCTCTGTCGTCATACTTTACCCTCACACCTTTCGATTTGAGGTTCTGCATCAATTCTTTGGCCACCTCACCAAGTTGCGAACGTTCCTCTTCCGATCTAAAAATAGGAACGATAACCACTTGATCCGGAGCCAAATTAGGCGGCAACACCAGTCCTTTATCATCGCTGTGAGTCATTACCAGAGCTCCCATCAGTCTGGTGGACACTCCCCATGAAGTAGCCCAAACGTATTCTAACGCACCTTCTTTATCTGCATATTTTACATCAAAAGCCTTTGCAAAGTTTTGTCCAAGGAAGTGCGATGTTCCGGCCTGAAGCGCTTTACCATCCTGCATTAAGGCTTCTATACAGTAAGTTTCCAATGCTCCTGCAAATCTTTCACTTTCAGTTTTGGTACCTTTAATCACAGGAATAGCCATAAAGTTTTCCGCAAAATCGGCGTAAACATTCATCATTCTCTCTGCCTCTTCTATTGCTTCTTCGGCAGTAGCGTGCGCTGTATGTCCTTCTTGCCAAAGAAACTCGGCCGTTCTAAGAAATAATCGGGTTCGCATTTCCCAACGCACCACGTTTGCCCATTGATTAATAAGAATGGGAAGATCTCTATAGGATTGAATCCATTTTCTATATGTATCCCAAATAATTGTCTCTGAGGTGGGTCTCACGATCAGCTCTTCCTCTAATTTGGCTTCCGGATCTACGATAATTCCACTTCCATCTTCGGCATTTTTTAGACGATAGTGTGTCACGACTGCACATTCTTTTGCAAATCCGGAAACGTGACTTGCTTCTTTGCTAAAATAGGATTTAGGGATGAAAAGTGGGAAGTATGCGTTTTGATGTCCTGTTTCTTTGAACATTCTATCCAGCTCTGCTTGCATTTTTTCCCATATTGCATATCCGTATGGTTTGATCACCATACTTCCACGCACTCCGGAATTTTCTGCGAGGTCGGCCTTGATTACTAACTCATTATACCATTTGGAATAATCTTCGTTTCGTGTGGTCAAATTTTTCGCCATAATAGTTGTTGGCACAAATGTTGCAGCCTTGTTAAAGGATTATTTAATGTCCGCAAAACTACTTATTTTTATAAAGTCTAACAATTTAAATCCACTGATATGTTAACCCTCAAAAACGCATTAAAGCCTACTCTCTTTCCTTTATTGGCGGGAGTCATAGCAACCTTCTTGGTTTCTTGCGGCACTCAGAGCAGGGTAGCGGAAGCGAATGATGGAATTTATTCTCGTAACAATGTGAGTCAGGAAGAAGTGGCTTCAACAAATGATACCGACAATTCAAAATCCAATTACTACCGACAATATTTTCAGTCTAAGGCAGCAGTTTACGAAAATGCGTTAGATGAAGAAGATGTGATATTCACCGATATCGAAGCTTATTCTACCAGCGAACGATTAGATGAATCAGGAAATATAATTATTGAGAATAATTATGAATCCGGCTATGCGCCTTGGGGCAGCGGCTCTGAAAGTATTACTGTAAACATTTACAACTATGGGAATTATGGTTTTTATAGCCCTTATTACCGCTGGGGTTGGGGATATCCTTATGGCTTCTATGGTCATTATGGATATGGAGGATATTGGAGTATAGGTTTTGGCTGGGGTTATCCTTACTACGGCTACTATGGTTATCCGGGGTATTATGGATATCCTTACTACTATCCTTATCATTATTATCCTTCCTATTATTACAATTCCAATATTTCATATAACAGAGGAAGAAGAAACACAGACTACTCCAGGCCTGCCTCTCGTGGAAGAAGTAGTGCCACCACTTCCGGATCTTACGGACGCTCAGAAACAGCGAGAAGGGTAAATCAAAACAATGTAAGAGCTGACGGTGCTAGGAACAATTCTACCATTAATCGTTCCGGTAATAGGGTGGACCGCGGCAACAGCACCATTCGGTCAAACAGAATTGAGCGCAACGACGGAAACACAAGAAATAACGGTGTTATCAGGAATAGCGGAACCGACAGAAGTTCCATTAGAACTCCACGTTCCTCTGAGAGAACAAATACCAGAAGTATCCAAACCACTCCCAACACATCAAGAGGAAGAAATATGAGTACTCCCCCTGTACGTAGCTCCTCACCTACTATAAGAAGTTCTACCGGCAGCTCCATTCGTTCATCCGACGGAGGTGGTGGAGTTCAATCATCTTCAGGAGGTCGTGGTCGTAATTAATAAGTTTTAAATGTATTGATCCACAGCATAAGATTGTTTGTCGTGTGCTGTGGTTTTTTTATCCATTCAAGTCATGAAAAAAATATTCATCATTCCATTTCTGCTCATTTTCTCACTTTCTTCAGCTCAAACAGTGGGAGACGCTATTCGATATTCTAATCAAAGTGCCCTAGGCAACGCACGATTTGCGTCTATGGGAGGTGCAATGAGTGCGTTAGGAGGAAATTTATCGGCCATGGAAAAGAATCCTGCAGGCGGTGCTGTTTTTATGGACTCTCATGTAAATTTTTCTCTTGGCTTGGATCATTTAAAGCATGACACCGGGTATTTCGGTGGAAAAGCCTCTTCGAAGTCTAATAATTTTGATTTTACACAGGCGGGAGGGATATTTGTTTTTTATAATGAGCAGGAGCATTCTGTTTTTAGAAAACTAACTATCGGCGCCACCTACAGTCAGACAAATGATTTTAGAGGCGAAGTTTTTATCAAGGGGAACGGAAATAATAGTTTCGCCAATTATTTTCTCTCTCATGCTCAGGGCACTCCTCTGTCAATATTAAACCTTCAAAATGGTGAATCCATATCCGGTTTATATCAATTTTTGGGAGAAAATTATGGCAGCAGCACTCAAACGGCGTTCTTAGGATATCAAGGGTATTTATTTGATCCGGTAAATCCTGATGATCCTTCAAATACTGCTTACACTTCCAACGTCTCCGGATCTTCGTTTGATCAGCAATATCTTTCCATTACTGATGGTGGTCAAGCTCGCTTTACCATCAATCTGTCTGCGCAATTGGAAGATCGTTTTTATGTTGGGATGAATGTCAATACCCACACAATAGATTTTCGAAAAAAACAAATTTTCCTTGAAAGGAATGGCTATGCGGAATCAAAAGTTTCGGACATCGCCTATGAAGAATTTCTTAATGTCATTGGAAATGGTATATCTGTGCAATTCGGAGGTATTGCTCGCTTGGGTAACGGCTGGAGGTTTGGATTGCATTATGACAGCCCCACTTGGTACACCATCACAGAGGAAACAGCTCAGATCTTAGAGACCCGGCACATTCAAGAAGACATCACTCGCACTACTATTATTAATCCGCGAGTGCTTAATGTTTATGAAGATTATAAGCTTCGGACTCCGGGAAAATTAGGTTTGGGATTAGCATATGTTTTTGGTCAAAGCGGGTTAATTAGCTTGGATTACGCTATTAAAAATTATGGCGGAATGAAGTATGGTCCTTCATCGGAGGTTTTCTTTCAGAATTTGAATGCCTCTCTATCTGACGTTTTGGGAATTTCTTCAACTATTAAAGCGGGAGGTGAATATCGTTGGAATTCTATGAGTTTCCGAGGCGGAGCACATTTTGAACAGAGTCCCTATAAGAACAGTGCCATACTCGGGGACCGTGTAGGATTCTCTTTAGGAACCGGATACAGTACTCCTTTTTTTAGTCTTGATTTTGCTTATGCATACACCAAACAAGAGGGTGAGACACAAATGTTCTCTCAAGGTATGACGGATAGAGCCTCTATAGATTCTTCTCGGAACATTTTCATTTTATCTGTGGGTTTTGCATTTTAGTCGGATTGACTTCAACTTGTTCTATCAATAGAAGGCATCGGTCCGTGCCAAGAATCAATTGCTTTTAGAATTCTTGACTTATCTTCCGGGCGAGAGAGTCCTTTAATTTCTCTACTAAAGTATTATAGAGAAAAATTCGATTTCTACCTTGGTCACGACCGAAAAACACAAAAGAGCTGCCTGAAAATCAGGCAGCTCTTTGTTATCTTTTGGTTTCGCTTCTATCTTTTTAAGCTGAAGTGTCCCCTCATTTCTTTGCGTACGTCTCTTTCAATATACTCCACGCGGAACCAATAGTCACTTGACGGCAT